>NZ_JBQZGF010000003.1:0-684192 GCF_052692095.1 Delftia sp. NA_296.1 | reverse complement strand
TGGCGGCACGTAGGCCCGGCTGTAGCTGCTGTTGTAGTGGCGCACGACTTCCAGGCCGAGCAGGCCGGGCAAGGCGGGCATGTCCACTTCGCGCTGGTATTTGTTGCCGTTGATGAGGTGGATGGGGTTGCCTGCGCCCTGGTGGGTGCTGCTGGAGTTGCCCTGGGTGGCTGGGCCTGCGCCGCCGCAGGGGCTGCCGCCGGGCGTGGGGGTGCAGGTGCCGCCGCCCGAGTCGCCACCGCCGCCGCCACCGCCACCGCCACCGCCGAGGTCGATGCCGCCGCCCGTGCCGGGGGCGCAGCTTTGCACGGTGGGGTCGCATTTGCTGGTGCCGCCGCCCAGGTTGGGGGCGGCAGTCGCCAGGGTCGGCATGGCCTGGGCCAGCAGTGCGGCAATGCATAGCAAGGCGCTGCGCAGCAGCGTGTGCCGTGGGTGCATGTGAGTTTCTCCCTCGGGATTTTTAGGAATCTCGGGCAGGAGGCGGCCATGCGTCTGGCGGGGAGCTGGTGGAGGCAAGCCTGTGTCCGGGTTGCCGGTCAATCTAGGCAGCTGCGGCGTGCTTGTCTCTAGGAATAGTCTGTTTCTGAGGCCCAAAGGGAGGAATGGGTCGGGAAAGGGGCCGGCGTGGGGCTGTGGCGCAACGGAATGCGCCCCGCCCCAACGCAACCACTCAGAACTTGTAGTTCAGCACCGCCATGGCCTGGCGCGGCGTGCCGAACTGGCCCTGGCCGTCGATGTTGACGTAGTACTTCTTGTTGAAGAGGTTGTTCAGGTTCAGCTGCAGCGAGAGCCTGGGGCTGAAGGCATAGCGCGCCATGAGGCTGGCGGTGGCGAAGGATTTCTGCTCGAAGACCAGGTCATTGCCCGCCACGAAGACGCTGGCGCGGGTGCGGCTTTGCCATTGCAGGCCGCCGCCCACGGTGAGCTGATTCCATCCACCGGGCAGGCGGTAGGAAGTGAACAGCTGGGCCTGGGTCTTGGGCGCCCAGGCGTTGATGGACAGGCCCTGGGCGTCACGCGCGACGGTGTGGGCAATGCCGGCCGACAGGTTCCAGCCCGTGGCCAGTTCGCCCGAGACCTGGGCCTCGAAGCCCTTGCTGGTCACGCCCTTGGCGCCGTAGTAGGCGAAGTCGGTGGTGCCGGGCACGACCTGGCCTTCGTCCAGCTGGGCCACGTTGTCCTGCTGGATGCGGAAGACGGACAGCGAGCTGTTGAGCCTGCCGTCCAGGTGCTCGCCCTTGATGCCGATCTCGAAGCTCTTGCCCGCCACGGGGTCCAGGTAGCTGCCGCCACGGTCGCGGTAGTTCTGGGGCTGGAAGATGTCGGTGTAGCTGGCATAGGCCGAGAAGCCTTCGCTCAGGTCCAGCACCAGGCCTGCGTAGGGGATGAAGACGTTGTGGTCGCGCACCTCGCTGAGGCTGCGCACCTTCCAGCTGCTCTGGCGCCCGCCCACGATGAGCTTGACCGGATCGGCCAGCGACAGACGCAGCGCGCCGTACAGCGCGTCCTGGCGCGTGTGGTCCAGGCTGCTGGTGGTCAGCGGCCCCCAGGTGGGCTCGGCATAGGAGCCGTCCCATTGGTAGTAGTTGCCCACGTCCTGCAGCGGGCTGGTGCGCGCATGGCCGGCCTTGTGCTCGCGGGCGCGGCTGCTGGTCAGGCCGACAACGGCCTCATGGCGGCGCCCGCCCAGTTCCCAGCCGCCCGTCACCTGCAGGTCGGCGCTGTTTTGCTGGAAGCTGTATTCGGAGTAGTTGGGCAGGGCGGCCATGCCCAGGCCGGTGGTGATGTCGGGCTGGCGCATGAGGTACAGCAGCTTGGCGTCGTAGGCGCTGTCGCGGTGCACGAAGTTGGCCTTGAGCTTCCAGTCGTTGCCGAAGCGGTGCTGCAGGTTGGCGAAGATGTTTTTGTTGGTGCTGTTCCAGCGCGTCCAGTTCGCGGCCGTGGTCTTGGAGGTGCTCCAGTCGGCTGGCATGCCGTTCGTGAAGACCAGCGGCAGGCCGCCCCAGGTCGAGCCGGTGGGCCGGTTGGACTGGTAGTCGGCGCCCACGCTGAGCGTGGTGTCGGGCGTGAGGTCGGCGTCGATCACGCCGTAGAAGACCTGCTTGCGCGCGTGGTAGAGATCCACATGGGAGTCGCGCTCTTCGGCCATGCCGGCGACGCGTGCGCGGATGCGGCCGTCCTGCGTCAGCGGCATGGACAGGTCCACCGTGCCGCGATGGTGGTTCCACGAGCCCACGCTGGCCGAGGCCGAGCCCGTGAACACCTTGCTGTTGGCGTGCTTGCGCACCATGTTGATGGAGGCCGACGGATTGCCCGCGCCCGTGAGCAGGCCCGTGGCGCCGCGCACCACTTCGACGCGGTCATAGATGGTGGTATCGGTGCCCGAGTCACCGTAGAACGACAGGCCGATGGAGGTGGGCACGCCGTCGTACTGCAGGTTGTCCACATAGAAGCCGCGCGAGTAGAAGTCCGAGCGGTCGCTGTCCGAGCTGACGACATGGATGCCGGTGACGCTGCGCATGGCGTCGTTGAGCGAGAGCAGGCCCTGGTCCTCGATCTGCTGGCGCGTGAGCACGCTGACGGACTGCGGCGTGTCGCGCAGCGACAGGCTCAGGCCCGTGGCCGCCGCCGTGGCCGGCGTGGTGTAGGAGCCCGAGCCTTCGGTGGTGGGGCTGGCCTGGGCCGAGGCCGTGACCAGCACGGTCCTGAGTGTCTGGGAGGACCCCGCGCCTGCCGCACCCGCAGCACCCGCCGCGCCGGAGGTGGCCGGCACCACGGGCATCTCGCGCAGGGTGTACCCGCCACCGGCCGAGCGCACGGCCGCCAGCGGCGTGCCCAGCAAGGCGCGGTCCAGTGCCTGCTCCACGGTGAAGCGCCCGCTCACGCCGCCGCTGCGCAGCCCTTCGGTGACGGCCGAGCCGAAGGTGACCAGCACGCCGGCCTCGCGCCCGAGCTGGTTGAGCACGCTTTCCAGCGGGCCGGCAGCAATGTCGTACTGGCGCTGCTGCGAAGCACCGGCAGCGGGCTGCGCCCAGGCCTGTGCCGGAGCCAGGGCGCCCGCGGCGGCCAGCCCCGCCAGCGTGCCAGCGCACAGCACCTGCAGCGCCAGCGCCACCGGACGTAATGCCGGGGCCGCCGGGGATGGGCGGACGGTGGAGACGGCAGTCTGCCGCATGGAGTTCTGGCGCATGGTCTGAGGGCGCATGGAAAGGCCTTGTTGCAATGGTTGTAGAGAAGCGTTGGCGCACGCTGCGGTGCGCTCCTGTCTCTGTTGACAGCCATCGCCGGCAAATCAGCTCAAATTTTTTCAGGAAAGTGCGAAGGCCTTCATGCAGGCCGTGCCGCTCATGCCTTGCCCGCCCCGGCAGGCCGCACCATCACCCAGTAGCGCGAGAAGGAGTGGATTTCCACGGGCAGCGAGGAAGTCAGCGCGGCCAGCACGCGGTCGGTGTCGGCCAGCGGATAGGCGCCGGAGACGTGCAGGCCGGCCACGGCCGGGTCGCAGCCCAGGCGCCCGCGCCGGTAGCGGCCCAGCTCGGCCAGGAAATCCTCCAGCCGCATGCGCGAGGCCACGAGCATGC
Source organism: Delftia sp. NA_296.1 (assembly GCF_052692095.1). NCBI lineage: Bacteria > Pseudomonadati > Pseudomonadota > Betaproteobacteria > Burkholderiales > Comamonadaceae > Delftia > Delftia sp. NA_296.1. Next base: position 680,611 of record NZ_JBQZGF010000003.1, on the reverse strand, counting down.
CTTCGGCCCAGGCGCTGGCCGCCGTGTCCAGCGCGCCGGAGTGCACGGCCTGCTGGGCCGTGAACGTGCCCTGCTCTCCCGCATCGATGCGCTGCGCGGCATGCGGGGCATGCGCGGGCCGCAGTTGCACGGCGCCTTGCAGCACGCCCACTTCAACGCCGGACTCGCGCTCGCGCACCGTGAAGCGCGTGCCCAGGGCCGGGACGGCGCCCATGGCGGTCTGCACGATGAAGGGACGGTGCAGGCTGTCCGGCGCGGTCTGCACCAGGATTTCGCCGCGCACCAGCTCCAGCACGCGCTCGGCCGCGCCGTAGCGCAGGTTGAGGGCGCTGCCGGTGTTGAGCACCACGCTGCCGCCGTCGGGCAGCGGCAGCGTGCGCTGCTCGCCCACGGCAGCCACCTGGTCGGCCGTCCAGCCGCGCCAGGCCTGCGAGCGCACGACGGCCGCGGAGCCTGCGCCCGAGACCAGCAGCACGGCCAGCGCCTGCACCGCACGGCGCCTGCCGGCCGAGCCGGGTGCGGCCAATGCGGCCCGCGCCAGCGGCATGGGGATGCCGGCCATCTGGCTGCCCATGGATTCGATGCGCTGCCAGGCGGCCTCATGCTCGGGGCTGGCCGCACGCCAGCGCCGCAGGCCATCGTGCTGCCGGGCCTGGGCCTTGCCGGAGTTCAGTTGCAGCCACCATTGCACGGCCTGGCGGGCCACTTCGGCAGAAATGGGGGAAGAAGCGGAAGGAAACGCCTGCATGCCGCCTACTCCGGGAAGAAGCAGCGCATGGCCGCCTTGGCCAGATGCCGCTTGACGGTGGAGACGGAAATCCCCAGCTCGGCAGCGATCTCGCCATGGCCGAGCCCTTCGAGCTGGGCCAGCAGGAAGGCCTGCTTGGCCAGCGCGGGCAGGCGGCCCAGGCGGCGGTCTATCTCCACCAGGGTCTCCAGCACCATGAGCCGGACCTCGGGCGGCGGCGCCACGGGCTCGGGCATGGCGGCCAGGGCATCGAGATAGGCCTGCTCGATGGCGCGGCGCCGCACCTGGTTGATCAGCAGGTTGCGCGCAATGGTGGTCAGGTAGGCGCGCGGCTCCTGGAGCTGGTCCAGGCCCTTGGCGCCCAGGACCTTGAGGAAGGTGCTCTGCGCCAGATCGGCCGCGTCGAAGGCATTGCCCACCTTCTTGCGCAGCCAGCCCTGCAACCAGCCGTGGTGGGCCAGGTACAGGGATTCGACATGGGCGGACAAGGAGGGCGATGGGCTGGACACGCGGCGACCCGAGATTGAGAATAATTCTCAATTATAGGCAACTGCGACCCTCTTGCGGCCCAGCTCTCCCGCCTGCTGCTGCAGTCCGTTGCTCCTGGCCGTGTTTCAGAACTTGCCGCGCAGGGTGAGCGTCGCGCTGCGCGGTGCGCCGTAGACATTGCCCCAGGCCGGCGCGCCTATGGTCTGGTAGTAGGTCTTGTCGAACAGGTTGGCCACGCTCAGTGCCACGGACCAGTTGCGGTCGATGCGGTAGCCCAGGCGGGCAGACCACACGGCATAGGCTGGCTGCACATCGGTGATGGCGCCCACCGCGCGCGAGCTGGCGGTCTGGAAGTTGGCGCCGCCGCCCACGTTCCAGGCGCTCCATTCGCCCGGCAGGCGGTAGTCGCTCCAGACACGCAGCATGTGCTTGGGCGTGTAGGTGCTGGCGAACTCCACGCCGGCATTGGAGGTGTTGTCCAGGTACTTGAAATGGCTGAAGGTGTAGCCGGCAAACAGTTGCCAGCCACGCGCCACCTCGCCGCTGATCTCGGCATCCAGCCCCTGGCTTCGGACCTTGCCCACGGAGACATAGCAGTAGGTGCTGGCCGAGCAGGGGTTGACCAGGTCCTCTTCGGCGCGGTTCTTCTGGTCGATGCGGAACAGGGCCACGGCCGCGTTCACCCTGCCGTCCAGCAATTCGCCCTTCATGCCCACTTCCAGATTGCGCCCCTCGATGGGTGCCAGCAGGTCGCCGGCCGCCGTCACGGCGTTCTGGGCCTGGAAGATGTCGGAGTAGCTGGCATAGGCCGACCACTGGTCATTGAGCGCATAGACCAGGCCGCCATAGGGCGTGATGACGCCGCTTTCCTTGTACGGGTCGTTGTAGGCCTCGCCCGTGTTGCGGTAGTTGCTGCTGCCCGTGAAGCGGGTGACGCGGGCGCCGCCGATCACGGTCAGCGCATCGGTGAGGCTCAGCCGCGCCACGCCGTAGGCGCCGGACTGGGTCATGCGGGTGCGGCTTTCATCGCCGCGATAGCGGTTGGCCAGGAATTCCGCGCGGGACGGCTCGCGGATGGCGGCGCTCGGGTCGAACACGTTGTTGGGCAGGCCCATGCGGATCAGCGAATAGTCGCTGTCATTGACCATGCGGCCCGTGTTGGCGCCAAAGCTCAGCGAATGCCGGCGGCCGAAGGCGTCGAATTTGCCGTCCACCGCCACGTCCAGGGTCTTGTTGTCGGTGGTGACATCGAACAGGCCGGCATACATCTCGTTGCCCGCCAGCGTGGCGGGATTGATCGCCCCCAGGGCAAAGGCGTACTTCATGTCGTGCTTTTCCCGGGTGTAGCCCGCCGTGGCCTTGACGGTCCAGTCCGCGTTGAAGCGGTACTGCAGCTCGGCAAACAGCGATGTCTGCTCGCTGTCCCAGCGGTTCCAGTCCGCGCCCAGGAAGGTGGAGCGCGGCAGCCGCAGGTCCGCCCCGTCGGCATAGCGCGGCAGGCCCTGGAAGAACGGCGTGGAGCGCAGCCGCTCGTGGGTGGCGCCCACCGTCAGCCGGGTCTGGGAGCTGAGGTCGTACTCCAGCACGCCGTAGAGCACGCCGGTGCGGCTGCTGGCCACGTCGTAGAAATAGTCGCGGCTGTTGAGGCTGGCGACCACGCGCCCGCGCAGCGTGCCGGCCTCGTTGAGCGGGCCCGTGGCATCGATCTCGCTACGCAGGTTGTTCCAGGAGCCCGCACTGGCCGATACCTCCAGCTGGCGCTCTGCCAGGGGGCGCTTTTGCACCATGTTGATGGCGGCGCTGGGGGAGCCCGCCCCCTGCAGCAGCCCCGTGGCACCGCGCACCACTTCCACGCGGTCCAGCGTGGCGGCGTTGCTGGTGAAGTTGTCGGCCTGCGGGTAGTAGAAGGCGCGGTTCACGCCATCGAACTGGTAGGTGTCCACGCGGAAGCCGCGCGAGTAGACATAGCGCCCGCCCATGGGGCTGTCGTACATGGTGATGCCCGTGGTGCTGGCCAGCACGTCGTCCACGGTGTTGAGGTTCTGGTCGTCCATGCGCTGGCGCGTGATCACGCTGATGGACTGGGGGATGTCCTTGATCGCCTGCTCGCCCTTGCCCACCGTGACCGCGCGGGCCACGTAGCTGCCCGTGCCTTCGCTGGTGGCGCTGCGCTCGGCGCGGGCCGTCACCTGCACTTCGTTCAGGACCATGGTGGAGCCGGCAGCAGCGCCGGCCGGTGCGGCCTGCCTGCGCAGCGTGTAGCTGCCATCGCTGCGCGCCACCATGTCCAGCCCGCTGCCGGCCAGCAGGCGCTGCAGCGCCTGCTGCGGCGCGTAGTGGCCGGACAGGGCCGGGCTGGTGAGCCCTTCGGTCAGCGCAGGATCGAAGGACAGCGAAATGCCCGCCGCCGTGGCCACGCCAGCCAGCGTGCGGCCCAGCGGCCCGGGCGCGATCTGGTAGGTCTGGGCTGCGGGTGCCGGTTCGGCCGCCTGCACGGCGCCTGCGGCCAATGCCATGCCCAGCAGGGCCAGGCGGGCGGCATGCGCCAGGGGATGGAAGACGGGATGCGGCATCGGTACGGCAGGCATGGAAATCGGTCCTTGGAGGCGGTGAAGAAAGAAGCTCTTTCCCCGTTGCCAGCCGAGATCCGAAAAAGTGTCACCCTGCCTCGATTTTTTAGTTCCTGGCGACCACGGTGATCCAGTAGCCGCGCATGCGCGTCTGCACGTCGACGGGATAGGTGGAGGCCAGCATGGTCAGCGTCCGGTCCGTATCGCCCAGCGGAAAGGAGCCGGACACGCGCAGCGCGCGCACCTCGGGCGCGCACTGCAGCAGGCCGGGCCGGTAGCGCGACAGTTCGGCGCAGAACGCGGCCAGCGGCATGGCGTCGGCCATCAGCATGCCGTGGGTCCAGGCCGTGGCCTCGGGCTGCAGGGGCTGGGGCGCGGTCACCTCCCCCGCTCGCAATACCGTTTGCTGACCGGCTTGAACGACCAGCGCCGGGTGGGCGGCGCCGCGCAGCGTGACTTCCACGGCGCCCTCGGTCACGGCCAGGCGCACGGGGCCGCCGTCCGCCCTGCCCCCCTCTTGCCGCACGGTGAAGCGGGTGCCCAGGGCGCGCAGCCGGCCATGGGCGGTGTCCACGACAAAGGGGCGGTGCGGCGTGGCGGTATCGGCCGCCGTTTCTATGGAAATCGCGCCTTGGCGCAAGGTGAGCAGGCGCAGTGCGCCATCAAACCGGATGTCCACCGCACTGGCCGTGTCCAGCAGGAGGCGGCTGCCATCGGCCAGATGCTCGGTGCGGCGCTCGCCGGTGGCGGTGCGCAGGTCGGCGCCCCAGCCGCGCTGGTCCGCTGCGCTCCATACCAGCCAGCTTGCAGGCGCCACGGCCAGCAGCGCGGCCAGCCGGGCCACGGTGGCGCGGCGCTGGGCGCGGTGGCTTCGGGGCCGGTCCAGCGCCGGCATGGCCAGCGCTGCAGGCAGGCCGCCCAACTTGCCCAGCAGCCGCTCGGCGCGCTCCCAGGCCAGGGCATGCTGTGGGTCGGCCTGGCGCCAGCGTTCGCAGGCGGCGCGGTCGGCGTCGGTGGCGCCGCTGTCGTGCAGGCGCATCAGCCATTCGGCGGCCTCGTCGAGCACGCGCGCTTGCAGGGGCGTCTCCATCACGCCATTGCCACCAGGCATTGGCGAAACGCCTGGGCCATGTAGCGCTTGACGCTGGTGAGCGAGACCTCCAGCTGCTGCGCGATGTCCTCGTACTTCATGCCGTCCAGCTGGGACAGCAAAAACGTGCGCCGCACGATGGGCGGCAGCGCGTCCAGCATGGCGTCTATCTCGTGCAGGGTCTCCAGTACCAGGGCGCGCTGCTCGGGCGAAGGCGCCACAGGCTCGGGCAGTGCGGCCAGGGCTTCGAGGTAGGCGCGCTCCAGCGCCTGGCGCTTGTACCAGTTGACGAGCACGCCCTTGGCCACCGTGGTCAGGTAGGCACGCGGCTCCTGCACACCGGCCAGGTCGCGCACGCCCAGGATGCGCACAAAGGTGTCCTGCGCCAGGTCCGCCGCATCCGCCCCGTTGCCCAGCCTGCGGCGCAGCCAGCCCTGCAGCCAGCCATGGTGGGCGGCGTACAGGGAGGCGGCTTCTCGGTGCTGGGGGGTGGAGGCGGATGGCATGGCAGGTCCCGATTCCCTTGGGGGCGGGGCCCGCAATCAAACAAGAATCATTCTTATTCGATTGTATCCATGCCGGGGAGCGTGCGAGAGCGCTTTCGACCGGCCTGATGGCGCAAGGCCTACCAGATGTACCCGAACCGTACCACCATGTTGCGCGCTTCGCCGTAGTTGCAGGCATTGGCGGAAAAGCACGACGCCGTGTGGTACTTGTCGAACAGGTTCTTGACCGTCAGGCTCACGCTGGCCCCGCGCCAGTCACTGCGCATCTTTCCCAGGTCATAGCGCAGCGAGGCATCCACCAGGGTGAACGACGGTACGCGGAAGCTGTTGTCCGCATCGCCCCAGCTCCAGCCGATGTAGCGTGCCCCCACGCCCGCCCCCAGCCCCAGCAGGTCGCCCCCAAAGGCATAGTCCACCCAGGCCGACGCCATCTTGCGGGGCACTTCGTAAGGCGACTTGCCCTGCACGTTGCCGCCCCACTGGTCTGGCTGGGCCCGGGTCACCTTGACGGGGTTGTAGGTCAGCGCGGCCAGGAGCTTGAGCCCGCGCGTGGGCTGGACTGCCGCCTCGAACTCGATGCCGCGAGAACGCACTTCGCCCTGCTGTATGGAATAGCGGACGTTCTCGGGGTCGGTGGTGAGCACGTTCTGCCGGCGCAGCTCGAAGGCGGCCAGCGTGAAGCTGCTGCGCTCGTCGGGCGAGTACTTGACGCCGACCTCGACCTGTTTGCCGGTTTCCGGATCAAAGGGCCGGTCGTTGCGGTCAGCGCCCATCAAAGGGACAAACGACTCGCTGTAGCTGACATAGGGCGCCACGCCATTGTCTGCAAGATAGGTCAGGCCGACACGGCCGGTGAAGGATTTGGGCTTGCGCACGCTGGTGGACACGGGGTCGGCCAGGCGGCTGGACTGCTCCAGGCGGCTCCAGTCGTGGCGTCCGCCCAGGGCCAGCACCCAGCGGTCCTTGCGGATGCGGTCCTGCACGTAGAGGCCTACCTGCTGGGCGCGCTCATCGCGCAGCGCATCGGGCTGCAGCAGCGAGGTGTCGATGAAGCTGCCATAGACGGGCCGGTAGATGTCCAGCTGCGGACCGTCGGCGATATAGGAGTCGAAACTGGAGCGGCTGCGGTTGTAGTCCAGCCCCACGATGAGTTCATGCTGCAGGCCGGCCGCCGCGAATTGGCCCGACAGGCTGGTGTCCACGGTATAGACGCCGCCCTTGCCATCGCGCGAATCGATCTCCCGGTTGGTGATGGAGCCGTCGATCAGCGGCCCGTAGCGGAACATGTACTGCTCGTGGTTGCGTGCGTGCAGGTAGCGGAAGTTCTGCCGCAGCGTCCAGCCGCTGTCGAATTGATGGCGTGCGTCGTAGCCCAGCGATGCGACCTCGGTCTCTTCACGGTCGAAGCCCGGCTCCCCCAGGAAGCGGTTCAGGGGCAGCCGGCCATTGGGGTTGCGCCCGTTGAGCGCATCCCACTGCACGTTGGTGGACATCATGGCGTGGTTCTTCTGGTAGAAGCCGCGCAGCGTGACGCTGGTGCGCGCGTCCGGCGCCCAGGTCAGGCTGGGCGCCAGGTAGACGCGGTCATCACGCATGAAGTCAATCTGCTGGTCGGCCGCCCTGGCCAGCCCCACCAGGCGGTAGCTCACCGTGCCATCGTCACCCACCGGCCCTCCGAGGTCGAAGGCCGCCTGCCGGCGAGCATGGCTGCCCACGGACAACTCCATGCCGCGCACCGCATCGGCCGAAGGCCGCTTGGACACGAAGTTCACGATGCCGCCCGGCGAGTTCTGCCCATACAGCACCGAGGCCGGCCCCTTGAGGACCTCCATGCGCTCGGCCCCGTAAGGCTCCATGCCGAAAAAGCCCAGCGTGCCCAGCGGCATGAGGCGCAGCCCGTCCAGGTAGAAATTGCCCGAGAACTGGCTGAAGCCGCGCACCGACAGGCTGTCGTCCGCAGGATTTGCCCCGCCCGTGTTGGTGCGCACGCCGGCCGTGTACTGCACGGCGTCGTTGAGCGTGCGCACGCCCTGGTCGTCCATGCGGTCACGCGTGATGACGGACACCGATTGCGCCACCTCCAGAATCGAGGCATCGGTCTTTGTGGCCGTGCTGGCCCGGCGCGCCACATACCCGCTGGTACTGCCCCAGGGGCTTTCTGCCGGGGCCGCGGCGGTCACCCTGACCTCACCCAGCACGGTCGATGCCTGGGTGGCCTCGGGCACCGCACGCAGCACAAAACCGCCCTCCCCCGCCGCCTGCGCCTGCAGGTCGGTGCCGGCCAGCAGCCGGTCCAGCGCCTCGCGCACCGTGAGGCGGCCCTGCACGCCCTGGGTGCGCCGGCCCTGCACCAGGGCGGGCGGCGCACTGATGCTCACGCCTGCGTCAGCGGCAAACGCCGTGAGCGCGGCGGCCAGCGGGCCTGCGGGCACCTGGAACGGACGCTGCACCGCGCTGGCCGCCGCCGCACCGGCCTGGGCCAGCGCGGCGCGCGGCAAGGCGGCGCCTGCCGCCAGGCCCGCTGCCATGAGCACGGCGAGGCCTGTCTGGGGCAGCGGAAAGAGCAAGAGGGAGGGAGTGCGCGCCACGCTGCGCATGCCGGGCCGGAGAGCCATGGTCTGTTTTTCCTTCGGAAGTCGTTCGATGAAATCGGTTGCCATCGAACAGGACACGGCCTGCCGCAGAAAGGGGCCAGATTCCGAAAGAAATTTCAAGCCGGTGGTGTACCGCGCGCCGCCACCGTCACCCAGTAGCGCGTGCGGTAGTGGACCTGCACGGGCAGCAGATGCACGAGGTTGGCGAGCACGGCGTCCGTGCCGGTATCGGCATCGCCCAGCTGAAAGGCGCCGGTGACGCGCAAATCCGCCACAGACGGATCGCAGTGCAGCCAGCCGGAGCGGTAGCGCGACAGCTCGGCCACAAAGTCGGCCAACCGCATGTTGTCTGCGGACAGCAGGCCGCGCGCCCATTGGGCGGCGCCGGCGTCCGCAGGCTCGGCACGGCCTATGCCCATGGCGTCAAACCACAGTTGCTGGCCTGCCTGCAGCTGCTGCGCGGCGCCGCCACGGGTGGTGATCTGCACGGCACCCTGCAGCACGGCCACCTCGCTGCGCTCCCGGACACTGCGCACGACAAAGCGCGTGCCTATGGCGCGCACCCTGCCCTGCCCGGTGGTGACCACGAAGGGCCGGGGTGGGGTCTGCGGGTCGGGCGCGGTTTCGATGAAGACGGCGCCCTCGTTCAGATGGACGCGGCGCAGCTGATCGTCAAACCGCACATCCATGGCACTGGCCGTATCGAGCACAAGACGGCTGCCATCGGCCAGCGTCCATTCGCGGCGCTCGCCCGTGGCCGTGGCGTGGGTAGAGGTCCACTGCATCCAGGGCGTGGCGCGCCAGGCCAGCCAGCCCACGGGGGCCGCCGTGATCAGCAGGGCCAGCGCGCGCACGGTATCGCGGCGGCCCATGGCGCCCAGGCGGCGCTGCTTGCGGCCCAGGGCCGGTGCCCCCAGTGCGGGCGGAAGGCTGCCCGCGCGCTGGCTCACGGCCAGGGCGCGCAGCCAGGCCTGCTCATGGACATCGGCACGGGTGCGCCAGGCCTCGAAAGCGCGGTGGTCGGCCTCGCTGGCCTCGCCCGAGTGCAGCAGCACAAACCATTCGGCGGCCTGCAAGGCGATTTCGCGCGACAGCGGCGCTGCGGCCTGGGAGTCCACGGCGTTCATGCCGACAGCAGAATGCACTCGGCCATGGCCTGGGCCATGTAGCGCTTGACCGACCGCAGGCCCATGCCCAGTTGCTCGGCAATGGCCGCATAGGTCAGCCCCTCGACCTGGGACAGGATGAAGACCGCGCGCACCTTGGGCGGCAGGCCGTCGAGCATGGCATCGACCTCCTGCAGCGCCTGCAGGATGAGCAATTGCTGCTCAGGCGACGGCGCCTGCGGTGCTGGCAGCGCGGCCAGGGCCTGCAACCAGGCCTGCTCCAGCGACTGGCGGCGCAGGTGGTTGATCAGCAGGCGCCGCGCCACCGTGGCCAGGTAGGCGCGTGGCTCACGCAGGGCAGGCAAGTCGCCTGCAGGCGCGGTGAGCAGGCGGATGAAGGTGTCCTGCGCCAGATCGGCCGCGTCGCAGGCGTTGCCAAGTCTGCGGCGCAGCCAGCCCTGCAGCCAGCCATGGTGGCCGGCATAGAGGGCGGAGATTTCGCGGTGCAAGGGGCTGGAGGCTGGGGCGGATGGCATGGTAGGACCCGATGGCTTGAAGGCGGGATGCACCATCAAACAAGAATCATTCTCAAATCATTGTAACCAGCGGCAGCACTTGCCTAAGAGTGCCATCAGGCGGACCATTCAAGGGCGAACAGAGGGAGCAAGTGCGATCAGGTGTGGCTGGACATCCAGCTGCTGCGCCGGATCGGTATCATTTGGAAACAATCATCATCAGCTCAGCATCCATCAGGAGAGCGAACCATGTTCGAAACGCGGGTAGCAGGCACGGCAGGGCAGCAGGCGCTGTGGAGCACGCTGGACAAGGCCATGGCGCTGGCGGAGTTCACGCCCGAAGGCCGGCTGATGCGCGCCAACGCCAATTACGAAGCCATTCTTGGCTACCCGACCTCGGGCGCCGAGGGCCTGCTGCACAGTGACCTGTGCACCCAGGCACATGCCGATCCCGACGCCTACGGCCGGTGGCGCCAGCGCTGGGGCGCGGGCGAGACGATTTCGCGCGTGGGCGAACACCGGCGCCGTGATGGCAGCACCTGCTGGCTGGAGGCCACCTATGCCCCCGTGCTGGATACCCAGGGCGCGCTCAGCCATGTGCTGTGCATTGCCACCGACATCACGGCCCGGGTGCAGGCCGACCGCAGACGGCAGGAGCATTTGCGGCGCCTGTCCCTGGTGGCCGATGCCACCGACGCGGCCGTGGTGATCGCCGACGGCAACTGGACCATCTCCTATGTCAACGCAGGCTTCACCCGCATGTTCGGCTGGAGCAGCGAAGAGGTCGTGGGCCGTGCGCCCATCGCCCTGCTGGTGCCCCATGCCTCGCCCGAATTCACGGCCGCCTACCGCGCCGAACTGGACGCAGGCAAGCCGGTGTACCGCGAGGAGATCCTCGTCGGCAAGGACGGCGAGCGGTATTGGGTCAGCGCCCAGGCCAATCCCGTCATGGGCCCCGACGGCCGCCTCCACACCACGGTGACCGTGATCACCGACATCACCGAGGCCAAGATGCACGAGGTGCTGCAGCGGCGCGCCCTGGAGGCCATGGCCCGCGACCAGCCGCTGACCGAGGTGCTGGACCTGGTCTGCCGCGAGGTCGAGCGCATTGCGCCCGACATTGCGGTGTCGGTGCTGGAAGTCGATGACCAGAACCGCCTGCATCCGCTGGCCGCGCCCAGCCTGCCGGCCTCCTATTCGGCGGCGCTGGACGGCGTGCCCATCGGCCCCAATGTCGGCTCCTGCGGCGCGGCGGCCTTCCACAACCGGCCCGTGCTGGTGGGCGACATCGCCACCGATCCGTTGTGGGCCGACTTCAAGCACCTCATCCTGCCGCTGGGGTATACGGCCTGCTGGTCCACGCCCATCTGCGGGCTGCAGGGCGGCGTGGCCGGCACCTTTGCCTTCTACTACCGCCATTTCGACCGGCCCGGCCCCGATCCCTTCCACCAGCGGCTGGTGGAGGCCTGCACCGACCTGTGCGCGCTGGCGCTGGAGCGCGAGCAGGCACGCCGCCGCATCCGCCAGCTGGCCTTCTACGACGGGCTGACCACCCTGCCCAACCGCAGCCTGCTGCTGGCCCAGGCCGAGCAGGCGCTGTCCGTGGCTTCGCACGAGGGCCACGAGCTGGCCGTGGTCTTCATCGACCTGGACCGCTTCAAGCAGGTCAACGACTCGCTGGGCCACCCGGCCGGCGACAGGCTGCTGTGCAGCGTGGCCCAGCGCATCCAGGCGGAGCTGCGCACGGGCGACATTGCCGGGCGCCTGTCGGGCGATGAATTCGTCATCGTGCTGCCACACTGCGGCGGTGCGCAGGCGGCCGAGGTGATAGAGCGGCTGCAGTCGGCACTTGGCGAGCCCTGCATGATCGACGACGTGTCCCTGGCCAGCACGGCCAGTTGCGGCATTGCCGTGTTTCCCGCCGACGGGCGCGACATGGAGACGCTTCTGCACCGCGCCGACATGGCCATGTACCAGGCCAAATCGGGCGGGCGCGGGCTCTACAGCTTCTTCAGCCCCGAGATGAACCGCCTGGCGCAGGAGCGGCTGGTGCTGGAGACGGCGCTGCGCGACGCCCTGCGCAGCGGCGGCCTGCGACTGCACTACCAGCCCCAGCTCGACCTGAAGGACGGGCGCCTCTACGGCGTGGAGGCCCTGGCGCGCTGGAGCCATGCGGAATTCGGCGAGATCTCGCCCGCACGCTTCATTCCGCTGGCCGAGGAATGCGGCCTGATCGGCGAGCTGGGCACCTGGGCACTGCGCGAGGCCTGCCGCCAGCTGGGCGAGTGGCGCAGCCGCGGCATTGACGTGCCGGCCATGTCGGTCAACCTCTCGCCCACGAGCTTTCACAACCTGGACCTGCCGCGCATGATTGCCGACACGCTGGAGCACAACGCGCTCAAGCCGCAGGACCTCACGCTGGAGATCACCGAAAGCCTGCTGCTGGACACCAACCCGGGCACCATGCGCACGCTGCAGGCCGTGCATTCCCAGGGCGTGCGCCTGTCCATGGACGACTTCGGCACGGGCTACTCCAGCCTTAGCTACCTGCGGCGCCTGCCGGTCAGCGAGCTCAAGCTGGACCGCAGCTTCGTGGCCGACCTGGAAAACGACGAAGCCGCCCAGGCCCTGAGCAACGCCATCCTGGGCATAGGCCGCAGCCTGCACCTGACCGTGGTGGCCGAGGGAGTGGAGACGGCTGCGCAGAACACCATCCTGCGCGAACAGGGCTATCCGGTCGCGCAGGGCTATCTGTTCTCGCGCCCGCTGCCGGCAGCGGATCTGGAGCAGTGGCTGCAGGCATCGAGCCTGCAAGCCGGCGTGGCGACGGACGTGTGAGCGAACGTGAGAACGGGCATGTGAGCGGGCATGTGAACGGACCAGGCCATGCGCGCGGAGACCTTGGCCGGAAAAAGTAACAATCCGCAATAAATATTCGGACTGGACCTATTTTTCCCTAAGCCTCGCCGGCAAGTGACCGATAACTGCGGCATGGCGGGGCCGAGTGTCGGTCCCGCTGATCGCCACCGATCGCCACCGCATCCCCTCGATTCGCAGCCACCGCCGCTCACCCGCTTTCGCTTCTCGCCGTACGGCACTCCCCACCATGATGTTTTTCCGCAATCTGAAGCTGGCCCACAAGCTGCTGGCCTCTTTCATCGCCCTGCTGCTGCTGACCGCCGGCCTGGGCCTGTTCTCCGTGGTCCAGCTGGACCGTGTCAACCGCACGGCCACCGACCTGGCGCACCACTGGATGCCCGCCGAGCGCGTGATCATGGAGATGCGCTACCAGCTGCAGCGCTACCGCTCGCAGACCATGCAGCATGTGCTGGCCACCTCGATGGATGAAATGGCCATCTACGACAAGAGCATGCCGGCGCTGTGGTCCGAGCTGCTCAAGAACCAGCAGGCCTTCGAGCGCTATGCCAACACCGCGCGTGAGCGCGAGCTGATGGCCGGCATCAAGGACGACCTGGGCCAGTACGCGCAGCACACGGCAAAGATCGTGGACCTGTCCCACGCCCTGCGCACCGACGAGGCGTCCGAGGTGCTGCGCGGCGATTCGGTCAAGACCAGCCGTGCCATCAACGCCAAGCTGGACGAACTGCTCAAGATCAACGCCCAGGGCATCGAGGATGCCAACCAGGCAGGCGACGACATCTTCACCGCCGCGCGCTGGTGGGTGATCGCCCTGCTGGCGGGGGCCGTCCTCTTCGGCCTGGGCATGGCGCTGCTGATCGCCCGCAGCGTGGCACGCCCCCTGCAGCAGGCCGTGAGCCTGGCACAGGCCGTGGCCGCCGGCGACCTGGGCAGCCGCATCGAGGTGCATGGCAAGGACGAGACCGGCCAGCTGCTGCAGGCCCTGCAGCACATGAACGAGAGCCTGCAGCGCATCGTCGGCCAGGTGCGCCAGGGAACGGACTCCATCGCCACGGCCAGCGGCCAGATCGCATCGGGCAACCAGGACCTGTCGGCCCGCACCGAGGAACAGGCCAGCTCGCTGGAGCAGACCGCCGCCTCCATGGAGGAGCTGACCTCCACCGTCAAGCAAAACGGCGCCAACGCCCAGCAGGCCAACCAGCTGGCCGCCGCCGCCTCCCAGGTCGCCGTGCGCGGCGGCTCGGCCGTGGCCCAGGTGGTGCAGACCATGTCTGCCATCAACGATGCCTCGCGCAAGATCGTGGACATCATCGGCGTCATCGACTCCATCGCCTTCCAGACCAACATCCTGGCGCTGAATGCGGCCGTGGAAGCGGCCCGCGCCGGCGACCAGGGCCGGGGCTTTGCCGTCGTCGCCTCGGAAGTGCGCACCCTGGCCCAGCGATCGGCCGCCGCCGCCAAGGAGATCAAGCAGCTCATCGACGACTCGGTGGGCAAGGTCGAGGAAGGCAGCGCCCAGGTCGACTCGGCCGGCAAGACCATGGAGGAGATCGTGGCCAGCGTGCGCCGCGTGACCGACATCATGGGCGAGATCTCGGCCGCCAGCCATGAGCAGACGGCCGGTATCGAGCAGGTCAACCAGGCCGTCACGCAGATGGACCAGATGACCCAGCAGAACGCCGCACTGGTGGAGGAATCGGCGGCGGCCACCGGCGCACTGCAGGCCCAGGCCAAGGCGCTGGCCGAAGTGGTCAGCGTGTTCAAGCTCTCGCCGTCCACCGGCATGCTGGGCAACAGCCGTGGGGTCAACCACGCCGCCGCCGTGGCAGCGCCCCGCCACGCGCCGACGGCACCCCGTCCGCATCTGGCGCCTTCCGCTCCCAAACGCGCGGTGCCCGCACGTGCTTCGGCCGCCCTGCCTTCTGCAACCGGTGCAACCGGTGCACCCCCTGCTCCGGCTGGCGCCGCGCGCCCGGCCCAGCCAGCACAGCCGGCCCGGCCCGCCGTGACGGCATCGGCCAAAGCCAAGGCCAAGGCGGCCAGCACGGCTTCCGACGACGATTGGGAAACCTTCTGAACCAGGTTTTCGCCCGCCCCGCCGGGGGCGGACATGCCTGCCAAGGCCCGACCAGCTCCTGCTGGCCGGGCCTTTTTTCCGGGAGGTCTGCAGCCAGATCACGCCAGGGTCCACGCTGCAACCTGCGCATTGCCATGGCCAAGCCCTTCAAATCTGCCATGATCGGCCGCTGCAAGCCCTTGTTTTGAAAGCCATCGTCACACGGCAGCGCGCCTCCAGGCCCGCGCGGCGGGCGCTTGCCCCGGCACGATGCCCCAGCATGAGAAAATCGGCGATTCGGCCAAGAACACATTCATCAGAAGAACGGAACACATCATGGAAGCAGAACGCATCAACCTCATCGGCAATACCCTCGAAGATCTGTCGCAGCGTGCGGCAGATCTACGGAGGTATCTTTGACTACGATGCAAAGTACGAACGACTGCGCACGGTAAATGCCTCGCTGGAAGATCCCAGCGTCTGGAACGACCCCAAGAAGGCCCAGGAACTGGGCAAGGAAAAAAAGCTGCTCGACGGCGTCGTGCTGACGCTGCAAAAGCTGACCACCGAGCTGGCCGACAACGCCGAGCTGTTCGAGATGAGCAAGGAAGAAGGCGATGAGACCGGCCTGCTCACCATCGAGGGCGAGACCGCCAAGCTGCAGCCGCTGATCGAGGAGCTGGAGTTCCGCCGCATGTTCGGCAAGGAAGCCGACCCGCTGAACTGCTTCGTGGACATCCAGGCCGGCGCCGGCGGCACCGAAGCCTGCGACTGGGCCGGCATGCTGCTGCGCCAGTACCTGAAGTACGCCGAGCGCAAGGGCTTCAAGGCCACGGTCGAGGAAGAAACGCCGGGCGACATCGCCGGCATCAAGAGCGCGACCATCCACATCGAAGGCGAGTACGCCTACGGCCTGCTGCGCACCGAAACCGGCGTGCACCGCCTGGTGCGCAAGTCGCCCTTCGACAGCTCGGGCGGCCGCCACACCAGCTTTGCCTCGCTGTTCGTCTACCCCGAGATCGACGACTCGATCCAGATCGAGATCAACCCCTCGGACGTGCGCACCGACACCTACCGCGCATCGGGAGCCGGCGGCCAGCACATCAACAAGACCGACTCGGCCGTGCGCCTGACGCACATGCCCACCGGTATCGTCGTGCAATGCCAGGACGGCCGCAGCCAGCACAGCAACCGCGACGTGGCATGGCAGCGCCTGCGCTCCAAGCTCTACGAGCACGAGATGCAAAAGCGCATGGTGGAGCAGCAAAAGCTGGAGGACACCAAGACCGATGTGGGCTGGGGCCACCAGATCCGCTCGTACGTGCTGGACAACAGCCGCATCAAGGATTTGCGCACCAACGTCGAAATCTCGGCCACCCAGAAGGTGCTGGACGGCGACCTCGACGCTTTCATCGAAGCCTCGCTCAAGCAAGGCCTCTGATTTCAAGCCCCTGGGCGGCACCGGCCGCACAGGGGCTTGGACTCTGTCCCCTGATATTGGCATAGGAAGGAATCTGTATGCTGCAACTGCGTGACGGGCAGGCCCCTGCCACCGCCATCCACCGCGCCGACTACCAGGCTCCTGCCTGGTGGATCGACACCGTGGACCTGACCTTCGATCTCGATCCGGCCAAGACCCGCGTGCTCAACAAGATGCGCGTGCGCCGCAACACCGAGGTGCCGGCGCAGCCGCTGCGCCTGGACGGCGATGAACTGAACCTTGCGCGCGTGCTGGTCAACGGCGGCGGCACCTCGTTCAAGATGGACGGCGACCAGCTCGTGCTGGAGAACCTGCCCGAGGGCGGCGACCCCGTCGATCTGGAAATCTTCACCACCTGCGCGCCCGCCAAAAACACCAAGCTCATGGGCCTGTATGTGAGCCAGGGCACGTTCTTCACCCAGTGCGAGGCCGAGGGTTTCCGCCGCATCACCTATTTCCTGGACCGTCCCGATGTGATGGCCATGTATACCGTGACGCTGCGCGCCGACAAGACCGCGTACCCGGTGCTGCTGTCCAACGGCAACCTGGTCGAGCAAGGCGCGCTGGAAGACGGCCGCCACTTCGCCAAGTGGGCCGATCCGCACAGAAAGCCCAGCTACCTGTTCGCCCTGGTGGCCGGCAATCTGGTTGCGCGCGAGCAAAAGATCAAGAGCCGCGCAGGCCGCGACCACCTGCTGCAGGTCTTCGTGCGCCCCGGCGACCTGGAGAAGACCGAGCACGCCATGAACTCCCTCATGGCCAGCGTGGCCTGGGACGAGGCCCGCTTCGGCCTGTCCCTGGACCTCGACCGCTTCATGATCGTCGCCACCAGCGACTTCAACATGGGCGCCATGGAGAACAAGGGCCTGAACGTCTTCAATACCAAGTACGTCCTGGCCAGCCAGTCCACGGCCACCGACACCGACTACGCCAACATCGAGTCCGTCGTCGGCCACGAGTACTTCCACAACTGGACCGGCAACCGCGTCACCTGCCGCGACTGGTTCCAGCTGTCGCTCAAGGAAGGCCTGACCGTCTTCCGCGACCAGGAATTCAGCATGGACATGGCGGGCAGCCCCTCGGCGCGCGCCGTCAAGCGCATCGAGGACGTGCGCGTGCTGCGTACCGCCCAGTTCCCCGAAGATGCGGGCCCCATGGCCCACCCGGTGCGGCCCGACAGCTACATCGAGATCAACAACTTCTACACCGTCACCATCTACGAAAAGGGTGCCGAGGTCGTGCGCATGCAGCACAACCTGGTGGGCCGCGAAGGCTTTGCCAAGGGCATGAAGCTGTATTTCGAGCGCCATGACGGCCACGCCGTCACCTGCGACGACTTCGCCCAGGCCATGGCCGATGCCAACCCCGGCAGCGAACTGGCCCGGCGCCTGGACCAGTTCAAGCGCTGGTACAGCCAGGCCGGCACGCCCCAGCTGCGCGCCGAAGGCAGCTACGACGCCGCCGCACGCACCTACACGCTGACCCTGAGCCAAAGCTGCGCGCCCACGCCGGGCCAGGCAGAGAAGCTGCCCTTCGTCATCCCCGTGCAGATGGGCCTGCTGGGCCAGGACGGCCGCGCGCTGACCCTGCGCCTGCAGGGCGAGGACCAGGCGGCAGTGGGCGACAGCCGCCTGCTGGTGCTGTCCGAGCCCAGCCACAGCTTCGTCTTCACCGACGTGGACCAGGAGCCCGTGCCCTCGCTGCTGCGCGGCTTCAGCGCCCCCGTGGTGCTGCAGCACAGCGACAGCGATGCCGCCTTGCTGACCCTGCTGGCCCATGACAGCGACGCCTTCAACCGCTGGGAAGCCGGCCAGCGCCTGGGCCTGCGCATCGCGCTGCAGGCCATCGGCGACACCTCCATCACGGCAGATGCCAGCGGCCAGATCACGGCCGCCCTGCTGCCGGCCTCCTTCATCGAGGCCATGCGCGGCGTGCTGCGCCATCCCCAGCTGGATGCGGCCTTCAAGGAGCTGATGCTGGCCCTGCCCGGCGAAAGCTACATCGCCGAGCAACTGGCCGTGGTCGATCCGCAGCGCGTGCACGCCGTGCGCGAAGCCATGCGCCAGCAACTGGCGACCGAGCTGCAGGCCGACTGGCAGCAGGCATGGCAAGAGCACAGCGACACCGGCGCCTACCGCCCCGACCCCGTCAGCTCCGGCCGCCGTGCGCTGGCAGGCCTGGCCCTGTCCATGCTGTGCCTGGCCGCACGCGCCTCCGGCGACAGCGTCTGGCCCGGCAAGGCGCTGCAGCGCTTCAAGGACGCCGGCAACATGACCGACCGCATGAGCGCCCTGACGGCACTCGTGCAAAGCGGCCATCCGCTGGCCGCCCAGGCCCTGGCACGTTTCCACAAGCTGTTCCAGCACGATGCGCTGGTGCTGGACAAGTGGTTCGCGCTGCAGGGCGGCGCCTGCGACCGTGGCGGCAACGTGCTGCCGGCCGTCAAGCAGCTGATGAAGCACCCCGACTTCCAGATCAAGAACCCCAACCGCGCGCGCAGCCTGATCTTCAGCTACTGCAGCGCCAACCCCGGCGCCTTCCACCGCGCCGACGCGGCGGGCTATGTGTTCTGGAGCGAGCGCGTCATCGAGCTGGACGCCATCAACCCCCAGGTCGCCGCCCGCCTGGCGCGCGCCCTGGACCGCTGGAGCAAGCTGGCCGAGCCCTACCGCACGGCCGCACGCGAGGCCGTCGCCCGCGTGGCGGCCCGCGCTGAACTGAGCAACGACGTGCGTGAAGTCGTCACCCGCGCCCTCGCGGATTGACCCAAGGCGCGGCCCAGGCCGCGCCTCCCGGATTTTTAGGAGTTGAACCCATGAAGAAAAACGTCAGCCTGACCCGCTACCTGGTCGAGCAGCAACGCGTGGACGGCCTCATCCCCGGCCAGCTGCGCCTGCTGCTGGAAGTCGTGGCCCGCGCCTGCAAGCGCATCAGCCAATCCGTCAACAAGGGCGCCATCGGCGACGTGCTGGGCACGGCCGGCAGTGAGAACGTGCAGGGCGAAGTCCAGAAGAAGCTGGACATCATCGCCAACGAGGTGCTGATCGAGGCCAACGAATGGGGCGGCCACCTGGCAGCCATGGCCTCCGAGGAAATGGAAGGCATCTACCTGGTGCCCAACCGCTACCCGCACGGCGAATACCTGCTGATGTTCGATCCGCTGGACGGCTCGTCCAACATCGACGTCAACGTCTCCATCGGCACCATCTTCAGCGTGCTCAAGAAGCCCGAAGGCCACCCCGGCGTGACCGAGCAGGACTTCATGCAGCCCGGCACCCAGCAGGTCGCGGCCGGCTACTGCATCTACGGCCCGCAGACCACCCTCGTGCTGACCGTGGGCGACGGCGTGTCCATGTTCACGCTGGACCGCGAGCAAGGCTCCTTCGTGCTGGTGCAGGAAAACATCCGCATCCCCGAAGACACCAAGGAATTCGCCATCAACATGTCCAACATGCGCCACTGGGACACCCCCGTCAAGCGCTACGTGGACGAATGCCTGGCCGGCGTGGAAGGCCCGCGCGGCAAGGACTTCAACATGCGCTGGATCGCCTCCATGGTGGCCGACGTGCACCGCATCATGACCCGCGGCGGCATCTTCATGTACCCCTGGGACCGCCGCGAGCCCAACAAGCCCGGCAAGCTGCGCCTGATGTACGAAGCCAACCCCATGTCCTGGCTCATAGAGCAGGCCGGCGGCGCCGCCACCAACGGCAAGCAGCGCATCCTCGACATCCAGCCCACGCAGCTGCACGAACGTGTGAGCGTCATCCTCGGCTCGAAGAACGAAGTCGAAAAAGTGACGCAGTACCATTCCGAGGCATGAATTTGCCGTTATAATTTTTGTCTGTCGCCGGTGTAGCTCAGTTGGTAGAGCAGCTCATTCGTAATGAGAAGGTCGAGGGTTCGATTCCTTTCTCCGGCACCAAAACATAGCATCCATGCGGGTTCCGCAAGGATTCTGGGGGGAAATTGGGGAAACTCAATTTCCCTTTTTGTTTTGCAGCGGCCAAAGCATGCCTGAGCCTCGGCAGCTCAAGCCACCTGTTCAGCCGATGGCGCTTGCAACTGGCTCGCCCGCAGCGGCGCTTCTTCCTCAGGCCTCTCCGTACCCTCACCAGCACACCAAGTGCCTTCAACTTGCTCGGATTTCAGATCCGACCAAGACAGTTCGCGGGCTGCGCTCCCCCTACCCATCGAACTGCGAATGCAGGCTCACTAGCCGCTGCGCCAGCGTCTCGGCGTCGTGGCGCATGGCATAGAGCGACGTGGTGCCGATGGAGACATGGCCGTACCAGATGTGGAATCCCTCTAGTCGCAGCAAGTTGCCAACGGAGCAACCATCTCGGATTGCACCGGAGAGAGTTGCCGCCTGGAACTCGAAGAGCTCGACATTTCCATGCAAGATCCGGTCCGTATAGCAACCGGAAACCTGCATATCTATGTGTAGCGTGTAGATCATGGCTTGACGGCCTTGCATAAGCTCCTGATACCGGACGCGGAGTGATCTTTATCTTCCCACTCAGTCTTTTAACAAAAAAATATGCGCAGCAAATCTTGACGAGATGCGGTCCGGCAATTTCAATAGAAATCCGCTACGGTGTGATGAGTTTTGCAGCAACGACAGAAATCGCAACTCCAAAGGAAAAAGCTAAGATATTAAAAGATTCTGTTATTTTTTTCTTCATAACAATACAGTATGTCCAGAATACAATCATGAAAAATGAGAAGCAAATTAATTGTATTGCAATGAATAGCAGAATCTCATAAATATTTAATTCCATGCTCTCACCATTTTCAACAAGATTATCAAGCCTAACTTATTGCTGATTTCCACATGAGAAAAACTTGATAAATTACCACACGATTGGATAGCAAACACCAAATTAACCGCCGGCCTTTAATGCGCGCAACTGCTCAAGAGGCAACAGAGCTTCTTCGTCTGGGTTTTCTGTCCCGCTCATCAACGCACCCATCATGGGCAACTTAATCAATGAATCTGCTTGGGACGGAGTGCAATGCAGCCAAGCATCCCAGTCTTGGCGCTCCAGAACTATCACACACCTCTTTTCTCTGCCAGGCCTATGCATGAGAGAAAGAATTGGGTGCGCGCTGGCATCTTGTGTGATCACCGTATAGTTCGGCACCTTTTCTCCGCTCACCGGATCGATCCATTCACTATACAGCCCCGCCAACATTGCAGGCTTTCCATCGGAACGTCGGAACATCCAGTTAATACTGCGACCAGATAACCCAGAGTAATTCTCGATCCAGCTGCTCACTGGAATAAGACACCTTCGACCCGCATGCCAAGACGGGCCAAAGACGTAATCATTGCTCAACGTTTCTCTGAACGCTTTTTCCGTTGACATAGGGGAACCATCCAAATTTAAAGGACGCCTGCTTAGCGACGTCGTTGGAATCAACCCCCATTGCCCAACTTCTAAGCATTCACATGCTTTAATATATGGACCGCATGCCAATGGAACTATATATACACCCCACCCCTTTTTAGGGGCAGGTCCTTGCAGCGGATAGAGTTCGTCAATATCAGAAATATCGGGAGCGCTATATCTATTACCCATGCCGAGAGCCTCTTGAATAGCTATACAGGACTTCACAGAGCGGAATTCGCAAGCTTACGAAACAAGCATCCGCTTGGAAACAAACCCATCCTGTTTTGCTTAAGCAAAATGCTCAGTTTTGCGTTATCGATAGGCAATTCTCATCATGCCCTACAG
Source organism: Delftia sp. NA_296.1 (assembly GCF_052692095.1). Lineage (NCBI taxonomy): Bacteria > Pseudomonadati > Pseudomonadota > Betaproteobacteria > Burkholderiales > Comamonadaceae > Delftia > Delftia sp. NA_296.1. Next base: position 658,839 of record NZ_JBQZGF010000003.1, on the reverse strand, counting down.
CTATCGAAAAGTAACATCTCATGCCAAAAATTAACATTTTTTTATAAAGTCATCCTGCATTGCAGATCCAACTTCGGCACTGCAAGAGCTGTCACCCCAAACTGACCTGCAATTAACACAAAATCCATGTTGCATCCATTTCTCACAACAACTACAGGGAATTTAGATGTAGGTATTAACCCTTAAAAATCATGTACCGAGACGCTTTTTCGTTAATCGTTGCTGGATTGTTTGAACCTGCTCTCGGCCTCTTACATACCGCTAGCTAGTAGTGGGCAAAGGCTAAGTGCCCCCAAAATCCTCTTGACAAACTTTCACAAAAACCCTTATTGATAATAAGAATGATTTCCATCACGCTCCCCGTCTTTATAAATTCCCTCTATGGACGATCAACATGCGTTTTGGAATACCGACACTAAAAGAATTGGCCTTTCTGGTAATTTTTTCTTGGGTCACGAGCAGCCAGGCGGCGACATTTTCAACCTTCATCGACGACCAAGCCGGTTTCCTGTCTGCCATTGGTTCAGGGACATTCTCCACCCACGAAGATTTCAGCACCTCTGTAAACCTGAAGCCCATAGGAAGCGCAGGAAATCCGGATATTTGGAATGGCTTCACTGTAGAAGCCTACGGCCCCAATACAAGCACTGCTTGGTCTCCTTCAAAATATTGTCATGCATTAAATTCCGGATCAGGGACATCAAATTATTCGGAGGAGTGTCTATTTTGGAACCCCCTCGCACCAGCAGTTCCAGGAATATTTGCCGCATTGAACACGGAGAATGGCATCTCCTTTAAACTAGCCAACTCAGCAACTGCTGCTTTCAGCTTCGATTTCGTCGATTGGAACGATTTATTTGAGAGATCTAATCTTCAAATTTTTGCAAGCGATGGAACGAGCGCAATAGTTTCTGATGCCACAAACGCTTTTGATGCCCCACCTCAGAAATTCGGAGTGACTTTGTCTCCTTCTGATATTGCGGCCGGTCTTTTCATAAAAGAGATTCGCTGGGTGGGCCTTGATTCAACGGGTGAAGTTGTCGGCTTCTACAACTTCCAGACTTATACCAATCCAAAAATTCAGAACAATCTGCCGATAGCCAATCCGGACAAATACTCTATACCTAACTCGCCCACCATACTAAATATTTTGGCGAACGATACCGACGCAGATTCGGATACTTTGCAAATCATCAGCATTAATGGAAATCCAATTACTCGTGGCACTCCAACAACCATTTTGATAGCAGGCGGAAGCATCGGAGTCTCGGCAGCAGGAGAAATCATCTTTACCCCCTCTGGCAATACTACAGATCCTATCTCATTTCAGTATGAGATTTCTGATGGCCGAGGCGGAACATCGACTGGCAATGTCACCCTTACAAACATAACGCCTCCCAAACCGACAATCACTGCAGTACCAACCATTGGTGAACTTGGATTAATCGCTTTGTCTTCGATAATCGCCTTTTTGTCGTTGTTACTCCGACGCAAAGCCAAATAAATTAAGAGAACCGTTGATAGTCAGATTCTCTGAAGTCGTCAGTTCATTTACTGGTCTGACTTCTGCTTAGAGACTACACGCGTCATCAGGGGTCACATGCAGGCTATAAGTGCGGCGCTGCAGCTCGGCGAGCAGATCGAGGGCTGCGGTGTCTGGCGCGCACTGTCCGGCAACGGCGCGAGCCTGGGCGGCGGCACGGTGGGCGGGCGGTGAGGTAGTTGGCGAGGTCGCCGCGCAGCCAGCCAGCAGCAGCGCGGGCAGCATCGGCATCCGCCGCAGCGCGCGCCAGGGCCAGGTCTGTGTCGCGTGCAAGAAAGTCGAGGCGTTCACGTTAGGCTCCTTCCCGTTGTCGATAGCGTTCGGATGCTTGCAGCGCGGCGGTGGCAGCGGCCTCGCGGTCGGTCGCCAGAGCCGTGCGGGCCTGCGCTGCATCACGCTCAGCGCCCATCCGCGTCATAGGTGACGCACAGGCACTGCCGGTTGTCGTCGCTGTCCTCGCCGCCCTGCCACAGCGGGACGATGTGATCCAGCTCGAAGGGCCGGCGCGTGCCGGGCGTGATGTCGATCAGCTCCCTGCAGCAGGCGCAACGCGGTCCGTCTCGCAGCCAGATCCGCAGCAGAGCCTCCTGTCTGCCTCTCCCTCGGGCTCGGCCAGTTGCGCCCAGGCGCGGGGCCTGCTGCAGCTTTCGGGTGTCAGCCATCTGGATCCGCAACGGCAGCGCGCCGATGCGTGGTCTTTGACCCATGTCGTCCTCCAAAAAAGCCACCCGAAGGTGGCGACAGTTCAGATGAGATCAACGGACGTTCTGGAGGACTGCGTGAGAACCTCCACATCAAAGACGTCCTCATTTTTCTTGTTTTCTTCAAACCAAATGCATTTGGCCCCGTTCTTTGGCCTCAGTGGGGAGTAATCACCCACGTCTGCCACTGTCATTCGAGGTCCACCGCTCGTGCCGACCCGCAGGCCTTACACCCCATGCGCAATGCATGCTTTGCCGGGTGCACCTGGTGGCGACGGAAATGGGCGAGCAGACGTCCCCGTTCCGACACTCACATCGAATCGAACGTTGACGCTCTACAGACGTTTGGTTATGGTCGCCCCCTTAACAACAGGGGGACAGATGAAGAAATGGTTAAAGCCAACAGCATTGGCACTCGGCCTGCTCGGCATTTCAGCAGCAGCTATCGCTACTCCAATGACTTGGACACTGTCGAATTTGGTGTACTCGAACGACGGCCCTACTCCAGTTACAGCAACCGGCTCGTTCAAGTACGACGCTGACACCAACACGTTCAGCGATGTCAACATCTCAACCAGCCAAGGCGCTTACACAGACGCCGCCGTCTACACGCAAGTCTGCAACGCGCCCGGTTGCTCAACGTCCAGCTCCGCTACTGACATCCTTTTGATCAGCGCCCCTCTCTCTGGGGACATGACAGGCGATCAGCACATGCATATCAGTTTGCAGGCGCCAATGACCAATGCAGGAGGGGCAGTCGCCGTCCAATACGCTCTACATCTGAAGTGCGGCTCACCCGCCTGTTCCTTTGGTGGCTCTGGCCAGCGAAACGCAGATCTTGGCGCCTCACTTACCGCTACTGCAGTCGTGCCTCCTGGCCCCGGCTCGGCCGCCGCTGTGCCTACCCTCAATCAGTGGGGACTGATCCTGCTGGGATCGCTCCTCAGCGGATTCGCACTCCTGCGCCAGCGCCGGAAGCTGTGAGCACATGAGATTGCCCTCCTGGCATACGATGGGAGCCTCCAAACAACCCATCGCCAGGAGGGCGAAACGTGGGAATACTTGACTCACAGGACATTGACTTTGGCTACCCTCAATGTGGTCACAAGATCAGCAAGACGGTCGGTGAGCTTCGCTTGAATCCGAAGTTCCCCTGTGAGGAATGCGGGGTCACAATCGAAGTTGATGGAACAAGCCTCGACTCGGCCGCCAAAGACATCGATCAAAGCATTGAAGATGTCCAGAAGGCTTTTGGCCGCTTCGGCGAGTAGCGCGAGATCAGCCACCTGATCAGTGCCATTCACCGAAATGCGCAGCTCACAGGCTGCGCTTTTCTTTGCGTCTGGTCCATTGCACCTCCAGAAACAGGAAAGGCCCGGCGATGCCGAGCCCATGTGTAGGTTGCCCTTTCGGATTTATGGCCAACGCCACAGGGGGAATGCCGTTTGCTGACCAGCTCCCCGCAGCGTGCCCCCCCGGCTGGTTCGGGCGGAAACAAAACAAGCCACCAGAAGTTGGCGCAACCACTGTGCGAACATGTGTACTCCCCCGGTCTGGGATGAGTCACTTAACGTTCTCTATAGACTGGTCCGATGACCGAGCCATTCGACCACGCCGATACAAACGCCATCCGGCTGCGGCTACGCAGCTACGAGGAGCGTTGCACACTACTGTTGCGCGCAATCGGCGACAACAAAACGGTCACCGCACGGGTCGAACAGATCAGGGACCAATACATCGCGCTCAAAAGAGATCTCAAGGCCGATGCCGCTGCCACGCGTCGCGCCGGGAAGGACCCAGCTTGCGCAGTTGCTGCATTTTTTTCCCCTGCAGTCAATGAGGCAGCTCTGCACCTGAAGCCAACCTCCGGCTCTCATCCGATAGCGGGAAATTGGTTGTCTGCGGTGTATGACGCGCGGATTGATATCTGCCACTACCTCGCCCAGCTTGACCGCAACTGACCAGACAGCGTCAGCGGGGTCACTGCAAAAAAAAACCTACCAAGGCAAGCCAGGGTAGGTAACTGCTGGACGGAGCCGGCAGGGGAGGGATACGAAGCGTATCAAGAAGAATTTATGGCAGGTAGGACGCCTTCAGGCCTCACGCGCTACGGTCGCCATACCCGCTGCCTCTCCGGCTCCAGCGCCTATCAAGCCTCCAAGGGCGCCGCCAACAAAAATGCCTACAGGGCCAGCAGCTACGGCGCCGACTCCCGCACCCATCACTGCGCCAAGCATCATGAAGCCGGCCACCATGGTTGACTTTGATTCCCGGACTGACTCCTCTTTGGTCATCCGAATCTGCGCCGAGGGATCAGGATCTTGCGAGGGCACACCATGCCCCTGCACGGCCTGCTCAGCAAGATCCGGGTCAACAGGCCGTCCCAGCAGGTACTTAAGCGAAATCGATGAAGTCATGGCGCTCTCCCCAGAGATGAGGAAGATAGAAGCACCTCGCCTCACCTTCGTTGTACTGCCTGCTGCTCACTCGCACCTGTGGTCCAGACAGCCGGCGCGGCGTAAGGGAAGGCGCTCTCCCGCCTTCGCAACATTCATTCGCTCTGTATCCGGAAAAACAAAGCCCGCGGACATTGCCAGCGGGCTAGTGATCTTTAGGGGCGTGTTACCCCATCGCTTCAATGTCTTGCCAGACTCACCGTCTGGGCTGCAACCACCTTCAGGCCCTTCATCAGCTTCAGCGCGGCGATGGTGCCGCAGCGGGCGCGGTCAACATGCTCGCCAATGTGCTCGGAGATCAGCAGGCCCTCGGCTTCGTGCGGCACTTCACGGGCGCCAAAGCCCTTGCAGGTCTCGCAGATCGCCATCTTGCCCAGCTTGATGCCGCCACAGCCTGGGCACTTGCGGTCGCACCACCACAGCAGCACATCGGTCAGTTTGACGCGGGCATTCTTCATGCCCTGCGCCAGCACCCAGGGCATGAAGCCGGCGTGCGTGTCCACCAGGCGGCTGTACTGCGGCAGGCTGCGCAGGATCTGCATGCGGCGCTCCATCTGCCATCGGCCCTCGGCAAAGCGACGCCAACCATGTCGAGTCGGCCCCGGCTCTTGCGAGGCAGTTGCTCGGCCACGCGCTGCAACTGCTCCTCGGTCACCCCCTTCACGTCGATCTGTATTCGGTAGGTGCCGGAGGCAGTTTTCTTGGGCTTCGCCATGGGGGAAAAGTGGCGAAAATTGGGGACAAACGTTGTGCAAACATGTATTTCAGCTGCACATGCCGCTCTTTGAAACGATCATAAATTGTAGATTTGTATGACTTTATGCAAGACAAGCACATACCAACACAGCTATTCGGTTCCTTTCTCCGGCACCAAACAAGAAGCCCCAGATTCGCAAGAGCCAGGGGCTTTTTCGTTGGGCACTCTGAGTGCATTCCGGCAACAATGATCAGGTGCGGATAGGCTGAGCCACCAGACGCACGCCAAGAGCGCCACAGACGCGACGGATGGTGTCAAACCGAGGCTGGCTGCCCGGCCGCAGTGCCTTGTACAAAGCCTCACGGGTCAGACCGCTGGCACTGGCTATCTCGCTCATGCCGCGCGTGCGTGCGATCACGCCAAGGGCATGGGCCAGTTCGGAGGGGTCATCTTCTTCCAGCACCAAGGACAGATAGGCAGCCACGTCCTCATCGGTTTTCAGGTGCTCGGCCATGTCAAAGGTGGGAAGGTCAGCAATCTTGGTCATGGTCAGTTCTCCAGGGTCTTGGACAGGGCAATTGCAGCCGCAATGTCCACCTGCTGGGTTGCCTTGTCGCCACCACCCAACATAACTACCAGCACATCGCCGCGCTGCACGTAGTACATGCGCCAGCCAGGACCGAAGTCCTCGCGCAGCTCATGCACCCCGTCACCCACCGGCTTGCCATCGCCAAACAGGCCGCGCTGTACTTTGTCCAGACGCTTGGCCAGGCGGATACGCGTCACCGTGTCCCGAAGGCCAAACAGCCATGCATCAAATTCAGCGGTGCGCTTGACGACAAACTGACTCAGTGTAATCGTTCGTTAACACGCAAAGCTAACGGCGAAACCACCCCGGTGGTCAGAATTTCTGCAGCTGGACATGTGTCTTGTGCCATCAGGCCAGCACGACAAGTTGCCAATCCGCAGCGGGCTGCCACTGCACTTCTTCGCTTCCTGATATAGCCACCTCGGGCAGGGGTCCAGGCATGCAAAGCGCCAGGCACACGGCCTGTGCATCGCAATCCCTGCCTTGCCACAGGCGGCCGCGGGCCAGGGGCTGCCGGGTCGTGTCGAGCGCAGCGGAGGCCGGTGCCCACGCAAGCTGCCGCATCCGGACAAAGTCCAGGCCCTGGCCCAGGCTCTTGAAATAGGCCTCCTTCAGGCTCCACAGCTGCACCAGGCTGTGCTGCAGGCGGGCTCCGTCCTGCGCCTGAAGCCATGCGCGTTCGGGCGGGGAGCACACCATCTCGGCCATGCCATGCACGTCGCGCTGGCGGCGCTCTGCCCGCCGCTCAATGTCCACGCCCACCGGGCCTTGTGCGGCGGCGCAGGCCAGCCAGCCGGCGCTGTGCGAGAGGCTCAAACGGGACTGCGCTCCAAAAATGCCACCCTCCCCGCCTTGCTCCACGTGGGGTGCAGCATTGCGGGGCGCTGCCAGCCGCCAGGTCGATGCGGCATCGTGCCCACCGGCCAGCAGCAGGCGCATGGCATAGCGGCAGGCGATGAATTCGCGCTGGCGCGCCTCGCGCATGCCGGCATGGCGCTCCCGCTCCGAGTCCGTCAGCCAGCCCGCTGCCAGCGACTGCGCATTTGCCCACAAGGGCGCCTGCGCACCCACCAGCAAGGCGCAGGCAGCCGGCGCGCTCAAATCACCGGCCTACGCGGGCATAGGTGCCCTTGAAGGTGACGCCGGCCATCACATTGCCTGCACGGCATTCGAAATTGACTGGATCCCGGGTGGATTGCTTCTTGTTGAAGCTGTGCAGGTCCACCACGGCGTTGGCGCCCTTTTGCTTGGCCTTGGCCTCGAAGGCGATCAGGGCAGACAGCGCTGCCCAGTTGCAGGCCGTGGCATCGTCCTTGCCCACGCCGTTGGTTTTCTTGTTGGACACGTCATCGCCCAGCCTTTCGGAGATGGCAGGCGTGCTGGCACCGGACAGGTGAAAGCTCACGCTGCCGTCGAGCTTGCCCTGCTCCAGGCCGAGCTTCACCACGTCGGCCAGCGGCAGCATCACTGCTTCGTTGCGGGCATGTACCGCCGTTGCGACCACCAGCGCCATGGCTGCCAAGATCATCTTTCTCATGGAAACTCCCTCTCTGTAAAAAAGCATGGAACAGGGATAGCGATGGATTACGGGGTACTGATTTTCTTCATCAGATTCCGGACCCAACGGTTGTAGTTGGGATGGATCTCCCGCTTGCCATCGCCTTCCGAGTAATTCAGATTCACGCTGTGCAGATAGCTGATCCGGTAGGTATCTGTGTTGTAGAGCACCGCGATATTGACCTGGTGCTTGCCTTGCTTGTCGTAGTGCAGCTCCAGGCGGCCCGGCTCGTCGCCGACCACCATCCAGCCCAGCGACTTTGCCGCCACCACGATGCGATCGTGCAACTGCTGCGTCGTAGTCTCGGGCGAGGCGGTCCACATGACCGCCGGGGGTTCATAGATGTCCGTGCTTCGTGCCACCGCGCTGCCTGCGGCCAGGGCAAGGACCAGGACAATGGCGGCGGTTCTCGTCTGTTTCATTTCACTGGCTCCTGTTGCTTCCAACGTCGAAAAATCAATGAGGTGTTGATGCCGCCAAAGGCGAAGTTGTTGCTCATGACGATATCGGTGTGCAAAGCACGCGGCTCGCCCATGACGTAGTCCAGATCGGCGCAGCGCGGATCGGGTTGCTGCAGATTGGCGTTGGCTGCGAACCAGCCTTCACGCATCATCTCAATGCTCATCCAGGCTTCCAGCGCGCCGCAGGCGCCCAGCGTGTGGCCCATGTAACCCTTGAGGCTGCTGATGGGCACCTGGCTGCCGAGCACTTCGCGGGTGGCCAGCGATTCGGCAATGTCCCCCTGGTCCGTGGCCGTGCCGTGGGCGTTGACGTAGCCGACCTCCGAGGGCTCGATCCCCGCGTCTTCGAGCGCCATGCGCATGGCCTCGGCCATGGTGGCGGCGTTGGGCTGCGTCACATGGGTGCCATCGGAGTTGCTGGCAAAGCCGATCAACTCGGCCCGGATGCACGCGCCCCGGGCCAGTGCATGCTCCAGCTCTTCGAGCACGAAGGTGCAGGCGCCCTCGCCCAGCACCAGGCCGTCGCGTCGGGCGTCGAATGGACGGGGAGTGCACTCGGGGCTGTCGTTCTTGACGCTGGTCGCAAACAGGGTGTCGAACACCGCAGCCTGCGTGGCATCCAGCTCCTCGGCCCCGCCGGCCAGCATGGCAAGCTGCTTGCCGCTCTGAATGGCCTCGAAGGCATAGCCCAGGCCCTGGCTGCCCGAGGTGCAGGCGCTGGACGTCGTGATGACGCGGCCCGTGGTTCCGAAGAACACGCCGATGTTCACTGCCGCCGTGTGCGACATCATCTTGATGTAGGTGTTGGCGTTGATGCCCTCGGTGCTCTTGTCGGCCATCATGCGGCCGAAGTCGCCGATGGCCGAGGGCGTCCCCGCAGAAGACCCATAGGACACGCCCATGTGCCCGCTTTTGACGAAGGCATCGCCCAGCAGGCCGGCATCGGCCAGTGCCAGCTCGCTGGCGCGCGTGGCCATCAGGGCAACGCGGCCCATGCTGCGCATGGTCTTGCGGTTGTAGTGCGCCGGCAGATCGAAGGATGGCACGGTGCTGCCCAGCCGGGTGCTCAGGCCCTCATAGGCAGCCCATTCCTCCATCACCCGGATGGCCGTTCGCCCGGTGCGCAGTCGCTCCCGCACTGCAGACCAGCCGTGGCCCAGGGGACTCAAGGCGCCCACGCCCGTGACGACCACACGCCGTTTGCTTGCTGCGCTCATCCCACCATCCCTCCATTGACGGAGATGACCTGGCGCGTGATGTACGAGGCCTCGCCGCCCATGAGGAAGGCGACCGCACCTGCCACCTCGTCCACCGTGCCCATGCGGCGCATGGGAATCAGCGCCAAGGCATGTTCGAGCACTTCCTCGCTGACCATTTCCGTGTCGATCAGGCCGGGCGCCACGCAATTGACCGTGATCTCGCGCTTGGCCAGCTCCACGGCCAGGGACTTGGTCGCAGCGATCACCCCGGCCTTGGCCGCGCTGTAGTTGGTCTGCCCCCGGTTGCCCATCAGGGCGGAGACCGAGGCAAGCGTCACGATGCGTCCCGGCTTGCGGCGGCGCACCATGGGCATGACCACCGGGTGCAGCACGTTGTAGAACGCATCCAGGTTGGTATGCACCACGGCATCCCACTCCTCGCCCGTCATGGCAGGGAAGGCGTTGTCCCGGGCGATGCCGGCATTGCAGACCACGCCGTAGTAGGCGCCGTGCTGTTCCATGTCGGCCTCAAGCGCCTGAGCGCAGGCAGGACGGTCTGCCACATCGAACTGCAGCACGCGGGCCTGGCGGCCCAGCGCGGCAATGTCGGCCACCGTCTGCAGGGCCTGCTCGCGGCCGCTGCGGCAATGGACCACGATGTCGAAACCATCGCGCGCCAGGCGCAGGGCGATGGCCCGGCCTATGCCCCGGCTCGACCCTGTCACCAGCACCGTGGCTGGCTGGGCGATTGCACTCATGCTTGTCCAACTCCTTCTTGCTCCAGCGCCTGTATGAATGCGCTGCCATTGTCTGGTTCGTAAACGGATATGCGGGCCTGGGCGAGCACGCTGTCCTCGCCCAGGGGCTGGATGCGGCAATCGAACATGCCCAGGCCATTGGTGCCCACCAGTTCGCAGTGCACGCTCACGCTCAGCACGCTGCCCGGGGAAAAATGTGCGCAGGCCGCCTGGAACTTGCGCGTGCCCAGCAAAAAACCCAGCTTGACGGGCCGCCCGGCCTGCACCGCCTGCCAGCCAGCCCAGGCGGCCACGGTCTGGGCCATGTACTCCAGCCCCACCCAGGCGGGCATGCCGGCGTCCTGCAGAAACAGGCCATCACGCGGCACGGTGACCTGCGCATGAGCGCTGTCGGCGGATGCATCGAGCAGGCAGTCCAGCAGCAGCATCACGCCGCGATGGGGCACGTAGTTTTCAATCGGTAGAAATGCGTTCATCTCGATGGCTCCTCAGGCAGCGGCCAGCAGCAGGGCGCAGTTGCTGCCGCCAAAGGCAAAGGAATTGCTGAGCACGGCCCGGGGCGCACGCCCCAGCGCCATACCCGGGCGGACCACGGCCAGGGCGGGCAGTTCGGGCGCCTGCTCGCCATCCCACCAGTGCGCAGGAAGCCGGCCCTGCGGGTTGTCGTGCAGCAGGTGCCAGGCCATGGCCGCTTCCAGCGCCCCGGCCGCCGCCAGGGTGTGGCCGGTCAGCGGCTTGGTGGAGCTCACGGGCGTTGCTTCGCCAAACACGCTGTGTATGGCCAGGCTTTCCATGGCGTCGTTGTGCACCGTGGCCGTGCCGTGCAGGTTGATGTAGTCCACGTCACCGGGCCGCATGGCCGCACGCCGCAGCGCCTGCTCCATGGCCTGGATGGCGCCCTGGCCGGATGGGTCGGGGGCCGACATGTGGTGGGCATCCTGGGTCTCGCCCCAACCGGCCAGGCGCACGGGACCCGGTTCACGCGTCAGCAGGAAGAACGCCGCACCCTCGCCCAGGTTGATGCCGCTGCGCCGGGCAGACAGCGGGTTGCAGCGCTTGTCCGACACGGCCTGCAGCGCGCTGAAACCGGCCACGGTGAAGGCGCACAGCGCATCCACCCCGCCGGCCAGCACGGCATCGACCAGGCCGGCCTGCAGCCAGCGCGCGGCAGATGCCAACGCCTTGGCCCCGGAGGAGCAGGCGGTGGAGAGGGTGTGCGCCGGCCCCTGGATGCCCAGGTGCTGGGCCAGGAACTCCGACACATTGCCCATTTCCTGCAAGGCGTAGTCAAAGTCCTGCGGGAACCGGCCCTGTGCCTGCCAATGGGCGGCAGCGGCTTCGCCCTCCTGCACGCCTGCCGTGCTTGTGCCCACCACCACGCCCACACGCGCCGGCCCCCAGCGCGACAGTGCCTGCTCCACCGAGCCGCGCACGCCCTGGGCGGTGTGCCATGCCAGGGCGTTGTTGCGCGATCGCTGCGGCGGCGGTGCCCAGTCCAGCGTGGGAAGCACCACGTGGGGCGGCAGGCAGCCCAGCGGCAGGTGCCGGCCCGGGCTGTAGCGGTCGCTGCACTGCAGGCTGTCGGGGGCCTGGGTGGCGAACAATGCGGCGCGCAGGCTGGCCGCATCGGCGCCCAGGGAGCTGGTGGCTGAAAGGGTTTGCACAAACACGGCCTGTGCCGTCGGGGTGATCGCGGTCATGCGCCCTCCCCTGCATTGGCACAGGGACGCATGCCGCCAGGCGAGGCAACGCGCAGTTGCCAGGCGCCTGCGGCATACACGATCTCGAACCCGTCGCTGCCGGCAGGCCGGATCTCGACGCGCGTCTGCCCTTGGTGAGACAGGCGTCTGGCCGATCCGCTGGCCGATCCGCTGGGTGTTCCGACCTCTTGCAACATCCAGGACGCGGGCAAGTCCCGCGCAATGGCGTCCACCGGCCACAGCGCCAGTTGCATGTCGCCGAGCACCTGCACCGGCGCCAGTTGCGCCGGCCACCAGCGTGACAGCTCGGCCTGCAGTTGCTGCCCATCCCAGACGATCACGCCCACGCGCTGCCCCAGGTGGACCAGCGCCAGGCGCACCGTCTGCGCATCGACCTCCAGCAGCGCGTCCAGTTCCTGCGCGGGTTGGCCAGGCGCCTGTACCACCAGATGCTGCTGCAGCGCCAGCTCGCAGCCCAGCGCAGCCGGCGGCAATGCCAGCCGCGGCGGCGTGGCATCGCCCTGCGGTGCACGCGCCTCTGGTGCGTTGGAGCAGCCTGCCAGCGTGCTGGCCGTGATGATGGCAGCGCTCACGGAGCACGCCGCGCGCAAGGCCGGCGCATGCCGGCGCGCAAAAGCCGGGAAATCGCGCAGCCGCCTCATGCCATCACCCCTTGCGCAGGCTGGCAAAGCTGGCTCAGCACGTTCAAGCGGCGCTCTGGCTCGGCCACATAGGGGTTGCGTCCATCCCAGGCGTAGCCGGCGAGGATGGACGAGATCATGCGGCGGATGTCCGGCGCATGCGACGGGTGGAAGATCACATCCTGAAAGCTGCCGTCGTACCAGCCCTGCACGAACGCACGAAAGGTATCGACACCTGCCTGCAGCGGCTGGGCATAGTCCTGTTGCCAGTCCACCGCCTCGCCCTGCCAGCTGCGGGCGATGCAGTCGGCGGCCAGACTGGCCGACTTCAGGGCAATGGTCACGCCGCTGGAGAACACCGGGTCCAGAAACTCGCCCGCATTGCCCAGCAAGGCATAGCCCGGGCCCCACAGCGCCGTCACATTGGCCGAGTAGCCCGTGAGCGAACGACCCGGCGTGTCCCACCGGGCATTTCGCAGCACCTGCGCGAGGCTGGGCGTCTCGGCAATGATGGCGCGCAGGCGCTCGACCTCGGAGCCCGCATAGCGCTCCAGGAATTCGGGCGTGGCGACAACGCCCTGCGAGCTGCGGCCATTGGAAAACGGAATGGTCCAGAACCATACATGCCGGTGCTCGGGATGCACGGAAATCAGGATCTTGTCGCGGTCCATGTCCTGTGCGGCGATGCGATCCTCGACATGCGTGAACAGGGCCGCGCGCACGGGAAAACCGGAGGGCCGCTCCAGCCCCAGCATGCGCGGCAAGATGCGCGCAAAACCGCTGGCATCCAGCAGATGGCGGGCCTGCACCACATATTCCTCGCCTTGCGGCGTGCGGGCCGTGACCTGCGGCTGGGCGCCTGCCACGTCCACGCCGGTCACCGTATGGCGATAGCGGATCTCGGCGCCCGCCTTCTGGGCGGCATCGGCAAGCACCTTGTCGAAATGGGCGCGCTGCACCTGATACGTCGTGCCCCATCCGCAGGAGAACTTGTCACGGAAGTCGAAGGCCGTGCGCAGATCGCCCCGGGCGAAGGCCGCGCCGTTCTTGTGCTGGAAGCCCGCCTCCACCACGTCCTGCAGCATGCCGGCCTGCTCGATGTAGGCCATGCTTTGCGGCAGCAGGCTCTCGCCAATGGAAAAGCGCGGGAACTCTTCCTTCTCCAGGATGAGCACCCGGCGCCCCTGCCGGCGCAGCAGGCCCGCCGCCACGGCGCCGGAGGGACCGGCGCCAATGATCAGGATTTCAGTCTGTTCGGTACGTTGCATGTACGGTGTCTTTTTCAGAGAGGGGTGCCGGCAGGCGCCTGCGGCGGCGCGCGAAACAGCGGCGCCAGCACCAGCACCAGCGGCAGGCCCAGCATCAGCGTGACGCCAAAGGCCCGCAAGGCCGGCGTCTGGGACAGGCCCAGCAGGCCGAACGACAGCCAGGTGCTGGCCGCGCCGATCACCACGGCCAGCCAGGCGTGGGGATCGTCCTCGTGCTCCTGCAGGAAGATGCCGTAGTCAATGCCCACGCCCAGCAACAGCATCAGCGCCAGCACGTTGAAAAGCTGCCAGGGCTGGCCCCAGACGGACAGGACCACCGCCACCGCCAGACTGGCCAGCACAGTGGGCAGCCAGGCTCGCCAGGCCTTGCGGCCAAAGCGCAGCCACAGAGCGGCCAGCACCAGGCAGTGGCCCAGCACCAGCAGTTGCGTCATGGACAGGCGGTAGCGCTGCAGCAGGCCGGAGATCTCGGCGGGCTTGTCCACCCAGGCCACGCCCTCCAGCCCCTGCGCTGCCTGCGCCAGCCCCGGCAGTGCGGCCTGACCGGCCACGCCGCGCAGCATGAGCATGCTGCGCCAACGGCCATCGCGCTCGCCCAGCCACAGGGGGCCGGCCGCCGCGGAGATGGACTGCTCCAGCCAGGCCTGCACGGTCAGGGGCTGCACCGGTGCGGCGGCAGGCGCACTGAAAGACTCGCCCAATTGGGCATTGATCCCTTGCAGCGCCTGGTCCTCGACACGGCGCACCAGGGCCAGATCCTCGCTCTGGCGCCGGGCGGAAGGCACCCAGTCGGACACAGCCGTGTAACCGGCAAGCTGACCATGCTGCACCAGCACATCAAGCCGCTGCTTGAGCAGCTCCTCGCGCTGCAGCAGCTCCTGGTCGCTGGCCCCGTCGAGCAGGTAGAACTGGGCCGGGCTGGGCAGGCCCAGCATGTCACCCACCTGGCGCTGCTGGGCAACCAGGGCAGGCGCGCCGTTTTGCAGCTGGCGCACATCGTCCTGGATGTTCAGGCGCCCGCCCCACGCCAGCCAGGCCGCCATGGCGGCGCCCAGCACCACCGAACCCGGCAGCGCTGCGCGCCATCGCGGCCAGGCCATCAGGCTCAGGCCTATGCGCCGTGCAGCGGGGCTGGCGGGCATGTGGCCCCGGTCCAGCCAGGGGAACCAGCAGACCACTGTCAACATGGCGGCGGCCAGTCCCACCACGGAGAAAACGGCCATCTGCCGCAGTCCCGGAAAAGCCGCGACGCCCAATGCCAGGTAGGCAATCACGCTGGTGCCCAGCGCCAGCCACAGTGCCGGCAGCAGGGAACGCATCAGCGCATGCGGCGTGCGCCGTGGGGCGCCCTGCCGGGCAGCAAAGTAGTGAATGCCATAGTCCTCGGCCACACCCACCAGGCTGGCGCCGAACACCAGGGTCAGCAAATGCACCTGGCCGAAAAGGGCCGCCGTCACGCTCAGCGCCACCGCCGTGCCGATCAGCAGGGACAGGCCCACCAGGGCCATCGGGCGCACGGCGCGAAATGCCAGCCACGCCAGCAGCAGGACAGCGGCAAGGGAGCCCCAGCCGATGGTGTTGATCTCGCCATGCGCCTGTGTGGCTGCTGCCTCGGCATGCAGCGGTACGCCGGCCATCAGCAGTTGCGCATCGGGCCACTGCCGGCGCACATCGGCCAGGGCCTGCTGCAGCGCGTCCTGCAGCACGGGTTCGCCCGACAGGCGAAACGCCGAGCCCGACAGCGCGTACTGCAGCAGCACCCATTGCTGCCCCTGCCCGGACACCCACAGCTCACCGTCGCGCGGCCGCGCATGGCTTTGCGCAGCGCGCGCCGTCCACCAGGGGGTCCACAGGCCCAGGGGATCACGAATCCAGTCGGTCAACCGCGCCTGCAGGCCGGGCTGGTACAGGTCCTGCAGGACCTGCTGCACCAGGACCTCGCCCGGCGTGTGCTGCAGCCGGTCGCGCTGCTGCGGCGTGAGCAGGGACTGGCGCCAGGGCTGGTAGAAATCCAGGGCCGCCTGCATGGAAACCTGCTGCGCCAGCGCCTGCTCGCGCAGCGGCACGGCCGCCTGACGTGAAAGGCTTTGCCGGAACTGCTGTGCAGCCTGTCGGCTGCCGGCCCAGTCGGGCGTACCCAGCAGCACGGTGACCTGGCGCGACAACTGGTCGGCCAGCTGCTGCGTGGCGCGCGTCACCTCGGGCGCCTGTTCATTGA
Organism: Delftia sp. NA_296.1; assembly: GCF_052692095.1. Classification (NCBI taxonomy): domain Bacteria; kingdom Pseudomonadati; phylum Pseudomonadota; class Betaproteobacteria; order Burkholderiales; family Comamonadaceae; genus Delftia; species Delftia sp. NA_296.1. Next base: position 643,050 of record NZ_JBQZGF010000003.1, on the reverse strand, counting down.
CCGGCAACAGTGCCAGCACATCGGTGTCCATGCGCTGGCCATGCCAGAAATGCCATTGGTGCACGGCCACCACCAGCACGGCCAGCAGCCAGGCCAATGCGGCTGCACGCCACAGAAGGCCGGGACGGTCCTGGCTGCGGGTGTCGTGCGCGGGGGATGGACTGGTGCTCATGGCGCGGGCTCAGTCAAACAGTGCGGCATCCTGCGCACGCAGCGCCTGCTCGGCAACGGGGTTCGCCATCTGGATCTGGCTGCGGTCGCCGCGCGCCTCCTGCAATTGCACGGACTGCACAAACTGCTGGCCGCTCAGGTCCACCGCCTGCAGCCACTGGGCCAGCACGGGGTCGCGCGGCACCAGGTGGAGCCTCCAGCCGGCACCCTGCACCTGGCCGCTGACCTCGAAGTAGTGGGTGAGCTGCGCCAGGTCCGCCGACACCACGGCAAACAGCATGGCATTGATGGTGCGCAGCACGGGCTCGTCCTGCGCGCGCATCTGCACGGCCGTGCTGCCATCGGCGCCGCGCGACAGCAGGCTGTCGGGCCTGACGATCAGCGTCGAGGCAAAGGGCTGGCGCACCTGCCAGGCGATGCCCTTGCCACGTGCCACGACGAAGTCGCCCGAGGATTTGAGCGGCTGCCTGAAGCCCTGCACGGTCTTGAGCTGCGTGAACTGACCACGCACCACAGGCGCGCTCTGCACGCGCTCACGCACCTGGGCCAACAGAGCCTGCTGTGACACCTGGGTGGCCGGGGCGGTCAGGGAACCGTCGCCAACGCCGGAAACACCGGCAGCAGGCGCGGCCTGCAAGGCAGTCGGAAGAGACAAGGTACAGGCCAGGGCGCAGGCCATGCCCCATGCAGCCAGGCGCGTCCCTCGGGCAGTCATGGCTGCACCCCCAGCCGTTCCCACAGCACGGGAGGGCAGACAAAGCACATCTCGCGCGTGCGCATGTCCACGGCCACCTGGGTGGTGTGGGCCGTGTTCACTTTCTCGCCCGTGGCGGCATCGCTGATCAGGTAGTCGATGCGCAGGCGGTTTTCCCACTCGGTGATGGTGGCCTTGATCCGGAGCTTTTGTCCGAACAGCGCCGGGCGCACGTATTTGAGACGCATGTCCACCACGGGCCAGCCGTAGCCGGAGTCGCGCATGCGGGGATAGTCGTAGTCGAAGTGGGCCAGCAAGGCGCTGCGAGCCAGTTCGAGATAGCGCACGTAGTGGCCGTGGTAGACGATTTCCATCACGTCGATGTCGTAGAACGCCGGCGTGACTTCGATCTCGTAGCTCAGCCGCTCGCGCGAGGCGATTTCCTGGTCAGTGGCCATGAAGGCTCCGCGTGAAGGGCAAATTACCCATGGTTGAGAGGATGCGTGGGTGCAGGTGCAGGCATGCCCTGCTCCCAGAACGGGAAGAAGTTGAACCAGTCATAAGGCGCCTTGCACAGCAGGCGTTCAAGCTGCTGGGCGTAAAGCCGGGCATAGCCGGCCAGCGCCTGCGCGCGCCGCGCACGCGGCAGTTCAACCTGGGCGGCAAGCGGCACGAACTCGACGGCATAGCCCCGCCCCTCATGCACGCAGCCCATGAAATACAGCGGGCACTTGAGCAGGGCAGACAGGATGTAGGGCCCGCAGGGGAAGGCGGCTTCATGGCCCAGAAACAGGGCCTGCGTGGTCTTGCTCTCATGCACAGGAACGCGGTCACCGGCAATGGCGATGAACTCCCCGCGCGCCACGCGGTCGGCCAGTGCCATGGCGGTGGCCATGTTGAAGTCCAAGACCTGCAGCAACTGCACCCCGCTGTCCGGCGCCATGCGGCGCAGCAGGCGGTTGAAGCGCTCGGCATGCCGGGTATGCACCAGGATGGTCAGTTGCAGGCCAGGGCATTGCCGGGCCAGGGTCTGGCACAGCTCGACGCAGCCCATGTGCGCGGTCACCAGCACGGCCCCTTGCCCGCGGGCCATCAGGTCCAACAAGGGCTGTTGCCCCTCCAAACGCACATGCTCGGTGCAGTAGCTGTTCGTTACGGCAAGCAGCTTGTCCAGGATCACCTGGGCAAAGACACCAAAGTGCCGCAGGCCGTGCACCCAGCCCGGCCCGCGCGGCCACAGGCCATGCGCGTGTTGCAGGCGCTGCAGGTACTGCAGGGACGCGCGCCGCGCCACCGGGCGCGTGAGCCAGTAGTAGCCGACGACCGGATACAGGCACAGCAAAAAGGGCCAGCGGCCCAGCCAGCGGTGAAGCTGGTAGAGCAGCCACATGCCGCCCACGCAGGTGCTTTCACCGATCTGCGCCCAGTGGTGCGGGCTGCGTGTGGAAGGCCCGCTCATGACGCCCCCCGCGTTCGCAGTCGGCGCGCCAACAGTTGCGGGCTGCGCAGCAGCATGCCACCGAACAGGCGCGCGTGCATGCCGGAGATCCGAAGGTTGTCGCTCCAGACCCTGAAGTGCGACAGCCCATCGGCGGGATAGGTCACAGGCGTGGGCAAGGTCACGAAGGCCACGCCGCGCCAGTGCAGGTGCACCAGCACTTCGGTGTCGAATTCCATGCGCCGACCCATGCGGGTGCGGTCCAGCACCGCCACCGTGGTCTTCAGCGGATACACGCGGTAGCCGCACATGGAATCGCGAATGTCCAACGACAAGGTGTTGATCCACACCCACACATGGGTGAGGTACCGGCCATAAAGACGCGCCTTGGGCACGCTGGCGTCATAGGCGGGTGCCCCGCAGACCATGCTCCCCGGGTGGGCACGGGCCAGCGCCAGGAAGGCGGGAATGTCACTGACGGCGTGCTGGCCATCGGCATCGATCTGCAGCGCATGCGTGCAGCCCTGGGCCAGCGCGGCGCGCAGGCCGGCCATCACGGCGGCACCCTTGCCCTGGTTGCTTGCCAGGCGCAGCACCTGGACCTGCCCTGCGTGCTGCGCTGCCAGCGCATCCAGCACGGCGGCGCAGCGCGGCTCCGAGCCGTCGTCCACCAGCAGGCACGGCAGGCCGGCGTGCAGGCAGCCCCGGACCATCACGCCCACCGTGTCGGGGTGGTTGTAGACGGGGATCAGGGCCGTGGGACGAAAGTCCAGCGCCCTCATGGCCTGCGCTCCAGCAGGCGGCCACTGGCATGCACGCCCCGCGCGGAACTCAATTCGAACTGCAGGCAGCCTTTCTCGGGCTGCCACTGCAGCTGCATCTGCACCGTATCGCCGGGCAGGATGGGCTGCTGGAATTTGAGCAGTTGCGCGTCGGCAAATCCGTGCTCCAGACCGAAGGCCTGGCTCGCCAGGCTCACCACCCAATGCAGTTGCGCCACGCCGGGCACCAGGGATGCCTCGGGAAAATGCCCCTCCAGCACGCGCAGCCGGGGCTGCACCAGCAGTTGCGCCGTGGCGCGCTGCGCGCTGCGCTCCTGCCATGCCGGCAAGGGAATCACGGGATTGAACAAGGTCAGCAGGCTGTGATGCGTAGTCTTTCCCTGCGCATTCATGGGCATGCGCTCCACATAACGCCAGTGGCGCGGCAAGGCCACGCGGTCCACGCAGGGTTGCAGCAGCGAGCGCAGCGCCTGACCCATGCCGCGACGGCCCTGCTGCTGCAACGCCTGCCAGCCCGCTTCGCACAGCTCCACCACCATGCCCACGCGCTGCGGCGCACCGCCAGCGATGCCGCTGGCGCCGGAAGGCTGCTCCAGCACCACGGCCCTGGCCTGCCGGACTCCACCATGGGTTTCCAGAACACGCTCCATGGCGGTCAGAGACACCCTTTTTTCGGCAATCTTCACAATGCGGTCTGCACGCCCCTGCAGCACGAAGCCCAGGCCGTCGGTGCCGGGCAAGGCACGGTCGGCCGTCTCCCACCAAAGCTGCGCATCAGGCAGATGGCGCGAGCGCACGGCAAGAAGCCCGCTGTCCGACAGGCGCAGCTCCACGCCAGGCAGGGCCTGCCAGGATTCGCCGTGTTCTGCGCGGCGGCGCCAGGCGATACCGCCCGTTTCAGAGCTGCCGAAGACTTCGGTGGGCGAATGGCCCAGCAGTTGCAGCGTGTGCTGCGCGGCGCTCTCGGCCAGTGGGCCGCCGGAGGAAAACACGCCGCCCAGCCGCTCCATCGCCTGCGACCAGTCCAGGTGCGCCGGCAAGCGGCCGAGCATGGCGGGGCTCGATACCAGCAGGCTGCGCGGCGCCTGCTGCAGTGGCTGCACCAGATCCTCGGGATAGTGCGCCAGATGCGTGCCCATGGCGCGGCCAGCCGCCAGCGGCCACAGAATGCGGAACAGCAGGCCGTAGATGTGATGGTGCGCGACGGTGGAGAGCACCTGCACGTGCGGCACCTGCGCCATGCCGACACCGAACACGGCCTGCAGGGCCTGCACTTCGGCATCCAGCTGCGACAGCCGCTTTTCAATGCGCTCGGGCACCCCCGTGGAGCCGGAAGTGAACAGCACGACGCGCGCCTTGTGCATGTCCAGGGGCTGCAGTACCACGCCGTCCGCGCCAGCGGCATCAGGCACCAGGGCCTGGGGCAACTCGCCCGCGCAGGCCGCCACCTGGGGCAGCAGCGCCGACAGCGTGTGCGCATGCAGGTCACTGGCCAGCACCGGCGTCTTGCCCGCGTGCCAGGCACCCCATAGCGCAGCGGCAAAGGTCAGCGGATTGCCGCAGTACAAGGCCACTTCCACCCCTTGCACACGCTGGAAGGCCGCGCACCACGCCCGGACAGCATCGACCCATTGCGCGTGCGTGACCGCCGCATCCTGCGGCCTTGCCACCACATGCCCTGCGTCCCTGGACTGCGGCAGTGCCACCTGCGCCAATGCCACCCATGCCAGTGCCAGACCCTGTTCGCTCTTTGTGGCCGTCATCCTTGCCTCACACATATCCATGGCGCCTGCGCACACGCTGGCGCACCAGCCACTCCACCGCCATCAGCAGCCCCATGGCCCCATAGGCGATCAAACCGTTGTACAAGGCCCAGGCCTCGTCGCTGCCATACAGGGCCGTACCGGCAGCCACCGCGCCATTGCAGACAAAGAAGACGCACCAAACGGCCGTCACCCGGGCGGTGTAGCGCACGGCCGGCGCAGGCAGATCGGGCTGCCGCAGCCGGGCCAGGCGCTCCACCACCGACGGCGGAAACCACAGGCTCCAACCAAAGCCGGCCAGCAGCACGGCATTGACCAGCACCGGATAGAACTTGAGCGCCAGGCCATCGCCCTGCCACCACGAGACGACAGACAGCACCGCCGCCCCCGCAGCGACCACCCACCAAAATCCTTCGCGGCTGCTGCAGGCACGCGCCAGCGCCAGCACCACCAATGCGGCGGCAATCCAGTGCGCAGCCACACGCCCCAACGCGGCATAGACGGCCAGCGGATAGAGCACCGTGGCCAGCAGCACAAGGCCTGTCGCGGTTTTGCGCATGGCAGGCGTGTTCCTCAGGCGACAGCGCTGTCTTCTTGCATCAGCTGATGCAGCGCATCGACCACGTCCTGGATGGTGCGCACCGACTTGAAGGCCTCGGCATTGAGCCGCCTGCCGACCAGAGGCTTCAGTTGGACGATCAGATCCACGGCATCAATGCTGTCGATGTCCAGGTCGTCATGGAGCCGGGCTTCGGGCGTGATGCGCTCCGCCTCGATATCGAAGGTTTCCGTCAGGATTTCGACGATGCGTTCGTAGATGGTTTCTTTGTTCATGAAAATGTCTTTGCTGCGGTCTGCGCGGAGGGCCGCACTCAGTGCGTGCGCTGGGCCGCCACGAAGGCAGCAAGCGCCTGGACGCTGCGGAAATGCTGGCGCGTCTGTTCCGAGTCCCCGGACAGGCTCACGCCGAAACGCTTTTGCAGCGCCAGGCCCAGCTCCAGCGCATCGATAGAGTCCAGCCCCAGGCCCTCGACAAACAGGGGCTCGCCCGCATCGATCTGCTGCGGCGTGATGTCCTCCAGCGCCAGGGACTCGATGATGAGTTCTTTGATTTCTTGCTCAAGCTCAGGCACGGGACGGTTCCTTGAATAGTTGTGTGGACAGGTGGTCCGTGACATGTCGAGCCGCCACGGAGTCGCTGGCCGCCCCTTGGCAAAAGGCCTCGATACCGATGTCGTCACGAACTTCGATGAAAAAGTGGGGCTTGCGCGGCGGCACCTGCCACCACGGCGCGCCCTTGGTCAGCATGGGCACGCTGCAGTGGATATGCACCGGCGTGATATCGACGCAGCCCTTCACCGCCACATGGGCTGCGCCGCGCTGCAGCCGGACCTGGCCATGCAGCGGTGTGCGCGTGCCTTCGGGAAAGATGATCAGGTTGTTGCCGGATGCCAGAGAGCGCAGGCAGTCCTTCAGCAGGCCCTCGCCACGGCTGTTGGCAATGAAGCCGGCCGCCCGGATGGGGCCGCGCGTGAAAGGGTTGCCCGCCAGCGCCGCCTTGACGATGCAATCGGCATGGCGAACGAAGGAGATCAGGAACACCACGTCGATCAGCGACGGGTGATTGGCAAGAATCAGCAGGCCGCGCCGCTGCAGACGTTCACGGCCGCGCACTTCATAGGACAGCACGCCGACGCCCGTCATCAGGGCCACGAACCAGCGCAGGCTGTGATGAATCACCGACTGGGCAGCCAGCTGGCGCGACTGCGGCTGGCGGATGGCCAGCAGCAAGGCCGGATAGACTACGCAGCGCACCACCAGCCCACCCAGGCCGAACACGGCAAAGCACAGGCCGGTGGCCGCCAGGCGCCACTGACGATTGAGCCACTCAGCCATGAGCTCGCTCCCATCGCCATCCGCCTGCACCACGGCGCTGTGCCGGGCGCTGCGGGCCTGCCAGGGATGCCTGGCCGTCGTGCAACAGAAACTGCAACACCTGCAACCCGTGCGGCAAATGCTGCAAATGCGGCGCGCGGGCCGGCTCCGGCTGCGCGGCGTCCATCCCGGGCTGCCTGCTCAACAGGAACCCGGACTCTCCGGGTGCTGCCCATTGCAGCAAGACCGCCCAGGCGAATATCACCTGGGGCTCTGTATGAAAGCAGTCATACGGAGCAGGCAGTGGCGCGTCGTAACAGACCAGCATGACTTGCGGCGCGCCTTCGTGCAGCAGACCCAATGCTTCCACCATGCCCGCCTCCGGCGCGCAATCGGTGGATGCCACGCACAGTGCATTGGCACGCATGCCTCGCAAAATGGAATGCTGGGCACCAATGCCGTTATGCACCGCCAGGCCGAATGCCGTGGGAGACACCGCCTCCCCCAGCGCCTGCGCCTGCAGCAGGGCAAGCGACTTTTCAGCATCGCCATAGCGCGAGGCCCAGACCACGGGCAGGTCAGCCAATGCAGCCTGCGCCGCAACGGTATCGGCGGGAACAACGGCACATCTGGCCAATGGGCCGAGGCGCCTGCGGGCGATTGGGGGGATATGGGCAAGATCCGGGCGGACCTCACCCTGTGGCAAGACGGGCTGCCTTGCCCACTGCCGCCACTGGACAGGTTCCTGCAGTCCGGGCGCAAGCGCAGACCACGCCCGAATCGCAAAAACGCGGCGCACGAAAATCTCCCCCCGATGCCTATGTTTGAATGTCACGCCCAGTAGCTACTGGCCGCTGGCTTTAAAAAAACGATGCATTGTAGCTATCGAGGATAAAAAAATTCCTGTATCTGTTATTTAAATTTGTTACTTGATGCATATTGACAACAGTGACGCGACCATGATAGCCACCAACAGCTGATCAGTGCTTCGCCTGGAGGCGGCGCCTTCCCTCTGCGCCGGAACCGTGCAGCCTCTCCCTTTCAAAGTCAGCCCCGAGCAGCCCCCTCCTCCCCCTTCAGGCATGCGGGACAGCGCCGGGCGCCGGACATCTGGAATCTGCAGCCAGTACCTGGTTTCAGTGATATGTCGCGCATATGCATTGAACAGGTTGTCCAACCATTCGCATCAGACGCAGATTTCTCTGTCTTATATTCTCAATTCGCACAATGCTATTGATAACAAGAAATCAATCACTTACCAAAAACCGACAGCAGCATGTTCAATCGACATAATCAACGACTATTGCAAATGAATTATCAAGAATCATGAAAAATATAAGCATTTACTGATGATCACCAAAAGCACATCTCTTGTCCGCCATCCTCCTCTGAAGAAGAAAATATATGACCAATGAAAGCGCTTGAATCCGGCCACACAACGAAAAACCGCTTCAGCAATTTCTTCTTGAAAACTTCTTACAATCCACCGATATTCCCGCCTACCTGATGCGCTCAGCATCCACTCCAGGCCTTTCCTTCCCGTATTGAATCCATGCTGTTTTCCGGCCAGAATCCGCCGCCCGACATACATGACCAACTGTCTTCCGTTTCAAGGCAAGACCGGGAGATACTGCATGGTCATAAAGCGGTTGCGATATGGCTGACCGGACTTTCGGGGTCCGGCAAATCGACCATCGCCAATGCGCTGCAGGCGCATCTGCACGCGGCGGGCCAGCGTACCTATGTGCTGGACGGAGACAACATCCGCAGCCGGCTGAACCGCGATCTGGGCTTTTCCGAAAAAGACCGGGCGGAGAACATCCGCAGGGTCTCGGAGGTCGCCCGGCTTTTCGTGGATGCGGGCACGATCGTGATCGCGGCCTTCATTTCCCCTTTCCGTAGCGAGCGCGACACTGCCAGGGCCTTGTTCGACAAGGGTGACTTCCTGGAGGTGTTCGTGGATGTTCCCCTGTCCGTTGCCGAGCGGCGGGATCCCAAGGGCCTGTACAGAAAAGCGCGCCGCGGCGAACTGCGTCAGTTCACCGGAATCGACTCGCCCTATGAACCTCCTGTGGCAGCGGAGCTGACCCTGCGCACGGACCAGCTCAGCGTGGCCGCATGTGTTTCGCGCCTGCAGGCGTTGCTGACGGCGCCGGGCACGCCCGTCCAGGGCATGGCGCCGCTGATGACCTGCCCCCTGCCACTGGCCAAGGCGCTGCAATGAATGCCAGGCCCGCCCTGCCCTGCGCGCATGAAGACGCCTGTGCCGGCACGCCCCTGTTTGCGCGGCTTGATGCCAGGGTTGCGCTGCAGGCGCTGCGCGACGAGGTGGATGCGCTGCTGTCCTCGCCATGGTGCGACCACGTGAACCACGGCGGCTACGAAGGCGTATGGCGTGTGATGCCGCTGCGCTGCCAGCGCCAGCATGTGGCGGCCCACCCCATTCTCCAGAGCTTCTCCATCGAGGACCCCGAGGAGGATTGGGAGGACCTGCCCCTGCTGCAACACTGCCCCGCCATACGCCAGGTGCTGGAGCAACTGCAGTGCCCGCTGCGCTCTGTGCGCCTGATGCAGCTGAAGGCCGGCTCATCCATCAAGCCCCATCGCGACCGTGGGCTGGGCCTGGCGCATGGCCAGGCTCGGCTGCATGTGCCCGTGCACACACATCCCGATGTGCAGTTCATCGTGGAAGGCCGCACGATCCCCATGGCCGCAGGGGAGCTCTGGTATTTCAATGCCGATGCCACGCATGAAGTGGTGAACCGGGGCACCCGGGACCGCACCCACCTGGTCATCGACTGCCTTGCCAACGCCTGGCTGGCAGACAGCATCGGCAAGGGACACGCCCATGCATGAGCTGCAGGCGGCCTTTGCCGAACTGATCGCAAGCCCCCGGCAGCACACCCTGTTCCAGCAGGCCAGGAGCATGGAGTCGCTACTGGTGCAGCTGCGCCTGCTGTGGTGTCTTCCCGCCTGGAACGATGGCCGGCTCATGCAGGCGCTGCAGCAGTTGAACCAGGCGGCCGCCGTGCCAACTGCCGCACTGCTGGCCGGTGGCTGGCTGCCACACAGGTATGAGGCACGCACGCGCAGCATTCTTTGGTGCCTGCCGGACGGCGCTGCCACCGAGCCGTTTCATGACGAGTACATCAGCCGCTGCCTGCAGCGCAGGCTGCTGAACCAGTTCATCCGGCCGCGCACGCCGCTGGCCGGCCTGTGCGCGGAATCCCTTCCCAGGCCTGGGGGCCATCCGCCTGCCGGCTTCATCTTCCACCTCTCGCGCTGCGGCTCCACCCTGGTCTCGGGCTGCCTTTCCGAACTGGACGGCACGCTGGTCCTGTCGGAGCCACCTGTGTTCACCGAGTTGCTGCTGGACAGCTCGCTGGACCGGGCGCAAAAGCGCGATGGCATTGCCGGCCTGGTGTCGGCCATCACCGCGGCCGTGCCGGGGCGTCGCAACCTGGTGGTCAAGTGGAATGCCTGGGACATTTTCCAGTGGGAGCTGCTGCACGATCTCTACCCCGAGGTGCCCGGCCTGATGCTGGTCCGCGATCCTGTGGAGATCCTGGCCTCACACCACAGGCAGGCCGGCCGGCACATGTCGGGCGACCCGTCGCTGGCTGGCGCCGGTCCGGTTTTCTGTTGCGGCAGTGGCAGCCAACCCTTTGTCTCCGTGCTCGACCACCGCATGCGCGTGCTGCAGGCAATGATGGAGCGGATGCGGGATCTGCACGAAAGCCAGGGCGTTCCTGTGCTGCACTATCGCCAGCTGGATGCCGAAGCCATGGAGCAGATAGCCCGGCGCTTCGACCTGCATGCAGGCGAGGCGGCGCGCCAGCGCATCGCCGCACGCCTTCGCCAGCATGCCAAGGCACTGGACCAGCGCTTCGAGCCTGACGGGCGGGACAAGGCGGCCGTCTTTGGCGAAAGCGAACGCCAGCGCATCGAAGCGCGCCTGGGTCCGCTGCACGCACAGCTGCTGCGGCGCGCACAACCCGTGAACGAATAGGCCGCGCCAAAGATCAGCGCCAGCAGCACATGGACAGCGCCCACGATGTGCCAGCCCCGGAAAAAACGGCGAGTCGATCTTCGGCTTTGCCCGTTCCTTTGATTTGCGCAGCACAGATCCTTTGGTAGTCCGCGCTGTGTATGAACAGCTTCAGGGAGAACTGCTCAGCTACCAAAAGAGCTTCCCTGTCCGCGCACCCGACCGGCTTGAGGAAGAACTCGGTTTGGACGGTGATGATCTGGACATGAGCGTTGCGCCAGCCATTGCACGCCGCTCGGGCAGGTCACTGGAAGGCGCGCAATCCAATCCCCATTACGGCCGCGTCATGACAGCGTCCGACCTTGTGTATTTCTTCAACTGCCAGTCTGAAGCGGCACCGCAGCCCACCGCATTTCACTGACGACAGTGCCTTGCCCAGAGCACGGCACAGACCGCTGCAACGCCCTCACGAAATCACATTCCGGATGAACCGCGTCACGCCTTCGTGCAGGTTCACATAGGCGTAGTCCTGGGCGCTGCCGTAGATGGCATAGTCGCCGGCCTCGATGGTCATGGGGCCTTCGCTCAGGTCCACCAGCAGGCGGCCTTCGACCACGACGATCATTTCGTGCCAGCCTTCCGGGTCGGGTTGGGCCTGGTAGCGTTCGCCGGGGCCCAGGGACCAGGACCACAGCTGGGCCTCGCGCGTGGCAGGCACGCTGCCCAGCAGCATGGCCTGGCTTTCGGGCCGGGTGCCGCGCCAGGCCATGGCGTCCATGCGCAGGCGCTGCGCGGCCGGGTCGCTGACGATTTCTATGAAGCTGGCGCCCAGCGCGTCGGCCAGCCGATCCAGGCTGGACAGGCTGATGTTGGTGTCGCCGCCTTCCAGCTGCACGACCATGCGCCGGCTCAGGCCTGCGGCCTCGGCGAGGGCCGCCTGGCTCAGTCCTGCACGCTGGCGCAGGCGGCGCAGGTTTTCGCTGACAAAAGCCAGGACATCGGAGCGCTCGCCAGCGCTGTGCAATATATTTCTCATATGATCTGCGCAATATGTTGCACACGTCATCTTCTCACAGTTCGCGCACGCCACTGCTCAGCCGGCAGGAGCTGGCCCTGATCGCCGTCACCATGGTCTGGGGCGGCACCTTTCTCGTGGTCCACCTGGCCATGCAGCACAGCGGGCCGCTGTTCTTTGTGGGCCTGCGCTTTGTCACGGCGGGTTTGATCGGGCTGCTGGTGTTTCGCAAGGCCATGGCCGGGCTCACGCGCACCGAGCTGGTGGCAGGCATCGCCATCGGCGCCAGCATCTTCCTGGGCTATGGCCTGCAGACCTTCGGGCTGCAGACCATCAGCAGCAGCAAGTCGGCGTTTCTGACGGCGCTGTATGTGCCGCTGGTGCCTCTTGTGCAATGGCTGGTGATGGGCAAGCCGCCGCGATTGATGAGCTGGATAGGCATCGGCCTGGCCTTCACGGGCCTGATGCTGGTGGCGGGACCGGAGTCCGGCGGCATGGAGTTGAACGTGGGCGAGATGGCAACCATGCTGAGCACGCTGGCCATTGCGGCCGAGGTGCTGCTGATCGGGCATTTCGCGGGCAAGGTCGATGCGCGGCGCGTGACTACGGTGCAGTTGCTGGCGGCCGGCGTCATGGCGCTGCTGGCCATGCCGGTGGCGGGCGAGTCCGTGCCCGATTTCTCCTGGGTCTGGCTGTCCGCCGCGGTGGCCATGGCCTGCGCCAGCATCCTGATCCAGCTGACCATGAACTGGGCCCAGAAGTCCCTGTCGCCCACGCGTGCGACCGTGATCTATGCCAGCGAGCCGGTCTGGGCCGGCATCGTGGGACGCATGGCCGGCGACCGGCTGCCGGGGCTGGCCATCCTGGGGGCCGCGCTGATCGTGGGCGGCGTGCTGGTCAGCGAGTTGCGCCTGGGCAGGCAAACACCCAAGCCGTAACGCACCCCGGCTGCGGCCCCTTGCGTGCTGGGCCGCACCTGTCCAACCCTGCGGCAAGGCCACAGGCGAATTGCTGCGTAGGACAAATTGCGGGGGCATGCCAAGCGCCTCGAAAACCCGGCCAGGACACTTCTCAGAAGCTCTTGAAAAACGGTATTTTCATAATCAATCAGAAACATCCGAGATCAAATAAGCTATTCCTAGGATAAATCCCATTTCCTCAATAATCCTAGGACGACTCTGAAAATCCGATTTTCATCAAAAAGATCATTACAAAACGCAATCAACCCTTTAGATTCCGCTTTTGAAAACAGGCAAGCCATTCATCGGCTTGATGGTCATTCAATTCAGGAACTCATGAAAGGGCGATGGCATGCAAAAGCGTGGCGCGGGAAATCGACGGAAATTGGCCGGCTTTACGGCGGCAATGGCAGTCAGCTGCACAATCGTTTTTGGGACAGGTGGCACCGCATGGGCCGCCTCGGCAGGGGAAGGTCGCGGCTATGCGCTGGAAGTGAAGGCCGGCGTTTCATTGGTAGACCTCGGGCTGGATATCCCGCTGGTAGATACCGGACTGCAGAGTGCGCCGCCGGCGTTCAATGTCTCCGGGAAAATGCTTGCTGCAGACATCGGGGGCGCCACCAACAGCTTGATTTCATTGAAGGCGGGTGTGCTCTCGGCAAGCACCGGGAGCTCGCTGGCGCAAAACCGCGTCGAAACAACCGCAGGCATCAGTGACATCAACCTGTCCATCGCTGGCGTCGTGGCCATCAAGGCTGATGTGCTGCAGTCCCAAGTGCATGCAACCTGCGTCAATGGCGCCATCCAACCCACCGGGGCCGCGACCATCGAGAACCTGAGCATCTCCGTGCTCGGTATCCCTGTCCCAATTCCACTGAATCTACCCCCCAATACCGGACTGAATACCGGAATCCTGGAAATCGTTTTCAATGAGCAAACTCCCGTGGATGGGGGAATGGAAGTCAATGCCCTGCGCATTGGCGCGAAAATACCCACCCTCGCCGACGTCAACCTCGTCTTGGGCCATTCGCAAGCCTCGCTTGCCGACTGCACGGCAGCGCAAGGAGATACCACGCCACCTGAGGTAGACATCACCACGTCCCCGGTGATCAATACAGGCAACCAGGAGGCCTACATCGTCGCAGGCAGTTGCACCGCGGGCGATGGCCATGTGAAGGTGACCATCGGCACGGCCCCGAAGTTCGTGACCATGACGACGGCCTGCAATGCAGCCGGAGCCTGGACGGCGCCCGCTGCCAATGTGGCCAGCCTGCCCCTGGGTCCGGTGGACATCACGGCCACCCAGACCGATGCGGCCGGCAACACCGGCACGCGAAGTGTCATCACCACCAAGACCACGGCCGCAGCCACGGACACGACGGCACCCGTGGTCGCGGTGGACAACGCAGCCGCGATCAATGCCGGCAATGAGCACGGCTACACCGTCTCGGGCACCTGCACGGCCGGCGATGGCGATGTCAGGGTGCGCATCGGCACGGCGCCCAACTCCGTGGAAGCCATCGCAGCGTGCAGCAGCAACGGCCAATGGACCACTGCCGCCACCGACCTGGGCGGGCTGCCTGCGGGCACGGTGCCCATCCAGGCAAGCCAGACCGATGCGGCTGGCAATACAGGGACTGCCAATGTCTCCGTCACCAAGGCAGACACCACGCTGCCTGTGGTCACAGTGGGCACCCCGCCCCAGATCAATGCCGGCAACCAGGGCGCCTACATCCTCTCTGGCACCTGCACGGTCGGCGCAGGCAGCGTCACGGTGACCATAGGCACGGCGCCCAACGCGGTGGTGGCCACTGCGCCCTGCGACAGCAATGGCGATTGGACCATCCCCGCCACCGACTTGAGCGCACTGCCTGCGGGCACGGTGGGCATCCATGTGGCTCAGACCAATGCCGCCGGCAATTCGGGCACGGCCGATGCCACGGTCACCAAGGTCGATACCACGCCGCCCACCACGCCCTCGGTCACGGTGGTGAATCCTCCCCCGATTGACGCGGGCAACCAGGGCGGCTACATCCTCTCTGGCACCTGCACGGCCGGCGGCGGCAGCGTGACGGTGACCATCGGCACGGCACCCAAGGCCGTGGTGGTGACCGTGCCCTGCGATGGCAATGGCCACTGGACCACTCCTGCCACAGACGTGAGCGGCCTGCCCAAGGGATCGGTGACCATCACGGTCACCCAGACCCAGGCGACGGGCGATGTCGACTCAAGCACTGCGACCACCACCAAGACCACGCCTGGCGCGGACGATGTCCCAGGCAGCGACTCCGTCGCAGCCATCCCCGTGGGCGGGGCCTGGGCCTCCCTGCTCCTGCTGGGCGCGGCGGCGCTGGGACTGCGCCGCCGTGGCAGGCAGGCGGGCCCGCAGCGCTCCGGGCGGCACCACGATTGACGTAGTTGCCACCATCAAAGGCGCCACGGCCGTGGCGCCTTTTTGCGTTGGACCTGCGCAAGGCATGGGGCGCCTTGATGCGGCCTTGATGGCGTTGTGCGCAAACACAATCCGCCCTTGAGGCAGCCGTCCCTAGAGTCAAGGCCTCACAACAAATGGCTTCCCGATGAAGCCGCGCCGCCATGAGACCTGTCGCCATCCTCCAGCACGAATCCGCCCAGGGCCCCGGCGTTCTGCGTGAACACCTGGAGCAGCAGTGCATTCCCTACCGACTGTTGCAGCCCGCCCTCGATGGCACAGCCCCTGTACACGCTGCCGATTACAGCGGCATCGTGGTGCTGGGCAGCAACCACAGCGTGAACGAGGGCCTGCCGTGGATGGAGGATGAACAGGCCCTGCTGGCCGATGCGCTGCGCAGCGACATCCCCGTGCTCGGCCACTGCTTTGGCGCACAGATGCTGGCGCGCGCCATGGGCGCCAGGGTCTGGCGCAACCCCTGCCCCAACATTGGCTGGAGCCGCATCTGGGTGACGGCCGCCGCCCAGCAGGTCATGGACCTGCCGCGCGAGGCGACGATCTTCCATTGGCACTACGACACCTTCGAGATCCCGCGCGGCGCCGTGCGCACCATGTACGGCAGCCACTGCCTGAACAAGGGCTTTCGCCACGGCCGGCACTGGGCCTTCCAGGGCCACATGGAAGTGACCGCCACCAGCGTGGCTGCCTGGTGCACCGAAGGCCATGACGAGTTGCTGCGCGCACGCGGCCCTGCGGCGCAGACCGAGAGCGAGATCCTGCGCCACCTGGACCTGCGCATTCCCGTGCTGAACGCCCTGGCCCACCGGACCTACCGGGCCTGGACGGCGCAGTTGCAGCGCCCGGTGGTCGTGAACCTGGGCGTGGCCAGCCGATAGCCCTCCCCGGAGCGGACGCCCCGGTGAATACCCGGGGAGCGCTTGACGTGGCGTTTGCACGCAGGGAAACTTTCGATACGAAATAAAAAACTTTCGAATCGAAAGAATCCATGCAGGACCAAGGCAACAGTTCACTCAAGCGCAGGCTGCAGATCGTGGAGCTGGCGCGCAAGACCGACGAGGTGCGGGTGGAGGCGCTGAGCGTGCTCTTCGGCGTCTCCACCGTCACCATCCGCAACGACCTGCACTACCTTGAGCAGCAAGGCTATGTGGTGCGCGCCTTCGGCAAGGCGCGCTACAACCCGGCCCTGCTCAAGACGGCCGCCGAGCTGCCCGGCGCCCCTGCCGCCGCGCAAGGCCCGGCGCAGGCGCAGGTGGCCCAGGGCGCGCTGGGCTGGATCGAGGACGACGCCTCGGTCTTCCTGGGCAGCGGCCGCATCACCCACCGCGTGCTGCCGTTGCTGGCCAGCCGCCAGGGCATTGCGCTGACGCTGCACGACCTGGCCATGGTGGCGACGGCGCGGCAGTTTCTCGATTGCGCCATCCACGTCACGGGCGGCACGCTGGCCGGCGACGAGCCCGGCCTCATCGGCCCCGGGGCAGAAGCGGGCCTGCGGGCCCGGCCGCTGGACATCTGCCTGTTCGAGATCTGCGGCATCGACGACCGCAACCGCCTGCTGTGCCGCGACCCGGGCGCGGCTCGCCTGTATTCGGCAGCCGTGGAGCACAGCACCAAGGCCGTGGCGCTGGCCCTGGATCTGGACAGCACCACGGGCGGTCACCCGGTCTGCGACATCGCCCAGATCGACGGCCTGTGCGCCCACCAGGACATGGAGCCGAGCGCCTTCGATCTGCTGGCGCACCACCGGCTGCAAGCCACCCGCAAGGCCGAGGGCCGCATCGAATTCGCCAGAACCTGAGCTTTCCACAACGACAGAGGGAGGGAGACAGCCATGGACCGCAACACGTTTCTCCGGCGCATGCTGGCCGGCGCATTCACATTCGGCCTGCCGGCCAGCCCGGCGCTTGCACAGCCGGGCCCCGGCCCCAGCCCTGCCCGCACCATCGGCGTGTCCCTGCTCACGCAGCAGCACCCGTTCTACCTGGAGCTGGCCCAGGCCATGCAGCAGGAAGCCGCGCGGCAGGGGCTGAAACTGGACCTGAGCATTGCCAACCAGGACCTGGGCAAGCAGATCTCCGATGTGGAGGACTTCGTCAGCAAGAAGGTCGATGCCATCATCCTGTCTCCCGTCGATTCCCGGGGCGTGAAGGCCGCCGTGCTCAAGGCTGCCGCCGCCCGCATTCCCGTGATCACCGTGGACATTGCCGCCAGCGGGGTCGAGGTCGCATCGCACGTGGCCACCGACAACCGCGCCGGCGGCGTGCTGGCCGGCCAGCTCATGGGCCGCGCCACGGGCGGCAAGGGCCAGATCGGCGTGCTGCACTACCCGTCCATACAGTCCGTGGTCGATCGCGTGGAGGGTTTCAAGGCCGCCATCGCCACCTTTCCCGGCATGAAGATCGTCTCCGTGCAGCCGGGCATCACGCGTGCCGAGGCCCTGGCCGCTTCGCAGAACATGCTGCAGGCCCACCCCGATCTCGCGGGCATCTTCGGATTTGGCGACGACGCGGCCCTGGCTGCACTGGCCAGCGTCAAGGGCGCAAGAAAGCTGGAGCAGGTCAAGATCGTCGGCTTTGACGGCATGGCCGAGGCGCGCGCGGCCGTGGACCGCGAACCGGCCTTCGTGGGCGTGATCCGCCAGTACCCCGACCAGCTGGGACTGCAAGCCGTGGCCATTGCCGCGCAGCTGCTGTCGGGCAAGCCGGTGGAAAAATTCCACCCCGTGCTGCCCGGCGTGTACACGGCTGCCGCCAGGTAAATGGACCTGCGGAGCCCGCCATGCCAGGCCCCACTGCACACAGCCACCCAGGCCGTGCCATGCTCGACGCCGTTGCGCCGCCCCCCATGCTCGAGGCCCAGGCGCTGGCCAAATCCTTCGGCGCCGTGCAGGCGCTCAAAAGCGTGTCCTTCCGCCTGCGCGCAGGCACGGTGCACACGCTGCTGGGCGAGAACGGGGCCGGCAAATCCACCCTGCTCAAGATCCTGGCCGGCGTGCACCGGCCCGATGGCGGCCAGCTGCTGATCGAGGGTGCCGGCACCGAGCTGGCCAGCCCCGCCGATGCGCAGCGCCACGGCATCGCCATCGTTCACCAGGAGCTGAGCCTGGCGCCCAACCTCAGCGTGACGGACAACCTCTTCGCCGCGCGGCTCCCGAAGCGGGCCGGCTGCGTGGACCGCCGCGCACTGCGCCGCGACGCCGCCGCGCTGCTGGCCCGCCTGGGCATGGACCTGGACCCCAACGCGCAGGTGGCCGAACTGTCGCTGGCCCAGCGCCAGCTGGTGGAGATCGCCAAGGCGCTGGCCCAGCCCGCGCGCATCATCATCATGGATGAACCCACGTCCTCGCTCAGCGACAGCGAGGCGCAGATTCTCTTCACCCTCATCGCCCGCCTCAAGGCCGAGGGGCGCGCCATCATCTACGTCTCGCACCGCATGGACGAGCTCATGCGCATCTCCGACGAGATCACCGTCATGCGCGATGGCAGCTCCATCTGCACCCTGGCGCGGGACGAGACCGACATCGGGGCGCTGATCGCGCTCATGGTGGGGCGCCAGATGCAGGACATCTATCCGCCGCGCGGCCCCGCCCCTGACCGCAGCACGCGCGCCCTGCTCCAGGTGCGCGGCCTGGGCCTGGCCGGGCGCTTCGAAGACATTGACTTCGAGGTCCATGCGGGCGAGATCGTGGGCTTCTTCGGGCTGGTGGGCTCGGGCCGGTCCGATGTCATGGATGCGCTGTTCGGCATGCACCGCTGCACGGGCAGCATCCTCATGCACGGCCGGCCGCTGCGCCTGCGCTCGCCGGCCGACGCCATTGGCCAGGGCATGGCCTTCGTGACCGAGAACCGCAAGGAGCAAGGCCTGGTGCTGGACCAGTCCGTGCAGCACAACATCTGCATGGTGCAGGTGCACAGCGGGCGCGGCGGCGCACTGCTCACCGACGAGGCGGCCGAGCAATCGCTGGCCCGCGCCTGCGTGCAGCGGCTGAAGATACGCGTTGCCGGCCTGCACCAGCCCGTGCGCCAGCTGTCGGGCGGCAACCAGCAAAAGATCGTGTTCGCCAAATGGCTGGCCATGCGCCCCCGGCTGCTGGTGCTGGACGAGCCCACGCGCGGCGTGGACGTGGGCGCGAAGTTCGAGATCTATGCCCTGATCCGCGAGCTGGCAGCAGCCGGCACGGCCGTCATCCTGGTGTCGTCGGAGCTGCCCGAGGCACTGGCCATGAGCGACCGCCTGCTGGTCATGCGCAACAAGCGCCTCGTCCAGAGCCTGGACACCCTTCATCTGCGCCAGGAGACCGTGATGGCGCACGCCACCGGAGCAGGACTGCCATGACCCCTTCCGAACTGAGCATCACCGCGCCTGGCTCCTCCAAAGCCTCCGACGCCGCCGAAGGCATCCCGGACAGCCAGGAAACCTGGCGAGACGGCTTGCGAGGTGGCTGGCGATCGCTGCGGCGCCACGCCGGCACCCTCATGGGCCTGGCTGCCCTGGTGCTGCTGTTCTCCCTGCTGTCGCCGGCCTTTCTGACGGGCGGCAACCTGCGCAACGTGCTGCTGCAGGTGTCCATCATCGCCATCGTGGCCTTCGGCATGACCTATGTGCTGCTGCTGGGCGAGATCGACCTCTCTGTGGGATCGGTGGTCGCACTGGCCGGCAGCGTGGCCGGCCTGATGCTGGGCCAGGGCCTGGCGCCCGCCCTGGTGCTGCCCGCCGTGCTGCTGTGCGGCCTGCTGCTGGGCGCGCTCAATGGCTCGCTGTCGGCGCTGCTGCATCTGCCGTCCTTCATCGTGACGGTGGCGACCATGGGCATCTTCCGGGGTCTGGCCTATATCGTCTCGGGCGGCATGCCGGCGCCGGTGGACAACGAGGCCTTTCTGTGGATCGGCAACGGCGAATGGCTGGGCATGCCCGTGCCCATCTGGATCCTGGCCGCACTGCTGGCCGCCAACCACTTCGTGCTGGCCCGTACCGTCTTTGGCCGCAAGACCTATCTGGCAGGCGGCAATGCCGAGGCGGCCGCCTATGCGGGCATACGGGTGGGGCGGCTCAAGATCGCCATCTTCATGCTGTCGGGGCTGATGGCGGCCGTGGGCGGCCTGCTGCTCACCTCCCGCCTGTACTCGGCCCAGCCCAACGCGGCCATGGGCTGGGAGCTGGACGCCATTGCCGCCGCCGTGCTGGGCGGCACGCGCCTGGCCGGAGGCCACGGCAGCGTTGCGGGCACCTTGATAGGGGCGCTGATGATCGGCGTCATCAACAACGGCATGAACCTGATGAGCGTGCCCTACTTCTACCAGCTCATCGTCAAGGGCAGCGTGATTCTGGTGGCCGTGTGCATCGATGTGCACAGCAGGCGCAGGCGCTGACGCATGGGCCGGCGGTGCAGCGAACGGCGCACGGGGTTTGATTCCAAAGGGAGGGAGAGCATGCAATCCATCATGACCATGGGCGAGATCCTCGTCGAAATCATGGCCGAGCGAAAAGGCCAGAGCTTTCGCGCGCCGGGGCCGCTGGCCGGGCCCTATGCCAGCGGGGCGCCCGCCATCTTCATCGACCAGGTGGCCCGGCTGGGGCATCCGGCCGCCATCATCGGCTGCGTGGGCGATGATGATTTTGGCTGGCTCAACATCGACCGCCTGCGCCGCGACGGCGTGGACACCAGCGCCATCGCCGTGTGCAAGGGCGTCGTCACGGGCAGCGCCTTCGTCACCTACCGCGACAGCGGCGAGCGCGACTTCATCTTCAACATCACCAACAGTGCCTCGGCACAGCTGCAGCCCGAGCAGGTCAACCAGGCCGTGCTCAAGGACTGCGCGCACTTCCATGTCATGGGCTCGTCGCTGTTCTCGTTTCGCATCATCGATGCCATGAAGAAAGCCATCGAGATCGTCAAGGCCCAGGGGGGCACCGTGTCCTTCGATCCGAATGTGCGCAAGGAGATGCTGCGCATCCCCGAAATGCGCGAAGCCCTGGCCTACATCCTGGAGTTCACCGACATCTTCCTGCCCAGCGGCCACGAGGTCACGCAGCTGGCCCGCTCGGCCGACGAGGCCGGCGCCATCGCCGAGATCTTCGCGCGCGGCGTGCGCGAAATCGTGGTCAAGCGCGGCGCCGACGGCTGCAGCTACTTCAGTGCCGACGAGCGCATCGACCTCGACGCCCTTGCCGTGGACGTGGCCGACCCCACGGGTGCGGGCGACTGCTTCGGCGCCACCTTCATCGCCTGCCGGCGCATGGGCAAGACCGCGCTGCAATCGCTGCGCTACGCCAATGCGGCCGGCGCTCTGGCCGTCTCCAGCAAGGGGCCGATGGAGGGCACATCCGGCTTTGCGGGGCTCGACGCGCTGCTGGCACAACAGCCGCAGCACCTGCGGCACGCGGTGATGGAGGGCTGAAACCATGCCCGCCCACCTCACCCACCCCACCGACCCGACCCACCCCACCCATCTCACCCACTTCACCCGCCTGGCGCAGTCACGCTCCGGGCAAACGCCAGCAGCCGCAGGCGATGCGCGCGCATCAGGCAGCGCACTCGGCATCTACTCCATCTGCTCGGCCCATCCCCTGGTCATCGAGGCCGCCATGCACCAGGCGCTGGACGACGGCACGCCCCTGCTGGTGGAGGCCACCGCCAACCAGGTCAACCAGTTCGGCGGCTACACCGGCATGCAGCCCGCCGACTTCCGCCGCTTCGTGCTGGCCATCGCCCACCGCGTCGGCCTGCCGCCCGACCGCGTGCTGCTGGGCGGCGACCACCTGGGCCCCACGGCGTGGACGCATCTGCCTGCCGCCGAGGCCATGGAACTGGCGCAGGACCTGGTGCACGCCTATGCGGCAGCCGGCTTCGTGAAGCTGCACCTGGACGCCAGCATGGCCTGCGCAGACGACCCCCAGGCGCTGGACGACGCAACCGTGGCCCGCCGCGCTGCCCTGCTCTGCCAGGCGGCCGAGCGCGGCAGCACCTGCCCGGCGCCCGGCCCCGTCTACGTGATCGGCACCGAAGTGCCCGTGCCCGGCGGCGCCGCGCATGCGCTGGAGCATGTGCAAATCACTGCCCGCGCCGACGCCCAGCGCACGCTGCAGGTGCACCGCGACGTCTTCGCGCAACAGGGGCTGGACCCCGTCTGGCCGCGCATCATTGCCATGGTGGTCCAGCCCGGGGTGGAGTTCGATCACACGCGCGTGGTGGACTACGCGCCCGGTGAAGCGGCCGACCTCAAGCAGTTGCTGCGCCAGCACCCGCAACTGGTCTTCGAGGCCCACTCCACCGACTACCAGCGGCCCGAGGCCCTGCGCCAGCTGGTGCAGGACGGCTTTGCCATCCTCAAGGTCGGGCCTGGCGCCACTTTTGCGCTGCGCGAGGCGCTGTTCGCGCTGGCCGCCATCGAGGAGCAGCTTGTGGACGCACCCCAGCGCTCCCACCTGCCTGCCGTGCTGGAGTCGGCCATGCTGGGCCGCCCCGCCAACTGGGAGCGCTACTACCGCGGCGAGCAGCCCGATCCCGGCGCCCAAAGGCTGCTGCGCATCTACAGCTACAGCGACCGCATCCGCTACTACTGGGCCGACCCCACGGTGAACGCCGCCGTGGCGCGGCTGCTGGACAACCTGTCCGCCTGCACCCTGCCCGAGAACATGCTCAGCCAGTTCCTCCCAGCCCAATACCAGGCGGTGCGCGCCGGGCGGCTGGCACCCTCGCCCCACGCGCTGGTGCTGGATCGCGTGCGCGAGGCGATCAGGCCGTATGCGGCGGCCTGTGGCCACAGCCTCACAGCTGCCCCGCCTCCCCCCTGATCAAATCCCACACGCTTTGCGCCACGGGCGACAGTTCGCGCTGGCGGCGGCGCACCAGCATGATGTCGCGCTGCACGCGCGGCAGCAGGGGGCGGCTGGCAAGGGCGTCGGGGGCGTCGCCACTCGCGGGAATTCGCCATGCCTGCGGCACGGCCAGTTCCGGCACCACGCTCAGGCCCAGGCCCGCCTGGAGCATGCAGAAGATGGTGGTGGTGTGGCCGACTTCCTGCACCACGGCGGCCTCGGCGTCGTGGGCCTGCAGCGCGGCGTCGATCAGGCGGCGGCTGCCCGAGGCGTGGTCCAGCAGTACCAGCGGCTGGCCGGCCAGGTCGCTCCAGGCCACCTGGCGCTTGCGAGCCAGCCGGTGCGTGCACGGGCAGACCAGGCAGAACGGTTCACTGAGTATGGTTTCGCAGTACAGGTCATCGCGGCCCTGCGGGTCGATGACCACGCCGAAGTCCACCTCGCCGCTGCGCACGCTTTGCAGCACGTCGCTCTGGATGCGGTCCAGCAGCAGCAGCTCGATGCCCGGCGCCTGCTCGCGGCAGCGCGCAATGCAGCGCGGCATCAGGTGGGCCGACAGCGTGGGGCTGCTGGCCACGCGCACCTTGCCCAGGCGCTGGGTGGCCAGGCCGCTGACTTCGAGCAGGCATTCATCCAGCGCGTCCAGCACGCGCGTGGCATGGCCCTGCAGCAGGCGGCCGGCGTCGGTCAGCTCCACCTCGCGCGTGGTGCGGTGCAAAAGCTGCACGCCCAGGGCCTGCTCCAGCTCGGTGACATTGCGGCTGACGGCGGGCTGGGTCAGCGCCATCAGCTCGCCGGCGCGGCTGAAGTTGCGGCTTTCCGCCACAGCCAGGAAGGCGCGCAGCTGGCGCAGGCTGATATTCATACGGAAAAATTATAAAACCATCAGATAAATCCATTTCTCTTTTCAATGGCCGTGGCGTCCAATCGGGGCCTTGCAGCCTGGCTGCACGAACCGATAGTTAGTTGGAGAGAGTTTTCCCATGGCACGCCCCCGCTTCGCCCCTGACAATTTCACGCTGATGCTGCTGTCCACCGTGGCACTGGCCAGCTTCCTGCCCGCCTCGGGCGCCGTCTCGCAATGGCTGGAGGTGGCGACCACGCTCATGGTCAGCCTGCTGTTCTTCCTGCACGGCGCCAAGCTCTCGCGCGAGGCCATCTTTGCCGGCATAGGCCACTGGCGCCTGCACCTGACCATCTTCGCGGCCACCTTCGTGCTCTTTCCCCTGCTGGGCTGGGCGCTGCGCCCCGTGCTGGAGCCCCTGGTCACGCCCGAGATGTACATGGGCGTGCTCTTTCTGTGCACGCTGCCGGCCACGGTGCAGTCGGCCATCGCCTTCACGGCCATGGCGCGCGGCAACATGCCCGCTGCCGTGTGCAGCGCATCGGCCTCCACGCTGATGGGCATCGTGATCACGCCCATCCTGGTCAGCATGCTGCTGCACAAGAGCGCCGAAGGCGGCGACGCGCTGCAGGCCATCGGCAAGATCGCGCTGCAGCTGCTGCTGCCCTTTGTGCTGGGCCATCTGCTGCGGCCCGTGATCGGCGGCTTCATCTCGCGCCATGCCAAGCGCGTGAAGTTCGTGGACCAGGGCTCCATCCTGCTGGTGGTGTACACGGCCTTCAGCGCCGCCGTCATCAGCGGCCTGTGGCAGCAGACGCCCCTGCCTGCGCTGCTGGGCCTGCTGCTGCTGTCGTCCATCCTGCTGGCCCTGGTGCTGGTCATCACGTCGTGGACGGCGCGCCGCCTGGGCTTTTCCAAGGAGGACGAGATCACCCTGGTGTTCTGCGGTTCCAAGAAGAGCCTGGTCAGCGGCGTGCCCATGGCCAAGGTGCTGTTCGAGTCCAGCGCCGTGGGCGCCATCGTGCTGCCGCTGATGGTCTTCCACCAGCTGCAGCTCATGGTCTGCGCCGTGCTGGCCCAGCGCTATGCACGCCGGCCCATGCATCCCGAGGCGATCGAGGATGGCGCCGTGCCCGCCAGCGCTGCGCCGGCCGCCAAGGCCGGAACGGCGCCGGCCAAATAAGGCGCGGACGCGCTCCCATCACAAAAAAGCCTGGCTCTCGCGCCAGGCTTTTTTGCATCTCAGCCCTTCAGGGCCAGGTTGTTGAGCTTGTCCAGCCGTTCAG
Organism: Delftia sp. NA_296.1; assembly: GCF_052692095.1. Taxonomy (NCBI): domain Bacteria; kingdom Pseudomonadati; phylum Pseudomonadota; class Betaproteobacteria; order Burkholderiales; family Comamonadaceae; genus Delftia; species Delftia sp. NA_296.1. The sequence goes on along the minus strand of NZ_JBQZGF010000003.1, from coordinate 617,968 downwards.
GCCAGCTTCCCTGCTGCGCCGACTGCAGCAGGATGCGCGTCCAGGCGATCCAGGCGTCCCACTGCACGCGCTTGTCCCAGGCATTGCCCCAGCCGCTGAAGCACTGCAGCGCGCTGGCGGCTGCGCGCGCGGCGTCGTCGGCGCGGCCGGCAGACAGGTAGAGCTGGGCCAGCACCATCTGCGGCTCGCCCACCCAGGGGTTCAGGCGCACGGCGCTTTCCAGCACGGCCGTGGCGGCGTCCAGGTCCACCAGCGGCTGGTCCAGCTGGATCACCGACCAGTACAGCGACACGGCAGCGGCCTCGTCGCCGGGCGACAGCTGCCGGCTGCAATGGTCGAACACCGGCGGCAGCGGCAGCTGGGCGCGCAGCGCCGGGTGCTGCAGCGCACGGCCCAGGTCGCTGATCTGGCTGAGCATGCGGCTGGCAGGCCGCATGGGGCCGGGCCACAGCGAGGCCGCCCAGTGCACGCCCTGCTGCCGCTGGTTCTGCACCTGCGGAAACTGCGAATAGATGTCTTCCTGCCAGCTGAACCACTGCTCCATGGCATCGGCCATGCTCACGATGGTGAAGGCCGCCACCTCATAGGCGCTCAGGCGCTGGCTGCGGCCGGCGGATTCCAGCGCCATGGAGCCGTCTTCGGCCAGGTCGCCGGCCAGTATCTTCTGCATGAACTGCGTGCGGCTCATGGTGCAGAACAGGTAGACCAGGTGCTCGGCGCCCTCGCCCACCAGCTCGCGCAGGCGGCCGCGCTCGCTGCCCGCATCGAACTTGACCAGGTCCACGAAGGCATTGCCGTAGACGCTGTGCAGCAGGCCCAGCAGGCGCACGTCGCGCGGCTGGCGCCACAGCGCCAGCGAACGGGCCACGCCCGCCAGGTGGTGGCGGAAGGTGCCGGCCTTGTGCCAGTCCTGGCCCACGCCGCGCGCCAGCACCACGGGCAGCACAGGAGCGAGGTCGGCATCCTTGGCCAGCCATTCCTCGTCCAGCAGGTCCTGGGCGCGCTTGAACAGCGCATTGTCAAGTGTCTGGAACAGTGTCGGGACAGGCAGGCTCATGCAGGCACCTCCATGGCAGCGGCGGGCCGCTGGGTATATTGCGCCACCCAGCCCGCCGTATCGGCGAACAGGCGCAGCGCCTTGATGCGCCGCGTGGCGGTCAGCGTGAAGCGGTGCTCCACGCCGGCCGGTATGCGCAGGTAGTCGCCGGGCTGCACGCGCAGCACGCGCTCTTCGCCGTGGGCATCAAAAAAGCCGAACAGGCCTTCGCCTTCGAGGATGTAGCGCACCTCGTCATCGGCATGGGTGTGGGGCTTGTCGAAGCGCTCCAGCGCCTCGTCCAGGCCCGGGGTGCCTGAATGCAGCACGACCAGGTCCATGCTGTGGTAGCCATGGGCCACGCATTCGTCGACCACCAGCATGCCCACGGCCTGGACCACGGTGGCCTTGCCGCCATCGTCCAGCTGGGCCTGCGCCAGCAGCGCGGCCAGGCCGGGCTCGGGCGCCAGCGGGCGGCGCTGCCATTGCACGCCGATGGCGGCCACGAAGTCCGCGTCGGAAACCCGGTGGGATGCGAGGGCGCCCATGGTCTTACCAGGCCGCCGTGTAGGCGCCCTTGAACTGCGTGTCGATGAACTGGCGCACCTCGGGCGACTGGTAGGCCTTGACGAAGGCCTGCAGGCCCGCGTCCTTTTCATGGCCGGCGCGCGTGGCGATCAGCACGGTCACGTACGGCGTGTCCGTGGCTTCCAGCGCCAGCGAATCCTTTTGCGGCGACAGGCCTGCGGCCACGGCATAGCTGCTGTTGACGGCGGCGGCGTCCAGGTCATCCAGCGAGCGCGCCAGCTGGGCGGCCTCCAGCTCCACGAAGCGCAGCTTCTTCGGATTGGCCGTGATGTCCAGCACCGAGGCACGAGCGCCCGCGCCGGTCTTCAGTTCGATCAGCTTTTGCGCGGCCAGCACCATCAGTGCGCGCGAGCCATTGGTGGGGTCGTTGGGGATGCCCACGCGCGCACCGCTCTTGAGGTCGGCCAGGCTTTTGATCTTCTTGGAGTACACGCCCATCTGCTGGTTGACCGCACGGGCCACGGGCACGAGCTTGTAGCCACGATCCTTGTTCTGGGCGTCCATGAAGGGCTGGTGCTGGTAGATGTTGGCATCCAGCTCACCCTGCGACAGGGCAGCGTTGGGCTGGATGAAGTCGCCGAACTCGACCAGCTTCACCTTCAGGCCGTTCTTCTCGGCCACCTTCCTGGCCACCTCGGCGATCTGGGCATGCGGTCCCGAGGTCACGCCGATGGTGACCGAGCCGTCGGCCGCATGGGCCGGCAGCGCCGCCATTCCCGCCAGGGGCAGGACGGCGGCCAGGGCCAGCGATTGAAGCAATGCGCGCTTTTTCATGGAATCCCTCGTTCAGACAATCTCGCGGCAGCTTGCCGCCCCGGCCGCGCCGGCCGCCGGGGTGTGTGGATCAGCGGTGGCTGAGCCTGCGCACCGCCCAGTCGCCCAGGCTCTGGATGGCCTGCACGAAGAAGATCAGGATGATGACCACGGCCAGCATCACGTCGGGCAAAAAGCGCTGGTAGCCGTAGCGGATGCCCAGGTCGCCCAGGCCGCCGCCGCCAATGGCGCCGGCCATGGCCGAGTAGCCGGTCAGGCTCACGAAGCTGATGGTCAGGCCCGCCACGATGCCGGGCAGCGCCTCGGGCAGCAGGATCTTCCAGACGATCTGGCCCGTGGTGGCGCCCATGGACTGGGCCGCTTCCACCAGGCCGTTGTCCACCTCGCGCAGCGCGGTCTCCACCAGGCGCGCCACGAAGGGCGCTGCCGCAATGGTCAGCGGCACCACGGCCGCCCAGGTGCCGATGGAGGAGCCCGTGATCAGACGCGTCAGCGGGATGATGGCCACCAGCAGGATGATGAAGGGGGTGGAGCGCAGCGCATTGACGATCCAGCCCACGATCTTGTTGGCCGGGCCGTTCTGCAGCACGCCGCCGTGGTCGGTCAGGCGCAGGAACACACCCAGGGGAATGCCGATCAGGCCGCCCACCAGGCCCGAGACGCCGACCATGATGATGGTCTCCCACAGCGAGCTGACGAACAGCTCCAGCATCATTTCCGAAAAATTCTCAAACATCGCTCAATCCCTGGTGGAAACGATCTGCACCTGCACGCCGGTGGCGCGCAGATGGTCCACGGCTGCATCGATCTTTGCCGCGTCGCCGCTGGCGAAGACGGCCAGCGAGCCGAAGGTCTGCTCCTGGATCTCGTCGATCTGGCCATGCAGGATGGACAGGTCCAGCCCCAGCTCGCGGATCAGGTGCGACAGGATGGGCTGGTAGGCGCTCTCGCCCGCATACGACAGGCGCAGCAGCCGGCCTTGCTGGCCGGGCGCCAGCTGGGCGGCCAGCGCGTTCACGCGCACGGCCACCGACTCGGGCAGTTGCTGGGGCACGATCTCGTCGATCAGGCTGCGCGTGATGGCCTGCTGCGGGCGCGTGAACACGTCGATCACGGGGCCCAGCTCGGCAATCTCGCCGCCGTCGATCACGGCCACGCGGTCGGCGATCTGCTTGATCACCTGCATCTGGTGCGTGATCAGCACCACGGTCAGGCCCAGCTCGCGGTTGACCTTGCGCAGCAGGTCCAGGATGGAACGCGTGGTCTCGGGGTCCAGTGCCGATGTGGCTTCGTCCGACAGTAGCACCTTCGGGTGGCTGGCCAGCGCGCGCGCAATGCCCACGCGCTGCTTTTGCCCGCCCGAGATCTGCGCGGGATAGCGGTCGCGCAGCGCGCTCAGGCCCACCAGGTCCAGCAGCGGGTCCACGCGCTTCTTGATGTCGTCGGCCGACATGCCCGCCATCTCCAGCGGCAGCGCGGCGTTGTCGAACACCGTGCGCGAGGACAGCAGGTTGAAATGCTGGAACACCATGCCGATGTCGCGGCGCGCCGTGCGCAGCTCGGCATCGCTGAGCTGCATCAGGTCACGGCCGCCCACCAGCACCTGGCCCGAGGTCGGGCGGTTGAGCAGGTTCAGGCAGCGCACCAGCGAGCTTTTGCCCGCGCCGCTGCGGCCGATGATGCCGAACACCTCGCCCGACTCGATCTGCAGGTTGATGCCCCGCAAGGCATGGACGGGCCCGGTGGGGCCCTTGTAGGTCAGGGAAAGATCCCGAATCTCGATCATGAAAAAACGCCGCGGCGCAGGACGGCCTGGGGACGCCGCTGCGCATTGTTGGGAAGTGGGAGCAAATATAGGTTGCGCGTATAAAAACGCAAACTATAAAAAAATAAAGTAATAAGAAGCTCCGGTTATGCCCAGGACTTCACTACTTTCTGCACAACCCTCAACTATGCCTGAATGTGGACACGCCCTTGCCCTGCCGGGCTATGCGCGGCGCCACGGAGCACTGCGGCAAGGCCCTTCTTGCGCCGGCGTCTGATTGACAGTGCGGCCGGCACGCTGCCGTCGCGGCCTGGCGGCCCTGGCCCGCTCCTGCTTTTGACGATGGCAAGCACCTGCCGCTGCCGCCGCGCTGACGCCAGAAGCAGCCTTTGCTGACAGGCCGCGCGGCATGCGCCCTCCTACAGTGGGCTCAACCCCACAGGAGAAGAGCGCCATGCGCCCAGAACAACACTCCGGCGCCGGCAGCCAGGCCGGCACGGCTCCCTTGTCGCGGCGCGGCTTTCTGCAGGCCGCCACCATCGCAGGCGTCAGCGTCTGGGTGGCGCCGCTGGCCAGCCAGGCCTATGCAGCCCTCTTTGAAGACCGCGTCCTGGGCAGCGTGGCCCGCGAGCCGGCCACGCAGCTGCCGCGCATGCGGCTCGATGGCCGCTCCAAGGTCATGGGCGCCAAGGTCTTCGCCCGCGACATCCGCGCACGCGACATGCCGCACTGGCCCCAGCAGCAATCCCATGCCTTCATCGTGCGCACCACGCTGGCCGACCGGCTGTTCGATGGAATGGACCTGTCTTCCCTGGACGGCGAGCTGGCGCCCGACCGCGTGGTCACGGCCGAGGACCTGGCGCGCGACGGCCTGGCCTTTCCCGAGTTCTATGGCGAAGACATGCTGCTGCCCGCAGGCAAGACCGCCGCCTACCTGGGCCAGGCCGTGGCCATCCTCATCTACCACGACTTCGCGCGCTTTCGCTTTGCCAAGGAAAGGCTGCAGGCCACGGCCGGCGTCATCCGCTACGGCCGCATTACGGGCGCGCTGGACCGTCCGCCCTGGGGCGTGTTCCGCTATGTGCGCCAGGGCGGCGCCACGGCCTTTGACGACGACGTGTTCTCCAGCCTGCGCGATGCCCCGCTGTTCCCCGCCGAACGCAAGCCGCTGGTCTGGCCGCAGATCTCCAAGGCCGACGCGGTCACGGCACGCGGCCTGCGCGCGGCCGAGCAGATCGCCCAGGAACTGGCCACGCCGCCGGCCGACTGGCTGGTGCTGCAGCGCCACTACGCCACGCAATCGGTGGACACGGCCGCGCTGGAGCCCGACAACGCCAACTGCTGGTATGACGCGGCCACGCAAAGCCTGCACATGGTGCTGGCCACGCAGTCGCCGCACGAGGTGGCCGAATGGGCTGCGCAGATGGTGCAGGCCAGCAGGTTCCCGCTCAAGAACCTTTTCGTGCACCCGTGCTACACGGTGGGCTACGGCTCCAAGGACCACGCGCCCATGCCCTACTACGGCCTGGTCTGCGCGCTGTATGCGGACGGCAAGCCCGTGCGCCTGGCCAATGACCGATTCGAGCAGTTCCAGTCCTCGCTCAAGCGCCATGCCTTCGAGATCGACTACACCATGGCCATCGACAGGAAGACCGGCCTCTTCCAGAGCCTAGTGGCCAGCATGACGGCCAATGGCGGCGGCCGGGCCAACTTCTCGCCCTCGGTGGCCATGGTGGGCGGCACGGCGGCGCAGTCCATCTACTACTTTCCCAAGAACGACATCACCGCCGTGGCACTGGCCAGCCGCGCGCTGGATGCGGGCTCGGCACGCGGCTACGGCACGCTGCAGAGCATGGCGGCCACCGAGATGATGGTGGACGAAATCGCCGAACTGCTGCAGATCGACCCCATCGAGCTGCGCCTGCGCAACGTGCTGACCTCGGGCGCCAAGAACACCCAGGGCGCCATTGCCGCTGGCGCCCTGCGCGCCGACGAGGTGCTGGAGCGCGCCCGCCGCCATCCGCTGTGGACCGAGCGCGCCAAGCGCAAGACCGCCTACGAGGCCAGCCACCCTGGCCAGCGCTACGGCGTGGGCTTTGCCTGCGTGCAAAAGGACTTTGGCACGGGCGGCGAGGCGGCCTTCGCCCGCATAGAGATATCGCCCCAGGGCCGCGTGCTGCTGCACCACTCGGGCACCGAGATCGGCACGGGCATGGGCACCTCGCAGGCCCAGCTGTGCGTGCAATGGTTCGGCAAGCCCGCCGACGAGCTGCAGACCGCCTGCCTGGACTGGCCGGAGCTGCCGCTCAAGGCCGAGGGCGACAACTACACCATGCCCCAGGCCGACCAGGACCGCTTCGCCACCCGGCCGCTGTGGACACCGGTCTACGCCTCGCCGGCCAGCGCCAGCAACTCGGCCTACTACTACAGCCACGCCACCAGCGAGACGGCGCGCGTGGTCTTCGAGCACGGCCTGTGGCCGGCCGCCGTCGCCATCTGGAGCCAGGGCACGGGCGGCGGCCAGAAGGCGCCCTACGTGGTGCGCCGCGAGGACGCGCGCTGGGTCAACGGCATGCTCACGGCCAACGGCATGCAGCCGCTGTCCCTGCAGGCCCTGGCCCAGAAGGCCCATGCCATGCAGCTGGTCACGGGCGCCGTGGGCCATACCTTCAACCGCTGGCAATGGGCCGAGGCCGACTTCGACATCCTGGGCACCAGCGCGCGCCGGCCGCTGGACGCGCTGGCCGTGCGCCTGGGCAGCGCGCCCGATGCTGCCGCCGTCACGCCGGCCTCTGACACCACCGACACGCCGCAGGCGGCCACGCCCGTCGAGGCCTCTCTCACAGCGCGGCGCAGCGCCGCCGGCTACCGCATGATTGCGCGGCGCAACCTGTTCTATCCGCCCATGCAGCGCAACAACGCGGGCGTCACCTACTACAGCGCCAATGCGGCCCTGGTCGAGCTGGCGGTGGACACGGGCACGGGCGCGGTCGAGCTGCTGGCCCACCACTCCATCATGGAGTGCGGGCGACCCATCGTGCCCGAGCTGGTGCACGGCCAGCTCGAAGGCGGCATTGCCATGGGCATAGGCCATGCGCTGTACGAAACCATGCCGCTGTACGAGGGCGGCCCCGGCGACGGCAACTGGAACTTCCACCGCTACCACCTGCCGCGCGGCAGCGAGGTGGCGGTCTGGAAGCAGACGGCCGAGCTGCTGGCACCTCTGTCCGACACCGATCCGCCCAAGGGCATTGCCGAGGTGGTGATGATTCCCATCGTCGCCGCCATCGTCAACGGACTGCACCACGCCATAGGCAAGCGCTTCCACGACCTGCCCGTGACCCCGCAAAAGATCAGGGAGGCACTCGCACCATGAGCCTTGTCCCGCGCCCCTTGTCGCTGACCGTCAACGGCCAGAGCGTCGGCCCCATGGACGTGCCCGAAGGCATGCCCATGATCGACTTCCTGCACGAATACCTGAACCTCACCGGCTCGCGCCTGGGCTGCGGCATCGGCGAATGCCGGGCCTGCACCGTCATCGTGGACGGTCCCGAGGGCAGCCGCGAGATGCGCACCTGCATCACCGGCGCCCACTACTTCCAGGGCCGCAAGGTCCGCACCATCGAAGGCATTGCCGACCCGGCCGGCGCGGACACCGCGCCCCCATCAGCCCCGGGCGCCTCGGGCACCTCGGGCCAGCCGCGCAAGGTCATCGCCATCAGCCCCGTGCAGCAAAAGTACCTGGAGCATTTCAGCTTCCAGTGCGGCTACTGCACGCCGGGCTTCGTCATCGCGGCCACGGTGCTGGTCGAGCGCCTGGCCAAGGCGCCCATCCGCGCGGCCGATGTGGAACAGGTCGTGGGCGAGGCGCTGCAGCCCCACCTGTGCCGCTGCACCGGCTATGTGCGCTACTACGCGGCCGTGAAGGACCTGGTCCTGAACACGCCCGGGCTGACCTTGAAAGGATGAGCGCCATGTCCGCCGCCGACCCCAGCGCAGCCGCCCCCACCGCCGCCACCGGTTCCCCCACCGCCGCGCCACCTGCCGACTACAGCGGTGCCCGCCCCCCGCCACCGCGCAGGCCCAGGCGCCGCTGGCGCGGGCTGCTGCTCGTCCTCCTGCTGCTGGCCGTGCTGTTTGCCATTGCCGCCGTCTGGGGGAACCGGCCCCATGTGCCCCAACGCGAGCCGCAGGCCGTGCACCGCAGCCCCCAGCAGCTGGCCCAGGGCCTGTACCTGGCGCGCGCCGCCGACTGCATGGCCTGCCATGACGGGGTGGGTGGCATAGGTGGCGCCCGGGAAGGCCAGCCCTTTGCGGGCGGCAAGCCCCTGCCCACGCCCTTCGGCACCCTCTACGGCACCAACATCACCCCCGACCCCGACCACGGCATAGGCCGCTGGACGGCCGAGGAATTCCACGCCGCCATCACGCGCGGCACGGCGCCGGGCGGGCGCCAGCTCTACCCGGCCATGCCCTATGCCTCCTACCACCTGATGAGCCGCGAAGACTCGGACCTGATCTACGGCTACCTGATGAACATCCGGCCCGTGGCCCAGCCCAACACCAAGCCCGCCCTGCCCTTCCCCTTCAACCTGCGCGTACTGATGTTCGGCTGGAAGACGCTGTTCCTGTCCAGCGCGCCCCTGCCCGTGGGCTCGCAGGGCCAGAGCCCGGCCTGGCTGCGCGGGCAGTACCTGGGCAATGTCATGGGCCACTGCGCCGAATGCCACACGCCGCGCGGCATGTTCGGCCAGATGCAGAAGGACCGCTGGCTGCAGGGCGGCACGCTGTCGCTGTTCACGGCCCCCGGCATCACCGCCGAAGCCCTGGCCGCACGCGGCTGGACGCGCGAGGGCATGGCCCAGTTCCTGCAGACGGGCTTCTCGGCCCACGGCAGCGCCTTCGATGAAATGCACGAGGTCATCGCCAACAGCACCCGGTACCTCACGGCCGAGGACATGACGGCGCTGTCCACCTTCCTGCTGGGCGACAACCCGCCTGCGCCCCAGCCGCTGCCGGCCGCCGCGCCCCCGGATTCCGGTACCGGCAACAGCGGAGGCAACAGCGCGGGCAATGGCGCCGGCAACGGCGCGGGCACGCTGGACGCGGGCCGGGGCCACTACATGGCGCTGTGCGCCAGCTGCCACGGCAGCGAGGGCCTGGGCCGCAGCCTCACCATGCCCCCGCTCAAGGGCAACAGCACCGTGCGCCAGGCCGACGCCCGCAACCTGGTGCTGGCCATCCTCGTCGGCCTGCCCAAGCACCCGGCCACCCAGCAGGGCCCTACGCCCCTGCCCGGCATGCCCGGCTTCATGCAGGAGTTGACCGATGGCGAAGTCGCCGCCCTGGCCAACTACACCCGCACGGCCCTGGGCGGCCAGCCTGCCGATGTGACAGCCGCCCAGGTGGCCGACCTGCGCAGCGCAGCGGGCAAGGCGGGGCACAGGGCTGCGCCCTGAACCCCCGGGCGGTTCTGCAGACCCCGCCCCGTATGCCCCCGCCTGCGGCTTGCAGCTTGCGGCGGTTGCGGGGTTGCAGTCCTGCCGAAGGGCAGGACTGCTTCGTCAACTGGCTGTGATCACAGCCCGAAACCCCGCCCATTGTTTCCACCACGGAACCAACCGCGTTCCACCACCCTCCTTTGCCAGCCGCCCCTGTCTCCCTAGAGTGAAAGCAAAAGGAGACAAGCATGTTCGAAGCCAATCTATTCCAGGGCCAGCGCGTCCTGATCACCGGGGGCGGCACGGGGCTGGGCTTGGCCATGGCGGCCAAGCTGGCGGAACTGGGCGCCGAGCTGCACCTGTGCGGCCGGCGGCATTCCGTGGTGCAGCAGGCCTGCGAGATGCTGAACAACGACACGGGCGCGCAGGCTTTTGCGCATGAACTCGACATTCGCCAGCCCGAGGCCGTGCACACCGTCATCGACCGCATCTGGGCCGAGCACGGCCCGCTGACGAGCCTGGTCAACAACGCGGCCGGCAACTTCGTCAGCCGCACCGAGGACCTGAGCATCAACGGCTTCCATGCCATCTCGGACATCGTCTTCCGGGGCACCTTCTACGTCACCCAGGCCGTGGGCCGCCGCTGGATCGCCGAAGGGCTGCCGGGCTCGGTGCTGTCCATCGTCGTCACCTGGGTGGACACGGGTTCGCCCTTCGTCGTGCCCTCGGCCATGTCCAAGGCCGGGCTGGACGCCATGACCAAATCGCTGGCCGTGGAATGGGGTCCCAAGCGCATACGGTTCAACGCGATTGCGCCGGGCGTGATTCCCACCCAGGGCGCCAGCCAGCGCCTGCGCCCCAGGATCGACGGCAACGAGGACTCGGCCGACCGCCGCCGCCTGGACAACCCCACGCGCCGCCTGGGCACGGGCGAGGACATCGGCAACATGGCCGCCTTCATCCTGGCCCCGGGCAACACCTGGCTCAACGGCCAGACCATCACGCTGGACGGCGGCGACGCCCTGGCCAACGGCGCCTACTTCACCGAATACCAGGCCTGGGACGATGCCGACTGGGCGCGCGCCCGGCAGATGGCCAAGGCCGCCAACCAGCCCAACGTCAACGATGGGGAGCAGGAGGCCACGCCCACATGAGCACCGCCGCCACGCCCCATTCCACCCTGGTCTTCGAACAGCGCACGCTGACCGGCGCCGCCCAGCAGCAGCGCGGCCGCCAGCTGGCCCAGGGCCTGCGCAGCCTGGGCCTGGCCGAAGGCGACGTGCTGGCCGTCTTCCTGCGCAACGGCATCGAATACGCCGACGTGGTCCATGCCTGCCGCATTGCGGGCATCTACTACTGCCCCGTCAACTGGCATTTCACGGCCACGGAGATCGACTACATCCTGGCCGACAGCGGCGCCCGCGCCCTCATCACCAGCCAGGACCTGCTCGACGGCCTCAAGGGCGAACTCTATGCGGACCTGCCCCGGCGCGTCGCCCACGCACGCGAGCCGGAGCAGGACTACGAAACTTGGCTGGCCGCCCAGGCTCCTTACGACGGCCCGCTGGTCGCGCCGCGCGGCCACATGGCCTATACATCGGGCACCACGGGCCGCCCCAAGGGCGTGCTGCGCAAGGCTTTTCCCGTGGAAGAACTGCCCCGGCGCCTGGCCGTGAACCAGGCGCTGATCGCCACCGCCTACGGCCTGCAGCCCGGCGCGCGCACCCTGCTGACCGCGCCCATCTACCACAGCGCGCCCAGCCTGTACTTCCAGAACGCGCTCATGCTCAGCGAGCTGGTGGTGCTGGAGCCGCGCTTCGACCCCGAGCGCTTTCTGCAGCTGGTGCAGGAGCACCGCATCGACACCGCCTACATGGTGCCCATCATGTACGTGCGCCTGCTCAGGCTGCCGCGCGAGGTGCGCGAGCGCTACGACATCTCCTCGCTGCGCTTCATCGCCTCCACCGGCTCGCCCTGCGCGCCCGAGGTCAAGAAGGCCATGATCGAGTGGATGGGGCCCATCATCAACGAGACCTATGCCTCCAGCGAATCGGGCCTGGTCACCTTCATCGGCTCGGCCGACGCCCTCACCCACCCCGGCAGCGCGGGCCTGCCGCTGCAGGACGCCGAAGTCCGCATCCTCGACAGGCAGGGCCAGGCCCTGCCCACGGGCGAGGTGGGCCTGATCTATGTGCGCCAGCCCGCCTATGCCGACTTCACCTACAAGGGCAACGAAGAGGCCCGCCGCAAGATGGACCAGGGCGGCCTCATCACCCTGGGCGACATGGGCTACCTGGACGAGGAAGGCTTTCTCTACGTCTGCGATCGCGACTCGGACATGGTGATCTCCGGCGGCGTGAACATCTACCCGGCCGAGATAGAGAACGAGCTGCTCAGGCACCCCGGCATAGCAGACTGCGCCGTCATCGGCGTGCCCGATGCCGAGTACGGCGAACGGCTGCTGGCCCTGGTCGAGCCCGGCCAGTCAGGCACACTGCCCGAGGCGGAACTGAAAGAATGGCTGCGCGGCCGGCTGGCGGCCTACAAGCTGCCGCGCAGCTTCGCCTTCCAGCGCCTGCCCCGCGACGACAACGGAAAGATCGCCAAAAGAAAGCTGCGCGACGCCCACTGGGGCGCGACGCAGCGCAAGATCTGAACCCGCCAACACCGAAAGAGAAGGAGACAACGCATGAACAAGGCCATCGCATTGCTGCTTGCCGCTGCGGCCACCGCAGCCGCAGCCCCCGGGTTCGCCCAGTCCGACTACCCCAGCAAGCCCATCAAGCTCATCGCCCCGTATGCTCCGGGCGGCTCGGTCGATGTGCTGGCCCGCACCCTGGCCACGCACCTGTCCACCGAGCTCAAGCAGTCCGTGGTCGTGGAGAACCGGCCGGGCGCCAACACCATGATTGCCGCCTCGGCCGTGGCACGCTCGCCGGCCGACGGCTACACCCTGCTGCTGGCCAGCAATGCCAGCATGGTGCTCAACCCCCTGCTCTACAAGAAGCTGAGCTACAACCCCGACCGGGAGCTGAAGCTCACCAACATCCTGGCCGAGGCCCCGCTGGTGCTGGTCACCAACAGCCAGACCGGCATCAAAAACGTGGCCGACCTCAAGGCCTACTCCAAGGCCCACGCGGGCAAGCTCAACTACAGCTCGGTCGGCCTGGGCAACCCGCTGCAGCTGACCACCGAGCTGATCAAGTCCCGCCTGGACGTGGCCGCCACCCACATTCCCTTCAACGGCAGCGCGCCGGCCCTCACCGCCCTCATGGCCAACGACACCCAGCTCATGGTGGACGTGGCCGGCACCTCCCTGCCCCACATCAAGGCCGGCAAGCTGGTGGCCATTGCCACCACCGGGCCGGAGCGCTCGCAGTTCCTGCCGCAGACGCCCACCATTGCCGAATCGGGCGTGCCCGGCTTCAGGGCCTCCACCTGGTTCGGCATTGCCGTGCCCGCAGGCACGCCCGCGGACGCGCGCAACACCCTGCAGGCCGCCGTCAACAAGGTCATGCTCAACCCTGAATTCGCCAGCGCCCTGGGCAACCAGACCCTGGCCGCCAGGAAGCCCCAGACCCAGGCACAGCTAGACGACTTCCTGGCCGCAGACGGCCAGATGTGGCGCAAGGTGATCGCGGACAACGCGATTGCGCTGGAGAACTGAAGACCTAAAAGGTGATGAACTAAGGGCCTAAGGGCCGGACACCTCGGCCTGCTCCACGAAGCGCAGCAGGCTGGCCCTGAGGAACTCGGTCATCACCTTGACGGCATGCGAGGGCCGGCGGTCCTCGGCCGTGATGATGTACAGCCTGTCGCCCAGGCCGGACACCGTCCAGTCCGGGCACACGCGCTGCACCGCGCCCGATCGCAGCTCGTCCATCACCATGTAGTTGGGCAAGGTGGCCACGCCGCTTCCCCGGAGCATGGACTGCTTGAGGAAGGGAAAATGCTCGCTGGTGATGCAGGGCTCGCACTTGAGCGCAATCTCCTGCTGCCCCTTTTTCACCGAGACGGCATAGGTCTTGCCGTCGCCGGGCGGCGTCAGCAGCACGCCGTGGGGAATCTCGGCGGGGTCGTGGAACGGCCGCGCCTTGGCATAGGCGCTGCTGGCATACAGGCCAAAGCCCACCGGCCCCAGGTCGCGCGCCACCAGGTGCTCCTGCACGTCGCGCGCCACGCGCACGGCCACATCCACCTGGGCGCTCATGGGATCGCTCACCCGGTTGGAGAACAGCACGCGGATGCGCACCTGCGGGTGCCGCTTCTGGAAAGCCAGCAGCATGTCGGCCAGGTACAGCTCGCCCAGGCCCGTGGGAATGCTCAGCCGCACCGAGCCGGTCACCACATGCTGCAGCGCGTCGATCGCGCCCTGCGCCGCCTCCACCTCCTGGATGATGCTGCGCCCATGCTCGTACAGCACCTCGCCCGCCGCCGTCAGCAAAAAGCTGCGCGTCGTGCGGTGCAGCAGGGTCACGCCCAGCGCCGTCTCCAGCGCCTTGAGCTCCTTGCTCACCTTGGAGCGCGTGATATCGCGCTTGCGCGCCGCAGCGCTGAGGCTGCGCGCGTCCACGATCTCTACGAAATTGCGGATGAGGTTGATATCCATGGCTTGAGAGCGGCAGATCAGGCGGCCAGCCTTGTGCGCGGCCGCAGGCAACGCGCCCGGACCGCCACCCCCGGACTATGGCACCGTCACGACACCTGGCCCCGCCACCCGTGGGCACCGGGACACAGGGCTTTCCCCGGTGCCCGCCGCATCAGTCCAGGCTGATCTGCGACGAAGCGGCCACCTGCTTCCAGGTCGTCACATCCTTGAGGATCACCGCGCCGAACTGCTCCGGCGTATTGGCCACCACCGTGCCGCCCAGCTCCGCCAGGCGCTGGCGCAGTTGCGGATCGGCCAGGGCCTGCACGCTGGCCTTGTGCAGCTTGTCGCGGATGTCCTTGGGCAGGCCCTTGGGTGCCAGCAGGCCGTTCCAGGCCTGCACGGCGTAGCCGGGCACGCCGGACTCGGCAAAGGTCGGCACATCGGGCAGCTCGCTGCTGCGCTGGGCCGTGGCCACGGCCAGCGGGCGGATCTTGCCGGACTTGATGTGCGGCAGCGAAGCCGGCAGCGGCTCCCACAGCATGGACACCTGGCCGCCGATCAGATCGGTGAAGGCCGGGCCCGCGCCACGGTAGGGCACATGCATGATCTGCACGCCCGCCTTGGCCTTGAACAGCTCCATGGCCAGATGGCCCAGCCCGCCCGCGCCCGAGGACGCATACGACAGATGCCCCGGCTGCGCCTTGGCCAGCGCGATCAGCTCCTTCAGATTGGCCGCCTTGACCGAGGGATGCACGCTGAGCACGCCCGGCACCGTGATCACCTGGGTGATGGGCGTGAAATCCTTCACCGCGTCATAGGGCAGCTTGGTGTAGACGGCCGGATTCGTGCCGTGCGTGCTGGACGTGGCGCCCAGCAGCGTATAGCCGTCCGGCTTGGCATCGGCCACGAAGCGCGTGCCCAGCGATCCACCGGCACCGGCCTTGTTCTCCACGATCACCGAGGCGCCCAGCACCTTGCCCAGCTGCTGCGCGAACAGGCGGTTCACCACATCGGCCGTGCCGCCGGGCGGAAACGGAACGATCAGGCGGATGGGCTCGGCCGTGGGCCAGCCGGCATCGGCCGCCAGGGCCGACTGCGCAGGCGCCAGCGCGCCCAGGGCCAGGGCCGCCGTGGTTGCAGACAGGCTGCGGATCATGAAATTGCGGCGTTGCATGAGATTTTTCTCCTCGTTGAAATTCTTCGGGACCAGCACTCTCCAGTCACCGGCCCAGGCGCTCCAGCCAGGCCAGCACCCGGCCCAGCACCTCGTCGCCATTGGTGTCCAGCATGCAGAAATGCGAATTGCCGGTAATGCCTGCGGCCGGCAGGTCCAGCACCTCGGCGCGGCCGCCCAGGCGGCGCAGCAGCTGCCAATACACATCGGTCTGCGCGCGGTACTTCTGCCACTGCGGGCTGTGCGCGAAATGGTCGCCCCACACCGCCAGGTGCGGGATGGCCGAGGCAGGCGTGAAGGCATCCACCCCCTGTTGCTCCTGTTGCTCCTGTTGCCCCTGTTGCCCCTGCTGCACCACCGGCATGCCCGTAGGCTCCACGCCCACCACGGCGCGCACCAGGTGCGGCTTGCGGCTGGCCGCATGCGCGGCAAAGCCACCGCCCTGGCTGTGGCCTATCACCACACAGGGGCCGAACTGCTCCAGCAGCGCGTCATAGGCCGCCATGGCCATGGCCTCATGCCCCAGCCAGCGCGGCACCATCTGCCGCACCAGGGCACCAAAATTCGCATGTGGAAACCGCTGGCCAACGAAGGACTCGCCCACACCGTCGCCCGAAGGCGCGCCATGGCCTATGCGAAACAGCTGCCACGCCTCCTCGGCACTGCGGAACACGGGCGCCTCGGCATAGATCTCGGGGAACATCGCCCAGCCCGCGCGGCCGCGCTCCACGGCATCGCAGACCACCACGTCGTGGCCGGCCTCCAGCAGGCGCCACAGCCAGCCCTGGCGGCCATCGGGCGTGGACTCCCACTGCGCACCCGTCATGCCACCGCCGTGCCACAGCAGCACGGGCAGGGGGCTGCGCGGACGCGCCAGCCGGTACTCCATGGCGTACATCTGGCCCACGGCATAGCTGCCATTCATGTCCAGCGGCCGCTCGCCGCCATTGCGCACCACTTCCCTGTGCTGGATCGGCAGATCCCGCACCGTGCGCTGCGCACCGCCAATGAAATGGCTTTGCATCTTCCTGAGGCAAACTTCAGGCATAACAGGGCTTCTCTCGCATGCCGCCATGCTAGGCATGCCCCGCCTTGGTGCTGTGCCGATTGCGGCGGGGCTGTGCCGGATCAGCACAGCCCTGCACCCACCCTACCCATGCACGAACTCAACCTCAAACTGCTGCAGGACCTGCAGGCCCTGGCCGACACCGGCAGCCTCTACAAGGCCGCCGAGCGCCGCCACATTACCCACCCTGCCTTTGGCCGCCGCATCCGCGCGCTGGAGGAATGGGCGGGCACGCCCCTGGTCGAGCGCGGCCACCAGTCCACCACGCTCACGGCCGCCGGCAAGACGCTGCTGGCCTCGGCCCATGAAGTGCTGGGCATCCTGGAGCAGACCCATGGCCTGCTGCAGCGCCCCCACCGCACGCGCGATGAAACCATCACCATCGCGGCCGGCCGCACGCTGTCGCACACCGTCCTGCCGGGCATCATCACCGCCCTCAACCAGTCCATGCCCCAGCTGTGCTGGAAAGTGGTCACCACCAGCCTGGACTACGGCGTGGAAATGCTGCTGCAAGGCAAGGTGGACCTGCTCATGTGCCACGCCCAGCCCGCCATCGAAGGCAGCCTGCAGGGCCACCACCTGGCTTGGCTGCCCGTGGGCCAGGACACGCTGATCCCCGTCAGCATCCCCCTGGTCCCGCAACTGCCCAAGTACGCCCTGCCCGCCCACGGCGGCGGCCCGCTGGTGCCCTACCTGGACTACGCGCAAAGCATGTCCCTGGGCAAGATCCTGCGCAGCCACCTGCACGAGCTGTGCGACACCACGCGCCTGCGCACCGTCTACGAGGCCGACCTCGCCGACTCCCTGCACGCCATGGTCCACCAGGGCCTGGGCCTGGCCTGGCTGCCGCTCACCCTGGTCAAGACCGACCTGACCGAGGGCCGCCTGGCCCGCGCGGCCGGGCCCGACAAGGACGTGCCCATCAACGTGCGGCTCTACCGCCGGCCTGCGGCGCAGAGCAAGCCGCTCACGCGCAGGGTGTGGGCGGGGTTGGAGAATCTTTATGGGAGGAGTCAGAAGTCGTGAGGCGGGTGGGCCAGTTTGTGTGACTTGGCGGCTGCGGCCTTGCGTTGTTGAACGTCTGCAAATTTGAGCGCCGCGCGCTCTTCTTGCCCCTGCCGGGCGGTTTCTTTTAGAGGCCGGGTCTCGGCCCGGCAGCCGACTGCCCTTTCTTGATTCGCCAAGAAAGGTCAGATCAAAGAAGGCGACCCGAATGTCCGCGACCCCTTCGCTTCGCTGCGGGGCAACCTGCGTCGTGGCGGCTGCGGGGTTCGCCGTGAAACTCGTTGCGCGCTGCGCGCTTCACTCAAACATCACGGCGAGTCAGATGACGAAGCAAGCCTGTCCTTCGGCAGGCTTGCAACCCCGCAACCGCCACGACGCAGGCGCGTGCATACGGGAGGGGGAAGAGGCAGCAGGCGCAGGCAGCGGGCGCGCCCAGGACTTTCCCCTTGGCCCCGCCGCAGCCTTGAACTAGCATGGCCTGCACCGCCCCAGCCGGGGCGGATCTTCCTTGGGCATCGATGAGCTTTCCCGTTCAGATTCCGATCCGAGTCCCCTGCCCTCCGGGCGCCTGCATCTGCGAGCACGACGCCCTGCTCACCGACTCCATGGCCGACCAGCGCATCCTGCGCCTCACCAAGGAAGAGGAAAAACGCCTGCTGCAGCGGCTCGAACAGATCACCAGCCTGCAGGACCTGCGCCATGTGGAGCAGCGCATGTATGAGCAGCTTGGCATCCGCGTGCGCATCGAACCCGGCGCCAGCGAAGTGCGCACCGTGCGCGGCATACAGATCGAGGTCCTGCCCATGCGCGGGCTGTGCAGCAAGACGCGGCAGGCGATTCCTGCGGCGATTCGGCGGGGGATGGAGAGGACGCCGGAGGTGGCGTTTGAGTTGTTGGATGAGGGGGGGTTGTTTGGGTGAGGAAAAGCCTCTTGGCCGGTAGCAAATTTTCCGGGGACCCGACGGCTATCTAGACAACCCAGAACCTTAATATTGACCTACACATTTAATACATCAACAAATAGCACCCCTCAATATAAAACTCCAAATGCATATCCTATGCAGAGCCTAGGCTAGATTTCAACAACTCGAATCCAGCAGCCCATGCCAATCACTTAAGTAGGCAAATCAGTCTGGGAGGCACTCAAACCTATAGCGGTCCGCGGAAGCGTGCGCCCGCCGGAGCCGTAAGATCCGATAAGAACATCCTCTTCTATTTCCTCCAACTGATTATCAAAGAGTCTGTATTTAGTAAAACCCAGTCTCTCAATAATTAGAAATATTGCCTCCCTTGTTTGCCTTGGTAGATATTGAGATATTGAAACCACGCGATCTTCAGGTGGATTTCCCACACCAAACCAAGTGTGCGACCCAACTCCAAAATCGAGAAGTTTACGAGAAATCTCTTCTTTATCCAAGAAATTTTCATTGACTCCAAATATTACATTTAGAAGTTTACTTTCCTCCTTAATATCTTCATTCTTTGCGGCAGATTCTTTTATAAGAATTTCCAGCCTCTCTATCTGCCCCATCGCTGTAGCCAAACGTTGCTCGTCACGCGTAACAGAAATGGTCTGATTAGTCTTCTGATTTATATAAGTAGAATAGTATAAATCCTCCTGAAGCTCAGGACGAAATCTTGTCTGCAAAACAAACAGTGCAGCAAGAAAGAGAGGCACATTAAAAATTGCCGCCCATATTAAAGCGGATGCTGAAGGAAGGCTTGACTCCATACGAGCAGCAGCTATAAGGAAACAACTATCAATTGCAAGCAAGCCAACTAACCAAGCAGCCAACAACTGAATAGGCTTGGTGATATTTGTAGGTTGGATTTTTGATTCTGACATTTTTTCAGATAGAAGACTATTTTTACAAACAGGAATTCACACTCATATCATATCAAGTTCTTATGTACTTGGGATTTTCAGCGTCGCTATGGAGATTTGATCAGATTGCACAGAGCATTCTCAGCGATAACTGCATAAGCTATCCCTCACCCCCCTTGACCTGTTGCCGTACATTCTCACTTACTCGCCGATAATTTAGCAAAAGGTTAGCAATCTCATCATCCGTATCCGAATAGAAAAACGCCATCGGAACCTTGAGCACTTCCGCCAGCTTGCGCACGGTCAGCAGGTCCGGCTTGTGTTTCCCCAGCTCATAGCGATTGATCCGCGCACTCGCCACAAACGGATCGATTCCAGCTTCAATTCCCAGCATTTTTTGGGACAGGTCTGCTGCAAGCCGAGCTTGCTTAAGCCTCGCGCCCCATTGTTCATCTGCGTCTGACATCTCGTGCTTTCCAAAAGCTACGAGACTCGTAGTTATGCTGTATTCTCGATACTACGAGTTGCGTAGTTTCTAGCCTGCAGCCACGAATCGCTACGGAACGTCCTCGCCGCAGCACGGCGCTTCGACACAGGAGCAGCAACCCATGAAGCACATCCCCCCATCCCCTCCCCCCGAAAACACCCACGCCCAGAAGCTTGCAACAGCACTGCACGAAATGGACCGCTTCGTGCAGCAAGGCTGTGCCGAGGTTTCCGCCCTGGCCCAGCTGGCGCTGGCATGGCTGGAGATCCCCGAGGGCCATCAGCGGCTGGACGTGGTGGCGCAAGCGCTGGTGACCATTCGCAACAGTGCTGAATCGCTGGCGGAGTTCGCGGGCAGTGAAGCTCGGGTGATGAACTGCGAGTACGAGGACCAGGCAGAGGTGCGCCGCAGCGAGGCGGCCAAGGTGGCTGCCGAAGAGGCCGGGCATGTGTACACCGTGGTGGGGCCTGGGGTGGCGCGGGGCGTCAGGTAGTCCCGGAGGCACTGGGACTGCGCCCCGTTGCACCCTGCACGGCCGTCTATCCCTTGCGTGTGCGAAACAGCAGCCACAGCAGATACACCCCGCCCAGCAGCCCCGTCACCAACCCGATGGGCAGATGCAGGCGCACGGGCGCCCACTGGCTGAGCATGTCGGCCGCCAGCAGCAGAACGGCGCCCATGGCTGCCGCCGTGAACAGGGGTACGTCGGGCGACAGGCCCAGGCGCCTGGCCACCTGGGGCGCGGCCAGCGCGATGAAGGCGATGGGCCCCGCCGCTGCCGTGGCGATGGCGGTCAGGGCCACTGCAGCCATCACCATGGTGAGCCGCGTGCGCGGCACGTTGACGCCGAGCTGGGTGGCGGCATCGTCGCCCAGCTCCAGCAGGTTGATGCGGCGGGCGCACCACAGCACGACGGGCACGATGGCGATGAAGCCCAGCGCGGCGGGCACGACATGCGCCCAGGTCCGCGCGCTGAGCGAGCCGGCCAGCCAGCGCTGCGCGGCGACGGCCCGGTCCAGGTCCCCCATGACCAGCAAGATGGTGTTCAGGCCCGAGAGCGTGGCCCCCACGCCTATGCCCACCAGCACCAGCCGGTAGCCGCCGGCAGCACGCCGGCCCCCGGACAGCGCAAGCACGACCGCCGCCGTGGCCATGCCCGAGAGCACGGCGGCCAGCGATGTCCACAGCGGCCCGGCGTCACCCAGCACGATGAGCGCAATCGCCCCGCTGGCCGCGCCGGTGGTGAACCCGATCACGTCCGGCGAGCCCAGCGCGTTGCGGGAGATGGACTGGAAGATGGCACCCGCCATGCCAAGCGACGCGCCCACGAAGACGGCCGTGAGGACACGCGGCAGCCGCACCCGCTGCACGATGCGCTCTGCTGCGGGGTTGGAGCCCGTGCCCAGCAGGCTGTCGAGCACTTCGGCGGGGCTGAGGGACAGGGTTCCCGTGCCCAGCAGCAGCACACCCAGCACCAGGGCCAGCACGACCAGCGCCAAACCCACGGCCAGCGGCCTGGGCCGCCAGAGAAACGAACAGGCTCCCCAGCGCACAACCGATGTGTTCACGGAGGTCTTCATAGCCTGCTCAATCGGTATCTGCACGCCACCCAGACAAAGAACGGCCCGCCGATCAGGCAGGCGACGATGCCCGCAGCCACTTCGGCAGGCGCCGCGACGACGCGGCCCAGCACGTCGGCACCCAGCAGCAGCACCGCCGCGTAGAGCGCGGACAGCGGCAGTATCCAGCGGTAGTCCGGCCCGCACGAGAGGCGTGCAAGATGCGGCGCCACCAGGCCGACGAAGGCGATGGGCCCCACGGCCGCCGTGGCCGCCCCGGCCAGCAGCATGACCGCCAGGCAGGCCAGTTGCGCGGTGACGCGCACATTGACGCCCAGCGCCAGGCCCACGTCATGCCCCAGTGCCATGGCGTTGAGCTGGCCGACGATGGCCCAGGCCGCCGCCAGCCCCGCCGCCACGGCGGCCGCCAGCACGGCAGCGCTGGCATAGCCGCTGCCCTCCAGGGAGCCGGCCGCCCAGTGCCGGAAGCCGTCGAAGACTTCCGGGGGTGCGTTGAGCAGGATGATGCCGGCGCTGGAGGTGAGCATGACCGACAGGCCGGCCCCGGCCAGGACCAGGCGCACCGGGTGCGCGCCCGCGCCCCGGGACTGGCCGAACGCGAAGACGGCAGCGCCCGCCAGCCCCGCGCCGGCAAAGGCGCACCAGACGTACTGAAGCACGGACGTCAGGCCGAAGGCCGTCATGCCGATGAGCACGGCCAGCGCCGCGCCGGCGTTGACGCCCAGCAGGCCCGGCTCCGCCAGGGGATTGCGGGTGACGGCCTGCATGAGCGCGCCAGCCACGCCCAGCGCCATGCCGGCCAGGATGGCCACCACGGTGCGGGGCATGCGCAGCAGGCTGACGATCAGGTGCTGGTCATCACGCAGGTTCGGAGCCCGCAGCGCGCCGAGGATGTCGGCCAGCGCAATGTCGCGCGAGCCGACGGTGATGCCGAGCACGGCGATGATGGCCAGCGCCAGCAGCCCGCCTGCAAGGCCCAGCCAACGCCTGCAGTGCAGGGAGGACCGCGAACAGGACCGCAAACAGGAGCGCTGGGCAGGCCGCGCCACCGCGCCTTGGAGCCGTGCACGCATGGCTCAGCGGAAATGGCTTGCCACGGCGTCGACCATCTGCTGCCCCGAGTAGTAGTCGATGCGAAACGAGGTCGGGCCCAGCGGATAGACGCGCCGGCCGGCAACGGCGGGCAGGTTGGCCAGCAGCGGATCGTCCAGGAAGGCCTGCACATCGCCCTGCGAGGCGCCGAGCAGGAAGACGGAGTCGCCGGTGATGGCGGCCGAGAGATTCTCGCGGGAGATGAATTCGAAGTCCGAGGCGCGTGTGACCTGGGCGGCCAGCGCGGGCGGCAGGCCCTCCACCTTGAAGCCCAGTGCGGCCAGCAGCCGCGCATGGGGGCTGGCGGCGCGGCCTATGGAGTAGCTGCCGGCCAGGTTGTAGGCGACGATGCTGACGGGCTGGGCCGGTGGCGTTATGGAGGCGGCGGTCTGCGCCACATGGGCATCGAAGCGGGCAATGGCTGCGGCGGCCTGCTTCGCATGGCCGGTGATGCGGCCCAGCTCGGTGGCGATGTCCTGCCAGGACTGGCTGGAGTAGTCGACCACGACCATGGGCACGCCCTGCGCCTGCAGTTCGGTGCGGTGCTGGGCCACGCTGTCGGCCCCGGTGGCGGAGGCCACCAGCAGGTCGGGGCTGGCGCCGATGGCGGCCTCGATGTCGAATTGCAGGTTGCGGTAGAGCACCTGCACGCCGCGCTTGTCGGCAACCGCGGCCCATTGCGAGAAAAAGCCCTTGTCGTCGGTCATGCGGCTGGGCGTGGTCGCGGCGGTCGCAACGACCG
Source organism: Delftia sp. NA_296.1 (assembly GCF_052692095.1). Classification (NCBI taxonomy): domain Bacteria; kingdom Pseudomonadati; phylum Pseudomonadota; class Betaproteobacteria; order Burkholderiales; family Comamonadaceae; genus Delftia; species Delftia sp. NA_296.1. Next base: position 594,802 of record NZ_JBQZGF010000003.1, on the reverse strand, counting down.
GCGCATCGATGGCCAGCAGGATGCCGGTCACGCTGGGCGAGGTGGAGACGATGCGCCGGGGCAGCGGTGCATGGTCTGCGTGTGCTGCAGCCGGCGCATCCGATGTATCCGGCGTATGCGGTGCGGCGCCCGCCACGGGAACGGCGGCGCGTGGAAACCATGCGAAACAGGCCAGCACGGCCAGTGCGGCGGCCGCGCCCAGGGCGGCAAGTTTGAGTCTGTTCATCTCGATCCGAAGCGACGGGGCCGGGCGCCAGGGCGGCGTCTTCAGCGTATTCCGTATTGTAGAATTCATTCCACATTGCAAACACCGAAGGACCTATCGATTGTGGGAAATGACCGGCCATGACGCAGCGCCTGAGTGCTGATGCGGTGACGCTGCGCTACGGCGAGCGCACGATTTCGCAGGGCCTGTCCCTTGCCATTCCCGATGGCTCCTTCACCGTCATCGTGGGGCCGAACGCCTGCGGCAAGTCCACCCTGCTGCGCGCGCTGTCGCGGCTGCTGGTGCCGGTGGCCGGGCAGGTCATCCTGGATGGCCGGCACATCTCGCAATTTCCCGCCAAGGAGGTGGCGCGGCGCCTGGGCCTGCTGCCGCAAAGCGCGATGGCGCCCGATGGCATCACGGTGGCGGACCTGGTGGCGCGGGGGCGCTACCCCCATCAATCCTTCCTGAGGCAGTGGACGGACGCGGATGAGCAGGCCGTGGCCGAGGCCATGCAGGCCACCGATGTGGCAGCGCTGTCCGACCGCCTGCTGGACGAGCTGTCAGGCGGCCAGCGCCAGCGGGTGTGGATTGCGATGGTGCTGGCGCAGCAGACGCCGATCCTGCTGCTGGACGAGCCCACGACGTTCCTGGACATCGCCCACCAGATCGAGCTGATGGAGCTGCTGGCGGATCTCAACGACGCCGGCCGCACGGTGGTTGCGGTGCTGCACGACCTCAACCAGGCCTGCCGCTATGCCTCGCACCTGATCGCCATGCGCGACGGGCGCATTGCCGCGCAAGGCGCGCCCGGGGCGATCTTCACGGAGCAGTTGGTGCAGGAGGTGTTCGGCCTGCCGGCCGTGATCATTGCGGACCCCGTGTCGGGGACACCCCTGGTGGTGCCCAGGCGGCGCAGGGCCGTGGATGCCGTGGAGCGCGCCGCAGGGAACTGAGGCGCCCGGCCATTGTTCCCGGCGCGGCTTTCAAGGCGAATCTGCGCTGAAGGCCCGCCCGCCCGTGGACTGGTTGATCAGGCTGGCCTCGCGGAACAGCGCGACCCGGTCTTCCGGTGATTTGAGCTGGCCCAGGTCCGAGACGGTGGTGACCGCGCAGACGATTTCATGCTGCGCATCGAACACCGGCGCCGCCTGGCCCGTGACGTTGGACAGCAGGTGGCTGGTCATCTCGGACCAGCAGCGCTCGCGCACTTCGTCGAGCACGGCCTTGGCCGGCGGCTTGCCACGAAAATGGGCGGGCTGCTGGCGCCGTGCGGCGTCGATGGTGGCCTTGGGCAGGAAGGCCTGGAACACCAGGCCGCAGGCGGTGTTGTCTATGGGCAGGATGTCGCCCAGCGCCAGCGGGTTGATCGAGAAGTAGGCGCTGCGGTACCAGCGCACCAGGGTGGGCCCCCGGTCGGTCCAGATGGCCACGCCGCCGCTGAGCGCATGGCTGTGCGTCAGCGCCTTCATGCGCTGCGCCGCAATCTCCACCGCATCCACACGCTTGAGCGCGCCAATGCCGATGCTCAGCGCCGCGCTGCCCAGGTCATACAGGCCGCTGGCCGGGTCCTGCTTGGCCAGGCCTTCCTTGACGAGGCTTTGCAGGTAGCGGTGGGCCGTGGAGCCCCCCGTTCCCGTTCGCCGGGCCACCTCGCCCAGCGCCAGCTCGCTTTCGGCATTGGCCAGGACCATGAGAAACCGGGTGGCGATGGAGACGGACTGGATGGTGCCGGAGCGCTTCTCGCCGGCTGTCGTCTGAGGTGTTGTTGTTTTCAAGGGCTGGGCTTTCTTGCCTGTACCAGGCGCATCGCAGGTGGGGGCGCAGGCGCCGCCGGTGTCGATGATACCGGCTCTGCCGAAGGCTCTGCACGGGTGCGCGTGCACCGTTTCGCCGCTGTTTCTTTCTTCCGCATGTGGGAATGCGTTCCCTACTGCGGAATTTCAATGCATGATGGCGACCTTTGAAAAATACGAATCATTCTCATCAAAGGAAGATGCTGTGAAGCTGTGTTTCCATCGCAGGCTCCCGTCCCGGGCGGGCGCCATCGCACTCTCTACCCTGATGGCGCCGGCCGGCGCCTTTGCACAGGGCGCGTCGGGTTCCGGGGGGGAATCCAACGCGCTTGAAGCGGTCGTGGTCAGCGGAGAAAAGGTCAGGCGCGAACTCAAGGACACGGCCTCCTCCGTGTCGGTCAAGGCCGGCAAGGACCTGGCCCGGCAGGAGTCCGGCAATGCCTCGGTCCACGAGGTGCTGCACGACGTGCCCAACGTGGTCTACACCGACACGGTGGGCGCGCCCATCATCCGCGGGCAGGACACGCAGGGCCCCAACAACGGCCAGAACGTCTTCTGGGGCGGCACGGTGCCGCGCGCCACCATCAACCTGGACGGGCACTACCTCAACTACAACGAGATGTTCTTCGGCGCGACCTCGGTCTGGGATGTGGAGAGCATTGAGGTGTTCCGCGGCCCGCAGACCACCTCGCAGGGCGCCAATGCCATTGCGGGCGCCATCGTCGTGAACACCAAGGACCCCAGCTTCAAGCGCGAAGGGGCCTACCAGCTGGAGGCGGGCGACTACCACTCGCGGCGTGCGTCCATCGCCGTCTCCGGCCCCGTGGGCGAGGAGCTGGCCGCGCGGCTGGCCGTGGACTACTCGGGGCGCGATACCTTCATCGACTACACCAATCCGCAGTTCCAGCGGGGCCAGGCCGATCAGGATTTCCGCGCGCTGAACGCACGCATGAAGTTCCTGTGGCTGCCCAGCCGCATTCCGGGCCTGGAGGCCAAGTTCACCTATTCCCACAACGACAGCAACCGTCCCAGCCAGGAGGCAGCGTCCGCTCCGTTCAACGCGCTGGAGCACTGGACGACGACCATGCCCAGCTGGAAGCAGAAGACCGACACCGGCATCCTCGACCTCAGCTACGAGCTGGGCAACGGCGTGCGGCTGGTCAACCAGTCCCAGTATTCGCGCTCGTCCGTGCAGCGCTACACGGGCATCCCCGGCGAGGGCGATGCCGATATCCGCCAGAACAATGTCTCCAATGAGTTCCGCGCCCTGGTGGGCAGCGACAAGGACCGCCTGAGCGGCTTCGGCGGCGTCTACTACGCGCGCACCGGCACGGACGAAAGCCTGCTGCTGCGCGGCCTGTCCGCCTTCGACGACACGAAGAAGAACCTGGGCGTCTTCGGCGAGCTGAACTGGCGCCTGGCCGACCGCTGGACCCTGACCAGCGGCCTGCGCTACCAGCAGGACGAGGTGGTGCGCACCGGCACTTCGGTGCTGGCACCCACCGCCCTCGACTACACGAAAACCTTCTCGGCCCTGCTGCCCAAGCTGTCCCTGGCCTATGCCGCCACACCGCGCTGGACCGTGGGCGCGCTGGTCAGCCGGGGCTACAACCCGGGCGGTGTGTCGCTGAACCTCACCAGCCGGCAATGGGCGTACTTCAAGAAGGAGTCGATCTGGAACTACGAGCTGTTCAGCCGCGCCAGCCTGCTCGATGACCGGCTGATGCTCAACACCAACCTGTTCTACATGGACATGCGGGATGCGCAGTACAACATCCCCGTGGTCATCTCCCCGGGCGTGGCCCAGTCCTACACCATCAACGCGGAGAAGGCCCATGCCTACGGCTTCGAGCTGGGCGCCGACTACCGCGCGCTGGACAACCTGCGGATCAAGGCCGGCGTGGGCGTGCTGCGCACCCGCATCGAGGAGATGGGCAGCAACCCCGGCTACGAGCACAACCGCTTCGCCCGCTCGCCCGGCTACAACCTGAGCCTGGGCGTGAGCTGGGACGCCAGCCCCCGGTTCAATGTCTCCGGCCAGGTGCGCCACCTGGACGGCTACTACTCCGATACCGCCAACACCCGCGCCTATGCGGTGGGCTCCAACACCATCGCCGACCTGCGCATGACCTATGCCTACAGCGCGCGCGTGCAGCTGTACGGCTACATCAAGAACGTCTTCGACAGGCGCGCACCGACGTACCTGCAGCAAAACCGCGGCATTGGCGGCATCGAGGCCAGCATGACCGCGCCGCGCATGATCGGCGTGGGCGTGCGCGGAACGTTCTGAGATGGGAATGACAGCAGACATGACAACCCACAAACCCCTGCACATCGGCCTTTCCCTGGCCCCCACCTGGCTGAGCGGCGACGCCTGGCGGCGGCCCGGCAGCAATATCGAAGGGCTGTACTCCAGCGACTTCGCCCTGGACCTGGCCCGGCGCGCCGAGGCCGCGCACCTGGACTTCGTCTTCCGCCCGGACGTGAGCTTTCTGCCCATGGAGGCGCTGGAGACGGGCGCGGGCTTCGCCAGCCTGGACCCCACGGTGCTGATGGCCGCGCTGGCGCGCGAGACCTCGCGCATCGGCCTGGTGTCCACGGTATCGACCACGTTTTTCCCGCCCTATGCGGTGGCGCGCCAGCTGCAATCGCTGCACTGGATCAGCAACGGCCGCGCCGGGTGGAACATCGTCACGGCCCTGCAGGGCCACGAGAACTTCGGGCTGCAGGCCATGCCCGATGCCGATGAACGCTATGCGCGGGCCGCAGAGTTCACCGACGTGGTGCGCCGGCTGTGGGCCAGCTTTCCCAACGAGGCCTTGAAGATCGACCGGCACAGCGGCCGCTATGCCGATGCCTCGCTGGTCCACCCCATAGACCACGAGGGACCGCACCTGAAGGTGCGCGGCCCGCTGAACCTGCCGGAGTTCGGCGGCCCGCGCATTCCGCTGGTGCAGGCGGGCGCGTCCAGCACCGGGCGCGACTTTGCCGCATCGGTGGCAGACATTGTTTTCGCCCCCACGCCGGACCTGGACGCGGCGCTGGAGCTGCGCCGGGACCTGTCTCGGCGCGCCCAGCGCCATGGCCGCCAGGCGCAGGATGTGCGCCTGCTGCCCGGCCTGAGCCTGTACCTGGCCGACACCCGCGAGCAGGCCCGGGAGATGTTCCAGCAGACGCACGGCCGGGTGGACAGGGACCGCAAGCTGGCGTCGATCAAGGCCATGGTCGGCCTGGACCTGACGGACTGGCCCGCAGACCGGCCGATCACCGCAGCCGACCTTCCGCCGCCCGTGGCAACCCCGTCCAGCCGCACGCATGCGGGCCTGCTCAGGCGCCTGATGGAGCGCGAGTCATTGCGCATCGACGAGCTGCTGCAGCGGCCGGAAATCCTCTCCGCCGCGCACTGGCAGGTGGTCGGCACGGTGGACGATGCCGTGGCGCAGATCACCCAGTGGAGCGCCGCCGGCGCCATCGACGGCTTTCTGGCCGCGCCCGGCGGCTCCGTCGAGTCACTGCATTGCATGCTGGAGCAGCTGGTGCCGCGCCTGGTGGAGGCCGGCCTGTTCCGCTCCCGCTACACGGGCACCACGTTCATGGAGCACCTCGACGAGTCGAGGTAGGGGCTGCGCCCTGCCCGCGCCGGGCCTTCACTGCGCCCGCGTGTCGGAACCGCCATCGGGCTCGAACGCAAAGCCCACGCCATAGACGGAGCGAATCCACTCATGGCGGTCGTCCGCCGCCTTGAGTTTCTTGCGCAGGTTCTTGATGTGGCTGTCGATGGCGCGTTCGTTCACGTCCAGCGTGTCGGCGCAGGCCAGCTCCAGCAGCTGCGCGCGGGAGTACAGGCGGCCGGGCTGGCGCATCAGGGCCTGCAGCAAGGTCAGCTCGCGCTTGGTCAGCGGCAGCACGCTGCCGTTGAGCATGGCGCGGCCCTGCTCGGGCAGCAGCGTCAGGCGTTGCTGCGCGGGGCCGGGGCCGGCACTGCGGCGCAGCACGGCCTTGACGCGGGCCACGACTTCGCGCGGGGCGAAGGGTTTGCAGATGTAGTCGTCCGCGCCCAGCTCCAGGCCCAGCAGGCGGTCCATTTCCTCGACACGCGCGGTGAGCAGGATGACGGGGCTGGCGCTGTGGGGGCGGAACTGGCGCAGGATGTCCAGGCCGTCCAGCCCCGGCAGCATGATGTCCAGCACGGTGAGGTCGGGCGGGGAGCGCAGCATGCGGTCCAGCGCCTCGCGCCCGTGGCGGATGTGCTCGACTTCGTAGCCTGCATGGCGCAGGTAGTCGATGACGATGGCGGCCATGTCGGTTTCGTCTTCGACCAGGAGGATGCGGGCAGGCTTCATGGCGCGGGATTTTCCAGCAAGGGCAGCCACAGCGTGATGCGCAGGCCGCCCAGCGGCGAGGCAGCCGCCTCGATGCTGCCCCCATGGGCCTGGACGATGGTGCGGCAGATGGCCAGCCCCAGGCCGGAGCCGCCCAGGCCGTCGCCGTCGCGCACGCGGGAGGCGTCTACGCGGTAAAGGCGGTCGAACAGGCGCGGCAGGTGCGGGCTGGCCACGCCGGGAGCCGTGTCGTCCCAGCGCAGCTGCAGCATGCTGCGGTCCTGCATCTGGACGATTTCGGCGGACACCTGCAGCCGCCCGCCCGCAGCCGTGTAGCGCAGGCTGTTTTCCAGCAGGTTGGCAAACACCTGGTGCAGCCGGTGCGGATCGCCCTGCACCAGCGGCGGCGGAATGCGCGCGGCCAGCTGGTCCACGGTGGAGCGGTCCAGGCCGATGCCGACCTGCTCGAAGCCGGGCCGCGCGCCGTCCAGCGCCTCGCCCAGCAGGGTCAGCACATGCACGGGCACATGGCCCGAGCCGTGCAGGGCCTGCGGGTCGTCCAGGCTCACGCGCAGGTCGCTGACCAGCCGTATCAGCCGCATGATCTGCCGGTACAGGCGCAGCGCCATGCGGTCGTCCATGGGCAACACGCCGTCCTGCACGGCCTCGACCTCGGCGCGCATGGTGGACAGCGGTGTGCGCAGCTCATGCGCCACGTCGGCCAGCCAGCGCTGGCGCGAGGCCTCCATGGTGGCCAGCTGCACGGCCATGTCGTTGAAGGTTTCCGCAAGGCGGGCCAGTTCCGCATCGCCCCTGATGGCCACGCGCGTGTCCAGCCGCCCGGCCGCAATGCCGCGCAGGCCGTCGACGAAGGCGGTCAGCGGCTCCAGCCAGCGCCGCGTGAGCCAGGCCGACAGCAGCAGCGCCAGCAGCAGGCCGGCCAGCCCGGTCCAGGCCACAAAGCCCATCTGCTGCGCGAGGAAGGCGCGGTCCAGGTCGCGCTGCATGCCCTGCCCGGTCTGCACGGGGGACAGCACGATCTCGCCAATGGCCTGACCATTGGCTGCGCGCAGAACGCGATGCGCCGCACCGGGCTGCGGCGCCATGCCGGAGATGAGCTGGCCCTGGGCATCCAGCAGGCCCACGCGCGCCCACGGGCCGCCAAACGGGCGGTCTGGCGGCGGGCCAGGGCGGACTGTACGGTCTGTACGGTCTGTACGGTCGGAGCGATCTGAGCGATCTGCAGGCTCTCCGCCTTCCGGCCCAGGTGGCGGCGGAAACTCCGGGCCCGGCCCCGGACCGTGGCTTCCCTCAAAACCAGGCCTCGGCTCCGGCATGGGCATGGACATGGACATGGGCATGGACATGGGGGGCCGTGGCCCGGGCTCGCCCGCAGGAAAGCCCCGGCCCATGCCTGCACCCGGGCGCACCATGTCGCGCCAGAAACCGGGGTTGGCGCGCGCCGCATCCCAGCCGCCGTTTTGCTCATGGTGCTGGACCAGCCGCTCGGCCAGCCCGTCCATGCCGGTCAGCTCCACCTCGGCCATGTACGGGCCCAGGCCCCGTTGCAGGCCCAGGCGGGAGAAGCCGAGAAACACCAGCAGCAGGGCCACCAGCAGCACGGCCAGGGCGAAGAAGGCCTTGTGCTGCAGCTTCAGGCGCGGGAGGCGGAGGCTCATTCAGTTGCTGCGTCAGACGGCAATGCCGATGGAAATCGTGGCGGTGTGGCCATTGGTGGTGTCTCCGGTGAAGGTGGGCGTCTGCCAGGCGATCTGCTCGCTGGAGTTGTCGCCGAAGACATTGTCCGATGTCACACTGACCCGCGACAGGTTGGAGACGCTGGCGCTGTAGCCGCTGACACCGACATAGACGGCGCTGGCCACGTCCTTGGGCATGGCCATCTGCGAGGTCAGCAGCTTGTTGGTGTAGCTGCCGGCCGTGTCGAGGCTGCGGAACACCTCGAAGTGCATGTGCGGCCAACGCCCGTCATAGCAGCCCGGGAAGATGGTCACAAAGGTGCATTCGCCATTGCTGTCCGTCGCCTGCACGCCGCGCAGGAAGTTCTGGTTGAGCAGGTCGGTGGAGTACAGTGAATACTCGCCCTCGCGGGTGCAATGCCACAGGTAGATGGCATAGCCTTCCAGCGGGCTGCAGTTGGTGCTGACGTTGACCAGGGTGATCTTGAGCGTCAGCGGCAGGCCCGCAGCCGTGCCGCTCATGCCGCCAAAGCTGCTGCGCAGGTCGCTGCGCACCACGCCGCTTTGCGACAGCACGTTGACCAGGCTGCCGCGCGAGCCGTTGGAGCCGTCGGCGGGGTAAGGGCCTTCGGTTTCCGTGGGATCGACCATGCAGGTGCCGGTCGTGGTTCCAGTCCCCGTGCCCGTACCAGTGCCCGTACCCGTGTCGGTGCCCGTTCCTGTCCCGGTTCCGGTGCCCGTGCCAGTTCCTGTCGAATCACTGGAATCACCACCGCCGCCACAGGCGGACAGAAGCGCTGCAGCGCCGCCAGAGGCCATCAGGCCCAGCATGCGGCGCCGGTCGAGCAGGCGGCGCGCCATGACTTGCAGATCGTGCTGAAGGCCCAGGTCGTGGGCAAGATCATCGGCATCGTGAGAATGGTTCATGGGGATGGCTTTTCATGAGGGCCTGTGCGCAGGCCCGTGGGGTTGCAGACAGCCCGGCGGCGTGGCCCGCCGGGCCACGCGATCACTGCTGCGGATGGGGCGGCGGCCCACCTGCGCCGGGCCCGCCGGCCGGCATGGCCACCAGTTGCCCGTTCAGGCTGCGGCAGGTGCCGGCCAGCGTCTTGCCATCGGGCATGGTCAGCGTCACGCTGTCGCCCTCGGCCTTGCCCTGGCAGGCCGTATAGGCCTCGGGCGGCGGCGACGGCGGATTGCCGTGCCCCCCGTGGCCCTGCGCATGGCTGCAGGCCGCCGCGAAGGCCGCCACAGCCAGCACAAGGGCCGGGCGAATGCGTGAAGCGTTGGTTTGCGAGAAATCAATCATGGTCTTTTCCTGGAGTTGCCAAGGAATTCTTGCGACCAATCTGGGGGGAAATTGGGAGAAGTGGGGACGAGCTGGTACAAGCTCACAGAGCGAGTGAGTCAACAAGCTCTGCATCGCACAACAGAACCATGAAACCAACAAGATTCCTGCTGCTGGCCGCCCTGCTCGGCCCACCCGCTCTTGCCGCAGATCTGACCGTGATCGAAATGCATGCGGCAAGCGGCAATGATCGCCGGTACAGCCTGGATGGCCAGCGGGTCAGTCCGGCTCAGTTGAGAAACACACTCTCCAGGAAGCTGACCGCAGCCCCCGATGCCAAAAGTACGGTTCGCATTGCCGTGCTGGTCGATCCCGATGTGAAGGTCGGCGCCCTCTCCGAGCTTCGCGGCCTGGTGATGAAGGTGGGGTTCGGCATGCCGCGCTATTTCATGACGACGCGGGTGAATGACAGGCTCTCCGAGATCCAGGTGAACTACAGCCCGGTCTTCCCTAGAAGCGGGCTGGAGGCGGTGATGTCGTCCGGCCAACCGGCTGCAGATCCGTCGCTCACAACGCCAGCGCCACCCCGCTGAGCCGTGCCAGCGCCTGCAACTCATTGATCAGCGCAGACGACAGAGGGATGCCTTCGGCGCGGCGCTGGAGCTCGCATTCATGCTGGCGCAGTCCGGGATAGCGGCCTTGGGTGCCCTGGGCCGCGAGCAGGCCGGTGATCCAGCTGGCCATGTAGTTGTCAAATCCCCGGGGTGACGGTGCAGCCAGGGCTGGGTTGATGACCAGCAGAAAGGCGCAGGCGTTGGCGGTGGAACCTTCCGCCGATCCGGGTACAGCGGGCTGGAACAGGCCGCCGCCCAGCGCGCCCGCCAGGCATTCGACCACCATGGCCAGGCCCAGGCCCTTGTGGCCGGCCATGGGCTGCATGGCGCCCTGCAGTGCGGCGTGGGGATCGGTGGTGGGATGGCCGTGTGCGTCCAGCGCCCAATGCGGCGGGATTTGCGCATGGCCGTCGCGGACGGCAGCCATGACGGCGCCGCGTGCGACCGCACTCAGGGCCATGTCGAAGACCAGTGGCGGCCGTCCGGCCACGGGCGCGGCGAAGGCGATGGGGTTGTTGCCCAGCGCAGGCCGCGTGGCACCGGGCATGGCCATGATGGACGGCGTGCGCTGGCACAGCAGGGCCATGCAGCCCTGTTCCACGGCGGGCAGCAGCAGCACGCCCAGGGCGCCGAGGTGGCCGCAGGCCTCGATGTGGCAGGCCACCACGGCCTGGCTTGCGGCCCTGTCCAGGCAGGCTTGCAGCGCCAGCTCCAGCACGGGCTGGCCCAGGGCATGGTCGCCATGGCAGCGCAGCAGGCCGTTGTGCTCCTGCAGGCTGGGCTTGGCCCGGGTATGGATGGTGCCTTCGCGGATGCGCTGCACATAGGGCGGCAGTCTTGCCACGCCATGCGTGTCCACGCCGCGCAGGCTGGTGCGCACCAGTGCCTGGGCGGTGGCCTGCGCGTGGCATGCGCTCACATCAAAGGCCTGGAGCACGCCAGCAGCCCAGGCTTGCAGCGCTGCGGCGGGCATGCGCACGGCGTCGGTCAGCGGGTTCAGGGAATCAGTCAATGCGCTGCAGCTCCTGGCGAAAGGACATTGCACGCTCCACGTAGCTGGCGGCGCTTTGCAGCAGGCCCGCGACTTCTTCGTCACTGAGCGTACGCACCAGCTTGGCGGGGGCGCCAAGAATCAGCGAGCGCGGAGGGAACTGCTTGCCTTCGGTGACGATGGCGCCGGCACCCACCAGGCTGTGCGCGCCGATGACGGCACCGTTGAGCACCACGGCCTGTATGCCGATGAGCGAGCCCTCCCCCACGCTGCAGCCATGCAGCATGGCCTGGTGGCCCACGGTGACATGGGCAGCCAGGGTGAGCGCGAAGCCGGGATCGGCATGCAGCACGGCGCCTTCCTGCACGTTGCTGCCCTCGCCTATGCGCACGGGTTCGTTGTCACCGCGCGCCACGGCGCCGGGCCAGAGGCTGGCGCCCTCGCCCAGTGTGACGTCGCCGATGAGCGTGGCCTCGGCCGCCACATAGGCGGATGCGGGCAGCAGCGGTGCCTTGTTCCGATAACGATAGAGGGCCATGCGCTTACTCCAGCGTGACATTGGCCTTCTTGACCAGGCGCGCAAAGCGCTCCTGTTCGGAGCGCAGGAACTGGGCTGCCGCCTCGGGGCTGTTGAGCACGGTGTATTCGTCGCGCCGAGCAAAGCCGGCCTTGACCTCGGGGTCGGCAAAGGCAGAGGCGATGCCGTCGTGCAGGCGGCGCACCTGGGCGGGCGGCATGCCCTTGGGGCCTATGGCGGCCACCCAGCCGGCGATGTCCACGCCGGGAAAGCCCTGTTCGGCCACGGTGGGTACATCGGGCAGCGATGCCACGCGCTCGCGGCCCATGATGCCGATGGCACGCAGCGCGCCGGATTTGAGGTGCGCCTGCGCCGTGCCCACGGCGATCACGCCGAAGTCCACCTGCCCGCTGAGCAGGTCCACCACCATCTGGCCCACGCCCTTGTAGGGAATGTGGCGCGCCGTGGTGCCGGCCGCGTCCAGAAAGACTTCGGCCGCGAGGTGGAAGATGGTGCCGTTGCCGGACGAGGCGTAGTTGAGGTCGCCGGGCCGCGCCTTCATGAGCGCCTGCAGTTCGCGCGCATTGCGCGCCGCCACCTTGGGGTGGACGACCAGCACAAAGGGCGAGCCGCCGACGATGGACAGCGGCGTGATGTCGGCCAGGCTGTCGTAGGGCAGCTTCTTGAAGACGCTGGGGTTGACGGCGTGGTTGTTGGAGATGAAGGCGATGGTGTTGCCATCGGCCGGCGCCTTGACCAGCATCTGCGTTCCCGTGATGCCGCCCGCGCCCGGCAGGTTCTCCATGACCACGGGCTGGCCGCCCAGCGAGCGCACCAGCGCAGTCTGGGCCGAGCGCACGATGGTGTCGGCGCCCGAGCCAGCCCCCACGGGCAGGATGACGCGCAGCGGCGTGCCATTTTGGGCGCGCACGCCCAGGGCAGCGGCCCCCAGCGATGCGCCGGCCAGGGCCAGCAGGGTGCGGCGGCGGAAGGGATGGGACGAGTGCATGGGGTTGTCTCCTTTTTGTGTTGTCTCATGCGCGCCGGGGTGGTTTTTCTGCGGCCTTCGGCGCCCGGGGATGGCTGTCAGGTCCGTGATGCAAGGGCTCCGAGGATTTCTTCGGTGTGCTCGCCAATCCCGGCCAGCGGCATGCGCACGCCGGGACGGTGGCCGTTCATGAGCAGTGGCAGCAGCACCACGTCGGTCTGGCCGCCGTCTTCGGTCTGCATGGAAGCCAGGCCGCCGCTTTGGCGCAGGTGCGAGTCGTCCACCAGTTGCTCGGGCCGCGTGATGGGCGCGTAGGGAATGCCTGCGGCCTCCAGCTGCGGCGCAAGCCGGGCCGATTCATGGCTGGCCAGGATGGCGCCCAGCTCGGCCAGCAGTTGGGGGCGCACGGCCACGCGGGCGGCGTTGTCGGCGTATTCGGGGCGCTGCAGCAGGTCGGCGCGGCCCAGCACGCGGCACAGGGTGGCGAACTGCTTGTCGCTGACGGCGCCGATGAACAGCTGCTCGCCACCGGCCAGGGTGAACACGTCGTAGACGCTCCAGGCCGACACGCGCGAGGGCATGGGCGGCGGTGCCTCTCCCGTCATCAGGTACTGCTGCATGTGCTGGGAGGACAGAAAGACGCAGTTCTCGAACAGCGCGCTTTGCACCTCCTGGCCGCGCCCGGTGTGCTCACGCTCGCGCAGGGCGGCGAGCACGCCGATGGCGCCGAACATGCCGCCCATGATGTCGTTGACGCTGGTGCCCGCGCGCAGCGGCCGGCCCACGGGGCCGGTCATGTACGACAGGCCGCCCATCATCTGCACCACCTCGTCCAGCGCCAGGCGCTTTTCGTAGGGGCCGGGCAGAAAGCCCTTGTGGCTGACGTAGATGAGACCGGGCGCGCGCTGCGACAGCGTGGCGTAGTCCAGGCCCAGGGACTGCATGAGGCCGGGGCGGAAGTTCTCCAGCACCACATCGCTGCCAGCGGCCAGCTCGGCAGCGGTGGCGCGGCCCGCTTCGGTGGTGATGTCCAGCACCACGCTTTTCTTGTTGCGGTTGAAGCTGCGGAAAAAGCCGATGCCCAGGCCGGGCAGCGTGCGCGTTTTGTCGCCGCCCGGTGGCTCGACCTTGATGACTTCGGCGCCCAGGTCGGCCAGGATCATGCCGCAGGTGGGGCCCATGACCATGTGGGTGAATTCGATGACGCGGATGCCGGACAGCGGCAGCAGGGGTTCGGTGGCCATACAGGTGTGCTCGTGGGAAGGTAAGGGGTTCATGCAGCGGCGGGGGCTGCGTCGGCGGTGACGCTGCGCGGCAGGCCCGCGCGCCACAGCGCGCCGTGCAAGCTTTCGCCGGCCAGCCAGGCGGCCACCTTGGCGCGCAGGCGCAGCAGGGCCTCGATGTCCAGGCCCGTGTCGATGTCCATGGTGTCCAGCATGAAGGCCAGGTCTTCGGTGGAGGCATTGCCGCTGGCGCCGGGCGCATGGGGGCAGCCGCCGATGCCGGCCAGCGTGGCGTCAAAGCGCGTGACGCCGGTTTGCAGTGCGGCATGCACATTGGCCAGCGCCAGGCCACGCGTGTCGTGGAAGTGGCCGCACCAAAAGCGTTCGCCCGCAATGCGCCGCGCCTGCTCGAACAGCGATTGCACCTGGCCCGGCCCGCCGTGGCCCACGGTGTCGGCCATGCTGACGCGGTCGGCCCCCGCGTCCAGCAGGGCCTGCATGCAGCGCAGCACCTCGGCCGGTTCCACCCGGCCCTGCAGCGTGCAGCCGAAGGCCGTGCCAATGCCGCCCTCGATCAGCATCGTCGAACCCGCCGCATCGCGTGCGGCACGCATGCGGGCCACCTCGGCCACGACCTCATCGGGCGTCTTGCGCAGGTTGGCCAGGCTGTGGGCATGGCTGGCCGACAGCGGCACCAGCATCAGGTCGGCCCCGCTGGCAAGGGCGCTTTCGGCACCACGCATGTTGGGCACCAGCACGGAGACGAACAGGCCCGGCAGCGTTCGGGCATAGGCCACCAGCTCGGCCGTGTCGGCCAGTTGGGGCAGCAGGCGCGCGGGGACGAAGGAGCCGACTTCGATCTCGCGCTGGCCGGCAGCGTAGGCATCGCGTATCCATTCCTTCTTGCGCTCGGTGGACAGCACGGTCTGGATGCTTTGCAGGCCATCGCGCAGGCCGACCTCGCGGATGACGGCGGACTGCAGGGCACGGATGGGTTCTGGCATGGGAAGGTTCGCGTGGGGTGGTTTGTCTTGAATGGCACTTTAGACATTCCCACCAGCGTGCAGAAGCGATAATTTTTCGCCTTAGAGTTTCCCAAATGGAAATCCATAACCGCCATGAAAGACCTGGACCTGACCACCCTGCGGCTCTTTGTCGCCGCCTGCGACCTGGGCAATATTGCCCGCGCGGGCGAGCAGCAGCACATCGGCTCATCGGCCATCAGCAAGCGCATGGCGCTGCTGGAAGAGCAGGTGCAGGCCCCGCTGCTGGAGCGCCACCGCCGCGGCGTAGTGCCCACGGCAGCCGGGCTGATGCTGCTGGAGCACGCACGCGCCATGCTGGCCAGCGCCGACCGCGCGGCCCGCGACATGGCGGCCTACCAGCACGGCGTGAAGGGACAGGTGCGGATACTGGCCTCGGTCTCGTCGATTGCCGAGTCGCTGCCCGACGACATTGCGGCCTTTCTGCAAAAGCCCGAGCACGCGCAGATCCGCGTGGACATCGAGGAGCTGACCAGCAGCGAAATCATCCGATCCATCCGCGAAGGCCTGGCCCTGGTGGGCGTGTGCTGGAATGCGGCCGATCTGGAGGGCCTGCAGACCCTGCCCTACCGCTGCGACACCCTGGCCGTAGCCGTGCCGGCCGGCCACCCGCTGGCCTTGCGCGACAGCTGCAGCTTCAGCGAAACGCTGGATTGCGAGCATGTGGGCCTGCCCGCCTCCACGGCCGTCTACACCATGCTGGCACGGGCGGCGGCCATCATCGGCCGGCCCCTCAATTACCGCGCCGTGGTCAGCTCCTTCGACGCCACGATCCGCTGCGTGCGCGCCGGCCTGGGCGTGGCCATCATGCCCAGGGAGATCCTGGGCATGGCGGGCTCCGGTCAGGGCGTGCAAGGCGTGCAAGGCGTGCAAGGCGTGCAAGGCGTGAACATGGTGTCGCTCACCGATGCCTGGGCGCGGCGGCAGTTCGCCATCTGCTTCAGGGACGGCAGCCGGCTATCGCCTGCGGCGCGCACGCTGGTGGACTATCTGGCCGGGTGCGCCCAGGCGGGCTGAACAGGCCTTGGGAGTTATCACGATTAATTGAAGTTTGCGTGATACATCCGCTACAGGGTCCCTCCAACAATGGGACCCATGAACACCGCCCTCCTCACCCCCCAACCGGCACAGCCCAAGGATGGCCAGCGCATCCACCCGCTGTGGCTGCGCCTCACGCATTGGCTCAATGCGCTGGCCGTGGTCATCCTGGTGACCAGCGGCTGGCGCATCTACAACGCGGCGCCGTTCTTTGATTTCAGCTTTCCGGGCTCGATCACGCTGGGCGGCTGGCTGGGCGGGGCGCTGCAATGGCACTTCGCGGCCATGTGGCTGCTGGTGTTCAACGGATTGCTGTACCTGCTGCTCAACATCGCCAGCGGCCGATGGCTGCGCAAGTTCTTTCCCGTCAGCGTGCAGGGCGTGCGGCAGGACCTGGTGGCCGCCCTCAAGGGCCGGCTGTCGCATGCCGACCCGGCCCGCTACAACCATGTGCAAAAGCTGGCCTACCTGTTCGTGGTGCTGGACCTGGTGGTGATCGTGCTGTCGGGCCTGGTGCTGTGGAAGTCGGTGCAGTTCCCGCTGCTGCGCGAGCTGCTGGGCGGCTATGAATCCGCACGGCGCGTGCACTTCTTCGGCATGTCCGCGCTGGTGGCCTTCGTGGTGGTGCACCTGGCAATGGTCGCCCTGGTGCCCCGGACCTTCCTGACCATGATCCACGGCCGTGCGCCCAAGACACCATGAAAATCTTCAAAGCCCCTTCCCTGCCCGGCGTCGATGGCGAGGCCGTGGTGCACGAGGCACGCTCGCTGATCGCCCGCAAGCTGGACCAGCCCGCACGCCGCGCCTTTTTGCAACGCTCGCTGACGCTGGGCGGCCTGTCCCTGCTCACGGGCTGCAGCATCAGCGATGACAGCCACGTCGAGGCCGCGCTCAGCCAGGTATCGCGCTTCAACGACCGCGTGCAGGGCCTGCTCTTCAGCCCCACGCGGCTGGCGCCCACCTATTCCGCAGCCGAGATCACGCGCCCCTTCCCCTTCAATGCCTACTACGGCGAGGACGAGGTGCGCGAGGTGGACGGGGCCAGCTGGCGCCTGGAGGTGACCGGCATGGTCGCCGACCGCCATGCCTGGACCCTGGCCGAGCTGCGCGCCATGCCGCAGGACGAACAGATCACGCGCCATATCTGCGTGGAAGGCTGGAGCGCCATAGGCCGCTGGGGCGGCGTGCGCTTTGCCGATTTCCTGCGCCACATAGGCGCCGACACCAGCGCCAAGTACGTCGGCTTCAAGTGCGTTGACGACTACTTCACCAGCATCGACATGGCCACGGCCCTGCATCCGCAGACGCTGATGGCATTGACTTACGACGGGCAGCCCCTGCCGCCCAAATATGGCTTTCCGATGAAGCTGCGCATGCCCACCAAGCTGGGCTACAAGAACCCGAAGCACATCCAGGCCATGTTCGTCACCAACACCTACTCCGGCGGCTACTGGGAAGACCAGGGCTACAACTGGTTCGGAGGCAGCTGAGCGGCCTTCCAAGCCGCTGGGCCGCCAACGAAGGTGCGAGGCCGGGCCCATCCAAAGCCGGCCGATTTGCAATCCCGCAAACCGCTAATCCAAAGGAAGACTCAAATGACCAAGCTCACCACCACCCTGCTCGCCACCTGCCTCGCCCTGGCCGGTGCCACCACGGCATTCGCTGCGGATGAGATGGCGAAGGACGGCATGTCCAACGGAGCCATGTCCAAGGATTCGATGTCCAAGGATGGAATGAAGAAGGACTCCATGGCCAAGGACGGCATGAAGAAAGACTCCATGGCCAAGGACGGCATGAAGAAAGACTCCATGTCCAAGGACGGGATGAAGAAGGACTCGATGTCCAAGGACGGCATGCACAAGGATGGCATGCACAAGGACGGCATGTCCAAGGATGGAATGAAGAAGGATTCCATGGGCAAGGACGCCATGTCCAAATAAGCAGACGGACTCGCCTGATCCGTCTGGTGCCCTCCAGGCGGTCGGGCCGTCGGGGCTGCTTGGAAAGCTGAGTGGGGCTGCCGATCAGGCAACCAGGCACAGAGCCCGGTCCTGCCTGCGCCCCGAATGCCCGCTCTGCAACAGAAGCGGGCCGGCGGGCTTCAGCGGCGCTGCGGAGGACGCGGGCCCGGTGCGCCGGAGCGTTGCTCGATGTGGCGGAACGTGAGGCGACCCTTGTTCAGGTCATAAGGCGACATTTCAAGCGTCACCTTGTCGCCGGCCAGCACGCGGATGCGGTGCTTGCGCATTTTTCCGCCGGTATAGGCGATGAGCTGGTGGCCGTTTTCCAGCGTTACGCGGAAGCGGGAATCAGGCAGCACTTCGTCTACCCGGCCTTGCATTTCGATCAGTTCTTCTTTAGCCAATGGGACTCCTGTGAGTACATGTTGAAAGGGTTGCGTCGCCGCAAGTTGCTGGTGCAGCACCATGCTGCGGCCTTGGGCCAGCGCAGGATGACCGCTGCACGCAGGCAGCGGAGCATCGAAAAAAGGGAAAAGAGGACCCTGCAGGTGGCAGGGAGAGTGCGGACCCGGGAGGTGGGTTGGATTCGCGTGGTGCTCGCCGTTGAGAGTGACAGTTGCGGACCTCGTCACAGACTTTGTGACAGTGGGCGGCTAACGGCAGCCCGGAGACCGCGAAGGTGTCAGACGGGCACTGAGGAGGCGAACAACAAGGACAGCACCTCCATCAGTATAGGTGAATTGCCGGCCCCGCGTTGAAGCGGCGCCGGGTACCGCACCTGTACGGGGCGGCATTTTCCCTGTCGCGACTGGGGCAATCCGCAGTCGAACCGGAAGTAGTGCCCTCTCTTGGTGGTTGCCGCGGCATCGAAGCGGCCGCCGGCAGCCCGCCTCATGCCTTTCACTCATGCCTTTCACCTATCCCAGCTTGGGCAGCAGGTTGAACAGCAGCACCATCAGCAGGCCCACAAAGGACACGATGGACTGGACCACGGTAATCGTCTTGGTGGCCTCGCCCATGCTCATGCCGAAGGACTCCTTCACCATCCAGAAGCCCGCGTGGTTGGCGTAGTTGAAGAACAGCGAGCCGCAGCCAATGGCCAGCGCCAGCAGCGGCACGTTCAGCGAAGGATCGGAGGCCGCCAGCGGCGCCAGCAGGCCCGCCGCGCCGACGATGCCCACGGTGGCCGAGCCGGTGGACACCGACAGCAGCATGGCGATCATCCAGCCCAGCACCAGCGGAGGCAGGGCGAACTGCTGGGTCATGTGGACGATGGCATCGCCCACCTTGGCGCTGGTCAGGATCTGCTGGAAGGCACCGCCGCCCGCAATGATGAGCATGATGCCGGCGATGGGCTTGAGGCTCTGGCCCAGCGCGTCGCGCAGCTTCTCGGCATCGGCGCCGCGCAGATAGCCGAGGGTGATGGAGGCAAACACCACGCCCAGCAGCATGGCCACCAGCGGATTGCCCAGGAAGGCCGCCGCATGCAGCAGGCCCGAATCCTTGGGCAGAAGCACCTCGGCCAGCGCATGCACCAGCATCAGCAGCGCGGGCAGCAAGGCGCACAGCACGCCCATGCCGATGCTGGGCGCACTGCCCTCCCCGCCTTCCTTCTTGCCTGATGTGAACTGCTCCAGCAGGGCTGCATCGGGGCGCGTGCTCATGCGCGGCGTGATGAAGGCGCCGTACAGCGGGCCACCCAGCACCATGGCGGGAATCACGGCCAGAAAGCCGTACAGCATGGTCGGGCCGACCGTGGTGTGCAGCGTGGCGATGGCGGTGAGCGGGCCCGGGTGCGGCGGCACCATGCCGTGCATGGCGGCCAGCGCGGCGATCACGGGCACGCCCACATAGACATAGGCCGATCCCTTGAAGCGCTCATTGCTTTCCAGCTTGCGCGCCACGCTGAAGATCAGCGGCAGCATGACCACCAGCCCCACCTCGAAGAACATGGGAATGCCGATCACGAAGGCCACCAGGGTCATGGCCCAGGGAATCATGCGCTCGGACGTGCGCTGCAGGATGGCACTGGCCAGCCGCTCCGTGGTGCCGGAGTCCGCCAGGATCTTGCCCAGCATGGCGCCCAGGGCAATGACCACGCCCACCGCGCCCAGCGTCTTGCCGGCCCCATTGGTGAGGTTCTTGACGATCTCGCCTGGCGCCATGCCCGTGGCAAAGCCCACGCCAATGGAAACCACCAGCAGCGCCAGCAGGGGATGAAGACGGATGCGCGAGACGATCAGCGCGACGAGGACCAGCACGCTGGCCAGCGCGATGAGCAGCAGTTGGGTATCGAATGAAGACATAGGAAGCTTGGAGTTGTGATTCTTGGCGTTGGACCCCGCCTGCGCGCTTGCGGCATGCGGCATGCCGCAAGCGGTGGGCGGTTTCCAATCGCTACAAATCGTATGCCTGGGCCTGTCGGCGGGTTGTAGGTTTCAGGCTTGTTCACAGAGTTCGCGCTGGCGCCGGTCCACAATCGTCCCTGCCGGGCAAGCCGGCGCTGCCATCCCGGAACCCATGCGCATACACCATCCCCCCGTACCGGAGCTGCCCGGAATCTCCCTTCGCCAGGTCGAACGCTCGGACATCGGTGCCTGGTACGCCTACCTGAGGCTGCCCGCCGTCACCGAGCACACCAGTTGGAACCTCGCCTCAGGCGACGACCTGCTGCCGCTGTTCGATGCGTTCGAGTCCCCGTCCGCCGACTCCCAGCGCCGCCTGGCCGTCGTCGATGCCCGCAGTGGCCGGATGGTGGGCAGCATCGGCTTTCACACCATCTCCGGCGTGAACCGCACCGCCGAAATCGCCTACGACCTCGCCCCGGAATACTGGGGACGCGGCATAGCCAAGGCCCTGTGCGCGACAGTGACCCGATGGGCCTTTCAGGAATACGGCTTCATCCGCATCCAGGCTGCGGTGCTGGAGTCGAACCAGGCCTCGGCCAAGGTCGTGCAGGCCTGCGGGTACCGGCATGAGGGGCTGCTGCGTTCGTTCAGGCTGGTTCGCGGAATGCCCAGGGACTATGCGCTCTACGCGCGGCTTGCAGCAGACGAATGAGCGGGCGACGAGCCCAGGCATCCCCATGCACTCCTGCAGCGATCCTCACGCGACCCGCACTCTGGACCTCATCCCCAACGATCCTGTCCAGCCCGAGTTCCAGCGCCTGGTGGACGATGCGCGCGCAGCCATCGCCAGCGCCCTCGGCGAGGCGCTGGACAGCCTCTACCTGTATGGCAGCGTGGCGCGCGGCTGCGCGAGGGCGGGCTTCTCGGACTTGGACCTGACGATCGTGCTGGCCCGCCCCCTGTCCAGGCAGGAGAGCGCCCGGCTGGAGCAGCGGCGCCAGGACCTGCAACTACGTCACAAAGAAGTCGCGAAGATCGATTTCGACCTGGGCACTCGGCAAGAGGTGCTGGACCCGGCCCATCTCTACAGCTGGGGCTACTGGCTCAAGCATGAGTGCCGCTGCATCCACGGCGCGGACCTGGCGCAGCAGTTTGAGGCGTTCGAGCCGTCCAGGGCGATTGCACAGGCCGTCAATGGCGACTACGTGCAGGTGCTGAACGACTACCTGCAGCGCATTTCCGGAACCAGGGACGACATGGAGGCCCTGCGTCTGCAACGCGAAGCCGCACGCAAGCTGATCCGGGCCACCAATGTGCTGCGCCCCTGCTCAGGCGGCTTCTGGCCGCGCACGCTGGAGGAGTTCGCCGATTGCTTTGCGCAGCTCCATCCGGAAATGGCGCAGACCGTGGCTTTCTTTCTGGCGCAGTCAAGTACGCCCGAGGCACCCAGAGCTCGTTTCAACGCAGAGCTTTCGGCCTTCATCAGCTGGATTCGGCGCCAGCGAGCTGCATCTACGGCAGTCTAGGTACCGGGCAACGTCAGGGCCCAAGCCGCCAAGCGCCTGATACGCAACAAAACCTTCACTCCTCCGTCACCGCACCGTCACGCGCAGCGGGTGCAATGTAAACGTTTTCAAGAAATCGTTTACATCCATGAGCATCACCGAGGTTGCACGCCGCGCGGGACTGTCCGTCGCCACTGTTTCGCGGGTTTTCAATTCGCCGGAGGTGGTCAATGCGCAAACGCGCAGCACGGTGCTGCGTGTGGCGCAGGAAGTGGGCTATGTGGCCAATGCCAGCGCACGCACGCTGCGCACGCGCAGCAGCAAGGTGCTGGGCGTGGTGCTGCCCACGCTCACCAATCCGGTGTTTGCCGAGTGCCTGCAGGGCATTGCCTCGCAGGCGGCGCTGCGCGGCTATGCGATTTCGCCTTGCACCACCGAATACGACCACGCCGGTGAAGACGCGGCCACTACGCGGCTGCTGGCCAGCGGGGTGGATGCGCTGGTGCTGGTGGTCTCCAACCCTGGCGATTCGGCGGCGCTGGCGCGTGTGCGCCAGGCCGGCAAGCCCTATGTGCTGGCCTATCACCACACCCATGAGCATGCCTGCGTGGGCGTGGACAACACGCGCGCCGTCAGCGAACTGGTGCTGCGCCTGGCCGCGGCCGGCCACAGCCGCATCGGCATGGTCACGGGCCAGTTGCGCGCGTCCGACCGCGCCCAGCAGCGCTGCCGTGGCTATGCGCTGGGCATGCAGGCCGCAGGCCTGGCGCCGCTGCCGGTCTGGGAGGTGCCCTTTGCCGCCACCGCCGTACAGATGCTGCAGCAGCACCTGAGCGAGCAGGCGCCGCCCACGGCCATTGTCTGCAGCAACGATCTGCTGGCGATACGTACCATCCGCGCGGCATCGCTGGCCGGGTTCCGCGTGCCTGCGGACCTGAGCGTGGTCGGCTTTGACGGGATTGCCATGGCGGACGATCTCACGCCTTCGCTGGCCTCGATTTCCCAGCCCAACCACGACATCGGCTCGGCCTGCGTGCGCCTGCTGTGCGATGCGCTGGCGGGCAAGAAAAACCTGGCCGCGCAGGACAGCCTGTGCCTGCCGCATGGCTGGCGCAGCGGCGAGTCCTGCCGGCTCTAAAACCAACAACAGCGGCCCGCGCAAGCCAAGGCCGTGCCCTTCCCCACGCCCCCCAACCTCTTCGAGTACGCACCATGAAACTGACTGCCCTCCCCTTCAAGCTCTCCTTCAAGCTCTCCTTCAAGCCCTCCTTCAAGCGCCTGGCCCTGCTGGCCGCCACCACCGCCGTCTGCGGAACGGCCCTGGCCCAGAGCGCCATCTGCTACAACTGCCCGCCCGAATGGGCCGACTGGGGCACGCAGATCAAGGCCATCAAGGCCGATACCGGCATCACCGTGCCGCCCGACAACAAGAACTCCGGCCAGTCGCTGGCCCAGCTGGTGGCCGAGAAGGCCAGCCCCGTGGCCGATGTGACCTACCTGGGCGTGACCTTCGCCATCCAGGCGCAGAAAGACGGCGTGGTTGCCGCCTACAAGCCAGCCAACTGGGACCAGGTTCCCGCCGGCCTCAAGGACCCCAAGGGCGAGTGGGTGACCATCCACTCGGGCACGCTGGGCTTCATGGTCAACAAGGCGGCGCTGGGCGGCAAGCCCGTGCCGCAGTCCTGGACAGACCTGCTCAAGCCCGAATACAAGGGTCTGGTCGGCTACCTGGACCCGGCCTCGGCCTTCGTGGGCTATGTGGGCGCCGTGGCCGTGAACCAGGCCATGGGCGGCACACTGGACAACTTCCAGCCCGCCATCGACTACTTCAAGAAGCTGCAGAAGAACGAGCCCATCGTGCCCAAGCAGACCTCGTATGCGCGCCTGCTGTCGGGCGAGATCGGCATCCTGCTGGACTACGACTTCAACGCCTACCGCGCCCGCTACAAGGACAAGGCTGACGTGGACTTCGTGATCCCCAAGGAAGGCACCGTGGTCATGCCCTATGTGATGAGCCTGGTGAACAAGGCGCCGCACACGGACAACGGCAAGAAGGTGCTGGACTATGTGCTGTCCGACAAGGGCCAGTCCATCTGGGCCAACGCCTACCTGCGCCCCGTGCGCGACGTGGCCCTGCCCAAGGAGGTGGCCGGCCATTTCCTGCCCGCCAGCGAGTACGCACGCGCCACCTCGGTGGACTACCAGAAGATGGCCGATGTGCAAAAGGGCTTCTCCACGCGCTACCTGCGTGAAGTGCGTTGAGCCAGGCGGACTGCATCGTGGGCATTCCCTCCCAAGCGCCAGGCGACTGGCGCGCCCGCGCGCTGCTGCTGGCCTGCAGCGCGCCGGCCGTGGCCTTCTTTGCCGCGTTCTGGCTGCTGCCGGCCGGCCTGCTGCTGGCGCTGCCGGCGCGTGAAGGCTGGCGCACCTACTTCGCCACGCTGACCGACGCGCTGTACCTGCAAAGCCTGCTGCAGACGCTGGCCCTGTCACTGGCCGTGACCCTGGCCACGCTGCTGATCGGCGCGGTGATGGGCATTGCGCTGGCGCGCCACCGCTTCACGGGGCGCGGCCTGCTGCTGTCGCTGCTGACGCTGCCGCTGTCGTTTCCGGGCGTGATCATCGGCTTTTTCATCATCCTGCTGGGCGGGCGCCAGGGCGCGCTGGCCGATCTGTCGGTGGCCCTGGGCGGCGAGCGGATCACCTTCGCCTACGGGCTGCTGGGCCTGTTCCTGGGCTACCTGTATTTCTCGCTGCCGCGCGCCATTGCCTCCTACACGGCAGCGGCCGAGGCGCTGGACCCGCACCTGGAAGAGGCCGCGCGCTCGCTGGGCGGCAATGGCTGGCGCGTGGCGCGCGATGTGTGGTGGCCGCAGTTGCTGCCCACCACGCTGGCCTGCAGCGCCATCGTGTTCGCCACGTCGGTCGGCGCCTTCGGCACGGCCTTCACGCTGTCGAGCAAGTTCGAGGTGCTGCCCATCACCATCTACAACGAGTTCACCAACTACGCCAACTTCGCCCTGGCCGCCAGCCTGTCGATCAGCCTGGGGCTGATCACCTGGCTGGTGCTGTGGCTGTCGCGGCGCTGGGCGGGTCCGGCCGCCTCGGGAGTCTGAACATGCGGACCACACAAAAAAATAGCCCCCACGCTGCCCTTGCAGCGCAAGGTCCGCTGCCCCCCGAAGGGGCCGCTTTTTGCCTTGGGGCGGCCCGGCGGCCAAAAATGCCACCGCTGATGTGGCTGGTGACGGCCACGGTCACCCTGTTCATGCTGGCGCCCATGCTGCTGTCGGTGCTGGCCGGGCTGGTGCAGAACTACGGCCAGGGCCTGTCCAGCGGATTGACCACCCGCTGGCTGGCCGAGGTCTGGGCCGGCTACGGCAATACCGTGCTGATGTCGCTGCTGCTGGCCTGCGCCTGCGTGGCCATGACCTTGGTGCTGGGCGTGCCCTGCGCCTATGCGCTGGCGCGCAGCCGATCGCCCTGGGCCCGGCATTTCGAGGAGCTGCTGACCCTGCCCGTGGCGATTCCGGGCCTGGCCAGCGCCCTGGCCCTGCTGCTGGCCTATGGCAGCGTGGCCGCCTTCCGCCAGAGCTTTGCCTTCATCCTGGTGGGCCATGTGGTGTTCACCCTGCCCTTCATGGTGCGCATGGTGGGCTCGGCGCTGCGCCGCCAGGAACTGGTGGCGCTGGAGGAGGCTGCGCGCAGCCTGGGCGCCTCGTTCACGCAGCGCTTCCTGGGCGTGCTGGTGCCTGCCGTGCTGCCCGCCATCGTGGCCGCCTGCCTGATGGTGTTCACCCTGTCCATGGGCGAGTTCAACCTGACCTGGATGCTGCATACGCCGCTGACGCGCACCCTGCCCGTGGGCCTGGCCGACAGCTATGCGTCCATGCGCATCGAGGTGGGCTCGGCCTACACCCTCATCTTCCTCATCGTCATCCTGCCCGTGATGTGGCTGCTGCAGGCGCTGGGGCATTTCATCGAGAAGCATTATGGAAAGTAACAGCGTCGCCATCGACATCCGGCAATGCGCCAAGACCTATGCCGACGGAACGCGCGGCCTGCAGGCCACCGACCTGCGCGTGGAGCCCGGCGAGGTGCTGGCCCTGCTCGGCCCCTCGGGCTGCGGCAAGACCACGCTGCTGCGCATCATCGCGGGGCTGGAGACGCCGGACGCGGGCAGCCGCATCGCCTTCGGCGACACCGACGTCACCCGCGTGCCCATAGAAAAGCGCCAGGTGGGCATGGTGTTCCAGCACTACGCGCTGTTCCCGCAGATGAGCGTGCAGGCCAACATTGGCTACGGCCTGCGCATACGCGGCGTGTCCGAGCAGGAGCAGCGCCGCGTGGTGGGCGAACTGGTGGACCTGGTGCGCCTGAACGGCCTGGAGCACAAGCGCCCGGCCGAACTGTCCGGCGGCCAGCGCCAGCGCGTGGCCCTGGCCCGCGCCGTGGCATCGCGCCCGCGCGTGCTGCTGCTGGACGAGCCGCTGACCGCACTGGACGCCAAGCTCAAGGAAACCCTGCGCGACGAGCTGGCCCAATTGCTGCGCCAGCTGCGCATCACCGCCGTCCACGTCACGCACGACCAGCAGGAGGCCATGGCCATTGCCGACCGCATGGCCGTGATGCAGGCAGGCCGCATCCTGCAGGTGGGCGACGGTGAGAGCCTGTACCGCCGCCCGGCCCATCCCTTTGTCGCCACCTTCCTGGGGCGCGTGAACCATGTCGAACGCAGCGAAGACGATGCGCGCAGCAACCGGCTGGCGCTGGCCGGCATGGAGCTGGCCTGCCCGGCCGAATGCACGGGCGCGGCCCGGCTGCTGCTGCGCCCTGAAGACATCGAGGTCTGCGCCGCCGGCACGCCGGGCGGAGTGCCGGCATCGGTGACGCGCCGCGTCTTCCTGGGCGACCGCCTGCAGCTCACGCTGGAACTGGCGGGCCACACGCCGCTGATGGCCGACGTGGCGCGCGACCACGCCGCGCAATCGGGCGACCGCGTGGCCCTGCGCATCGCCCCCCATCAATGGATGCCCAACCATGCCCACGCCTGAAAGCCATCGCACTTCCCGCACTTCCCGCACTTCCATGACCACCTTCCTGGCCCAGCTCACCGACCTGCACATCCGCGAACCCGGTCGCCTGACCTACCGCCGCATCGATACCGCCCGGTACCTGGAAAGCAGCGTGCAAAGCGTGCTCGCCCTGCCCCAGCCCCCGCATGCCCTGGTGATCACCGGCGACCTGACCGACTTCGGCAGGCCCGCCGAATACGCCCACCTGCGCAGCCTGCTGGCGCCGCTGGGCGAGCTTCCCATCTACCTGCTGCCCGGCAACCACGACGACCGCGACGCGCTGCGCACCGCCTTTCCCGATCACACCTGGCTGCGCAGCGAAGGCTTCATCCAGTACGCGGTGGACATCGGCGATCTGCGGCTGATCGCGCTGGACACCGTGGTGCCCGGCCACAGCGAGGGCGCGCTGTGCGAGGAGCGCCTGCAATGGCTGGAGCTGCAGCTGGCCGCCAGCGAAGGCCGCCCCGTGGTGATCGCCATGCACCACCCGCCCTTCGAGACCCTGATAGGCCACATGGACAAGATCGGCCTGCTGCAGGGCGCCCAGGCACTCGAAGACCTGGTGCGCCGCCACCCCAACGTGCAGCGCGTCATCTGCGGCCACCTGCACCGCAGCATCCAGGTCGCCTTCGGCGGCACGGTGGCCATGACCTCGCCCGCGCCCGCCCACCAGGTCTGCCTGGACCTGGCGGCCAACGCCGCATCGGCCTGGACGCTGGAGCCGCCCGGCTTCATGCTGCACGCCCTGCCGCACGGCGGCCGACTGGTCAGCCATGCGGTGGCCAGCGGGCAATTCGACGGGCCGCACCCGTTCTGGGATGCGGACGGGCGGTTGATCGACTGAGCCCGGGCCGGCGCGCCCTGGCCGCGTCAGCGGCCCGCGCCGACCCGCTGGCGCCGCCCCAGCCCCATCCATCCGATGGCTGCAGCCAGCAGGCTCAGGACCACAAGGGCTGTGTGCTGCAGCGTCGGCACGGGGGTCACCTGGCCACCGCCGGGGGGAGCCGCCACCGTATTGATGGACGCGGAAGCCATGCACGGCACCGTTCCCACGACCTGCCCTGCTTGCATGCACTGCACCGACGGGTCCCCGGCATCCACCGTGGCCACATTGGTAATGGTTGCGGGCGCCGGGTTGGACACGCTGGCCATCACGGTGAAAACCAGCGAGTCTCCTGCCGCGAACACGGGCACCGTGACTGCCAGCGATCCGGAGCCTGACGCCACGGGACATGGTGTGCTGGCGCCGGGCGTACAGATCCAGGTGGCGCGCTCCAGGCCGGCAGGCAGGCTGTCGGCAATCTGCGCTTGGGTGGCGGGCACGGTCCCCGTATTCCTGACGGTGATGGTGTAGCGCACCTCCTGCCCCGCCTGCACCTGGCCTGCGGGCGAGATGCTATGGGTCAACGACAGGGCAGGATGCACGGCCTCCCTGTGCCAGGACATGACGTTCTGGTTTTGCACGGGCGCCCCGGTCCACGCAACGGACACGCCGTTGTCGGGCATCTCATAGGTGCCCAAGCAGGTGTCGCTTTCACCCGAATGGCTGACCTGCTGGGATGTTTCCGAGAACAAGGAAGCGCACATCGCGTTGTTCATGGCACCCACCTGTTCTGTGGCCATTTCAAACCGGCTGAGCATATCCACATCATTGGGAGATCCACCCGGGCCAATTTGATTGATGGAGCGGTGCGGATTGTTTCCCGTCAGCCAGCGTTGAAGGTGGATTCTGTTTCTCACGATATTGGATCCACTGTCCGTGGAAACCCTGAATATGAATGCGCGCACATCCGGATCGGAACTGCTGTAGGTGTTCAATCCGTCCGAGAAACTATAGGAAGTCACCAGCGCCCTTATTTCGCTCTCGTCCAGATTGGGCTGCAAGGGTGCGGCCGTTTCAAACCAGCCGGCCAGGCGGGCGGTCCTCGGAAAATCCTGGCATGAGCCGTGAGACCCCAGGGGACACGCCGTGCGATCCTGGAAATCCGAGTAGGCGGTTCTCATCTCCCCGTAGTAACGCGTTACTTGCGCGCTGGCGGGGGGGCAGGCCGAGAGTGCTGCGCCGGCCATCAAGGCAGCCATGAGGGCGTGATTGTTCATAGAACTCCCAGTGATAGATAGATTTGAGCTATCAAGGTATCACTGGCATTGAACTTTAAAAATCAACAATCCCTTACAGCCACTATCCAATGACAAATATTTGCAATCCCGCCATTGGAATTGAACTCCAAGCCGTCGTCCGGTTTACTTTTCAACGGAGAGCGCCGATGAATGCGGAACTCCATAACAACCGATCTTCCGCCCAATATCCTTTTTGATTGGATCGCACAATACCCCATTTGAATCAACGATATTGTGACAAACGTTTCAAACAGTAAATAACAATAAGAAATGGCGGTAGATCCGACCCTGGAACGCCGAGGACGGCGCCCTCACCGGTCCACAGGCAGCGCCAGCGTCTCCTTGACCTCTTCCATCACCACATAGCTGTGCGACTCGGCCGGCACGGGCAGTTTCTTGAGGATGTCGCCCAGCAGGCGGCGGTACTCGCGCATGCCGCCCAGGCGGGCCTTGACCAGGTAGTCGAAGCTGCCCGAGACCAGGAAGCACTCCAGCACGTCGGGCACGTGCAGCAGTTCCTGGCGCACCTTGTCGAAGACCTCGCCCGACTTGGACGAGAGCTTGATCTCCACGAACACCAGCAGCGTCTTGCCCAGCGCCTCGGGCGAGAGGTGGGCGTGGTAGCCCGTGATCACGCCATCGCGCTCCAGGCGGCGCACGCGCTCCGAACAGGGCGTGGCCGAGAGGCTGACCTGCTCGGCCAGTTCGGTCATGGAGATGCGGCCATCCCGCTGCAGGATGTCGAGGATCTTGCGATCGGTGCGGTCAAGCACGCGGTTTTCACTTTTGGCAGCCATGGCGGCGATTCCCGGGGCTTATCAATCACTGGAGAGTAGCAATATTTCAGTGGTTTCCACTGCCTCATCGTCAATAGACTTTGATTTCATCTTGTTGACCTGGCGGTGAATCGTATGAAAGTCCTTGTTCTTGGCGGCGGTGTCATCGGCGTGACCAGTGCGTACTACCTGGCGCGGGCCGGTGCCGAGGTCACGGTGCTGGACCGGCAGGATGCGCCCGCGTCCGAAACCAGCTTTGCCAACGCGGGCCAGGTCTCGCCCGGCTACTCCACGCCCTGGGCGGCGCCCGGCATTCCGCTCAAGGCCCTGAAGTGGATGCTGCAGGAACACGCGCCGCTGGCCGTGCGCCTGGACGGCAGCCTGTTCCAGTTGCGCTGGATGGCGCAGATGCTGCGCAACTGCTCTGCCCAGCGCTACGCCGTCAACAAGGAACGCATGATGCGCGTGGCCGAGTACAGCCGCAGCTGCCTGCAGCAGCTGCGCGCCGACACCGGCATTGCCTACGAGCAGCGCACGGGCGGAACGCTGCAGCTGTTCCGCACCCAGGCCCAGCTGGACGCCGTGGAGCGCGATGTGGCCGTGCTGCGCGAATGCGCCGTGCCCTACGAACTGCTGGACCGCGACCAGCTCGCCCAGGTGGAGCCCGCGCTGGCCCAGGCGCGCGACCGGCTGACCGGCGGCCTGCGCCTGCCCAAGGACGAGACCGGCGACTGCCACCGCTTCACCAATGAATTGGCCCGCATCGCCACCGGCCTGGGCGTGGAGTTGCGCTTCAACCAGAACGTGGATGGCCTGGTGGTCGAAGGCGGCCGCATTGCCGGCGTGCGCGTCAATGGCGAACTGCTGACCGCCGACCGCTATGTGATGGCCTTCGGCAGCTACTCGCGCCAGGCGCTTGAGCCGCTGGGGCTTGACCTGCCCGTCTACCCCGTCAAGGGCTATTCGCTCACCGTGCCGCTGGGCAACCCGGCGCTGGCGCCGCAGTCCACGGTGCTGGACGAGACCTACAAGATTGCCGTCACCCGCTTTGACGACCGCATCCGCGTGGGCGGCATGGCCGAGCTGGGCGGGTTCGACCTGCGCCTGGACCCGCGCCGGCGCGCCACGCTGGAGCTGGTGGTCAACGACCTGTTCCCGGGCGGCGACGTGGCGCGTGCCAGCTTCTGGACCGGGCTGCGGCCCATGACGCCGGACGGCACGCCCATCATCGGCGCCACGCGCTATGCCAACCTGTTCCTGAACACCGGCCACGGCACGCTGGGCTGGACCATGGCCTGCGGCTCGGGCCGCCTGATCGCCGACCTGATCACCGGCCGCAGTCCGGAAATCAGCACCGACGGCCTGGCCCTGGACCGCTACACGCACCGGCCGGCCCGGCACCTGGGGGGCAGCTCCACCCCCGTGTCCGCCTGAGCGTACTGAGCGCGGCCGGGCACCGCCCCCACTTCAATGCGCTGAGAACCCCAGCAGGTATTCGTAGCTGAGGCTGGTGGTGCGCGCGTCGCCTGCCACGGGCAGGCGCACGATGGCCAGCAACTGGTTCATGCCGGCACGCGGTGTGACGGTCACCAGGCCGTCGGCATCGGTTGCCAGTGGCGGGCCGCTTTCTCCCAGCGACACGCGCACGCCGGCCCGAGGCTGGCCGTTCAGCAGCACCTGGAATTGCTGGGGCTCGCCCGCGTGGGGCGAGCGGCGGGTCCGGGCGACGATCTCCAGGGTCTGGCCCAGCTTCTCGCGGGTGACCGGGCCCCATTCGAGGATGGTCTTGTGGAACTTGAGCGCATGCACGCCACTGGTGGCACCGGGGTTCTCGGTCATGGGCTTTTCAACCATCGGCCCCTCGCCCACGCGGCTGAAAAATCCGTTGTCGAAATGCGCGGCCAGCAGCGCGGCCTTGCGGGCCGGCGTGGCGCGGGCACCGCCGGGCACGGGCTGCACGGCCACGTCGATGCGGCGGCCGCGCGCGTCATACGCCTCAACGCTCTTGAGCTTGCCGGCCGCAAAGTTCTCCAGCTTGCCCTCATGGCCGCCGAATTGAACGGTGTAGGCGCCGTCGGCATCGGGCTCCAGCCAGACGTTGTGGGCCTGGGCCAGCGGTGCGCAGGCCAGCAGGACCACGAATGCGGCGGTTGCAACGGATGCGAAACAGGGGTTGGATTTCATTTCTTGCTTCCTCAAAACTGTGTCTGCACGCCGACCTTGAGCGTGCGCGGCGCGCCGGGCGCGAACAGCGGCACGCCGCGGATGACCGAGGCCGACGTGGCATAGGCCTTGTCCCCCAGGTTGGAGACCACGGCATAAATGCGGCTGCGCGCCGAAGGCAGGCGCCAGCTCAGGCCCAGGTCCCAGGTGGCGTAGCCGCCGTAGAACACGCTGTTGTCGGCCGTGACGGCATAGCGGCCCACGCGGCGCCAGGTGAGCGTGCCCTCCCACTGCGCCAGCGGGCGCCAGGCCAGGCCCACGGTGGCCGTCTGCCGGGGCACGCCGGCCACCTGGTTGCCGACCAGGGCCGGGTTGCCGTTCTCGGTCACGCGCGAATGGGCGCTGCCCCAGGCCAGTTGCAGGTCCAGGTTCTTGCGCACCGCCCACAGCGCGCTGGCCTCCAAGCCCGTGCGGCGCGTGGCGCCGAAGTTCTCGTACACGCCGGGCGCCACGTTGCGGATCTCGCCCGAGGACAGCATGCGATAGGCGGCCACATCCAGCACCAGGCCCGGCATGGGCTTGATCTGCGCGCCCACTTCGGTCTGCCGAAAGATATTGGGGTCCAGCCGCGCAGCGCCCAGCGCGTACTTGGCGAAATCGCTGGCCAGCGCAAATCCCTCGGACCAGCTGGCGCGCAGCAGCACACCCGGCGCCACCTGCGAGCGCAGGCCCAGCTTGGGGCTGGCATGCGCCGTGCGCGCCAGCGGGCCGCAGGGGTCGCTGCCCGTTTCGGGGCCGTTGGGACGGCAGCCGCCCGTGAAGCGGTCCCAGCGCAGGCCGGCGGACAGCTGCAGCAGGCGGTGAACGGGCGCATCCACCTCGGCAAAGGCCGAGAGGGTGTTGAGCCTGGAATTGCGGTCGTCAATGGCTGCGCCCGTGCGCTCGCGCCATTGCAGGCCGTCGTAGAACTGGTAGTCGGTGGATTCGCGCACGGCCTCCAGCCCGGCCACCCAGTTGAGCGGGGTCAGCGCCGTGACATGGCGGCCATTGAGGCTGGTGCCGGCGCCGTAGACGGCGCGGTCATAGCTTTCCTCGCGCTGGCGCCACTGCAGTGCGTCGATGGGCCGGCTGAACCAGCGCGTGAAGCTTTGCTGCGTGGTGTAGGCATGGCCCAGCCAGGTCAGCCGGGGCGAGAGCGCGTACTGCACATCGGCCCGCAGCGTGGCGAAGTTCTTGCGCGTGCCATCGTTCATGGCGCGCGGGTCCATGCCTTGCGGATCGCGCGCGAACTGCCCCGCTGTCAGGTACGACGGCGAATCGCCCTCACCATGGTGCAGCCGTGCCGACAGCGCCACCTCCAGCTGCGGCGTGAGCCGCTTGCTCCAGCGCAGGGATGCCGTGCTGCGCTGCATTTGCGACTGCGCGCGGAAACCGTCCGTGCGGTAGTGCTGGGCCGCCAGGTTCAGGAACTCGCCATCGCCCGGCTTCAACCCCAGCGCCGCCTGAGCGTCCAGCGTGCCGTGCGAGGCCAGGCTCACGTCGGCCTCGCGGTAGGGGGTGTAGTCGCCCTGCTTGCGCGTCTCTATCGCCATCAGCCCCGCGCGGTTGAAGTTGCCGTACAGCGCGGACACGGGACCCTTGTAGATGCTGATGCGCTCCATCTCCAGCGGCACGATCACGCCCAGGTCCACATAGCCGTCGGCATGCGACATGGCCTCATTCAGGGGAATGCCGTCCAGCACCACGCCCACGTCGCCGCCATGACCCCCACCGCCGAAGCCGCGCATGACGATGGCGTCACCCACGCCGGACAGCTGGTAGTTCTGCACATTCATGCCCGGCACCTGGCGCAGCAGCTCCTGCGGATGGCTGACATGGGCGTTGGCGATGTCCTCGGCCTCGATCACGCTGGTGGTGTAGGCGGCCGAGGCGCCGCGCGCGGTCTGGCCCTTGACCTCGACAGGCTGCAGGCTGGCCGTGGCGTCGCCCGCCTGCTGTGCACCGACATGGTGAATGCAACCCAGGCCCAGCAGGCCAGCTGCTGCAATCTGGTGCACGGCAAGGCGCCGGGAAGGGGAATTCAGGGGATGTGTCATGCGTTTCCAGGAGTTGTATGAAGAAAAAAGCAAACTTCATACCGACCTGCATGACAGGGGCTGCGCAAGGCGCCCGGCCCCGGGCTGGCTCAATCGTCGTGCGAATGCGGATGGTGGTGCGCGTGATCGTGCCCGCCAGGCTCTGCCCTGCGCACCATCACCACGTTGAGCTGGCCGTGGTGCACGCCGCGCTCGGCCGTGATGGTGTCGGCAAAGCGCCGCACGGCGCTGGCCGGGCCGCGCAGCATGACGGTTTCAATGCATTGCTCGTGGTCCAGGTGCACATGGGTGGTGGCCATGTGCAGCTCATGGTGGTCATGCTGCAGGCTGGCCAGGCGCTCGGACAGGTCGCGCTCGTGGTGGTTGTAGACATAGGACAGGTTGGCCACGCACAGGCCGTCGGCGTCCTCGCGCTCGCGCACCTGGGCCAGGTGGGCGCGCAGCACGTCGCGGATGGCCTCGGAGCGGTTGTCGTAGCCGCGCGCGGCGATCCATGCGTCGAAATCACGGGCCAGGTCGTCGTCGATGGAGATGGTGAAGCGTTCCATGGGCAGCAGAAGTGGGGAAACAGGTGGCGGGAACAAAAAAGGTCGGCATCACGCAGGATGTGCCCGGCCATTGTCCGGCCATCCAGGCCGGTGCCCTGCATGCAACACCCGCGCCAATCACTGTCGGCGCAGGCTGGCAATAGCGACAAACCACCACGGTCATGCTTTGTTCACATTCGCGCAATATCCGGTTACCCTGATCGAGGTTGCGCAGTGCGCACCGTCGATCGCTGAAAGGGGCGCGGCATGCAGTATTCATTCGATCAGCTTCTGGACATGCTGCTGTCCCTGCTGGAGGCTGCGCCCGCCTGTTCCTCGCGCGAACAGTCCTTCGAGCAGCTGCGCACGCTGTGGCTTCAGACCCACAGCTATTTCGCGGCCCCCGAGACCGAGCTGCGCCGCCTCGCCGGACGCAGGCTGGTCGAACTCCACGGCTGGAAGGATCTGGACAAGGACCCCTGCTACCTGGACCACGATCCCGGCAACGGCAGCGCCCTGCGCATCTACCTGCACCGCGATGGTGGCATGGTGATACAGCGCCTGCAGGGCGATGGCCGGCAGATCCTGTTCTCGCGCCTGGGCGTGCAGTTGCAGCCTGCTAGCTGAGCCTGCGCGCGGCCTGCGGGGCCAGTTGCTCCGGGGAAGACACGGCCCGGCCCTTGCGCTCCAGCAGCCACAGCACGGCCAGCGCCGTGACCACCGCCAGCCCTGCCAGCAGCAGCAACAGATCGTGGAAGGCCGCGCCGTACACCTGCGCAAGCAAGCCGTCCTGCCCCGGCAGCGCCTGGGCGGCGCGCGCCAGATCGGCCTGGGCCAGTTGCCCGGCCATCTCGCGCCGCAGGCCTGCATCGGGCGACAGCCCGACAAGCCGCCCCTCCACCAGCACCGCCAGCACGGCGCCCGCCACGGCCAGGGCCACGCCGTCCGCCGAGATGCGCACGGTGTTGAAGATGCCCGTGGCCATGCCCACGCGGTCTGGCGCCACGGTGCTCACGGCCAGCCCGTCCATCAGGCCCCAGGGCAGGCCAATGCCGGTGCCTATCAGCAGCAAGGGCAGCGCCAACACCGGACCGGCGCCCTGCCCGAAGGCAGCCGCCAGCCACCACAGGCCCGCCGCGGCCAGCAGCAGACCGGCCGCCGACAGCCGGCCCGGGCTGATCCAGCGCGACAACAGGCCCACCAGCAGGGCCGCCAGCAGCGGCACCACCAGCAAGGGCGCCGCCAGCCAGCCCATCATGCGGCCCGCCGCCAGCGGGCTGAGGCCCTCCACGCCAATGAAGCGCCCGGGCAGCATGACCACCAGAGAGATGAACAGAAACGCCGGTGACGCCGCCAGCAGCTGCACGCCCAGAAAGCGTGGCTGCGAGAACAGCGACAGATCCAGCAACGGACGGGCCACGCGCCGCTGCACCGCCACGAAGACCACGAACAGCACGGCGGACAGCGCCAGCGGCCCCAGCACCTCGGCATGGAGCCAGCCGCGCTCGGGCACCATCAGCACGCCGTAGGTGAAACCGCCCAGGGCCAGGGTGAACAGGGCTGCGCCCAGCCAGTCGGGCCGGTCGGCAGACACGGCTTCATCGCGCCGCGCGCTGGCCATCACCATGGGCAGGCCCAGCAGCGCCACCAGCCCCGTCCCATGGAACACCCAGCGCCAGCCCAGGCTGTCCACCATCAGGCCCGACGCCCAGGGGCCGAAGGCCAGGCCCAGGCCAAAGGTCGTGCCCAGCAGGCTGAAGGCCCGCATGCGCGCCGCGCCCTCGAACAGCGGCGCCAGCGAGGACATGGCCGCCGCAAAGGCCACCGCACCGCCCAGCCCCTGCAGCAGACGCAGCCCATCGGCCCAGCGCAGATCGGTTGCCAGGCCCACGCCAAAGCTCAGCAGGCCGAACCAGGCCAGCCCCAGCAGCCACAGGCGGCGCCGGCCATGAATGTCGGTCAGGCTGCCGGCCACCATCATGGCGCTGCCGTAGCTCAGGATGTAGGCATTCATGATCCAGCCCAGCTGGGAGGGCGTGCCGCCCAGCTCGGCATGGATGGAAGGCAGGGCCACGGCCGGGCCCGTGAAGCTCAGGGGAATCAGCAGCCCCGTCAGGCAGACGGCCAGCAGTTGCAGCCATTTGAGGGGGTTGCCGCGAGAGAGGGAAGACATGGTTTGTGCGCCATTTCAAGAAACGACCGCCAGCGTAGGCCCGTCTTCATCTGAGACAATCTATCTTTATTTCCGAACACTTGAGACACATGAGTCTCAAATCATCTTCTTCACACACCTCTTCACACAGCGCATGGAAATAGACAGCCTGGGCAGCATCGGCCTCTTTGTGCGCGTGGCCGAGCGGCTGGGCTTCTCTGCCGTGGCGCGCGAACTGGGGCTGTCGCCCTCGGCCGTGGGCAAGGCCGTGGCGCGGCTGGAGGAGCGCCTGGGCGTGCGCCTGTTCAACCGCAGCACGCGCACGCTGGCACTCACGGCCGAGGGCGAACGCTTTCTGGAGCGCTGCCGGCGCATCCTCTGCGAGGTCGAGGCCGCGCAGCAGGAACTGCGCCATGCTGGCGAGCGGCCCCAGGGCCGGCTCAAGGTCAGCCTGCCACGCCACTGCGGTTTGTTCGAGCAGGCGCTCTCGGACTTCCTGCTGGAGTACCCCGAAGTCGAACTGGACCTGAATTTCTCGGACCATCTGGCCGATGTGATCGGCGACGGCTTTGACGTGGCCATACGCGCCGCGCCGCTGCAGGACTCGGGCCTCAAGCACCGGCGGCTGGGCGGCTTCCGGCGCGTGCTGGTGGGCTCGCCCGCTTATTTCCAGCGCCATGGCAGGCCGGTGCAACCTGCCGACCTGGTCCGCCACCAATGCCTGCACTACCGCTATCCGGCCACCGGCCGGCTGGAGCGCTGGCCCTTGGGAAATGACGACGACACCGCCCCGCCCGCGCTGCCCTCCAGCGTGGTCTGCAACAGCGTGGAGATGCGCATCTTCCTGGCGCTGCGCGGCCAGGGCATTGCCTGCCTGCCGGACTTCACCGTGGCCCGGCAGCTTGAGCAGGGCCTGCTGCAGACCGTGCTCGACCCGTTCACCGCCAACGCCCAGGGCACGGTCTGGATGGTCTGGCCCCCGGGCCGCGACCTCTCGCCCAAGGTCAGGGCCTTTCTCGAATTCATGGCGCACAGGCTGTTTGCCTGAACCGGGTCAGCGCATCCGCTCAGCCCCTCAGTTGCGAGACGGCCCAGGCCGCGATGAACAGGCCCAGGCCGAACACCGTGTGCGCCATCAGGCTGCGCAGCCGCGCCACGGCGGGCTTGGGTGTCTTGCGGGCAAACAGCCCCGCCCCCATGCACGGCTGCAGCGCCAGGAAGGGTGCGGCCACGGTGAACACGCCCCAGGCCAGGGCCGGCCACAGCGTGGGCGCCCGGGCCCAGCCCTCACCCGCCAGGGCCAGCAGGGCTGCCGCAAAGGCGATGCCGATCGCATAGTGCGCCACCCAGCCCAGGGCCTTCTCACCCGCCACCGGCGCGGACCGGCCGATGCCGGCATGCACCAGCCGGCCGCGCGGCAGATGGCCCAGCCAGCGGCCCACCATGGCGTAGTCCAGCGAAGGCACGCCCCACAGACGCTGCAGCAGCAGCGCCCACACATCCATCACCAAGGTCGCGCCTGCGCCCGTCAGCACGGCGCGCAGCAGGAATTCCGGCACATCCAGCATGTCTTTCCACTCTCTTGCAGGGTTGCAGCGGCCTCCTTGGATGCCACCGCATGCACAATGAACAATACATTCAATTAATTGATTGAATGTTTGCGTGATGCTAGGCTATCCCCCATGAATCCGTCAAGCAGCCCTGTACCGATCGAGGCCTTCCCCGACCTGGCCGACCTGGCGCGCACCCTGGGCCATGCCCACCGCCTCACCTTGCTGAGCCATGCGGCCGAAGGCGAGCAGCCCGTGGAGCGCCTGGCCGAGCTGTGCGGGCTGTCCGTGGCCAACACCTCCCAGCACCTGCAGCACCTCAAGCGCGCGGGCATGGTGCTCACACGGCGCGAGGGCAAGCATGTGCTGTACCGGCTGGGCGACGGGCCCATCACCGGCATCATCGATGCGCTGCACGACTATCTGCAATTCCGCCACGCCGAGATCCGCGCCGTGGTCTCCGACAGCCTGCGCCAGCGTGACCGCCTGCAAGCCGTTGCGCTGGACGAGCTGCTGCAGCGCATGCAGATGGACGACACCATCGTGCTGGACGTGCGTCCGCCAGCGGAATTCGCCCAGGGCCACCTGCCCGGGGCCGTCAACATTCCCCTGGAAGCGCTGGAAGGCGAGCTGGACGCGCTGCCGCCCGACAAGGACATCGTGGCCTATTGCGGTGGCCAGTACTGCGTGCTCTCGGCCAATGCCGTCACGGCGCTGCGCGCCAGCGGCCGGGAGGCGCGGCGCTTCGAGGCAGGCTTCACCGGCTGGCAACAGGCCGGCCTGCGCGTGGAGGCCGGCGCCTAGCGCAGCAGCCGCGCCAGCCCCTGCTCGAACCGGCCATGCAAGGCCTGCGCGCCCTCGCCCGACAGGGCCAGCGCCAGCGCATGGCCATGCGTGTAGTCGATCAGCAGGTCCAGCAGCACGGCGGCATCGCCCTCGTTTTCGCCGGGCTCGCACTGCTGCACCTCGCCGCGCAGCCGCTGCGTGAAGGCCGCCAGCGAATCGGTGAACAGGGCCGGGTCGCCCAGAATGCACACCGTCAGCGCCGGATGGCGGCGCACGCGCTCCATGTAGCCCGCCAGCAGCGCCTGCACGCGCTGCGCCGGCGCAAGCCCGGGCTGCGGTTCGGCCAGCGGCTGGCCATGCACGCGCTCCACCAGGCTGCGCATCAATTCCTGCTGGTCGCCCACATGGTGGATCACCGACATGGGCGTAATGCCCAGCTGCCGCGCCAGCGGCCGCAGGCCAAAGCCCTGCGCGCCCACGGCCTCCAGCAAGGCCAGCCCGGCATCCAGCACCTGATCGCGGCTGAGCGAGCGCCCGGCCGAGGGGCGCCCGCGCCGTACAGCCTGTGCAGTCGATACAGCCGGTACAGCCGATACAGCCGGTACAGCCGATACAGCCGGCTCACTCATCGCCGCCACCGTTGCGCACCATGACCCGGCCACCCGCCTCCACCCGGTAGCGCGTGCTCACCATGCCGCTGGGATAGGCCTGGGAGGCCAGGCAGGCCAGGCGCAGATCGCAGCCGATATCACCAAACAGCGGCCGCCCCGCGCCGATCAGCACGGGCACGCGGGTGATCGTCATCTCGCCAATCTCGCCGGCCGCCAGAAACGCGCGGATCACGGCTCCGCCGTCGATATAGGCGCTGCCCCAGCCCTCGGCCCGCAGCTCGGCCACCAATTGGGCAGGCTGGGCGGACGTGATGCGCAACTTGCCGCGCAGGTGCACAGGCACATCGCCCGCGCCCAGCGTGCGGCTCATCACCACCACGGGCTTGTCGAACGGCCAGGACTCGAAGCCGAGCACGCTTTCATAGGTGGAGCGGCCCATGACGATGCCGTCCACCGTCTTCATGAAGGCCGCGTAGCCGTAGTCCTCGCCACCATCGCCCCCGGCCGGCAGCCAGTCCAGCGAACCATCGGGCCGGGCAATAAAACCATCCACCGAAGTGGCGATGAAGACCTTGCCGAATGCATTGCTGAGGGCTTTTGCGGGTGCCATGGTGATCTCTCCATCCAATTAAACATACACCGTATGATAAATAATCCGCTGCCCCTTGCCAACCGTTCCCACGCTCAGGCGCCGCGCGAAGCAGACCACTGCACCGCCAGCACGCTGGCCAGCACCACCAGCAGGCCCAGGAAGGACATGCCCGTCATGGACTGCGACAGCAGCGCCCAGCCCAGGACCACGGCGGTGAGCGGACTCAGCAGGCCCAGCGAAGACACGGCCACCGAAGGCAGGCGCCCGATGCCGCGAAACCACAGCACATAGGCCAGCAGCGCGCCGGCAAGACACAGGTAGGCATAGGCGCCCAGCTGGGTGAGCGACAGCGCGGGCAGCGGCGCATCCACCCACCAGGCCAGCGGCAGCAGCATCAGCCCGCCAAACAGCAGTTGCCAGCCCGTCAGCGCCAGCACCGGCAAGTCCACGCGCCAGCGCCGCGTGAGCCAGGTGCCGGCCGCCATGCACACCGCACCCGCCAATGCCGCAGCCATGCCCACGGGCTCGAACACCGTCTGCGGCGACAGCAGCAGCACCGCCATGCCCGCAATGCCCGCCACGGCGGCCCACAGCGTCAGCCGCGCGGGGACCCGCCCGTCCACGCCCCAGGCCAGCGCCATCACCAGCAGCGGCTGCACGGCACCCAGCACGGCCGCCAGCCCGCCCGGCAGCCGGTAGGCCGCCACAAACAACAGCGCCTGGAACACGCCGATGTTCAGCGCGCCCAGCACCAGCAGCCGCCACCAGCCCGAGCCCACGGGCAGCCGCCGCGTGAACAGCACCAGCAGCAGTCCGGCCGGCAGCACGCGGATCAGCGCAGCCGTGAACGGACGGTCTGGCGGCAGCAATTCGGAAGTGACGATGTAGGTGGAGCCCCAGATGGCGGGCGCCAGCGCGGTCAGCAGGATGTCGCGCCAGGACATGGCGGGGCTGGCCGAGGGTGCGGAAGAAGAGGATGGCGAGGAGGACATGGCATTTATCTTCAATTCAAGACAAATCCATTATGCACGACTTATCTTAAAATCAAGACAAATGCCGAAACCCACCCTCCCCCGCCTGCCCGACCGGGTAGACACCATCCTCGAACAATGGGCGCGCGAACGCCCCGACCTGGACGCCAGCCCCATGGGCCCCATAGGCCGCATCAAGCGCTGCGCCGCCCTGCTGGAGCAGCGGCTGGAAGAGTGCTTTGCCCGCTTCGGCATGACCATGTGGGAATTCGACGTGCTGGCCACGCTGCGCCGCTCGGGCGCGCCCTTCTGCCTCACGCCCACGGCCCTGTTTTCCACGCTCATGGTCACCTCGGGCACCATGACCCATCGCATGAAAAGCCTGGAGACGCGCGGCCTGGTGCAGCGCCTGCCCAACCCGCAGGACGCGCGCAGCATGCTGGTGCAGCTCACCGACCAGGGGCTGGAGCTGATAGACCGCGCCGTGGAAGCGCACCTGGACAACGAGCGCGCCATGCTGGCGCCCATGCCCGTTGCCGAACTGGCCGCGCTGGACCAGCGGCTGTCCCTGCTGCTGCGCGTGCTGGAGGGCGGGCCTGACGAGGGCGCCCGCCCTGCCCCCTGAACTGGCGTATATCCAGGTCGTTGGAACTGGCGACGGTCGTGGTGCTCACGCCCTTCGTCATGACCCGGGAACGCTTTTGGCAAAAGAGGTGCTTCCCTTGAAGCACGTCGCAGGCACCCAGCCGCTTCTCGATACGCCATGGCAGGAATTGCTTACCCGCATGTCTCAAGACCTGCGCAACAGCCCGCATCCTGAACTCGGCTGGGCAATGCCAGAAAATCCTGATCACGCAAGCGCGATCCACAGAAGACCATTGGCTTTCCCACAATCTCCTGCAAAAACCTTGGTGTCGAATTTTTGTAGCCAGATGTAATGATTTCACCAAAGATTTCCACTAAGATGTCCATTCCAACGGTGAAATGGCGATAACAGATTCTCAAACGACTTTGATACTCCCTCAACGCACCACACCATCTTGATAATGGTTTACTAATCTCCCGCCTTGGATACAAAAGGCTGCCACAGGCTGAATGCGCGCGATTTTCAATCGTCCAATGTTCAGGCTTTTTCGGCTGATCCTTTACCGCACAATTTTCACACGAATGGCATGACGTCAGTTTACTCAGGCGGTAAACAGGCGGTTTAGCCAGTTATTCAATCTTTCAAACGGCACTGTGCAAAGCAGTCTCGCCGAGGCTTCGGCGTGGAATGGCCCTATGGCATCGGCACATAAAAAATGGGAGACATACCATGGATAGATCGGAAATAGTTTTGGCAAATAGCGAATGCCATCTCGATGCTGCGCATCCAATAGCAGATGAAGTCATCGCGTCTGCGCTCACTGCGCGCGAAATCGATGTACTCGAAGCGATGGCCAAAGGCCTTGGTTGCAAGGACATTGCGCACACGCTGGGCATCAGCGAACACACGGTACGCAAGCACCGCAGCAATATGTGCACGCGGCTGGGCCTGCGCAATGCCGTAGAACTCGTCACGCATGCCAGGCGGCACGGCTGGTTGAGCGCTGCCCGCTCACCGCTCCCTCTGTCTCCCCGCGAGCAGGAAGTGATGGTGCACGTGCTGGCGGGCCAGACCAGCAAGGAGATCGCACGTTCGCTTTACCTCAGCGACTTGACCGTGCGCAAGCATCGCGAAAACATTCTGCGCAAACTGGGCCTGACAAGCACCGCCCAGTTGCAGACATTTGCGCCAACGGCAACTCGCAATGGCGGCAGCATCTGATATCCAGGCCAGCGCGCATCGCCTGCCCGTGCTCACCGAATACGACATTGGAAGTATTCCATCCTCCTGATGCAATTGGGCATGATGAGTCCAACGAATACTTATGACGGCTTCAGCAGGCGCCAGTGCATTCCAGGTTTGCGCGGTTGATATGGAATATCCGCGCGAGCCTTGAAAGGCTGCAAAGGCTCATATCCCTTCACCTCTTCGCCTCTACGGTCAGCGTCCGTCGAGGCATCTTCCCGGCGCCCACGT
This sequence comes from Delftia sp. NA_296.1, assembly GCF_052692095.1. NCBI lineage: Bacteria > Pseudomonadati > Pseudomonadota > Betaproteobacteria > Burkholderiales > Comamonadaceae > Delftia > Delftia sp. NA_296.1. Next base: position 551,784 of record NZ_JBQZGF010000003.1, on the reverse strand, counting down.
GTCGGATTCCTGCACGCAACTCAAAGGAGTATCCCGCCATGAACCACTCTTCGCGGTCACCACCTGATATTTCTCCCGGGCACCCCATGCCTTAGGCCCAATACCGGGCAATCATTCTCATTGGCAAAGAAAAGCGTTCATGACTTCAAACCTCATGTCGCTCCCTATTCATTCAATTTCAGGAATTGCACGCCATGTCAGATCAAGCCATGTTCAGCCAGTTGTACAACGCCCTTGTCGATAATCTCGGCACCCCGAATTTCCAGTTGCTTGGCACCCCCAAGGACTTCAGCTGGGGCACGGCTCCGACCGGGCAATGGGACGCGGCGGCCTATCAGGTCGTGAGCGGCATGCCGCAGTGGTCTGCGATCGGTCAGTACGGCAGCCTCGATGCAACGCTCTTCGACGCCGTTCGCCAGATCTTCGGTCACGTGACATTCAAGGTCAGCCCCGAGCAGCAGGCCGATCAGACAGCGCTGGCCAACCTGTGCGTCCAGAAAAGCAATGCGATCGTCAAGGCCAACAGCGACATGAACCAGGTCTACCTGAGTGCAAAGCAGAACGGCGGCTTGATATTCGCGGCCCGCTACCCTGACATCAGCACGTGGATCAACAACGCGCCGGAGGCTGCTGCCTACATTACGACCATCCAGGCGGCCACCAACGCCTACAACCAGGCGGTCAAGATGAAGATGGAGCTGGAGCGGGCCAGCATGCCCAGCGATCTGCAGCGCGCCATCGACATGATGCAGACGCCGTCGGGCGACCCCGCCACGAACAACGCACCGGCAGGCTGGACCAAGGTGCCGGATGGCGCGGGCATCCTGCGCTGGCAGCCGGACTTCCACATCGACACGAACGGCGCGGACTGGCGCGCATCGCTCAGCAACGGCAGCGCAGGCGCGTTCTCGATCGCGATGAAATCTTCGCAATCGAGCAGCGACTTCAAGTCCTCGTTTGCCAAGGGCTCGACCAGCGTTGGCAACTTCTTCTGGAGCGTCAACGCATCGGGCGGCTGGAGCAAGTCCGACCTGTTCAACCAGGACTCGAGCTCGGCAGTGAAGATCAGCTGCGAGTCCTCCACGCGCGTGAAGGTGAATCCGGGCGACTGGTACCCGGGCGGCTTCATGAGCGAACTGGCCAAGGCACAGCAGGGGCCGAACGGCCAGGGCTACACCATCGTCGCCCCTTGGGTGGCCAACGGCGGCCCGGGATCGAGCTCCCTGTTCGGCCCGAACGGCATCGTCGCGGCACGGGTGTCCGAGCTGCTGGTCGTCTACAAGCCTTCGTTCGAGATCACGATGAGCGCCAACACCTACCAGCAGAACAAGCAGGCCTTCGAGGCCAGCGCGGGTGTGCGCATCGGACCCTTCACCTTCGGTGGCACGGGCGGGCACCAGTCCGAGTACACCAAGAGCACCGCACAGGCCAATACCTTCAAGGGAAGCAGCACCTCGGTGAACCCGCAAATCATCGGCGTGATCGTCGACTTCCCGGGCATCCACTGACCTGAAGACCAGCGGGTGGGCGGGACTGGCGGGTCCCGCCCACCCCGCCCACCCCCGTCAACCGGAGACAGCGTTCATGAACGTGATCCATCAGTTCCTCGGCGGCCTGGCTGATCTGGTGCCTCCGCCCCCAAGGGCCCCAAGCGTATCGAGCGGGCCGAAAACCGGCATGGTGTTCAAGCGCTCGGCATCCATTTCGGCGCCGCTGGTGCGGGGGCAGATGCTGATGCCGGTGACCGCGTGGAACTGGCCGGATCCAGTGACCGGCACCATGGCCGACGCGCAGTTTCTCTTTGCAGATACGGTGCCCCAGTCCGCTGCCAATGGCGCGCTGTACCAAGCGTCGGGGCGCAGCTTTTCGCAGGGATACAAGACCTTTCTGCAGGTACTCGAAGCCTGCAAATTTCCCTATCAGTCGATGCTTGCAGGCGCCATGCAGAAGATGGCAACGCCTGCGGGCGAACCTGCATACTCGCCCACTCCGGTGGGATGGACCAAGGTGTACGAGACCGGCTACCTCCAGTGGAAACCGATCTGGACACTGCCCAAGAGTTCGTCGGAGTGGAGCGCAGCAGTGGCTGTCGGCACGATCGCAAACCCCGGCACCTTGCGCTTGAATCTCAACGACACATCCGGCGCAGGGCCGCAGGCTCCGGCTTCCCTGCAGGCCCTGGACGCTTCCGGCCGCGTCCTTGCGCTACCCGCAGCTTCGCTGGAGACGGTCACGATCACCTCTGAATGCTGGGACCAAGTGCCGATCTACCCCGGCAGCTGGTACGACGCCTCGATGGTGGCGCTGGGTCGCGGCCTGGTGCCGGATGCAGGCGTATTCTTCGGGCCTGGCGGCCTGATGGCGTGCCGTGTGTCAACTTTCTACGTCGCGTTGAAGCCCCGCTTCGACTTCACTGCCGCAGCGCCAATCCCCGCCTCGCTGCGCCAGACGCTGGATGAGGCGGACACCGTGCAGGCCATGGGTGTGACGGTTCAGCGAGCAAGCGGAGACGGGCAGCCAAACCAGGCCTTGCGCCTCGTGAACACCGATCCTGCCCCCGTCATCGTGGCCGTGAGCCTTGAAACCTTGGCGTGATTCGTCACGTTCACATCACGTTCACGTCACGTCACGTCACGTCACGTCAGACGATTGCATTGGGCACCCGAGGGCCGCAAGGCGCAGGCTGCTTGCAATGAAGCAGCAAAGTGCTTGGTGGCTGAATACGTGGCGGCCCCCGGCCTTATCGCAGCCCTTCCGCCTGCAGCGCCTGGCGCACGGCAGGCCGCTCCCGCATCCGCGCGTACCAGTCTGCAAGATGCTCCAGGCCATCAAAGCGAATGCTCGTCTTGTAGACCGACTCCAGCCACGGCGCCTGCCCCCACTGCGTGAGCGCGTACAGATACGCATCGGCCACGGTGAAGCCATCGCCCATCAGGTAGCGCTTGCCGGCCAGTTGCGCGTTCACCCAGGCATACCGCTGCTCCAGCTTGGGCCTGGCCGTCTCCACGCCGTACTTTCCCGCCAGCACGGCATACAGCAGCGGGATGAAGCCCTTGTGGATCTCCGAGTTCAGAAAGGCCAGCCACTCCAGCAGCCGATAACGCTCCAGGCTGCCATGGGCCGGCGCCAGAAGCGACGCAGGCCGCAGGTCCGCCAGATACTGCAGAACGGCGGGCCCTTCCCGCAGCAGGCTGCCGTCGTCCAACTCCAGCAGGGGGACATAGCCGAACGGGCTGAGCGCACGGAAGTCCCTGCCGTCTTCCGTCTGGTGGGTCTTGTGGTCCACCCGGACCAGTTGGAAATCAAGCCCCAGCTCATTCAGGACAATGTGCGGCGCCAGCGAACAGGCGCCCGGCAGGTAATACAGCTTCATGGAATTTCTCTGGTGATGGAACAAGGGGCCTGCGCGTTCAGGCACAGCCCCTGGCCAATGTCATGCACCAGGGATAAATCTGGAAGAAGGCAATAAAACTGCCCATAGGTTAAAAAAATATACCTGCCGCCTGCCTATGATGAATGTGCTATGAAATCCAACATCTCCGGCTGCTCCGTGGAAGAAGCCATGCGCCTGCTGGGCGGCCGCTGGAGGCTGCTCATCGCCTCCTACCTCATCGACGGCCCCCGGCGATTCAACGACCTGCGCCGCGACATGCCCGGCATTTCCCAACGCTCCCTCACCCTGGACCTTCGCGCGCTGGAGGAAGCGGGCCTGGTCAAGCGCACCGTCTACCCCACGGCGCCGATCAAGGTGGAGTACGAATTGACCCAGGATGGGGAACGGCTCAAGCCGGTGGTGGGGGTGATGAAGGAGTTTGGGTTGTGGGTGAAGGGCAAGGCGCCAGGTTGAAGAGGACTGGTACCGACTGGTTGTGTCAGTTCGACCCGAAGCGGCCACCCGATTGCGCGCCGTCAGCGCCCGTGGCCAGCAAAGCCTTGCTGAAATGGGTCAACGCCATATGAGGGCTCAGCGCACTGGCAACAGGTACTTCAACCCCTGCGTGAAGCCACGTGGTGCGACGGTGAGATGGTCCTCATCGTTCAAGATCGCTGACTTTAGTTTCAAGCTCGGGTACTTCCTGCTCAGCAGAGCCGCTTCCAATGCGCGATTGTCGGCAACCATGTCCACCGTCTGGTTGTAGCGTCGATCACCTTTTCGCAAGGCCTCATAGGCACCGACATACAGGTATACGTTCGCCCTCAGGTCCTGATTCTGCTTGGCGTAACTCGCCTCGAGCTTCAAGGCATGCCGCTTGTCGTACCAGAGAGAGGGACTGCCGAGGATATAGCTGCTGAACATGCCAGGGTCGGTGAAAAGCACCTGTATTCCAAGCAGCGCGCCGTAGGAGTGGCCCAGAAAGATTGCTCTGGCAGAGTCTGCGCGATACCGATCGGTGATGAAGGGCTTTACCTGATCGCGCAGATATTTTTGATAGGCGCGCGCCTGACCATGTATCGAATTGGGTGATGCAGTACTTGGACCGTTGGGTGTCGGCGTGTAATCACGCTGGCGGCTGACACCGCCGTCCTCGCCCTTTCCATAGGACAAGCCGACGAGAATGAATTCCTCGATCTGCGGGCCTTCCACATTCAGGCGGCGCGCCAGCTGCCGAATGATGGGGAAAGCGTAGTCGGCGTCCGTCACATACAGCACGGGGTAACGTCGCTGTGGCTGGGTGGCGTAGGACGGTGGCAATGCAACGAAGACCTGGTAGCCGCGTTGGGAAATGGAATCGGGCACGTCCCATACCTCGCTGTCGGCGATCTCGTAAGGGTGTCCATCGCCAGACTGCACTTTTGGCGTCGATGGAGCCTGTGCGCGCACAGGAGCGACAAAGGCGCCGAGGCTGGCCAATAGAGAGATCAATACGGCATGCCGAAAACGTCGATGCATGTGGGTTCTTCGTCGATGAGCGCCGCCTGGCGCACGGGGATGACTCGGTCGATGATGACTGGCGTGCTTGCGCAGCAGTACTTACCGAATTCGACATGCTAGCGTGCTCGTACAGGCATTGGCCGCGATAGTGCTGTTCGTGTGTGTGTTGTCCTGATATATCGGGTTCAGCCGATGTCGGGAATATCGGCAGATATTGATCGCGTTCCAGCAGGACAGCTTACTTTTGGCGTCAATCTATCCGTTTGAATTGCCCTGCCCGGGCTTTGCGCCGCTGGAGGGCATGGAGACCATGCTGGCAATCGCTGCGCCGCCCCGGGCGCCCTGCCCGGCTCCGGGCCTGGGCTTCCCCAGCGGGCGCGGCGCTCAGAAGCTGTCCCAGTCGTCATCGGCCGTGGAGGCCATGGCAACGGACTTGGCGGTGGGCGTTCTTGCCGAAGCTGCGGGGGCTGCCGGCTTGGCCGTGGCAGACAGGGCGGCTCCGGGCGCCATGGACGATGCACGGGGCGATGCAACGCCGGCCGGCCTGGCGTTCCCGCTGGCACTGTCATCGGGACTGGGCGCGCTATTGGCTGCACGGGCCGCAGTCTGCAGCGGCGCACCGCTGCCGCCCGGCAGCCTGAAGACCGAGACCACGCGCACCAACTGATCCGACTGGTGGCGCAGGCCTGCGGCGGCGCCGGCCATTTCCTCGACCAGGGCGGCGTTCTTCTGCGTGGTCTGGTCGATGTGGGTGATGGCCTCGGCCACCTGGGCGACGCCGCTGTTTTGCTCGGCGCTGGCGTGGCTGATGTCCGAGATGAGCTGGGTGACCTTGCGGATTTCCTCCATGGCCTGCTCCATGGTTTCCCCGGCAAATGCGGCCTCCTGGTTGCCGGTGTGGATTTCGGCCACGCTGTGGCTGATGAGCTGCTTGATTTCCTTGGCGGCCTCGGCGCTGCGGCCTGCCAGGGCGCGCACTTCCTCGGCGACCACGGCAAAGCCCCGGCCATGCTCGCCCGCGCGGGCCGCTTCCACGGCGGCGTTGAGGGCGAGGATATTGGTCTGGAAGGCAATGGAGTCGATGACGCCGATGATGTCGGCGATCTTCTTGCTGCTGGCGTCTATGCCCTGCATGGTCTGCACGACCTTGCGCACGGCCTGCCCGCCTTCGGTGACGACGCGCTGGGCCTCGCGCGTGATGCGGTCGGCCGATTGCGCGTGGTCTGCGTTGTGGGCCACGGTGGAGCCCAGCTCTTCCATGGCGGCGGCGGTCTGCTCCAGCGCGCTGGCTTCGCTTTCGGTGCGTGCGGCCAGGTCCTGGTTGCCCTGGGCGATTTCCGCGCTGGCCAGGGCCACGCTGTGGGCCTGTTCGTTCACGCTGCCGACCACGCGCGTCAGGCCCGTGCTGGTGGTGTTCATGGCTTCCAGCAGGTGGCCGATTTCATCCTGGCGGTCGCTGGCGATGCGCACGGTCAGGTCGCCATCGGCAATGGCGTAGGCCATGTGGCTGGCCTGCTTCAAGGGGCGCACGATCATGCGGCGGATGAGCCAGAACCATGCCGCCGACAGCAGCAGCACGGCGCCCAGGCCCATGAGGGCGAACTGCAGGACCAGGCTGCGGGTCTCGGACACGGCTTCGTCCACGTAGGCGCTGGTGGCAATGACCCAGTTCCAGGGTGCGTATTGGCTGAAGACGACCAGCTTGTCGCGGGCCTGGGTTTCGCCCGGATTGGTCCAGGGATAGGCCATGCTGCCCTGCTTGCGGTCCAGCATGTCGCGGATGAAGAAGCGGCCATCGCCGTCCTTGGAATCGCTCATGTTCTGGCCTTCCAGGGCGGGATGCACGACCAGTTGGCCGCGCTGGGGGCCGTCTTCGGCATTGAGCACGTAGTAGTAGCCGGTCTGGCCCACCTTGAGCGCGCGGATGGAGTCCTTGAAGTGCTCCAGCAGTTGCGAGAAGTCCTGGCCCACGAAGGCGATGCCCACGGTGGCGCCGGAGGCGTCCTTGAGCGGGCGGTATTGCGTCATGTACTGGCGGCCGAACAGGTGGGCCAGGCCCATGTAGCTTTGGCCGGCCTGGATGGCGGCGTAGGCGGGGTGGGCGCGGTCCAGCCGGCTGCCCAGCACGGCCGCGCTCTGGTCGCCTTTCTCGTTTTTGAGCGTCGTGGCAATGCGCACGAAGTCGCCCTGCCCCTGGGCCGCAAACACGGTGGCCACGGCGCTGGTGCTGCGCGTGAAGGCCTGCAGGTGCGCATCGTTGCCGTTGAGCGGCTGGCCGTCCAGGCTCAGCACGGGTTCTCCGCCGCTGGTGTCCAGGCTGAGCGTTCCCTGCAGGCTGCGCGCCAGGCTGTCGGCCAGGAACTGGGTGCGCTGGCGCAGTTCCTTGTCGGTGGACTCGACGAAGTTGTGCAGCATCTGGACGCCCTGCTGCATCTCGTTGTGCATTTTTTTCTGCAGGGACTTGCTCACATCCCAGGCAATGCCCAGCACCAGCAGCGCCAGGATGGCGGCGACCCAGACAAAATTGGTGAGTGACAGCTTTGCGCCCAATCCTTGGCGGCGCCAGAAACGTTGACCGATGTGCATTGATGCATCTCCTGTGCGGCGTTGTGCGCCGCTGTTGTGCGCGCACAGGCGGGGAATGCCTGCGTGCCAAGCCATGCTGACCAAAGTCAAGCCCTGGTGATTCATGGGCCGAAGCGTATCGACGCTGCCGCATGCGGGATTTGAGATGGGTCAAGGAAGTAACCAAGTGTTGCAACGACAGCGCCCGGCCATCGCGCCCGGCTTGGGCTGGGTGCGTCGACAATTCCGGTTCCACCGCTTTGTCTGCCGTGCCCCATGTCCAATGCCCGCCTCCCCTCCTTCCGGTTCCTGATCGGCTTCGAGGCCGCAGCCCGCCTGGGCAATTACTCGCGCGCGGCAGAGGAGCTGTGCATTTCCCAATCCGCCGTGAGCCACCAGATTGCGCAGCTGGAGCAGCAGTTGGGCCAGCCGCTGTTCCGCCGCAAGGGGCGCGGCGTGGAGCTGACGGTGGCGGGCCGGCTGCTGCTGGACAGCGTGGGCAAGTCGCTGGACCAGATCCGCCACGGGCTCAGCCGCATAGAGACCTATATGGACGACAGCCTGGTCACCATCGTCTGCCCTGCCCCCGTGGCCAGCGGCTGGCTGCAGCCGCGCCTGGACGGCCTGCTGCGGCGCCACCCCCAGCTGTGCCCCATCGTCTCCACCGACGAGACGGCGCGCTACATCGACGAGCTGGATGTGGACATCGCCATTACCCGCGAGCCGCTGCGGCAGACCGATGTGCTGCAGGTGCCTCTGCTGGCCGACGAGCTGGTGGCCGTGCGCGCGCCCGGGCCGCACACAGGCGCCGGCCTGCTGTGCCTGGAGGAAGACCTGACCAGCGACCGCACCGGCCCCTTCATCCGCCAACACCTGGGCCGGCTGCGCAAGACCGCCATCTACGACGACGCACGCCTGCTGCTGGACGCGGCGCTGCGCGGGCGTGGCTGCGCCGTGGTGTCGCGCCTGCTGGCGGACGAGGCACTGGGCACGGGCCGGTTGCAGTTGGTGGAAGGCATCCCACCCTTTGCGCTGGGCCGCCTGTGGATGTCGCGCATAGAGGGGGAGCCTCGCATGGCGCTGGTGCGCGAGGTGTTCGACTACCTTGTGGAGCAGGCGGTGCCGCTTGCCAAAGCATGAGCTGGGTTGATTGATTGCGGCAAAAGATATCAATTTTCAGAATGAATACGGGCTCGGACAATCGCGGCATTCCCCCAAGCACCTGCTGAAGACACCATGCCTTACGCCCTTTCCCGCCGCTGCCTGCTGAACTGCCTGGGCCTGTCGCCCGTGGCGGCCCTGGCCGGCACCGCCGCCGCCCGCTCCACGGCAGCCCGTGCCGAAGGCAGCCGCCAGGACCCGGACAGCCTGGAGACCTGGCACATGCCCGACGAGGGCGAGCCGCACCAGTCCACCTGGATGTCCTTCGGCCCCAGCGAGAGGGTCTGGGGCCGCCGCCTGCTGGAGCCCGCGCGCGAGCACCTGGCCGGCATTGCGCGCGCCATTGCCGCCTTCGAGCCCGTGAACATGCTGGTGCGCGAGCGCGACTACGACCTGGCCGCGCGCCTGTGCGGCAACCGCGTGAAGCTGCATGTGCAGCCCGTGGATGACCTCTGGATGCGCGACACCGGGCCGGTCTTCGTGCGCAAGCTGGGCAGCGGCACTGGCAGCAGCAAGGGCGAACTGGCGGGCGTGGATTTCAACTTCAACGGCTGGGGTGAGAAGCAGGCGCATGACAACGATGCCGAGGTGGCAGGCTTTGTCACCGAAGCCGCCAACGTGCGCCACCTGGAGACCGCGCTGGTGCTGGAGGGCGGCGGCATCGAGGTGGACGGCCAGGGCACGGCCCTCATCACCGAAAGCTGCGTGCTCAACCCCAACCGCAATCCGGGCCTGTCGAAAAGCGCCTGCGAGGCTGAACTCAAGCGCCTGCTGGGCCTGCGCAAGATCATCTGGCTGCCCGGCATTGCGGGCCGCGACATCACGGACGGGCACACCGACTTCTATGCGCGCTTTGCCTCGCCCGGCGTGGTGGTGGCGGGCCTGGACGACGACCCGGACTCCTACGACTACGCCGTCACGCGGCGCCATCTGGACATACTGCGCCAGGCCACCGATGCGCGCGGGCAAAAGCTCAGCGTGCAGGTGCTCAAGGGCCCCTCGTCGGTGCGCAGCAAGCTGGAGTCCAGGGAGTTCGCGGCCGGCTACATCAACTTCTATGTGTGCAACGGCGCCGTGATCGCCCCGCAGTTTGGCGACGCCCGCGCGGACGCCAACGCCCGCTCCCTGCTGCGCGAGTTGTTTCCCCGCCGCGAGGTGGTGCAGCTGGACATCGACGCGATTGCCGCCGGGGGTGGCGGCATCCACTGCACGACGCAGCAGCAGCCGCTTTGATGCGCGCCGTACGGCAATAAGAATCGTCTTAACCTTGGCTGCGCAAGGCCGGGCAAGACTGGAGAGCGGTATATCGATCCGTTTTTTCCAGAAATGCAGCCAAAGAGAACGTCCCAGAAACTGTGCGACCCGTGCTACGAATTGCTGAGCAATACAAGCCTGTCAACGCCCCACCCCGGACTGAGGTTCCGCTTTTATTCACTGGAGCAGGACGCCAATTTCGTGAACTATGGCTGCGTGCATTGCCAGGCGCCCCTGGCGATGAAGACAAGCCGGCGCGGGGCACTTCTGGGGTTTCGCCTGATGCCGTCCGAACCGCACTATCGCCTGGGTGAGGGGGACGCCGAGGACGGCAGCCAGGCGCAAGGCCAGGGGCTAAAAGGGTGACCGGCTTGTGCAGCCCGCAGGCAGGTCAGTCGAAGAGATGGTGCTCGGCGCAGAAGGCCGCCAGGTCCTGGTTGCTGTCCACGTTCAGCTTGCGCATGGCGGAGTTCTTCTGGAGGCTGACGGTCTTGACGCTGCGCCGCAGCCGTGCGGCGATTTCGGTGATGGACTCCCCATTGGCGAAATGCCTGAGGACTTCGAACTCGCGCGGCGAGAGGCTGTTGGCGCGCTCGGCCAGGAAAACGGACCGCTCCTGCCTGGGCGTGTCTGCCTGGAACGAGGACGAGTAGTAGCGGGTGTTGAGGCGCACGCATTGCAGCGCCGCCATGATCTGGCTGAGCGGATCTTCCTTGAGCAGCACGCCGGCGACGCCCGCGTCATACAGGGCCGAGATGATCATGGGATTGGAGACGGTCGTCAGCACCAGCACCTTGAGGTGCGGGAAGTGGCGTATCAGATAGTCCACGTAGCGCAGGCCATCTCCGTAGAGATCATCGCCCGGCATGGAGTAATCGGTCAGGACCACATCCAGGGGGTTCGATCTGGCGTATTCCATCAAGGACGATGGGGTATCGAATGTGGCCACGACCTGGAGATTGGGGTCCTGCTCCAGGAAGTCCTTGACGCCAAGCAGGACCACGGCGTGGTCGTCCACGACAGCAATGCGCAGTTTCAGTTTCATGGGATCGCAAGCAAAGGGTTAGGGCTGGGGCAATTGCGCCATCATGGCTCGAAGGTCGGCCAAGAGGTCGTCCAGCAGGACTGACAGCGCGGCCTGCAGGCCGGGCTCCCGGGTGCCGTTCGGGAGCTGGTCCTCCAGCGACTGGGTGCGCGCGGCAAGCTCGTGCATCCTGGCCAGCAGCAAGGCGCCACGCATGCGATGCAGCGCCTGCGCGGCCAGGTCGGGCCGGCGCTCATCCAGGCCACGGGCCAGCATTGCGATGTCGTCGTTCATGCACTGCACGAAGACCTGCCGGTGCGTCTGCAGCACGTTGGGCTCCGACAGGGCCGCAGGCTGCGGGGTATCCCCCGCCGGGGTACCGGCCTGCGCAAGCGCCGGACGGAGCCGCTTTTTCGGCGCGAATTTCTCCAGGGTGCGGACCAGCGTGCGCAACGGGATGGGCTTGACCAGCCAGGCATTCATGCCGGCATTCAGGCAGCGGTTTTCCTCGTCCAGCATGGCATTGGCGGTCACGCCGACGATGGGGCAGGCAACGCCCTCCGCACGCAGCCGCTCCGCCAGTTCGTAGCCGTTGAGGTAGGGCATGTTCACGTCCGTCAGCACCAGATCGTGCGGGCTGATGTCCCACAGCGCCAGCGCCTCCTCCCCATCGTCGGCGACCGTGACCTCGCAGCCCAGGCTCTCGAGCTGGCCGCGCAGCGTCACCTGGTTGACGGGATTGTCCTCGGCGACCAGCACGCGCAGGTCGAACAGGGGCAGATCGGAGCCGGAGCCGGCCGAGCGCTGTGCGCCGCCGAGCACTTGCGCAATGCCCAAACCGATGCTCATAACGTTGTGCCCATCAATACCCCGGTTGTCCGGCGAGGAAAGGTTCAGGTGCGGCCCCGTCCATCCGGGCGCGGGGCTATCCGCCGGCAACAGGACGTCCAGCAGCAGTTCATCCTTGTCCGCGGCCACCGGAGCGGCGCCCGCCGCGCGGGCCTGGCCGCCCCAGCGCTGCAGCCAGGCACAGATGTTGTCCGTCAGTTCCGGGTGGGGGGTGCGCACCGCGATGCGGGCACCCTTGAGCTCGGGCGCCTCCTCCTCCTGCGCGACGGTCTCCAGCCCCAGCTCGAACCAGAACCGGCTGCCCAGGCCGGGCTCGCTCCAGACCTCGATGGAGCTGGACATCATCCGGGCCAAGCTCCAGCAGATGGACAGGCCCAGGCCCGCCCCACGGGCAGTGCGGCTGCTGTTCTTGACCAGATAAAAGGGCGTGAAAAGCTCGCCATGCAGGGATTTCTCTATGCCCACGCCCGTGTCGCAGACCTCGAACACCAGCCGGACCTGGGAGGCCGTGCCCGGCACGCTGCGCAGGCGGACGATCACATGGCCGGCCTCCGTGAACTTGATGGCATTGCTGATGAGATTGCCCAGGATCTGGCGGATGCGCACCGCATCGCCCAGCACCGACTCGGGCACCTGCGCGTCCACGCAGGAAAACAGCAGCAGGCCGTTTTGCTGCGCCATGGCGGCATAGGAGCTGGTGCAGTTTTGCACCAGCTCCCGGGGATTGAACGGGGCCTTTTCCAGTTGCAACTGGCCCGCCTCGATCTTGCTGGTGTCCAGGATGTCGCTGATGATCTGCAGCAAGATGGACGAGGAGGCTTCGATACGGTCCACATACTTGCGCTGCAGCTGCGTGAGCTCGGTCAGGCCCAGCAGCTCCAGCGTGCCCAGCGCGCCATACAGCGGCGTGCGGATCTCGTGGCTCATGGTCGCCAGAAAGGTGGACTTTGCCTCGTTGGCCTCGTCCGCCGCGATTCTTGCCCGCTCCAGATTGCTCTCGATTTCTGCGCGCGCACTGACGTCGGCAAACACGCACAGCGTCACATCCTGGCCCAGGTAGCGGGTGGGCGCGTAGGCCACGTAAAGCGTTCGGCCCTGCGCGGTGACCAGCTGCTCCATGGTTCCTGCGGCCCTGGCGTGGACAATTTCATCCAGCGCTGCCCTGTTTTCCGGCGAGCCGGGGCGCAGGTAGCCATCGGCCGAGTGCAGCCACTCCTGCACCAGCGAGTTGCTGAAGATGATCTTTCCACTGCCGTAGGCCACAAGGCAGACAGCCACGGGGGCGGTCTCGATCAGCGTCCTGTTGAATTGATTGCTCTCGACGATGACCCGCTGCGCTTCCTGGGCAGGCGCAATCACCTTGCGGTTGAACCAGCGGGTATAGGCGATACCGGCCAGCAGGCTCAGCAGCAGGGCCAGCACCAGGCCGGCAGAGGGCGCGAACAGCCGGCCCTGGAAAAAGGTGGTGTAGTCCACCTGGTAGTAGCCGGTCCACCGGCCGGAGGCATCCTCGGTCTTGAGGATCAGGCCATTGCGCGTGTACCGCATCCCCGCCTCGTCCACCTGCGGCACCGGGCCGGTGCCCATGAGCACGCCGAAATCCCGGTGCTCCAGCCAGAAAAGATGCCTGGGCAGCGTATGGATGGATCTTTCTATGGCGCTGATGCGCTGGCGGCTGAAAAGGATGGCGGCGTAGATCGGGCTTGTGGCGGCTTCGTCGCCGGCATCGATATGGCTTGAAAAGCCGGCTGCGACCATGCCGATCATCTTTTCCGGGAACTGGGGCGACCGGAACCAGACGATCTCCTGCGCCGGCGCCGTGGAGCCGGCGCCAGGCCGGGCATCGGCGGCCCTGGCCCGCAGATGCGCCTTGACGGCGGCAATCGTGCTGTCGAACATTTCCTGCGTGACGCTCTCGTTGCCGATGGGCACGTCGATGGCCGGCACGCCAATGCTGATCGCCCCATCCTCCTTGGTGAAGAAGGCAGCGGCTGCAGGGAAGTAGGAGCCTGCCCAGAAGGAGGAATAGCCCGCGGCCAGGGAGCTGCCCAGCGAGAAAAGCCGGTCCGGGAGCGTGTCGCAGGCCGCGCGCGCAGAGCATTGCAGTGAAAAGGGAATGCCGCCGATGGCCTCGCGGCCACGGAACATGCGGTAGTCCGCCTGCGCAGGAGCGGGCACGTCAACGATGGTGGCTATCCTCTGGTCCGGCAGCGCTTTCCAGGACTCGTTGCGGCCCTTGAGCCGCCGAAGAAAGATCTCCTGCTCGTCCAGCGAGCCGACGATGGCGGAGAAGTTCAAGGCCAGGCGGCCCTGCTCCTGCTCGAAGATCCTCTCAGAGCCCCACAGCAGCACGGCGATGAGGAAGATCGCAAGGGGAAGCACTCCAAACAGTACCCGGTTCTGCCAGCGTGTGGTGCGTGTGATCTTGCTGAACGGGGAGTCGGGCATGGACGCCTTGCGTGCTTGGGTCAGGTGGGGTTGCCTTGGTGTCGGGGTTCGGATGCCAGCATAAGGGCAAATTCGCTGGCGGGCACCGCGGCGGACAGCAGATATCCCTGCACGCAATCGCAGCCGATGCTGCGCAGCAACTCCAGGTCCTGGGTGGTCTCCACCCCTTCCGCCGTCACCGTCAGGCCCAGTTGCCGCCCCAGCTGCACCGACGATGTCAAGGCCGCAGTGCGCACCTCGTCACCCGCGGCGCCGGCCACGAAGGCCCGGTCGATCTTCAATTCGGTGAAGGGCGTGGAGATGAGGCTGTACATCGAGCTGTAACCCCGCCCGTAGTCATCCTGGGCCAGGCCAAAGCCTTTGAGCCGCAGGCGGCTCGCGCACATGTAGTAGTTGGCGGGTATGCCGACGGCCTGGTCCTCCAGCAGCTCGAACGTGATGTTCTCCGCAGCGATGCCGCACCGGGCCGCCATGTCGTGCAACTCATCCGGCAGCCCGATATCGTCCAGCAACGGTATCGGCAGGTTGACGGATACGGGAATCACATATCCCGAACTGCGCCAGGCCAGGTGCGCTGCCATGGCGTCTTCCATCATCCGCACCAGCAAGGCATGGTCCAGGCCATGGAACCGGATGGCGGACATGAACGAGCCCGGCATCATGAAGCCGAACTGCCGATCGTTCCAGCGTGCCAGCGCTTCCACACCGACGGTGTGGCCCGTGAGCAGGGATTTCTTGGGCTGGAACCAGGCCTGTATGGTTTTCTCCTCCAGCGCCTGGATCAGGTGTGCCTTGGCGAAAATCGGCCGTTCCTTGATCCCTGGAGTACTTTTCCTCTCGTAGGCACGCAAGGACCTGAGTTGGCTGGCCAGGACCTGGACATGGTCCGCACCGAACGGCTTTTGAAACATCCCGATGACGGAAAAGCCGGACTCCTTGGCCATGAGACTGACACTGTTCATCAACCGGCGCGAGCAGGAGCTGGATATGACGAGCATGGGATGCAGGCCGCGCTGGCTCAGTTCATTGATGAACTGCAGGCCGTCCATGTCGGGCATTTTCAGGTCGGTGATGACGAGGTGGAATCCGCCATCGCGCAGCATTTGCAGTGCATCGCGTGCGTTGCAGGCAATGTGCGTGTCCACGATTCCCGCCTCCATGAGCAGGCTGCGCGTGTGCTCGCAGCACAGGGCGTGGTCGTCAAGAATGAGTACTTTGAATGTCGACAGCATGGGATCAGGTCCTGCATTGCTTGATGTGGTTCAGGGTGGTGCGCAGCACCGCCAACGTGAATGGCTTGCACAGCAGGCTGTCGAAGCCGGCCGGCAGTCCGTCGCCCTGCCCTTGCGCCTGCGTTTGCGTCTGCGGCTGCGGCTGGGCATTGGCCGTCAGCCCGACGATCGGGCGGCCGTAGCCACGCTTTCTGAGCGCACGCGCCAGGGCCAGGCCGTCCAGCAACGGCATGTGCAGGTCGGTGAGAACGGCGTCGAACTCGAGCAGTCCGGGCATGGACAGCGCGTCCTGCCCATTGCTGGCCTGCTGGACCTCGCAGCCCAGCACCTGCAGTTGCTCTCGCAGGATGATTCTGTTGATGGGGTTGTCCTCGACGATGAGCACACTCAGCCCCATCGGCTCGTGGACCTGGGAAACGGCGGCGTACAGGTCAGGGCGCGCGCCCGGCGCAATGCCCTGCTGGGCCATGCCCAGCGCCTGGCCCACGGCCAGCACGCCAGGCATGCTGGTTTCCCACACACGGGCCTGCAGGGTTTCGCGGGGAACCTCGCCCGGCGCCAGCGCCAGAACGCATTTGCCCGTCCATTGCGGACGGCGCACCGACCGTGGCCAGGCTTGCACCAGCACCGCCTGTTCATTGGAGCCCTGCACCTGCTCCCGGTAGGGCTGGGCCATGGCGCCCCAATGCCGCAGCCAGGCGCACAGGTTGTGCACGACTTCCGGAATGGCGCCATCCACGTAGACGGTGTGCGGCAACAGACTGGGCACCGCCTCATAGCCTGCCGCGCTCTCGCGCGGCAGGCGCAGCTCGAATGACACGCAGGTCCCCAGTCCCGGCTGGCTGGCGGCCGTCAGCCGCCCGCCCATCTCCTGGCTGAGGCGCAGGCAGATGGACAGCCCCAGGCCCGCGCCCTGGACCTGCTGCTGCGTGGCCGCATGGGCACGGAAGTACGGGTCGAACAGGAAGGGCTGCTGCTCCGGCTCGATGCCGATGCCGGTGTCCTGAACCTGGAACCGCAGGTCGGTGCCTTCCTCGCTTTCGCCCATGACCTGCAGGCGGATGGCCACATGGCCGGAGAACGTGAACTTGATGGCATTGCCCACCAGGTTGTCCAGGATCTGCCGCAGCCGCAAGGCATCGCCCACCAGCAGCGGCGGCGTTTTCACATCGGAGACGGCATACAGCTGCAGCCCCTTTTGCTCGGCACGCGACAGCAGGCCCGCGGCCACGCTGTCGAGCAGTTCGGTGGCCGAAAACGCATGGGCCTCCAGCTGCAGCCGGCCCGCCTCGATGGCCGACAGGTCCAGGCTGTCGTTGACGATGCGCAGCAAGGAGGCCGATGCCTGCTGCATGGCCCCCAGGTAGCGGGTCTGTTCGGAAGGAGCCCTGGACAGCGCCAGCAGCTCCAGCGTTCCCAGGATGCCAAAGAGCGGCGTCCGTATTTCATGGCTCATGGTGGCCAGAAACTGCGTCTTGGCCTGGCTTGCCGATTCGGCGCGCAGCTTGGCATCGACCAGCGCTGCCTGCGCCTGCCTGAGCGCCGTCACATCGCTGACCAGGCAAAAAACCACCGGCTCGCCAGCGTGGCTGGTGTGCGTGGTGCGGACCTCCACCAGCCGACCGTCTCCCAGCACCAGCTCGCGCCGGCCCTGCTGCGCGCCCTCGGCAACGGCATGCTCGAACCACGAAGAATCACTGCACACCCACTGCCGCGCCAGTCCGTTGGACAGCAGCAGGCTGCGATCGCTGCACCGCACCAGCGCCAGGCCCACGGGGGCCGTGTCCAGCAGCTTTCGGCAGAGCGCATCACCGGCGGCGCAGGCGCCTGCCCGGCTCCAGGCCGAAGCCGGCACGCTGCGGCGCAGCCGGCGCACGCACCATGCAAGTGCAGCCATGAAGGCAAGTCCCAGCGACACGGACCCCAGCAGCAGCCAGACATGGGCCCTGACCAGCTGCCGCGCGGGCTCCCAGCGGCCTGCAAGCCATCCGGCGTTGTTCGCGGATTTGCGCAGCAACAGGGATTCGGGAAGCGCCCGGCCTGCCTGCATCAGTGAATGGAGCGGCCCGGGCTGGCCCTGCGGTGCGCTGGCGCGCCACGACCAGGCATAACCGGCTTGCGTGTGGATGGCTGCGTGCGTGGCCCCCACCGCAGCGTCCAGCAGCAGGAAACATCGGTCCATGAAAAACAACTGAATGTCTCGCACGGGCACATGACCCAGGCTGCGCGATGGCGTCGCCGGGGCGGCGGCGTCCCTGCCGCCGTGACCGGCACAGGCCAGCATGGCCATGATCGCCAGTGCAAATGCCATCAAATCACGCCGTGCCAGGGACAGGCACAGCCTGTGATGTATCGATCTGGAAGAAAACAAGAGAGCTTGAAACTGGCGCATTGCCGAATCTTAGAAATCAAAGGGCGAATTTGGACTAAGAATTTTCTTAATACTGAAACCTCTTGCACGCCGCCTCGCCAAAGAGCGATTTCAAGCATCGATCCGCCATCGGAAAATCGTCAAATCTCTTTGGAAATGCCATTATTCCTGTCACTTTAAGAAAATTCTTAAACCAATATTCCGATGCCCTGGAGATCATTGCCGGATTGATTCATCGACAAAGGCTGCTCCGTTTCTGACCACCCCTGTGATATTGCACACAGACGTCGCGCATGCAGAATGCCAGCGCTATTTCACGTCCTGTATTGCGCAATATCCAGAATGCGTTTCGGCAGCCTCTTTCAGGGAAAGTAAAAATGGCAATGAGGATATACAGGCAACGATTCACGACCAGGCCGGCAAACAGACCGCTGCGCCTGCTCGCCCTGGCGTTGCTCTTGCAAGGCTGTGTCGCCACGGCCCATGCATGGACCGTCGTGGTGGACAGCGCCGCCGACGCAAGCGGCCCGTGCGCCAGCACCGGCCTGGGACCCTGCTCCCTGCGCGACGCCATCACCTACGCCAACGCCAACCGCAACAAAGGGGGCGACAACCGCATCGAGTTCAGCATCGGTGCGGGGGGAGAGCAGACCATCGTCACCCAAAGCAACTGGAATGGAAGCCTCATGCAGCCCATTGCACCGGCCACATCACTGACGGTGGACGCCAGCACGCAACCCGGCTATGAGGACCACTTGCCACGCCGCCCCCTGATCACGCTGCAGGCAGGCAGCTCCGAGTTCGGTATAGGGCTTGAGCTGGCAGGCGCCATCACGGTGCGCGGTCTGGCGATAGGCGGCTTCAGCACGGCCCTGACGGTGACAGGCGACGGCAACACCGTGCTGGGCTGCCACATAGGCGTTGACGCATCGGGAACGGTCGCCATGGGCAACCGCAGCAACATTATTGTCAACTCCGGCAACCGCAACCGCATCGGCAATCTGGATATTGGCGGGCGAAATGTCATTTCCGCGGCGGAAAATTCCGGAATATGGCTTTCCTGGCCGGGCGTCGGTACGGAAAACATCATTCAGGGAAATTACATAGGCACCGATATCACCGGCAACGTGGCGCTGGGAAACCAGGGAAACGGCATCAGCGTGGCATCCGAATTTACCGGCACGCTGATCGACAGCAACCTCGTCTCCGGCAATGTCAGGGAAACCGGTGGTTCATCCGGGATTTCCATTTCCGGCTCGCACACGCTGGTGACCCGCAACCGTGTCGGGACCAATGCAGCCGGCACGGCCATGATTGCCAACAATGGGCCAGGCATTGCCGTATTCTTTTCGCCGAAAGGCGGACATCGCATTGGCACAGGCCCTGACGACGGCAACCTGGTTGCCGGAAACAAGGAAACGGCCATTGAATTGAATGGAAACTACGCCGCACGCAACTCGAATACCCTGATTGCCGGGAATATCGTGGGAACCAGCCTGGATGCCAGCACCATGCTGCCCAATCAATGGGGCATCGTCATCAAGGATTCGGACGAGGTGACCGTGCGCGGAAACATCGTCGGTGGCAGCAAGGCGTCCGGCATACAGTTCCAGGGCGCCGGCAAGAACAACCTCGTGCAGGGCAACTACGTGGGCGTCAGTCCCCAGGGAACCGCCCTGCCCAATGGGGAAGGCGTTTCCTTTTTCCAGAAGGCCCATGACACCCTGGTCGGCGGTGACGACGCGGCACATGCCAACGTGATTGCGCACAACAGGCTGTTCGGCGTGGGATTGCGGGGGGACGAAGTCAAGGGCGTCTCCATGCTCGGCAATGCCATCTACGGCAATACCGAGGGAGGCATCGCACGAACCAGCCTGGCCAACGGAGATCCTGCCGAGCCGGTGCTGCTCACGGTGACGCCCGACGGCCTGTCCGGCACGCTGGACAGCGTCGCCAACGAGAGCATGCGCATCGAGTATTTCTCGACGCCCAGGCTGCCCGACGGGCTGGTGGAGCGCGCCGCCGGCAAGGTTCTGCTGGGCTCGCAGACCGTGACCACCGATGCCTCCGGCCATGCGCCCTTGGCGTTCAAGGGCGCCATGCCTCCGGGCGACCAGGCCGCTGTCACGGCGACCGCCACCCGGATTTCCACCGGCGACACCTCGCGCTTTTCCAACGCAATGGCGGCCAACGCCGCCCCCGTGGCGCTGCCGCAAGCCGTCACGACGCCGCAGGATACGGCGCTGTCCATCACCCTCGCTGGCACGGACTTCGAGTCGGACCCGTTGCGCTTCGAGATCACCGCTGGCCCCGCCCATGGCGGCATCAGCGGCTTCGATCCCCAGACGGGCACGCTGGTCTACACGCCGGCGGCCGGCTACTCCGGGCCCGATACCTTCGCCTTCACGGTATCCGACGGGCACCAGAGCGCTGCCGCACCGGCATCCGTGTCCATCGAGGTGATCGCTGCCGATCCTCCCGACCCGGGCCCGGGCACCGATCCCGGTCCGGGCACGGACCCAGGGCCCGGTGCCGGCCCCGGAAATGTCCAGGCCGTTCCCGGCCTGGGCAAGGGCGGCATGCTGGCGCTGCTGTGCGGCATGGCCTATCTGGCCAGCCGCAGGATGAGGAAAAGGCAGGCCTGAGCCTGCAGCGGGCGCAGTGGTCCCCGCGCAAACGTCAGGCCGGCAGCCAGCGCAGCCAGCTCGGCCGCCAGGTCAGGGTGAAGGCAATGGCCAGGGCGGCAGCGGCCAGCGTCATGATCCAGACCAGGGAGGCCATGGAGGCATGGTCCACCGCCAGGCACAGTCCCAGCGAGGCGGCCAGCCCCGAGGCTCCCAGCCAGCGCAGCAGCCTGACCTTGCCATCGGGCTGGGGCATGTCGCCGTGCACCTGCTCCCAGTGCACGTCCTTGGCCAGCGCAAACCAGCCCATGCCGGCCAGCGAGGCGGCAAAGGCGGCGGCCAGCAGCAGTGCGTCCATCAGTCCCTCAGACATGGGCCACCTCCGCCGTGCGTGCAGGCGTGGCGGTGGCCACGCGGCTCTTGAGCTTGCGTGCCACCACCACGGCCAGCACGGCGCTGGCCAGCATGAACAGGTCCACGCCGGCCACGGGCCAGTAGCCCGCGCCCAGGGTCTTGAACAGGTGGTCGCCCGTGGTCAGCCAGTTCAGCAGCACGGCCGTGACGGCCATGGCGGCCACGGCCCAGCACTGCTCGCGCCATGCTGGGTTGGGCAGGCCCCGGGCCACGGGGGCGCTGCGCACAAAGGCATGCGCCATGGCCAGCAGCCAGGCGGCCCAGAAGAAATAGCGCTCCATGTCGCCCCGGCCCGGCCAGCCCTGGGGCATGGCCTCGGGCAGCAGGCGGTTGGAAATCAGCATGCCCAGGGCGGCCACCAGCATGCCGGTGACGGTGGTGACGGCCAGGGCATCGACCACGCGCGCGCCCTGCACGCCCTGCTTGGCGTGCTGCTTCTTGCGCTTTTCCACGAAGAAGACGAAGCCGGTGGCAATGCAGGCGCAGCCGGCCAGGCCACCGAGCACGTACAGCCAGCGCAGCAGCCAGTGGCGGAAGTGCTGCAGGTGCAGGCCGGTGAGGAAGGTGTTGAGGCTGTCCACGGCCGTGCGCGGCGGGTCTTCGCGCAACAGCGCGCCCGTGCTGGCCTTGAAGTGGATGCCCTCGCCCGTGAGCGCGATGCGGTCGGTGCCGGCGCGGTAGACGCTGACGTAGCCATTGGCATCGCCCACATGGGTGACGGACAGGAAGCCCACGTCGCCGGCCATGCCCTTGGCGGCCCAGCGGCGCTGCGCCTCGGCCACCATGGCGTCCACCGAGGCCACGGGCGCGGCCACGCCGGCGCGGTCGTGCGGCAGGCCGGTTTCCTCGGCCTCCATTTTTTCGTGCAGCTCGTGCAGGGGCTCCAGCTGGGTGTGGGTGATGGGGAAGTAGATGCCCGCAAAGATCACCAGCCCCGTGAAGGCGAAGAAGAAGTGGAAGGGCAGCGCAACCACGCCCGTCATGTTGTGCAGGTCCAGCACGCTGCGCTGGGTGGCCTTCTTCGGACGGAAGGTGAACAGCTCGCGGAAGATCTTGCGGTGCATGACCACGCCGCTGACCAGGGCCACCAGCATGATGAGTGCGGCAAAGCCCACGATCCAGTAGCCCAGGCCCATCCAGTTGAGCGTCAGGCTGTAGTGCAGCGGGTAGAAGAACTGGCTGCCGATCTTGAGGTGGTCGTCCGGCAGGGACTCGCCATTGCGCGGGTCGATGGTGCGCATGGCCCAGATCAGGGTCTCGGGCTTCTTGGCGTTGGCCACCTCGTAGCCGGCGAACAGGCCCAGCACCGGGTCGCGGTGCGTGGTGTAGGCGCCCCAGCGCTGGGGCGTGTCGAAGCGCTCGGGCAGCGCGCCGTTGACCTCGCCGCGCATGGCCTCGCGCGCCTGGGCGTTGGGCTGCATGGACTCGAAGACCGGCTTGAGGATCTGGTCGTACGAGGGCATGGGCGTGGGCTCGAAGCGCGAAGCCGGAATGGCCCAGCGGTCGATCTCGCGGTCGAACACCGACAGCGCGCCAAAGAAGAACGCGGCCATGAGCACGAAGCCGAGCACCAGCCCGAACCAGGTGTGCAGCCAGGCCATGGAAAGGCGGAAATTCTGGAACATGGGAAGCGATCTCCGGATCAGGGCAGCAGCATCTGCTGGAGCAGCGATGCGCAGCCGGTCATGACAATGCCGCCACCGGCCAGCACGGCCCAGACGCGCGGGAGGCTCTGCGCCGCAAAGGCCCAGAGGAACACCGTCAGAAACACCAGGAAGCCGAGGATGTAGCCCAGATGCTCGGCATCGTGGAACTCCATTCCGGCGGCAAACATCAGCACCACGCCCAGGGCGATGAAGCCCCAGGTGAAGGCATAGCCGCCGAAGACGGCAGCCGCAATGCGAACCAAAATAGTTTTCATTTACACAGAAAAATACAGTTGTGCACCAAGTTCTCGGGGCGCATTATCCCCGAGGGTTGTTAAAACCTGTAATCGGCTGTGGTCTGTGGCGCCTGCCTTCTGTGCGTGGCGCCTCTAGGCAGCCTGGCCTGCCGCCTGCGCCTTGGCCTGCGGCGCAGAAGGCTTGAGCGTGGGAGGCGCGAACTGGAAGGTGTGGGCGCTGGCGCCCGGCCAGTAGAGCTTGAACACGCTGTGCTGCTTGTCCAGCGGCCCCAGCAGCGCGCCGGGCTCCACGCGCAGGACCAGGTTGGCCAGCTGCCGCACCTCGGTGTCGGAGATGCGCCGCACGATGTGGTGGGCCGTGATGTCGCAAGGGTGCTCCAGGCCCGCAGCCTGCACCAGCTCCTGCAGCGCATGCAGGGTCTTGTCGTGGAAGTTGGCCACGCGCGTGGCCTTGTCGGGCACGACCAGGGCCTTCTGGCGCGCCGCATCCTGCGTGGCCACGCCCGTGGGGCAGTGGCCGGTGTGGCAGTTCTGCGCCTGGATGCAGCCCAGGGCCATCATGAAGCCGCGCCCGGCGTTGCACCAGTCGGCGCCCAGCGCCATCATGCGCGCGATGTCGAAGGCCGTGATCACCTTGCCGGCCGCGCCGATCTTGATGCGGTGGCGCAGGCCCACGCCGATCAGCGTGTTGTGCACCAGCAGCAGCCCTTCCTGCAGCGGTACGCCCACGTGGTCGGTGAATTCCACGGGCGCCGCGCCCGTGCCGCCCTCGGCGCCATCGACCACGATGAAGTCCGGCGTGATGTCCGTCTCCTGCATGGCCTTGACGATGGCGAACCACTCCCAGGGATGGCCCACGCAGAACTTGAAGCCCGTGGGCTTGCCGCCCGACTTCTCGCGCAGGCGGGCGATGAAATGCATCATCTCCACCGGTGTCTTGAAGGCACTGTGGCTGGACGGGCTGATGCAGTCCACGCCCACGGGCACGCCGCGCGCGGCGGCGATCTCAGGGGTGACCTTGGCGCCCAGCAGCATGCCGCCGTGGCCGGGCTTGGCGCCCTGGCTGAGCTTGATCTCGATGAGTTTGACCTGCGGGTCGGTGGCGTTGGCGATGAATTTTTCTTCGTTGAAGCTGCCATCGTCGTTGCGGCAGCCGAAGTAGCCCGAGGCCACCTCCCAGATCAGGTCGCCGCCGTGCACGCGGTGGTGCTGGCTGATAGAGCCCTCGCCCGTGTCGTGCGCAAAGCCGCCCATCTTCGCGCCCTTGTTCAGCGCCAGGATGGCATTGGCCGACAGCGCGCCAAAGCTCATGGCCGAGATGTTGAAGATGCTGGCGCTGTAGGGCTGGGTGCAGGGCGAGGCGCCTTCATCGGCGCAGCCGATGGTGATGCGGAAATCATGCGAGGCCAGCTTGGTGGGCTGCATGGAATGGTTCACCCATTCATAGCCCTGGGCCGTGACGTTGAGCTGCGTGCCCAAGGGGCGGCTGTCCGGGTCGCCCTTGGCGCGCTGGTAGACCAGGGAACGCTGGGCGCGCGAGAACGGCAGCGCCTCATGGTCGGACTCGATGAAGTACTGCCGCATCTCGGGCCGGATGAACTCCAGCAGAAACCGCAGGTGGCCGATGATGGGGTAGTTGCGCAGCACCGAATGGCGCACCTGGGTCATGTCGCGCACGCCCAGCAGCGCCAGCGCGGCGCACACGCCAAAGCCCAGCCACCACCACAGCCCTCCCCACACCAGCGCCGCCACCAGCAGCCCCGCGCTGCCGACCAGGCTCAGGCAGAACGTGGTGTAGCGCAGCGGCACCCATGCGGGCAGGCGATGAACCGGGGAGGCAGACGTTGACATGGCGTGGGTCCTTGGGGGCGTGTTGACGATCTTGTGCATGCCGCGCCGTCGAGGGCGCGCTGTGCACAAGGGTAACCCACGATCCGCGTCAGCCCTGGCGCGGCCGGGCGCCGGCGCCCGTTGCCTGCGCGGCCGCAGGCAGCACGAACCGGAAGCTCGCCCCCTGCCCCGGCTGGTCCACCAGTTCGATGCGGCAGCCGTGCAGCTCCAGCATGCGGTGGACGATGCGCAGGCCCAGGCCGCCGCCGCGGCGGGCGCCGCCCACGGTGAAGGGGCGCTCGAACAGGCCTTCGCGCAGATCGGCCGAGATGCCGGGGCCGGTGTCGGCCACGGTGACTTCGACCGCGTTGCCCGCTGCCGCCAGCGCCACCTGGATGCTGCCGCCGCCGGGCGTGTGGCGCAGCGCGTTGTCCAGCAGGTTGCCCAGCACGCGCTCGATCATGCCCAGGTCGGCCTGGACGACGGGCAGGCGGGGCGGGAAGTCGGCCCGCAGCGCCACCTGGCGCGCCTCGGCACGCAGCTCGAATTTCTGGAACACGTCCTGCACCAGGTCGGGCATGGAAAACGGCTCCGGCTCGGGCTGGACAAAGCCGTATTCCAGGCGCGCCAGCTCGAACAGGCTTTGCGCCAGCTCGCCCACCTTCTGGCTCTGGGCCAGGGCAATGCCCAGGTAGCGGCGGCGCTCGGTGGCGTCGAGCACGGCGTCCTTGAGCAGCAGCGTTTCCAGGTAGCCGTGCAGGGACGACAGCGGCGTGCGCAGGTCGTGCGAGACGTTGGCGATGAGTTCGCGCCGCTCCTGGTCCTGGCGCGTGAGCGCCCGCCACTGCTCGCCGATGCGCGCCACCATGCGGCGGTAGGCCGAGTCCAGCACGGCGATCTCGTCACGGCTGTCCTGTGCGGCGCCGGGCTGGGGGGGCGGCAGGTCCGGGGGCGCGCCATGGATGTCGAAACCGGCCACCTCTTCGGTGAGACGGCGCAGCGGCCGCGTGATCAGCGCAAAGGCCACCAGGCCCGCCACCAGGCACAGCAGCGCCACCATGCCGATGGACCACAGCGCCGTGCTGAGCACCGAGTTGGCCGAGCCCTGCGCCACCAGCTGGTCATGCGCCTCGCCCTGCAGCACCACGTAGATGAAGCCCACGTCCTTACCGTTGACGCGCAGCGGCGCCGCGCTGAAGACCTTGCGGCCTTCGACGCTGCGCGGGTCGTCGCCCAGGATGGGCAGGGTGCCGCCTTCCAGCAGCCGGTGCACGGGCGCCAGGTCCACGCGCTCGCGGCGCACGCGGCCGTCGGGGGCGGCATGGCCGGCAATGCGGCCGTCGGCATCCAGCAGGTAGACCTCCACGCTGGGGTTGACCAACATGAGCTGGTTGAAGAAGCTGCGCACGGCGCCGGGCATGAGGCCGTTGGCGTCGGTCAGCTGGGCGTCGCGCGCAATGCTTTCGGCCACATCGCGCGACAGGCCCTGCACCACTTCCAGCTCGTGCATGCGGCTGGCGCGCAACTGCATCCAGGCCGATGTGCCGCTGCACACCAGCAGCAGCACGGCAAAGACCAGGGACAGGCGCTGGGTCAGTGTCAGGCGCAGCTTCATGTCAGGCGCCCTCCCCCGCCTCGGCGAACTTGTAGCCGCGCCCCCAGACGGTAAGGATGCGCGCGGGCTGGGCCGGGTCGGCCTCGATCTTGGCTCGCAGGCGGTTGATGTGGGTGTTGACGGTGTGCTCGTAGCCTTCGTGCTGGTAGCCCCAGACGGCGTTGAGCAGGTCCATGCGCGAGAACACCTTGCCGGGCTGGCGCGCGAAGAAGTACAGCAGGTCGAACTCGCGCGGGGTCAGGTCCAGCCGGGCACCATGCAGCCGGGCATCGCGCGCCACGGGGTCCATGGCCAGGCCGGCGATGGTCAGGCTGCCGGACTCCAGCCGCGCATTCTGGGCCAGCGCCTCCACGCGGCGCAGCAGCGCCTTGACGCGCGCCACCAGCTCCAGCACGGAAAACGGCTTGGCCAGGTAGTCGTCGGCGCCGATCTCCAGGCCCAGGATGCGCTGCACCTCGCTGGAGCGCGCGCTGATGATGATGATGGGCGTGTAGCGCGCCATGGCGCGGGCGCGGCGGCAGATCTCCAGGCCGTCCACGCCGGGCAGCATGATGTCCAGCACCAGCGCGTCCCAGCCGCCGCGCTCCAGTTGGCGCAGGCCGTCGTCGCCACGCGCGCAGTGCATGACTTCCAGGCCTTCGTCGCGCAGGTGCAGCGTGAGCAGGTCGGCGATATGGGCGTCGTCCTCGACGAGAAGTACGCGGCGCGTGGCGGTCATCGGATGCGGTTTCCTGGAAGTGGCGGGAGTGGCTGCCATTGTGCGCAATACCGGGGCCGGGAGTTATCACGAATCTTTGAACTCTGCGTGAAGACTTCGGGAGGCCGCCGCCCTAACCTGACTGGCATCGCATCGTTTTCAGACGCAAAGAACCTTCAGGAGCACACCATGACCACCAGACGCCATCTTCTGTGGACTGCAGGCGCCGGCACCACCGCCGTGCTGGCGGCCAGCCTGTTCCCGCGCCGCGCACCGGCCGCCGCCTCCAGCGAAATCTTCGAGGTGAGCTACAGCGACGCCGAGTGGCGTGCCCGGCTCACGCCCGAGCAGTACCAGATCCTGCGCAAGGAAGGCACGGAGCGCGCCGGCACCAGCCCCCTGAACAAGGAGCACCGCGCTGGCACCTTTGCCTGCGCGGGCTGCGCGCTGCCGCTGTTCTCGTCCAAAACCAAGTTCGACAGCGGCACGGGCTGGCCCAGCTTCTGGCAGCCGCTGGACAAGGCCGTGGCCACGCGTCAGGACCGCACCTACGGCATGCTGCGCACCGAGGTGCATTGCCGCCGCTGCGGTGGCCACCTGGGCCATGTCTTCGACGACGGCCCCAAGCCCACGGGCCTGCGCTACTGCATGAACGGGCTGTCGCTGACGTTCACGCCCCAGCCTGCCTGAACCCGGGAGCCACGCCATGCTGCTGATCGTCCTGGCCTATCTGGGCGGGGTGCTGACCATCGTCAGCCCCTGCATCCTGCCGGTGCTGCCCTTCGTCTTTGCACGCGCCGACCAGCCCTTCGCCAAAAGCGGCCTGCCGCTGCTGGCGGGCATGGCGCTGACCTTCGCCCTGGTGGCCTCGCTGGCCGCCGTGGGCGGCGGCTGGGTGGTGGCCGCCAATGAATACGGCCGCTGGCTGGCCCTGGGCCTGGTCGCCGTGTTTGCGCTGACCCTGCTGTGGCCCGGCCTGTCCGAGCGGCTGACGCGGCCGCTGGTGGCGGCGGGCTCGCGCCTGTCCGAGCGTGCCCAGGGCACGGACGGCGGCGCCCGCCCCGGCGCCTCGCTGCTGCTGGGCGTGGCCACGGGCCTGCTGTGGGCGCCCTGCGCCGGCCCCATCCTGGGCCTGATCCTCACGGGCGCCGCACTGCAGGGCGCCAACACCACCTCCAGCCTGCTGCTGCTGGCCTATGCGGCCGGTGCGGCCACCTCCATGGCGGCGGCCTTGCTGCTGGGCGGCAAGGTGTTTGCGGCGCTCAAGCGCATGCTGGGTGCGGGCGAATGGGTGCGGCGCGGGCTGGGCGCAGCCATGCTGGCCGGCGTGGGCGCGATTGCGCTGGGGCTGGACACGGGCGTGCTGGCGCAAGTGTCCACGGCCTCCACCGGCGGCCTGGAGCAAAGGCTGCTGGACCGCCTGAGCGGCAGGCCCGAGGGTGGCGCCATGGCCATGCAGGCCGGTCCCGCAATGATGGCCGCCGTGGACAGGGGTGAGGGTGCTGGCCCGGCCATGATGGCCGCAGGCGGCGCCATGCGCATGGCCGGCGGCCCGTCCCGCGCCGCCCTGCCGGACGAAGGGCTGGCCCCTGCGCTGGACGGCGCCACCGACTGGCTCAACTCCCCCCCGCTGACGGCCGAACAACTGCGCGGCAAGGTGGTGCTGGTGGATTTCTGGACCTATTCATGCATCAACTGCCTGCGCACCCTGCCCTATGTGAAGGCCTGGGCCGAGAAATACCGCGACCAGGGCCTGGTGGTGGTGGGCGTGCATGCGCCGGAGTTCGCCTTCGAGCGCAAGCTGTCCAACGTGGAAAAGGCCATCAAGGACCTGGGCATCGGCTACCCCGTGGCCGTGGACAACGGCTACAAGATCTGGCGCGCCTTCAACAACCAGTACTGGCCGGCGCACTACTTCATCGATGCCCAGGGCCGCATCCGGCACCACCACTTTGGCGAGGGCGGCTATGCCGAGTCCGAGCGCGTGATCCAGCAACTGCTGCATGAAGCCGGATCGAAGCAGGTGGACCAGGGCCTGATCGACGTGCAGGCCAAGGGCGTGCAGCAGGCAGCCGACATGGCAGCCGTGCGCTCGCACGAAACCTACCTGGGCTATGAGCGCGCCGAGCAATTTGCCGCCACGCCTGCCGCCGTGCACAACCAGGCCACCGCCTATGCCACGCCCGAGCGCCTGCCGCTGAACGCCTGGGGCCTGAGCGGCCAATGGACGGTGGGCCCGGAAAGCGCCACGCTGGACGGCGCCACCGGTCGCATCACCTACCGCTTCCAGGCACGTGACCTGCACCTGGTGCTGGGCCCCGGCAGCGATGGCAAGCCCGTGCGCTTCAAGGTGCTGATCGACGGCAAGGCGCCCGGCGCCTCGCGCGGCATGGACGTGGCCGCCGACGGCAGCGGCAGCGTGACCGAGCAGCGCCTGTACCAGCTGGTGCGCCAGGACGGCGGCGCAGCCGAACGCACCTTCAGCATCGAATTCCTGGACCCCGGCATCTCCGCCTATGCCTTCACCTTTGGCTGATCCCTGGCCACTTCACTTTCACCGGAGAGACACCATGACCAACGATTCCACCCTCGCCACCGCACCCCGCCGCCGCGGCCTTCTGCAACTGCTGACCGGCAGCGCCGTGCTGCTGGGCGGCGCCCTGCTGTGGCAGGGCAGCAACCTGCAGGCGGCCGAGCAGGCCGTGCGCATTCCACCACCCGCGCAGGATGCGCCCGCCACGGGCCAGGGGCCGCAGAAAGCCATCTTTGCGGGCGGCTGCTTCTGGGGCGTGCAAGGCGTGTTCCAGCACGTCAAGGGCGTGCAGCGCGCCGTATCGGGCTACAGCGGCGGCACGGCGGCCCAGGCCTCGTATTCGGCGGTGAGCAGCGGACGCACCGGGCATGCGGAGTCGGTCGAGGTCACCTATGACCCGGCCCAGGTCAGCTACGGGCAGCTGCTGCAGATCTACTTTTCCGTGGCCCATGACCCGACCCAGCTCAACCGCCAGGGACCGGACACGGGCACGCAGTACCGCTCGGCCATCTTCGCCACCGACGCCGCCCAGCTCAAGACCGCCCAGGCCTATGTGGCCCAGCTGGACGCGGCCAAGGTCTTCGGCAAGCCCATCGTGACCCGGCTGGAGGACAAGCCCAGCTTCTTCCCGGCCGAGAACTACCACCAGGACTTCATGACGGAGAACCCGCGCCATCCCTACATCGTCATCAACGACCTGCCCAAGGTGGAGCAGCTCAAGCAGCTGTTCCCGGGCAGCTACCGCGCCGAGCCGGTGCTGGTCAAGCAGGCCGCCCGGCAGATGTAGCGTCTGCGCAGCGCGGGTGCGGTACGGGTGCGGTACGGATGCGGTATAGGTGCCTGCAGGCGTCGGCGGCGGCTGCCGTATGAGACATTTGCGGCATGCCTCCCAGTTCGCTTGATGCACCCGCTGCACCCGCTGCACCCCTCCCGCCCACCCGCGCCGAAGCCCTGCGCTACTGGCTGAAGCTGGGCTGCATCAGCTTTGGCGGGCCGGCCGGGCAGATCGCCATCATGCATGAGGACCTGGTGGAGCGGCGGCGCTGGATCTCGGAGGGGCGCTTCCTGCATGCGCTCAACTACTGCATGCTGCTGCCAGGCCCCGAGGCGCAGCAGCTGGCCACCTACATCGGCTGGCTGCTGCACCGCACCTGGGGCGGCATCGTGGCCGGCGGGCTGTTCGTGCTGCCTTCGCTGCTGCTGCTCATCGCCCTGTCCTGGATCTATGTGGCCTTCGGCCATGTGCCGGCCGTTGCCGGCATCTTCTATGGCATCAAGCCGGCCGTGACGGCGCTGGTGGTGCAGGCGGCCTGGCGCGTGGGCTCGCGCACCCTGCGCAACGGCTGGCTGTGGGGCATTGCCGCGGCGGCCTTCGTGGCCATCTTCGCGCTGAAGCTGCCGTTTCCGCTGATCGTGCTGGCGGCCGGCGCACTGGGCTACCTGGGGGGCAGGCTGGCGCCGCGCCACTTCTCCCCTGCGGGCGGGCACGGCCCGCGCGGTGGCAGCCACGGCCCGGCCGTCATCGACGATGACACGCCCACACCGGCCCATGCACGGTTCCGCTGGCGCTTTTTCAGCCAGGTGCTGGCGGCCAGCCTGGGGCTGTGGGCGCTGTCGCTGGGCCTGCTGGCCGCCGCCTTCGGCTGGCAGGGCGCGCTCACCCAGATGGGCTGGTTCTTCACCAAGGCGGCGCTGCTGACCTTTGGCGGCGCCTACGCCGTGCTGCCCTACCTCTACCAGGGCGCGGTGGACCACTACCACTGGCTCACGGCCACGCAGATGATGGACGGGCTGGCCCTGGGCGAGACCACGCCGGGGCCGCTGATCATGGTGGTGTCCTTCGTGGGCTTCCTGGGCGGCTGGAGCACGCAGGTGTTCGGCCCCGATGCGCTGCTGCCGGCCGGCGCCGCCGCCGCCCTGGTCGTGACCTTCTTCACCTTTTTGCCGTCCTTTGCCTTCATCCTGCTGGGCGGCCCCTTCATCGAGTCCACCCATGGCAGGCTGGGCTTCACCGCGCCGCTGACGGGCATCACGGCCGCCGTGGTGGGCGTCATTGCCAACCTGGCCGTGTTCTTTGCCTGGCACGTGCTGTGGCCGCAGGGCTGGGCGGGTCCCTTCGACTGGCCGTCCGCACTGCTGGGCCTGGCTGCGGCGGCCGCGCTGCTGCGCTGGAAGGTGGGCGTGATCCCCGTGGTGGTGGGCGCGGGGCTGGCCGGCCTGGCGATCACGCTGGCGCGCCAGGGTGGGTAGGAAAGGCTGCAGCATGGTTTCGACCACGGATGGGCATTTCAGCTGGCTGCGCTGCCGCACCGCAGGCGTGGAAGCCGTGGCCGCAGACACGGCGAGGCACTTTGGCCGGCACGCCCACGAGCAGTACGGGATCGGCCTGATCGAGCGTGGCGCGCAGAAATCCGCCAGCGGGCGAGGTCTGTACGAGGCCGGGGCTGGCGACCTCATCATGGTCAACCCCGGCGAGTTGCATGACGGCATGCCCCTGGGCGATGGCGGTCGCGCCTGGCGCATGCTCTACCTGGAGCCCTCGGTCGTGGCCGGGCTCATGGCGGACATGGATGGCGCGGGGCCAGCGACCGGCTTCGAGTTCAGCCAGCCCGCCGTGCGCGACCCGCGCCTGGCCGCGTGTTTTCAGGCTCTGTACCGCAGGATGACCGGCAGCGGCGAGGCAACGGACGCCCTGGACCTGGACGAAGGCCTGCTGCAGCTGCTGGGCGGCATGCTGCAGCCCCCTGCCCCGGCGCCCCGCGCACCGGCCCCCATCACACTGGCCCGCGCCCGGATGGACGACGATCCCGGTGCGCCGCTGACCCTGGGCGCCCTGGCGCACGAGGCGGGCCTGAGCCGCTACCAGTTCCTGCGTGCCTTTGCGCGCGCCACGGGAATGACGCCCCATGCCTATCTGCTGCAGCGGCGCCTGCACCAGGCGCGCAGGCTCATCGCCGGCGGCATGCCGCTGGCCGAGGCCGCCGCGCACAGCGGCTTTGCCGACCAGAGCCATATGACGCGCCTGTTCGTGCGCAGCTTCGGCATGGCGCCCGGCTTCTACGCCAGGGCAGCCAAGGCCTGCGCTGCATGACGCGCTGCAATTTCCTTCAAGACCACGCAAACCGGCCTGGCGAGGATGGAGATCACATCCCCTCTCCACTCACAAGGCCTGATCTTGCAGTTCTCCTACTCATCCTCCATCCCCCGCGACTTTCCTGAACTGGCCTCGCAGACCTTGCTGCTGCGCGGCCTGTCGCCCGACGTGCCCGTACACGCCGTGATCGCCCCCTTCATGGCACAGGCCAGGCAGAACCTGGCCTGCACCCCGGAAAGCGAGATGCCATCCATTCAGGCCTGGCGGCGC
Source organism: Delftia sp. NA_296.1 (assembly GCF_052692095.1). Lineage (NCBI taxonomy): Bacteria > Pseudomonadati > Pseudomonadota > Betaproteobacteria > Burkholderiales > Comamonadaceae > Delftia > Delftia sp. NA_296.1. The sequence continues at coordinate 519,027 of NZ_JBQZGF010000003.1, read as the reverse complement.
GGCTTTGCCAGGATGGGCCTCAAGCCCACGCAATACCGCTGCGCCGCCGAGGCCCTGCTGCGCCGCTTGCGCAAGGAAGGAGATCTGCCGGGCCTGCATCCGCTGGTGGACCTGTGCAATGCGGCCTCGGTGGCCTTTGCCATTCCCGTGGCCGTCTTCGACCTGGACCGCATCAGCGGCTGCCTGCAGGTGCGCCCCGCAACCGGCAGCGAGGTCTACGAGACCTTCTCGGGCGAGATCGAATATCCCGAGCCCGGCGAAATCATCTTCGCCGACACCGCTGGCCGCGCCCACGCCCGGCGCTGGTGCAACCGCCAAAGCGGCCACTCGGCAGTGCGCGAATCCACAGTCAACGCGCTGATCGTGACCGAAGCGCTGCACGCCACGGGCAAGGCGGATACGCGGCAGCTGGTGGAAGCATTGCAGTCGGCGGCCGGGCGGCTGTGGCCCGAGGCCGTTTCACACCGAAGCAACCCCTCGCAGGCCGCCCTGGCCTGAGGCGACCGGGGCCGTTGGCGCCCCGGCGTGAAAGGGGCTAACACGCTGCGCGTACTTCCCGCAAGCAAGACCGCACGCGTATCGCACCGCCCTGCACATCGACTCGCAGATCTCTTCAAGACATGCTTTGTTGCTATCAAAATGATACCAATGCGTTGCATGCTACATACAAATGAAAAGAAAAAGAAATCATTCTCATTGTCATTCTAGAATCCGCACCCGCCACGACAGGCTGCGCCGCTGGACCCAGGCCGGCAGCAGCGCCGACGCACCCAGAGCACGCCCCACGGCACAGGTTTCCCAGCTCTCGACCATTGACCATGCTTATCCAAAGACTCTCGCGCACGGCAGTTGCGCATGCCGCCCTGCTTGCCCTGTGCGGCGCAGCCCACGCGCAGGCCCAGCCTGAAAATGTTCCCGAGGCCACGCTCGCCCCGGTCACCGTGAACGCAGGCACCGAGAAGGAAAATCCCACCGGAGCCGTGGTGGGCTTCACCGCAAAGCGCGCCATCTCGGCCACCAAGACCGACACGCCGCTGATAGAGACGCCCCAGGCCATCAGCGTGGTCACGCGCGACCAGTTCGAGGCCCAGGGCGTGCAGACGCTGCGCCAGACCACGGCCTACAGCGCGGGCGTGGTGTCCAACTACTTTGACAGCCGCGTGGACAGCTTCTCGGCACGCGGCGGCAGCGTGAGCCAGTACCAGGACGGGCTGCTGCGCACCTACGGCACCTACAACACCAGCCGCCCCGACCCCTACACGCTGGAACGCGTGGAGTTCCTGCGCGGCCCCTCTTCCGTTCTCTACGGCCAGGGCAGCGTGGGCGGCGTGCTCAACCTGACCAGCAAGCGCCCGCAGGCCGAGGCGCTGCGCGAGGTTCAGGTGCAGGTGGGCAGCTACGGGCGCAAGCAGATCGCCACCGACCTGACCGGCGCCGTCACCGAAGACGGCCAGTGGCTGTACCGCCTGGTGGCCGTGGGCCGGGAAAGCGGCACCCAGGTGGACCATGTGAACGACGACCGCCTGGTGATCGCGCCCAGCCTGACCTGGCGGCCCAGCGCCGATACCTCGCTCACGCTGCAGGCGCTCTACCAGAAGGACAAGAGCGGCTCGCTGATCGGCTTCTTCCCCTGGCAGGGCACGCGCCTGCCCAGCCCCTACGGCCAGATTCCCACCAGCACCTTCATCGGCGAGCCCGGCTGGGACTCGTTCGACACAGAGAACAAATCCTGGGGCTACCTGTTCAGCCACCGCCTGAACGCGGACTGGACTGTGCGCCAGAACCTGCGGCGCACCATCAGCGACGTGGACTACCGCTCCATCTACACCAGCTTCACCGCCATCCCCGGCCAGGGCCGCCCTGCGCGCCCGGTCTTCAACCCCGACAACCGCAGCGTCTACCGCGATGCCTCCTGGCAGGTCAACGGCGGGCGCATGCTGGTGATCGACACGCAGCTCGAAGGCCGGCTGCGCTGGGGCACGGCCGAGCACACCGTGCTGGCCGGCATGGATGCGCAGCGCAACAGCACCAGCCAGTCCACCTGGCGCGGCCTGACCGCGCCGTTTGACGTCTACAACCCCGTCTACGGCAATTTCACGCCGCCCACGGCCTCGCAGCTGGTGCGCCAGCCGGGCGTGTCGCAAAAGCAATTGGGCTTCTACGCCCAGGACCAGATCAAGTGGGGCCGCTGGACCGCCACCCTGGGCCTGCGCCACGACAGCGCCCAGACCGATACCGAAGGCCGGCCCGCCTCCGCCGTGGACGAGAAGGCCTGGACCAAGCGCGCAGGCGCCACCTACCAGATGGACGGTGGCTGGGCGCCCTACCTGGGCTACTCCGAGTCCTTCCAGCCGCTGGGCGGCGTGGATGTCTACGGCACGCCCTACAAGGCCCAGCGCGGCGAGCAATGGGAAGCCGGCGTGAAGTGGCAGCCACCGGGCCAGGGCCTGTCGGCCTTTGCCGCGGTCTATACGCTGCGCGAGAAGAACCGCAAGACCTCCGACCCTGCCAACCCGCTCAACAGCCTGCAGATCGGCGAGGTCAAGGTCAACGGCTTCGAGGCCGAGCTCACCGCCAGCCTGGCGCGCCACTGGGACGCCACCCTGGCCTATGCGTACACCGACGCCGTCATCTCGCGCAGCAATGGCGGCGACCAGGGCCAGCGCGTGACCAGCGTGCCGCGCCACACGGCGTCGGCCTGGCTGACCCACCGCTTTGCCAGCGAAGGGCGCGGCGGCTGGAGCCTGGGCGCCGGCGTGCGCTACACGGGTTCGCAGTGGACGGGCACCAGCCTGGTGGACACGCCCTCTGCCACCCTGCTGGATGCCATGGTGTCCTATGACGCCGGCCCATGGCGCCTGGCCTTCAACGTGGTCAACCTGACCGACAAGGTGCAGATCACGCAGTGCCTGGCACGCGGCGACTGCTTCTACGGCCAGCGGCGCACCTTTGCGGTGACGGGAACGCACCGCTTCTGAGGACCGCCGCCGTGCGCCTTTCACAGCGCAGGCAGCTCAGGCAGGCAGCTGCCTGAAGCTCCTTCGGTCCGCCGTGCTGCCAAACGATGCGCAGCCCGACAGCACGGCGGGCGAAGGCGCGGTGGTCGACAGCGCCTCGCTGCACAGCCGGGGAAGCTGGCTGTGCTCGTCTTCCAGGGCCTGTGTCTGGATCATGGGGGCCATGGCCACCACGTTGCCGAAGATGGTGGCAAAGGCCACGTCCGCCGCGTCACGGCCCGTGCCAAAGCGCATGAAGCCCATGGGAATGGCCGTGCCCGATGCATCGAACAGATACCACCTGTCGCCCAGGTAGGCTTCCACGTAGGCATGGAAATCGGGCGGGCCCAGCGCAGGGTCGGCACCGTAGTCCGTGCCGGTGGCGATGCGGGCGGGAATGTTCAGCGCGCGGCACAGGGCGATCATCAGGTGCGTGAAATCGCGGCACACGCCCACCTGCTCCACCAGGGTATCGACGGCCGAGGTGGACGAGTTGCTGGTGGCCGAAGCGAAGGTCACCAGCTCCTGCACCCACTGCTGTATGGCCAGCACGCGCGAATAGCCGGGCGCCAGTTGGCCGAAATTGCGGAAGGCCAGCTGCATCAGCCGGTCGGACTGGCAGTAGCGGCTGGGGTAGATGTACGGCAGGACCTCCAGCGGGATGCAGCGCACCGGAACCTCGCCCAGCGCCGCCGGATCCTCGCGGTGGTGCGCGATGCAGACGGTGGCCGTGTAAGTCAGGTGCAGGGGGCCTGGGTTGGCATGCAGGCGCATGAAGCGGGTGGAGGTGGCGGGCTCGGTGGCAATGTCGGGCTCCACGGGCTGGCTGAGTACCAGACGCTCGTTCTCCACCGTCTGGTGCGAGGTGTGGGCCGCATGGATGTTGAACACGAAATCGGCCCCGGCCGGATCGCGGATGTCATAAGCAAGATCCACCTGGATCTGCAGCCGGATCGCTGCGTTGGCCATTGTTTGTCCCTGGTTGGTGTGTCTGATCGCCACCATGGTGCGGGCAGCCACGCCCGCAGGCCGTAGGCCCCTGCTGAAAAGCCTGTAGTGCTTGGCAGGGACAGCGCGTGCGCCGGGCAGGAGGCGCGCCTGGGGTGCAAACTCGGCTAACATCGGCGCCGCCCCGCATGGCGCAATGCCTGTGGCGGGGGCATCCACCAGCCAGGAACAGCCAAGGAGACCGCTAGATGGCGGAGATCATCGAGATATCGCGGGCGGCGCTGCACGAGCAGGTGGCGGACCGTTTGCGGTCCATGCTCATCGAAGGGCGCATCGCCCCGGGAGCCAAGCTCAACGAGCGCGAGCTGTGCGAGCAGCTCGGCGTCTCGCGCACGCCGCTGCGCGAGGCCATCAAGCTGCTGGCCGCCGAAGGCCTGGCCGACCTGCTGCCCAACCGCGGCGCCATCGCCGTCAAGCTGAGCGAGGCCGATGTCATGCACGCCTTCGAGGTGCTGGCCGGCATCGAGGGCCTGTCGGGCGAACTGGCCGCACAGCGCATCACCGACCAGGAATTCGCCGAGATCCGCGCCCTGCATTACGAGATGATGGCCAGCGTGGCGCGCGCCGACGTGTCTGCCTACTACCGGCTCAACGCCGCCATCCACGCGGCGCTGAACAGCGCCGCCAAGAACCCCGTGCTGACGGAAACCTTCCAGCGCATCAACAACCGCGTGCAGTCGCTGCGCTTTCGCACCAACCTGGACACGGCCAAGTGGAAGCAGGCCGTCAAGGAGCACGAGGCCATGATCGAGGCCCTGGGCGCACGCGACGCCACGGCCTTGCGCGAGCTGCTGGTCACCCACCTGCACCACAAGCGCGATGCCGTGCTGGCCATGCTGCGCGCCGAGGCCCTGCAGCCGCGCAAGTCGCGCTGAAGCCCAGGGCCGCTACCGCTGCGGCGCGGCCCCCAGCGCCGCAATCCCCGCCCGCGCCACCTCCGCATCCTCTGCCGGCTTCACCCCGCTGACGCCCACGGCGCCCAGGCAGTGGCCCTCACTGGTGATGGGCACGCCGCCTTCCAGCAGGCCCTGCAGCGCGGGCACGCTCAGGTAGGCGGTACGGCCGCCATTGATCATTTCCTCATAGAGCCGGCTTTCCTTGCGGCCCAGTGCGGCGGCGTGGGCCTTGGCCGGCGCGATGTGGGCCGAGGCCGGTGCCGCACCGTCCAGGCGCTGCAGCCACAGCAGGTGGCCGCCGTCATCGGCGATGGCGATGCTGACGGCCCAGCCGCGCGCCGTGGCATGCGCCTCGGCGGCCTGGGCGATGGTCTTGATGTCCTGGAGGTCCAGGCAGGGCTTGTGCTTCATGGGAGTGCCTTGTCTTGTGCGGGAGGAAGGATGGCGGTCAGCGGGCGTCCAGCAGGCTTTCCAGCAGCCGCGCCACATGCACGGCTTCGCGCGCCGCGCCGTCGGCGATCTGGTGGCGGCAGCTGGTGCCGTCGGCCACGACGATGGCCTCGGGGCGCTGGCGTATGGCCGGCAGCAGGGCCGCCTCGGCCATGTCCATGGAGACCTGGTGGTGGCTGGCCTCGTAGCCGAAGCTGCCGGCCATGCCGCAGCAGGAGCTTTCGATGAGCTCGGGCTGGGCGCCGGGAATCAGCCGCAGCACGTCGAGGATGGGGCTGACCGCGCCGAAGGCCTTCTGGTGGCAATGGCCGTGCACGAGGATGGGCGCCTCGGCGGCGCGCAGCGGCAGCGCAAAGCGGCCGGCCTTGACTTCACGGGCAATGAATTCCTCGAACAGCAGGGCCTGGGCGGCAACGGCCTGCGCAGGCTCGCCCAGGCCCATGACCAGGGCTTCGTCGCGCAGGGTCAGCAGGCAGGAGGGCTCCAGGCCGACGATGGGGATGCCGGCGCGGGCCAAGGGCGCCAGGGCGTTGATCAGCGCACCGGCGCTGGCCTTGGCCTGCTCGACCATGCCGATGGCCAGGTAGGTGCGGCCGCAGCAGTGGTGGCCGCCGCCCTCTTTGGCGGACTTGCTGGCGGTGTGCAGCGCATAGCCGGCCGCCTGCAGCACGCGGGCGGCGGCCAGGGCGTTTTCGCTCTCGAAGGTGCCGTTGAAGGTGTCCACGAAGAGCACGGCCACGCGCTCGCCGCCCGCCGCGCGGGCCAGGGCCTGGTCGCGGTCAAGAAAGGTATGTGCTTCGGGCGCGCGCCAGAAGGTGTCGCTGCGCCAGGCCGGCAGCGAGCGCCTGGCGGACAGGCCCAGCAGTTTTTCGCCCAGTTGGCGCAGCACGGGCAGGCGGTTGCGCAGGTTCAGCAGCCAGGGCATGCGGCTGGCCGTGGCCGCGTAGCGCGGCAGATGGGCGACCAGCCGGTCCTTGAGCGTGTGGCCATGGCGGGCCTTGTAGTGGGCCAGGAATTCCACCTTCATGCGGGCCATGTCCACGCCCGTGGGGCAGTCGCGCCTGCAGCCCTTGCAGCCCACGCACAGGTCCATGGTGTCGTGCATGGCCTCGCTGGTGAAGGCGTCCGGCCCCAGCTGGCCCGAGATGGCCAGGCGCAGGGTGTTGGCGCGGCCCCGCGTCAGGTGCTGCTCGTCGCGCGTGACGCGGTAGCTGGGGCACATGGTGCCGGCGTCGAACTTGCGGCAGTGGCCGTTGTTGTTGCACATCTCCACGGCCTTGGCAAAGCCGCCGGTGACGTCGCCGCCCGTGCCGGGCGCCGTGGTGACTTCGGTGACCGGGTCGGCCTGCACGTTCCAGGCAGACCAGTCGAGCACGGGCGTGATGGGAATGCGCCGGTAGGGCCGGGGCGCATCGGCGGGCGCAAAGCGGAACAGCCGGCCATCGTCCATCTTCGGCGTGTCGATGATCTTGCCGGGGTTGAAGAGGCTGTCCGGGTCGAAGTGCTGCTTGATGGCTCGCAGGGCCTCGGTGATGGCGGGCCCGAACTGCCAGGCGATCCACTCGCCGCGGCACAGCCCGTCGCCGTGCTCGCCGCTGAAGGCGCCCTTGTATTTGCGCACCAGTTCGGCCGCTTCCTCGGCAATGGCGCGCATGCGCGCCGCGCCGTCGGTGCGCATGTCCAGGATGGGCCGCACATGCAGCGTGCCCACGGAGGCATGGGCGTACCAGGTGCCCCGGCTGCCGTGGCGCGCGAACACTTCGGTGAGCGCATCGGTGTACTCGGCCAGGTGCTGCAGCGGCACGGCGCAGTCCTCGATGAAGCTCACGGGCTTGCCGTCGCCCTTGAGGCTCATCATGATGTTCAGCCCCGCCTTGCGCACTTCCCAGAGGTTTTTCTGGGCCGCTTCCTCGGGCATTTCCACCACGCTGCCGGGCAGGCCCAGCTCGCCCATGAGTTCCACCAGTTGGCGCAGCCGCACCAGCAGCGCGGCGCGGTCGTCGCCGGCGAATTCCACCAGCAAGATGGCAGCCGGGCGGCCGATGAGCGCGGTCTCTATGGTGGGCTTGAAGGCCGGGTTGGCCAGGCCCAGCTCGATCATGGTGCGGTCCACCAGCTCCACGGCCGTGGGGCCCAGCTTCACGATGTGCTGGGCCGAGTCCATGGCCGCGTGGAAGGTGGGAAAGTTCACCACGCCCAGCACCTTGGCGCGCGGCAGCGCGCTGAGCTGCAGGGTGAGCGAGCGCGTGTAGGCCAGCGTGCCCTCGGCGCCTATCAGCAGATGGGCCAGGTTGACGCTGCCGTCGGCCGTGTAGGGCCGCTCGCTCTGGTTGTCGAAGATGTCGAGGTTGTAGCCGGCCACGCGGCGCATGACCTTGGGCCAGTGGGCGTGAATGTCCTCGCGGTGCTGTTGCGCCAGCCCGTGCACGAATTGCGCAATGCGCGCCGCGCGGCCCGTGGCCTGGGCGACGGGGCCGAAGTCCAGCAGCTCGCCATCGGCCATCCAGGCGCGGGCGCCGCGCACGTTGTGCACCATGTTGCCGTAGGCAATGGAGCGTGAGCCGCAGGAGTTGTTGCCCGCCATGCCGCCCAGCGTGGCCTGGGCGCTGGTCGATACGTCCACCGGATACCACAGGCCGAGCTTCTTGAGCCGGGCGTTGAGGTGGTCCAGCACCAGGCCGGGCTCGACCTCGGCCGTGCCTGCATCAGGGTCCACCGAGAGGATGTTGCGCAAATGCTTGCTGTTGTCGATCACCAGGGCCGCGCCCGTGGTCTGCCCGCACTGGCTGGTGCCGCCGCCACGCGGCAGCACGGGCACCCTCAGCTCGCGGGCGATCTGCAGGGCCGTGGCGATGTCCTGCTCGCAGGTGGGCACAAAGACACCTACCGGCATGATCTGGTAGATGGAGGCATCGGTGGCATAGCGCCCGCGCGAGGCGGCGTCGAACAGGACCTGGCCGCGCGTGTCCGAGCGCAGGCGGCGCGCCAGCATCTGGCTGACATCGTCGGGCGGCAGCACGGTGCCGGGGGCGGGCACGGTGTCGTCGGGGGAAGCGGCAAGGCGGTGCGTGGATTCCATCAGCATGGCAGCTCTCATTCGTTCATGGTTCGTGGGTAGATCTGGCCTGCCTTGAGCAGGGCGATGACGGTGTCGCGCTTGTGCTCCAGGTGGGCGACCAGCACCTGGCGCAGCGCGGCGGCATCGCGCGCCTGCAGCGCTTCCAGCATGCGTTCGTGCTCCTGGACGGCGCGCTTCCACTTGGCCGCGTCCTGGTTGGTGCGAAAGCGCAGCGACTGCACGCGGGCGTTGATGCGGCCATAGGTCTCGGCCAGCACGGGGTTGGCGGCGGCGCGGTTGATGGCCGAGTGGATCAGCGCATTGAGCCGGTAGTAGCCGGACAGGTCCTGGCGCGCATGGCTGGCCAGCATCTCGAAGTGCAGGGCCCGCACCTCGGCCAGTTGCTGCTCGCTGATGCGCTGCGCGGCCAGCTCGCCCGACATGCCCTCCAGCCCCGCCAGCACCTCGAAGGTCTGCAGCACATCGGCCTCGCCCAGGCGCACGGCCACGGCGCCGCGGTTGGGCACCAGGTCCACCAGCCCTTCGGAGGCCAGCAGCTTGATGGCCTCGCGCAGCGGCGTGCGCGAGACGCGCAGCTGCTCGCACAGCGCGCGCTCGTTGAGCTTGGCGCCGGGCGGTATGCGCCCCTCCACCAGCCAGGTGCGCAGCCGCGCCGCCACCTGGTCATGCAGGGCAAGCCGCGAAATCTCGATGATCTCCGCCATGGATTCTCCTGGTCGAATGAATTTTGCATTCATTTTTACGCAAGCATTTCTCAAGGTATTCATGGTTATCACCAAGGCATTTATGAATTTTGAATGCAAAAATTCGCAAACACCCTCCCCCGCAGACCGACCTGGCATTTCCTTGAAAGGGACGCACCATGCTCACGCTCGACAACCATCCCACGGGCCGCCACTTCCTCCAGATCCCCGGCCCCAGCCCGGTTCCCGACCGCATCCTGCGGGCCATGAGCCTGCCCACCATCGACCACCGGGGGCCGGAGTTCGGCCAGCTCGGCCTCAAGGTGCTGGCCGGCATCCAGCAGGTCTTCAAGACCCGGCATCCGGTGGTGATCTATCCGGCCTCCGGCACGGGCGCCTGGGAGGCGGCCTTGATCAACACGCTCAGCCCTGGCGACCATGTGCTGATGTTCGAGACCGGCCACTTCGCCTCGCTGTGGCAGAAGATGGCCACGCGCCTGGGCCTGTCCACCGAATTCCTGTCCTATGGCGGCAGCGACGAGCACCTGCCCGAGGCGCCGGGCTGGCGCCATGGCGTGCAGGCCGGCCTGATCGAGGCACGGCTGCGCAAGGACACGGAGCGCCGGATCCGCGCCGTGTGCGTGGTGCACAACGAGACCTCCACGGGGGTGACCTCGGACATCGCCGCCGTGCGCCGGGCCATCGATGCGGCTGGCCACCCGGCCCTGCTGCTGGTGGACACCATCTCGGGCCTGGCCAGCGCCGACTACCGCCATGACGAATGGGGCGTGGACGTGACCATCAGCGGCTCGCAAAAGGGCCTGATGCTGCCGCCCGGCATCAGCTTCAACGCGCTGTCGCCACGTGCGCTGGAGGCCGCCAAAAGCGCCAAGCTGCCCAAGTCGTTCTGGGCCTGGGACGAGATCGTGGAGATGAACCAGACCGGCTACTGGCCCTACACGCCCAACACCAACCTGCTGTACGCCCTGTCCGAATCGCTGGACATGCTGCTGGCCGAAGGGCTGGATACGGTGTTTGCGCGCCACCAGCGCTGGGCGGCCGGCGTGCGCGCCGCCGTCCAGGCCTGGGGCCTGCCCATCCAGTGCGCCGATCCGCAGGTCTACTCCCCCGTGCTCACCGGCGTGATCACGCCCGAAGGCGTGGATGCCGACGCCCTGCGCCGCCTGATCCACACGCGCTTCGACCTGTCGCTGGGCGCGGGCCTGGGCAAGCTCAAGGGCCGCATGTTCCGCATGGGCCACCTGGGCGACAGCAACGACCTCACGCTGCTGGCCATGGTGGCGGGCGTGGAGATGGGCCTGAAGCTGTCCGGCATCCGTCTGGCCGGCAGCGGCGTGCAGGCGTCCATGGACTACTTCGCTGCCCACGCCGCAGCCGGGGCGCTGCGCAAGGCCGCCTGAACCCATCGGCCCCGCGCCGAAAACCCTTGGCAGAGCCGGAGCACATGGCTCGCCCCCTTGATCGTGGATTGCACCAATACCAGGAAATAACAGGAGACAAGAGACATGACATCGCCCCGCAACCGCCTGGCGGCAACTGCCGTCGCCACCCTCGCCGCCACAGCCGCCATCACCCTCGCCGCCCCTGCCGCCTGGGCGCAGTGGAAGCCCGCCAAGTCCGTCGAACTCGTCGTGCCATTCTCGGCCGGTGGCGCCTCGGACCAGATGGCACGCGTGATCCAGGCCATCGTCACCAAACACAAGCTGATCGAGCAGCCCGTGGTCATCCTCAACAAGGCCGGCGCCTCCGGCGCCGAGGGCATTCTGGATGTCAAGGCCTCGGCGCGCGACCCGCACAAGCTGCTGGTGGCCTCCACGGCCATCTTCACCCTGCCCATGGCCACGGCCCTGCCCTTCCAGTGGCGCGACCTGAATCCCGTGGCCATGATTGCCCAGGACCAGTTCGTGCTCTGGGTCAATGCCGAGACCGGCTACCAGACGCCCGCCGACTACCTGGCCGCCGCGCGGCAGGCCGGCGGCAAGTTCAAGATGGGCGGCACCAGTTCCAAGCGCGAGGACCAGATCATCACCGCCAACATGGAACAGGCCGCCGGCGTGAAGTTCACCTACATCCCCTACAAGGGCGGCGGCGAGGCCAGCACGCAGCTGGTGGGCAAGCACATCGACTCCAACGTCAACAACCCCAGCGAGTCCATGGCGCAGTGGCGCGCGGGCCAGGTGCGGGCGCTGTGCGTGTTCGACACGCAGCGCATCGAGTACACGGCCAAGGTCACGGGCAGCCAGGCGCTGTCGGACATCCCCACCTGCAGGGAGCAGGGCCTGGATGTGCAATACACCATGCTGCGCGGCTTCTTCCTGCCGCCCGGCACCACGCCCGAACAGGCGCAGTTCTATGCAGGCGTGATGCACAAGGTGGTGGCCACGCCCGAGTGGAAGGAGTACCTGGAGAAAAACGCGCTCAAGCCCGAGTACATGACGGGGCAGGCCTTCGTGGACTTCCTGGCCAAGGACGAGACGCGCCACCTCGACATCATGAAGAAGGCCGGCTTCCTGTCGGCCAGCGTGGCCGCCGCCGCCAAGTGAGGAGCCGCGCCATGGACACCGCCATCCACCTTGCCCCGCCCTCCTCCAATTCAGCAGCAGCAGCAGCAGCCCCGGCCCAGCCCTCCAGCGCGGCCACCGAATCCATCCCCGCCACCGAAGCCCAGGCCCCCGGCCTGTCCCGCCGCCATGTGGAGTACGGCGTGGCCGCCGTGCTGCTGGCGCTGGCCGTGCTCGTGGTCTGGGACAACCAGCGCATTGGCGCAGGCTGGAGCGACACCGGCCCGCAGGCCGGCTACTTCCCGCTGCGCGTGGGCGCCGTGCTGGGCATCTGCGCCATCGCCGTCTTCGTGCAGGCGCTGCGCAACCGCAGCCAGGAGCAGTTCGCCAGCTGGCTGCAGCTCAAGCGCGTGGCCCAGGTGCTGCTGCCGCTGACGGCCTACATCGCCGTGATCGCGCCGCTGGGCATCTACGCGGCCTCGGTGCTGTTCATCACGGGCTTCATGGTGTTTGCGGGCCGCTATCCCTGGTGGAAGGCCGTGGCGCTGTCGGGCTTCACCAGCGTGCTGCTGTTCTACGTCTTCGAGATCCAGTTCAAGGTGCCCCTGCCCAAGGGTCCGCTTGAAGCCTGGCTCGGCTATTGACCCCTGTCGCCGCCACGGAGCAACACCATGGACGAACTCCAATACCTTGCGCACGGCTTCGCGGCCGTCACCACCTGGCAGAACACGGGGCTGATGCTCACGGGCATCCTGCTGGGCATCGTGGTCGGCGTGCTGCCGGGCCTGGGCGGCCCCAATGGCGTGGCCATCCTGCTGCCGCTGACCTTCGGCATGTCGCCCACCTCGGCCATCATCCTGCTGTCGTGCATCTACTGGGGGGCGCTGTTCGGCGGCGCCATCACCTCGGTGCTGTTCAACATCCCGGGCGAGGCCTGGTCGGTGGCAACCACCTTCGACGGCTATCCCATGGCCCAGCAGGGCCACGCGGGGGCGGCGCTGACCACGGCCTTCACGGGCTCGTTCATCGGCGCCATCTCGGGCGTGATGCTGATCACCTTCCTGGCGCCGGTCGTGGCCTCGTTCGCGCTGCAGTTCGGGCCGCCGGAGTTCTTTGCGGTCTTCTTCCTGACGTTCTGCTCCTTCATCGGCATGGGCAAGGAGCCCAAGGCCAAGATCGTGGCCGCCATGGCCGTGGGCCTGCTGCTGGCGGCCGTGGGCATGGACACCATCTCGGGCGACCTGCGCATGACCTTCGGCTCCACCGAGCTGCTGCGCGGCTTTGATTTCCTGGTGGTGGTGATCGGCCTGTTCGGCATCAGCGAGATCCTGATGACCATCGAGGAAGGCCTGGCCTTCAAGGGCAAGAAGGCCTCCATCGACCTCAAGGTGGTGTTCAGGACCTGGGCCCAGCTGCCGCGCTACTGGCTGACCATGCTGCGCTCGGCCCTGGTGGGCTGCTGGATGGGCGTGACGCCGGGCGGCGCCGTGGCGGCCAGCTTCATGGGCTACGGGCTGGCCAAGAAGTTCTCGCGCGACCCCGACAGCTTCGGCAAGGGCAACCCCGAAGGCGTGCTCGCCCCCGAGACCGCCGCCCACGCGGCCGGCACCTCGGCCCTGCTGCCCATGCTGGCCCTGGGCATTCCGGGCTCGGCCACGGCGGCCGTGCTGCTGGGCGGGCTGATGATCTGGGGGCTGCAGCCCGGCCCGCTGCTGTTCACCGAGCAAAAGGACTTCGTCTGGGGACTGATCGCCAGCATGTACCTGGGCAACATCGCCGGCCTGGTCATCGTCATGGCCACCGTGCCGCTGTTCGCCGCCATCCTGCGCGTGCCGTTTTCCATCGTCGCGCCCATGATCCTCATGGTCTGCGCCATCGGCGCCTTCACCGTCCACGGCAATGCCACCGACATCTGGCTCATGCTGGTCTTCGGCGTGGTCGGCTACGTGTTCAAGAAGCTGGACTATCCGCTGGCGCCCATGGTCCTGGCCATCGTGCTGGGCGACCGCATGGAAGACGCCTTCCGCCAGAGCATGCTCTCCAGCCAGGGCGAGCTGGGCATCTTCTGGCACAACGGCCTGTCGGGCACCATCACCACGCTGGCCCTGCTGATGCTGGTGTGGCCGCTGCTGGGCAGGCTGCGGGCGATGGTGTTCGGGGCGAGGGTTGTGGCGGCTTGAGAGGAGCCGTCTACAGCGAATCAGCCTCCGCTTCCGGCCAGAGGCGGGGGAAGTAAAAACGCAGGGCGTGCAGCGGCACGCCCAGGCGCACTCTTCCATACGGTGAATCCGTCTCCAGCAGGCCGCGCTTGAGCAGTGCCGATACCTGGGCGGTGGCCAGCCGGTCACCCAACCCCAGCATGGCCTTGAAGTCGGCCCGATCCATCTCCGCCTGGGCCGCAAAAAGATAGTGCAATGCGCGCAATGCCTCGCTGCGCACGCCTTGGCGCACCACCAGCTCCTCATAGGCAAGGCATGCCGCCATGCGCTCCTTCATGCCGTCCAGCGACAGAAGTCCCTCCATGAAGCTCACTTGGTCCATGCACAGTTCCAGCACGTATGCGATCCAGTCGATCAACCCCAGTTCGGTCAGATTGCCACGGCCATCAAGGTCACCACGGCGCGGCTCGTCTGCGGCGGCAAGCAAGGCGTAATAGCGCTCCTGCGACCGTGCGAACCCCCTCAGGGGGGACCACAGACCATTGCTCAGGCCCATGTGGGTTAGTACGAGATGTGAATGCAGCCGGGCCACACGCCCGTTGCCGTCCCGGAACGGATGGATCCACGCCAGGCGCTGGTGCGCAGCGGCCATGGCCACCAACTGCAACTCGCCACGGCGCACGCCGGAGTAGAAGCTCGACCAGCGGTCAAGAAAAAATGGCAACTGCCCCGCTGCAGGCGCCGCATGCCTGCCCACGCTAACCTCCCGCGTGCGCCATCGACCCGGCTCGATGGCATCGTCGCCAAGGGCGCCGGCCTCCAGATCGGCCTGGGGCAGACGGGCGAAGAGATCCTGGTGGATATCGGCCAGCATCTGGGGGGTCCAGACCTGCGCATTCGTCCATTGCGTGGACCTGTACTCCAGTTGCTCTTCAGTGGCCATGTGCGCCAGCGCCAATCGCTGACGGCGGGCCTGGTCTTCGTCCTGCGCATAGTCGTTGTGCAGGGCGCGCTCGATATCCAGCGGAAAGGTGTGCTGCCCCTCGATCCTGTTCGAGTAATACGAGTTCATGGCCCGAAGCAGCCGGCGCAGGCCTGGCAATGTGTCTGGTCGGTAGCGGCCGGCCAGCCGCTCACCCAACCTGATCAGGTCATGGGAGAGCTCCAGCAAAGGGCCCAGCTTGTGTTCCCCCGGCAGCAGCGGCTCCATCTGGGCAGGATGGTCGTATAGCAGGAATTCTTGCGACATTGATCACCTATATAAGCAGCTGATTTATATAGATGAAATCCGTTTGGTGCGAGATATTTTGCGAGTTCTTCTGCAAGATTCCCTGACACGTCCCCTAGTCCCTGTACCGCTTCTTGCGAAACGCCAGCCAAGCGGCGATGACGGTGAAGGCGATCACGATGGACACCACGATCCAGAAGCCGTGCTCGTGCTCTGCCAGCGGTATGCCGCCCACGTTCATGCCGAACAGGCCGGCCAGGATGTTGATGGGCAGGGCCAGCACGGTGACCACGGTCAGCACGAAGAGGCTGTTGCTGTTGTCCTCGTTCACGGCGGCAGCCACTTCTTCCTGCAGCAGCTTGATGCGGTCCTGCAGGGTCTGCATGTCGCGCAGCATGAGCGAGAACTCCTCGCTGGCGGCGGCCAGGCCGCGGCGGTCGTCCTCGCCCATCCAGGCGGGGGGCTGCTGCAGCAGGCGGAACAGAGCGGCCGGCTCGGGCGCCAGCAGGCGCTGCAGGCGCACCAGCAGCCGGCGCAGCCGGCCCAGGTGGGCGCGCGGATGGTGGTAGCGCTGAGCGATGATGGCGTCTTCGATGTCGTCCACGCGCGCCGTGGTCTCGCGCACCACCTTGACCAGCACGTCGGCCTGGGTGCGCATCAGGTGTTCCAGCAGCTCGGCCGTGCTGGCGGGGCTGTCGCCCTGGCGCACGCCGGCACGCAGCGCATCGACCGAGCGCAGCGGCTGGGTGCGCGCGGTGACGACCAGGCGCTCGTCCAGGCAGATCCACAGCGTGGCGATGTCGGCCGACTCGAAGTTGAACTCGAAATTCACATCGTTGAGCACGGCGACCAGGGAGTCATCGGAGCGCTCGATGCGCGTGGAGGCCAGGCCCTCGCGCAGCGTGGTGTAGAAGACTTCGGGCAGCGCGGCGTGGCGCTGCAGCCAGCGCAGGGACTGGGTATTGGCCAGGTTGAAGTGCAGCCACAGGAAGTCGCGCCGGCCGGGCTCGGTGAGCGGACGCTCTGCGCCCAGCCACTGCGCGGCCGACTGCGCCGTCATGGCCTCCACACGCCGCTGCGTGTCGCAGAAAAACCGCCAGCCGCAGATCAGGCCTGCGTCTTCATTGGCCTGGGCCAGGGGGGAGGCTGCGTCAGTCATGAATGGGTGGGGCACCTGCGGGGAGTGGCCTGCGCGGGCCGGACAAGTGCGGGATTCTTGGCCGCCTCCATGACAGAGGTGTGACAACTGTCACGGAGTCGTCATCCGGGGGTCTGCCCCTCAGTCGGGGGTGCGGGGCAGGCCTCAGCACATCACGACGTTCTCCAGCGTGAACGAGAACGGCGTGGACCCGGGGCCCGCACCGCCGCCTCGCATCACGATGTCGGCGCGCGAGATGCCCAGCAGGGAGATCTCGGTGTTGATGTCGCCCAGGATGGCCGAGCTCATGACCTGGCCCTGTTCGATCTGCGAGACCACCCCGATCCAGATGGAGGGCTTGAATTCGAAGACGGCCTTTTGCTGGGGGGCAATCGCGGTCTTGACGGCCAGCAGCCGGCCGTCCTTGTAGCAACTGGCATTGATGGCGCCCCGGGGCAGCGAGTTGAGCACCTGCACTTCGTTGGAGCTTGCGCCATAGCCTGCGGGCGCCAGGCGATCGCCGCTGCTGCTCAGGGACAGCTGGAACTGCTGGCCGAACTGCGCCTCCAGCTGGGGCGTGTGGTTGCCATAGCTGTCGCTGGCACCGACCTGCAGGCCCAGCGGGAAGGTGAACGGGTGGTTATCACCTTGGCCGCAGTACTTGATGACCCGCCACGCCACGGCCAGTTCCTCGAAATCGCTGGCCACGTTTTTCTGGAAGATGACGATCTGCGAGTTGTTTGCGTCGTTCGATTGATTGACGAAGTTGAGTTGAACGCCCATGCATCTCTCCTGATGGATCAAAAAAGCGCTGCGGCGCTTTCTGCTGCCCCGCCGTGCGGGCGCAAGCGCACTGTAGGGAACAACGATCCTTCAGAAAATTACGCCTGATTACATCCCGCCCCCTCCACCGGGAACGGCCCAGACCCGCCCGCCGCCTACGGCAAAGCACTGGAGGCCAGGACCTGGCGGCAGGCTGGCCATGCCGGTGAACAGGCCGAAGGCCGGCAGCAGGGTGAAGCCCGGGTGCACGGCAAAGCACGGCAGGCGCAGGGCATCTCGCCCGGGGCCGCGCAGCACGACGGCGGGGTGGACATGGCCGGCCAGCACATGGCAGGCAGGAGCCTCCTGCGGGTAATGGCAGCCCGCGAATGGCCCCAGGCGCCAGGGCTCGTCCACCACGCCGATGCCCAGCGCGGACGGCGGGTCGCCCGCATGGCTGTCGTGGTTGCCACGCACCAGGACCACCTCCAGCGCCGCGTGGCGGAGTCGCCAGTCGGCCAGGGCGGCCAGCACGGACGGCGTGCGGGCCTGCGCGGCATGCAGGAAGTCGCCCAGAACGACCAGCCGGCGCACCGGCAGGCCCTGCAGCAGCGCCGACAGCCTGTCCAGGTTGCCCTGGGTGGTGCCGGCCGGCACGGGAATGCCGCGCGCGCGGAAGGTGGCGGCCTTGCCCAGGTGCAGGTCGGCAATGAACAGCGTGCCCTGGGCGGGCCACCACAGGGCGTGCTGGGCCAGCAGGTGGACGGGCTCGCCCGCCAGGAGGAGGCCCAGGCTGCCGGCCAGGGCGTCGGGGGAAAAAGGACTTGGCAACGGTGCGTGGCCTTTCATCAGCGGTGCAATGGTTCTACAGCAGCGGCAAGGGCCGCGAGGGCTTGCGCACGCGGCGCGGGCGGCGGCTGGCGGCATCGGCCTCGGGGCCATCGGTGGCCTGCAGCGAGAAATCCAGCGTGCGGCGCACGGCGGCCGTATCCTCGTCCACGGCGGGGTGCTGGTCTGCCTTGGGCTTTTTCCGTGGACGCAGCGGTGGATCGGGCGGGACCAGGTCCTGCGTGCGCGGCTCGCTGGCTGCACCGCCGGCGTCTGCCGCCTCGTGCAGCTGGGCCAGCATGCGCGCGATGCGGTCGGCCAGGTGCTCGTTGGTGAGCTTTTCGCGAAAGCGCTCCACCATCAGCGGAAAGGCAAACGGGCTGGGCCGGCGCAGCGCGCTCACCACCAGCTGCTGGGCCTGCATGCGGCGCAGCGCGGCCAGCAGCTGGGCGACATCGAGTTCCTGGCTCAGCACTTCCTCGTCGGCCTGGCGCAGCAGCAGGTTGCTGTCGTCGTATTTGCGAAACACCTCGAAGAACAGCTGGGCCGAGGCCTGCAGCTGGCGCGCGCTGCGGCGCTCGCCCGGGTGGCTCTGGAAGATCAGGCCCGAGACGCGGGCGATCTCGCGGAAGCGCCGCCTTGCCATCTCGGTGGCGTTGAGGCTGGCCAGCACTTCGTGCAGCAGGGCGTGGCGCGCGTCATCGCCCGCCAGGTGGGCGTCGTCGGCGGCCTGGTCCCAGTGGCGGTCGGCATTGGCGGTATTGCGCATGGCGCCCGCCTCCGTGGCAGAGACACGTCCGGGCGCCGCCACGGCCTGCACCGGCTCGGCGCGCAGCAGTTCGGGCAGCATGGCGGCCCAGTCACGCTCGGTGGCGCTCAGCAGCTCCAGCCCGTAGTCGTTGACGGCGATGGAGAAGGTGCCCGTCTCGCCCTGCGCGGCACGCCAGGCCAGCAGGCTGGCCAGCCCCGTATGGGCATGGCGGCCCGCAAATGGGTAGAGGAAGAGATGCCAGCCTTCGCGCGTGCGCAGGGTTTCGGCCAGCAGCGTTCCGGGCGTGGGCAGGGCCGACCAGCGCTGCTGCACCTCCAGCAGGGGGCGCACGCAGCGCAGCTCGGGCGAGTGGTAGTCGCCCGCTGCCGCCAGCGCCAATTGCTGCACCACGAAGTCGGCCAGCACGGTGGACAGCGGCATGCGCGCGCCCGCCCAGCGCGGCACGGTGGGCCGCGTTCTGGAGGCGCGGCGCACGTAGGCGGTCATGTCCTCGATGCGCACCAGCTCCAGCACCTGGCCCGCGAAGACGAAGGCATCGCCGGGCGACAGGCGCGACAGAAAGCTCTCTTCCATGCTGCCCAGCCGCGCGCCGTGCAGGATCTGCACGCTCATGCTGGCGTCGCTGACGATGGTGCCGATGTTGGCGCGGTGCCTGCGCGCCAGCCGCGCGTCGGGCATGCGCCAGATGCCCTCCCCGTCGGGCCGCACGCGCTGGTAGTCGGGATAGGCGGCCAGCGAGGGGCCGCCCCGGTGCACGAAGTCCAAGCACCACTGCCAGACCGCAGGCGCCAGCCCGGCGTAGGCGACGGTGCGGCGCACTTCGGCATACAGCTCATCGGGCACGAAGCCGCCGCCCAGGGCCACGGTGGCCAAGTGCTGCACCAGCACGTCCACGGGCTGGCGGGGGCTGGCGCGCATTTCCACCTGCTGCGCGCGCACGGCGGCGCGGGCGGCGGCGGCCTCCACCAGCTCCAGGCTGTGCGTGGGCACCAGGGTGATGCGCGAGGGCCGGCCCGGCGCATGGCCCGAGCGGCCCGCGCGCTGCAGCAGCCGCGCAATGCCCTTGGCCGAGCCGATCTGCAGCACGCGCTCCACGGGCAGGAAGTCCACGCCCAGGTCCAGGCTGCTGGTGCAGACCACGGCCTTGAGCGTGCCGGCCTTGAGCCCGGCCTCCACCCATTCGCGCACACCCCGGTCCAGAGAGCCATGGTGTATGGCCAGCAGGCCGGCCCAGTCGGGCCGGGCCTCCAGCAGCGCCTTGTACCAGAGCTCCGCCTGCGAGCGCACGTTCACAAAGACCAGGGTGGAGCCGGCCGTGGCCTCCAGCTCGCGCACCACGGCCGGCAGCATGGCCAGGCCCAGGTGGCCGGCCCAGGAAAAGCGCTCGGGCCGGTCGGGCAGCAAGGTGTCCACCACCAGGCGCTTGTCCACCTGGCCCTGGACCAGCACGCCGGGCCGCGGCTGGCCATGGTCCTCCAGGCCCAGCAGGGTCTGCATGGCTTCGTCCAGATTGCCCAGCGTGGCCGACATGCCCCAGACGCTCAGTTGCGGGCTCCAGCCGCGCAGCCGCGCCAGGGCCAGCTGCAGTTGCACGCCGCGCTTGTTGCCCAGCAGCTCGTGCCATTCATCGGCCACCACCAGGCGCACGGAGCCCAGCAGCTCGCGCGCATCGGCCCGCGCCAGCAGGAGGGACAGGCTCTCGGGCGTGGTGACCAGCACGGTGGGCAGCTGGCGCGACTGCGCGCTGCGCTCGGCGCTTCCCGTATCGCCCGTGCGTGCGCCCACGGTCCAGCGCGCCAGCGCGGGATGGTCCTGGGCCAGCGCCTGCAAGGGCGTCTGCAGCGCCTTGAGCGTGTCGGCCGCCAGGGCACGCATGGGCGTGATCCACAGCACGGTCAGGGGCGCGGCGGCGGGTTTTCTCCTGCTGGATGGGGCCTGGGCAGGCGCCTTGGAGGCCTGCGCAAAGGCCTGCAAGGCGCCCAGCCAGACCGCATAGGTCTTGCCTGCGCCCGTGGTGGCGTGCAGCAGGCCGCTGTGGCCCTGGGCCAGCGCCTTCCACACGGCGCGCTGGAAGGCAAAGGGCTTCCAGCCCCGTGCGGCAAGCCAGGCGGTGGCGAGGGGGTGGGCGGCACGGGTGGCCATGGCGCGGTGCGTCAAGGGTGGGTCACAGGTCGGTCAAGGGTTGATCAAGGGTCGGAGTGCGGCAGCAGGGCGGCCAGCGTGTCGATGGAGTCGGCCTCCTGCACAGGCTTGTCCTCGCGCCAGCGCAGCATGCGCGGAAAGCGCACGGCAATGCCGCTCTTGTGGCGTGCGCTGCGCGCAATGCCCTCGAAGCCCAGCTCGAACACCAGGGTGGGCCGCACGCTGCGCACGGGGCCGAAGCTCTCCACCGTGGTCTTGCGGATGACGGCGTCCACGCGCGCCATTTCTGCATCGGTCAGGCCCGAATAGGCCTTGGCGAAGGGCACGAGGGCACGGCCCTCGGTGCCGGGCGGCGCGTTCCAGACGGCAAAGGTGTAGTCGCTGTAGAGGCTGGCGCGACGGCCATGGCCGCGCTGTGCGTAGATGAGCACGGCGTCCACGCTCAGCGGATCGATCTTCCACTTCCACCACACGCCGCTGTCCTTGGTGCGGCCCACGCCGTAGGCGGCATCGCGGGCCTTGAGCATCATGCCCTCCACACCCAGGGAACGGGCCTGCTCGCGAAGTTCGGCCAGGGCCTGCCAGCTGTCGCCTGCCAGCACGGGGCTGGGCAGCAGCGCCGGGTGCGCCACGGTGGCCACCAGCTGCTCCAGCCTTGCGCGCCGTTCATGCTGGGGCAGCGCGCGCAGGTCCTGGCCGCCCTCCTCCAGCAGGTCATAGGCCAGCAGCACCACGGGCAGCTCGCGCAGCAGCTTGGGGCCCAGGGTCTTGCGGCCTATGCGCTTTTGCAGGTCGGCAAAGGGGCGCACATGGGCGGGCGCCTCGCCCTGCTGCGCGGCCCAGACGACGATCTCGCCGTCGATCACGGTGCCCGCAGGCAAGGCATCGCCCATGGCCTGCAGCTCGGGGAAGCGCTCGCTCACCAGTTCCTCGCCGCGCGACCAGATCCAGGTGCCCAGCGCGTCACCGCTGCCGCGCCGCACGATCTGGGCGCGTATGCCGTCCCATTTCCACTCCACCACCCATTGGGACGGCGGGCCGAGCACGGCGTCGAACTGCTCCAGCGGCAACTGCAGCGGATGGGCCAGGAAGAAGGGATAGGGGTGGCCACGGGCTTCGCCCGAATGCGCGTCATCGCCCTCTTCCTCACCTGCCACCAGCCGCAGGTAGTCGGCTGCCCCGGGCCGCGCGCCGATGTGGGTGTAGCCCATGAGCCGCTGGGCGATGCGCTTGGCATCCACCCCGCTGACGGCCGCCAGCGCCTGCGTGACCTGCAGCCGCGACACGCCGACCCGGAAGGCGCCGGTGATCAGCTTGAAGTAGACCAGCCGCTCATCGGCCGCCAGCCGTGCCCATTGCATGCGCAGCGTGTCCGCCAGCGCCTCGGGCGCCATGCCGCGCAGCGGCAGCAAGTGGTCCGTGACCCAGGCGGCCAGGCCCAGGTCGTGCGCGTCACCGGGTGGCGGCAGCAGCAGCGCAATGGTTTCGGCCAGGTCGCCCACGGCCTCGTAGCTTTCGTCGAACAGCCATTCGGGCAGGCCGGCAGCCTCGCGCGCCAGCTCCTTCAAGACCTTGGTGGGCACCAGCTGGCGCGGCTTGCCGCCGGCCAGGAAGTAGACGGCCCAGGCCGCATCGGCAGGCGCGGCGGCGCGCAGATAGGCCTGCAGCGCGGCCTGCTTGTCGCGGCTGGCGGTGCTGGCGTCCAGCGCGCGGTAGAGGGCGGCGAAATCCTTCATGGCGCGGGCGCCTCATCCGGTGCAGCCTGGGCGGCGGCAGCCTCGTCCTCATCGCCGTATTCGGTCTGGAAGGCTTGCGCATCCAGGCCCTGCTCGCGCAGCCAGCGCACCAGCACCGCCACGCTGCCATGCGTGACGAAGACACGCTCGGCGCCCGTGGCGCCTATGGCGTATTGCAGGCCGGGCCAGTCGGCATGGTCGGACATGACAAAGCCCCGGTCCACGCCACGGCGACGGCGCGTGCCGCGCAGCTGCATCCAGCCGCTGGCAAAGGCATCGGCATGGCCGGGAAACCGGCGCATCCACGGCGTGCCCTGCGCCGACGGCGGCGCCAGCACCAGGGCGGTCTTGAGCAGTTGTGCATCCACGCCGGGGTCGGTCACGCGCAGCGTGGGCGGCAGGTCCAAGCCCGCTGCGCGGTACACGGCATTGAGCGGCTCCACCGCGCCGTGCACGACGATGGGGCCGATGCGGCGGTCTACCCCATGCAGGATGCGCTGGGCCTTGCCGAATGCATAGCACAGCAGCACCGAGGGCCGGCCCTGGGCGGCGTTGGCCTGCCACCAGGCGTTGATGTCGGCCATGAGCTCGGGCTGACGGGGCCAGCGGTAGATGGGCAGGCCGAAGGTGGATTCGGTGATGAAGGTGTCGCAGCGCACGGGCTCGAAGGGGGTGCAGGTGCCGTCGGCCTCGGTCTTGTAGTCGCCCGAGGCCACCCAGACCTGGCCGCCATGCTCCAGCCGCACCTGGGCCGATCCGAGCACATGGCCGGCCGGGTGCAGGGAGATGCGCACGCCGTGGTGATCGATGGCTTCGCCATACGGCAGGGTCTGCAGCGTGATGTCCGCCCCCAGCCGTGCGCGCAGCACGCCCTCGCTGTCGTCATGGGCCAGGTAATGGGCGTGGCCGGCGCGCGCGTGGTCGGAGTGGCCATGCGTGATCACGGCCCGGTCCACGGGCCGCCAGGGGTCGATGTAGAAGTCGCCGGCCGCGCAGTACAGGCCTTCGGGGCGGGCCACGATCAGGTCGGCGGCCATGCGGGATCAGGGGCGGGAATGCTCATGGCCCCATGCTAGTGGGGCGGTCGCCGCGCGCACGCTGGCCCGGAGCGCGGCAGGCTGTCAGCCTGCACCTACCCGCTCAACAAACGACCGCAACCGGGCCGCAACCCCGGCACAACCGGTCCGCAGGGCCGGTCAAATCGAGGAAGATAGCGCCCTCTCATCCCACACACATCCACACGCCTTCATGAACAACTCCGTCGTACGCATGTCCAATCTCTTCCTGCAGCTGGGCCTGGATGCCAGTGACCAGGCCATTGCCGATTTCATCCGCGCGCACCAGCTGGCCGCCGATGTGGATGTGGTGGATGCGCCCTACTGGAGCGATGCGCAGCGCCAGTTCCTGGCCGAGCAGCTCAAGGCCGATGCGTCGTGGTCCATCGTCGTGGACCAGCTCAGCGAGTCGCTGCACGAAGACGCGGTCAGGCAGCGCGCTGCCCGATAGCACGGGCAGTCAGGCCGCCAGCGGCTCGGGCACCGTGATGTCCACGCTGTGGCGGCCGTCCACGCTGGTGGCCACGGTGCCGGTCACGGTGACGCGGCGCACCACGCGGTGGGCATCGCCGTAGTCGTTGATGGCGTAGTGCTGCGTGGCGCGGTTGTCCCAGATGGCCACGTCGCCCTGCGCCCACTGCCAGCGCACGGTGTTCTCCAGCCGGATGATGCGTTCGTTGAACAGCTGCAGCAGCGCCGTCGATTCATTGGCGCGCAGGCCCTTGATGCGCTTGGCGAAGTGGCCCAGCAGCAGCGCCTTCTCTCCAGTCTCGGGGTGCACATGCACCAGCGGCTGCTCCGACTCGATGGTCTTGCGCGTGAACACCTTGCGGTAGCTGGCGCGGCCTGCGGTCTCGGTCTGGCTGGCCGCGTTCTGGCGGAAGTTCTCGGCATAGTCGTAGTCGTTGCCATGCACGGCCCACAGTTGCTCGGCCAGTTGCCTGAGCGGCTCGGGCAGGCCCTCATAGGCGGCCACGGTATTGGCCCAGACGGTGTCGCCGCCATGGCCGGGCAGCGTGACGGCGCGCAGCACGCAGACCTTGGGAAAGGCCGCCTTGAAGGTGACGTCGGTATGCCAGGAATCGGCGCGGCCGCCATGCTGGGAATTGAGCTCCAGAAAGGCCGTGCCGTCCGGGGCAGGCACGGTGGGGTGCGATTCGATCTCGCCGAACAGCCGCCCGAAGGCCTGGTGCGATGCATCCGTCAGATGGTGCTGGCCCCGGAAGAACAGCACGCGGTGGCGCAGCAGGGCCGCATGGATCTGCGTGAACTGTTCGGCCGCCAGCTCGCCCGACAGCCTGGCGCCGTGGAGCACGGCGCCTATGCGGCCGGACAGGGGCTGGATCTGCAGCGGCTGTTGCCGGTCCTGCTCCAGGTCTTGGGCCACGGTGCTCAGGTGGCTGGCTTCGGTGACAGCGTTCACGGCCTCTCCTCAGTGCTTGCATGGGTGGAAGCCCCCATGCTAGGAACCGCCCTGCCACGCCACAACGAAGCTTTTGGCGCATGGTTATGCGCAAGACAAGTGCATGCCAACCAGGGCCGTGCGCGTCACAAAACTGCAACAAGGAAAACGTAACATTCCTTAACAATTTTGCGATGTGTCTTCCATGGATGAGTCCCGCGCCTACCTGAGCGATTCCAGGCCACGTTTCCGCCCACCCAGCGCTGCGGACCTGTGTACCCCCGTTCCCTGCATGACCGCCGACGAGACCAACGAGAAGGTGCTCGAGGTCTTCACGCGCCATCGGGACCTGATCAGCCTGCCCGTGGTGGAGGGCAACCGCCCCATCGGCCTGATCAACCGCAGCATCTTCCTGTCCCAGTTCAGCAAGCCGTTTCGCATGGAGCTGTACGGCAAGAAGAGCTGCATCGCCTTCATGGACAAGGAGCCGCTGGTGGTCGATGCCTCCACCGACATCGACACCCTGACCGTGAAGACCGTGGAGTACGGCGAAAAGGCGCTGACCGATGGCTTCATCATCACGCGCGACGGCCTGTTCGCGGGCGTGGGCAACGGTCTGCAGCTGATGCGCGCGGTGGCGGACATGCAGGTGGCGCGCAACCGCCAGATCATGCACAGCATCGAATACGCCAGCGTGATCCAGCAGTCGCTGCTGCGCAGCTCGCGCGAGGCCCTGGCCCGCGCCTGCCCCGGGGCCGACCTGGTCTGGGAGCCGCGCGATGTGGTCGGCGGCGACTTCTACCAGTTCAGCCAGGACGGTGATGGCTGGTTTGCCACCGTGGCCGATTGCACGGGCCACGGCGTGCCCGGCGCCTTCATGACGCTGATCGCCACCAGCAGCCTGAGCCAGGCCATCAAGGAGCACGGCCCGCGCGACCCGGCCGCGCTGCTGGGCCATGTGAACCGCAGCGTCAAGCAGATGCTGGGCCAGCTCGATGGCAAGGACGGCACGCCGGGCTCGGACGACGGGCTGGACGCGGCCTGCTTCTGGTTCGAGCCCGCGCACCGGCGCCTGCGCTTTGCAGGCGCGCGCCTTGCGCTGTTCCTGCTGCGCCCCGGCGCCGAGGCGGTGGAGGTGATCGATGGCCAGCGCAAGGGCGTGGGCTATGTGGACAGCGAGTTCGACTTCGCCTGGAACAACATCGACCTGGAGCTGCCCGCAGGCACCCTGGTCTTCATCACCACCGACGGCCTGATCGACCAGGTCGGCGGCCCGCGCGGCATCACCTTCGGCAAGAAGCGCGTGCGCGAGCTGCTGCTGGAGCAGGCAGGCCGCACGCCCGCCGAGATCAACCGCGCCCTGCTGGCCGCCCTGCAGGCCTGGCAGGGCGAGCACCACCGCCGCGACGACCTGACCTTTTTCTGCTTCAGAACCTGAATGCCTCCCATGCCCTCCGCACAGATCGCCGACAAGTACGGCAGCTTCTTCCACCTGGCGCGCCAGCACCAGGTGATCTTCTACTACGTGGGCTACTTCTCGCAGAACATCGTCGCGGCCATGGCCGAGGCCGTGCGGCTGCAGCTGGAAGTGGCCGGCGTGCCCGGCCTCACGCGGCGCAAGCTGTTCTCGTCCTTTGTCGAGATGGCGCAGAACATCATCCATTACTCGGCCGATGCCCTGACCCCGCCCCACCAGGACGATGGCGAGCTGCGCCACGGCGCGGTCTGCATCCGCCGCGAGGACGACGGCAGCTTCGTGCTGCTGTGCGCCAACCCCATCGAGCCGGGCATGGGCGAGGCACTGCGCGCCAAGCTCGACGCCCTGCGCAGCATGACGCTGGACGAGATCAAGAAGGCCTGCCGCCAGTCGCTGCGCGATGACGCGCCCGAAGGCAGCAAGGGCGCGGGCATGGGTTTCCTGACCCTGGCCCGCGATGCGCGCGAGCCGCTGCAGTTCGACTTCGATCCCGCCCAGACCGTGGACGGCCGGCCCGTCTTCTACCTGAAAGCCACGCTCTGAGCCGTCGCTCCGGCACCAGGCCTGGACAGGCCCGGCCCGCAGGCACGGACAACGCACCGAGATCACGCATGGACAACCTCTACATCGCACCGACTCCCAGTTCCCCGGAAGTGGACTTCCAGTTCGACACGCACACGCTGCACCTGCGTGGCGAGTCCTATCCCGAGAACGCCGCCGCCTTCTACGGCGGCATCCTGGCCCGCCTCAAGGACTACCTGGCCCAGCCGCAGCCGGCGCAGCAGCAGGCGCGCATCGAGGTGCACATCGCGCTGGCCTACTTCAACAGCTCCAGCACCAAGATGCTGTTCAACCTGATCGAGGCACTGAGCGGCGCCGCCGAGGCAGGCCGCCCCGTGGCCCTGCACTGGTACCACGACGAGGAAGACGACACCATCTGCGAATTTGGCGAGGAGCTGCGCGACGACTTTCCCGCCATCGCCTTCACCGGCCACCCCGTGAAGGCGGCGTGATGGACACCGTGGCCGCTCCCGCGGACCTCTTCGATGCCGAGCACCAGGCCCTTTTGGCGGCCCGCGCCGCCCACGACCGGGGCGAAGAGGCCGGCGCCCAGGCCTGCCACCAGGCCCTGGGCGTGCTGCTGACCGCCTATGAGCGCCTGCTGCGCGAAACACGCCGGCTGGTGCGCCGCAGCGACCGGGCCGAGCTGGAGATGACCCAGCTCAACCAGCGCCTGCAGGAGCTGGCCGGCGAGCTGGAATACCGCGCCACGCACGACCCGCTGACCGGCGTGCTCAACCGCGCGGCCATCATCGAGCGCGTGAACCGCCACTTCACCCAGCAGGGGCTGGCCCTGATCGTGCTGGACATAGACCACTTCAAGCGCGTGAACGACAGCTTCGGCCACCCCGTGGGCGACAGCGTGATCCTGGGCGTGGTGCGCTGCCTCAAGGCCGCCGTGCCGGCCACGGCCCACATCGGCCGCGTGGGCGGCGAGGAATTCACCGTGCTGCTGCCCCAGCACGACAGCGACGGCGCCGTGTGCGTGGCCGAGCAGGTGCGCGCCGCCATCGAGGCCCATCCCTTCGGCCTGCCCGACGCCAGCTGCATCACGGCCAGCTTCGGCGTGAGCTGGCGCCCGAGCGGCGGCCGCTTCGACGACGCCTACAGCCTGGCCGACGAGGCGCTGTACGCCGCCAAGCGCAGCGGGCGCAACCAGGTCGTGCGCGCGGCAGACCATGCCACGGCCTGAGCGGCGCGGACACGGACAGGGCTGAGGCATGAGTTTCGTGATGCGCGCACGGGCGCCCAGGGCGCCCGCCCCTGCTTCCGCCCTCCTGCAGCCGCCCCCGCCATCGCCCGTGCCCGGGCCTGAATGGCGGGTGCTGATCGTGGACAGCGACCCCGACGTACACGCCGCCTTCCGCCTGGCGCTGGAAGGCCACACCCTGTTCGGCCGGCCGCTGGTGTTCCTCTACGCCCGCTCCGGCACACAGGCGCGCAATCTGCTGCGCAGCGAGCAGGACCTGGCCGTGGTGGTGCTCGACGCCGTGACCGATGGCACGGGCGCCGGGCTGGACCTGGTGGACTTCATCCGCTACACGGCCGGCCTGCGCAACAGCCGCATCGTGCTGCGCACCGGCCGTCCGGGCCAGGCGCCCGATCTGGAAACCCTGCTGCGCTACGACATCAACGACTGCCGCACCAAGACCGAACTCACGCCCGACCGGCTGCTGGCCATCGTGGTGACCGCCGTGCGCTCCTACGAGCAGCTGTGCGCCATCGAGGCCAACCGCCGCAGCCTGGAGCTGATGGTGCGCTCCAGCGCCTCGCTGCTGGAGGAAACCAATCTGCACGCCTTCGCGAGGGGCGTGATCACCCAGCTGGCCACCTTGCTGGGCGTGGCCAGCGAAGGCCTGGTCTGCTCGGAGGGCACGCACCCGGCCGAGCCCTACCGCGTGCTCGCGGCCACGGGACCGTTCGCACGGCTCATCGACCAGCCCATCGCCACCGTGCTGGCCTCACGCGGGCTGCGCCTGCTGCGCCAGGCGCTGCAGGCGCGGCGCAACATCTACGGCGTGCAGCGCGGCGTGGCGCTGTACATCGGCCGGGGCGACGAGCAGGACATGGCCGTCTTCATCGACGCGCCGGCCTCGCACAGCGCACTGGACCGCCAGCTGCTCGAAGTCTTCTGCGCCAACCTGCGCACGCTGCTGCACAACCGCGGCCTGCTGGAGCGCCTGCACCAGTCCGCCTACTTCGACCCCCTGGTCTGCCTGCCCAACCGCGCCCACTTCGTGGAAAAAGTGGACGAATGCGTGTGGCGCGGCACGCGTGACCATGTGCTGGCCCTGGTGGACATCGACGACTTCAGCGCCACCAACGACGTGATGGGCCACCGCTTCGGCGACCGCCTGCTCGAAGCCATGGCCCGCCGCCTGGCCAGCGCCCTGCCCGCAGGCGTGCTGCTGGCGCGCGTGGGATCGGACACCTTCGGCATCCTGGGCCCCACCGACGAGGTGGCCCTGGCCCAGTTGCTGGACTGCGCCCGCCAGCCGCTGGCCGTGGACGGCGTGCCGCACAAGGTCTCGCTGACCTGCGGCTACGTGTACCTGCCCCATGAGCGCCAGGCCGGCACCGACCTGGTCAAGGACGCCACCATCGCCCTCAAGCGCGCCAAGCGCGATCACCGCGGCCAGCTGCTGGAGTACTCCGAGCAGATGGGCATGGAGGCGCGCGACCGCGCCCTGCTGCTGTCCGACCTGCGCGCCGCCATCGACGGCGCCCAGCTTTTCCTGGTCTACCAGCCCCAGGTGGACCTGGAAACCCATGCCTTGGTCGGCCTGGAGGCCCTGCTGCGCTGGCGCCGGCAGGACGGCAGCTTCGTGCCGCCCGACCGCTTCATCCCGGTGGCCGAGCATTCGGGCCTTATCGTGCCGCTGGGCCAATGGGTGCTGGCCACGGCCTGCCGCACCATGCGCGAACTGCTGGACGCCGGCCGCGCCCCCAGGCGCATGGCCGTCAATGTCTCCACCGTGCAGCTGCAGGACCCGGGCTTTCTGCAGACCGTGAGCAACGCCCTGGCAGAGCACGGCCTGCAAGGCGCGCAGCTGGAGCTGGAGATCACCGAGTCGGTGGCCGTGCTGCCCACCCAGCTGCTGCAGGCCACGCTCAGCGCCCTGCGCTCCCTGGGCGTGACCATTGCCATCGACGACTTCGGCACCGGCTACTCCTCGCTGAGCTACCTGGAGCGCCTGCCGCTGGACCGCATCAAGATCGACCGCAGCTTCGTGCGCCAGCTTGGCGAATCACAGGAGGCGCGCATCGCCGAAATGATCGCCCAGCTGGGCCGCAAGCTCGGCCTGCAGGTCCTGGCCGAAGGCATAGAGGACGCCAGCGCCTGGCAGGCCCTGCGCGCCATGGGCTGCCAGGAGGGACAGGGCTATCACATTGCCCGGCCGATGGACAATGGCCAGTTGCTGGACTGGCTTGCGCGGCGTGCGGGCCTGAAGGAGTGAAACAGCGAAGGCTCCTGGTGCCCGTTCAGGGCAGATGGGGCGCTATCACCTCGGCCAGCAGGCCGAAGCTGTGGCGGATCTCCTGCTCCGTCACGGCACCGTAGCCCAGCACCAGGCCCCGGGCCGGATCGGGCCTGAGCGAGTACAGGGACAGCGGCCGCGTGAGCACGCCAAGCTTGCGTGCCTGCCGCGCAATGGCGTCATCGTCCGCGCCGGAGGGCAGGCCCAGCACCAGGTGCAGCCCCGCGTCTCCGCCCTGCACGGTCACCGCCGTGCCCAGGCGCTGGCCTATCTCGTCGATGAGCACGCGCCGGCGCTCGCCGTAGACCTGGCGCATGCGGCGGATGTGGTTGACGTAGTGGCCCTGCCGCATGAACTGCGCCAGCACGATCTGCTGCATGATCTGCCCCTCCCGGAACAGCTCGCTCAGCGCGCGGGCAAAGCTGTCGGCCAGGTCGCTGGGCAGCACGAGGTAGGCCAGCCGCAGCGAGGGGAACATGGTCTTGGAGAAGGTGCCCAGGTAGATCACGCGGCCGTGCTCGTCCAGGCCCTGCAGCGCCGGCAGCGGGCGCGAGGTGAAGCGGAACTCGCTGTCGTAGTCGTCCTCGACGATCCAGACCCGCTGGGCCACCGCGTAGTCCAGCAGCTGGCGCCTTCGGCCATGGCCCATGAGCACGCCGCTGGGGTACTGGTGCGAGGGCGAGATGAACATCAGCCGCGGCGGTGTCTTCAGTTGCTGCGGCGTGGGCGCCAGGCCCTCGCCGTCCAGCGCGATGGGCTGCAGTTGCAGGCCGGCCATGCGGAACACGCTGCGTGCGCCCCAGTAGCCGGGGTCCTCCAGCCAGACGGTGTCGCCGGGATCGGCCAGCAGCTGGGAAATCAGGTGCAGCGCCTGCTGGGCGCCGCTGGTCACCAGGATCTGGTCCGCGCTGCAGGCCACGCCGCGCGTGCCCTGCAAGTGCTCGGCAATGGCTTCGCGCAGCGCGGGATGGCCCGCACCCGTGGCATAGCTCAGTTGCAGCGGGTTGTGATCGCGCCAGGCCTGGGCGTGCAGGCGGCTCCATAGCGCGGCCGGAAACTGGCGCAGCTCGGGCACGCCCGGCGCGAACGCGCCCCACTGCAGATGGCTGGCCCGCGCCCCGCCCACGATGGCGCTGCCGCGCCGCGACAGCGGCGTGCCCCGGCGGCGCGGCAACGGCGGCTGGCTCACGAAGGCCGGCGCCACCTCGGCCACATAGGTGCCCCGCCCCACGCCGGCCTGCACCAGGCCCTCCAGCGCCAGTTGCTCATAGACCTGGACGATGGTGTTGCGCGCAATGCCCAGCGTCTGCGCCAGCTCGCGGCTGGTGGGCAGCCGCGAGCCCGCCGGCAGGGCCTTGCGCAGGATGCCTTCCTTGACGATGCGGTAGAGCTGGCGGTGGTTGTACTCGGCATCGCTACGTTGGAAATGCCGATTGACAAAGTCCGGCAGCGTGGCACTTCCAACGCGGGAAATTGGTTCTCTTTTGTTCACGGTATTTGGTTCTTTTGTTGGGATCAATGTGAACATAGACTCGCCCCCATGTATAGCTATCGAAGGCGTGAAAGCCGAATACTTTTTCAATGATCCGCCTCCAGACACTTCAAAGATCTGTGCCTACCGCCCGGTTCTCTCCGCCCCTCAGTCAGCCTATGTCCTTGAAGTTGAAAGCTTTTCGTTGCGGCACCCTGCCGGCCCGGCAAGCCGCCTGCCAGGAGGTGCAGCCATGAGCACGGCCACCACCTTCGGCATCGCCGGCGTCCAGATGGAGGTTTGCGCCTTCGACAGCAACCTGGAGCGCATGGCCGGTTACCTGCGCCACATCCGCTCGCGTTTTCCCTGGGTCCGCATGGTGCTGTTCTCCGAGCTGGCGGCGCTGGGCCCCAAGCACGACAGGGCCGAGCCGCTGCCCGGCCCCACCGAGGACCGGCTGTGCGGGCTGGCCCGGGAAACCGGCCTGTGGCTGATTCCCGGCTCGCTGTTCGAGAGCGTGGCCGGCCCCGATGGCACGGTGGTCTACAACACCACGCCCGTCATCAACCCGCAGGGCGAGGTCGTCACGCGTTTTCGCAAGCTCTTCCCCTTCAGGCCCTATGAGCGCGATGTGGCCGGCGGCACCGGCTTTTGCGTGTTCGACGTGCCTGGCGCGGGCCGTTTCGGCGTGTCCATCTGCTACGACATGTGGTTTCCGGAAACCACGCGCACGCTGGTGGCCATGGGCGCCGAGGTGATCCTGCACCCCACCATGACGGACACCATCGACCGCGATGTGGAGCTGTGCATCGCGCGCGCCTCGGCCGTCACCAACCAGGTCTATTTCTTCGATGTGAACGGCGTGGGCGACGGCGGCGTGGGCCGCTCCATCATCGTGGACCCCTCGGGCTACGTGCTCCACCAGGCCGACAGCGGCGCCCAGATCATGCCCATCGAGGTCGACTTCGCCCGGCTGCGGCACGAGCGCGAACACGGCCTGCGCAGCAACCTGGGCCAGCCGCTCAAGAGCTTCCGCGACCGCGACTGCGATTTCACCATCTACCGCAAGGACGGCACCGACTTCCCCTACCTGCACAGCCTGGGAGCACTGGACAAGCCCCAATGACCTGACACGCCCCTTTTCCCAGCGATCGACATCAAGAGCACCACAAAGCCGCAAGCCACCGGGCGATGCGGCAAAAAACCAGGAGACAACGATGACATCCCGCCCCCCGACCGAAACGCGCGCCCGTGCCTCCCTCAGCCGCCACCGCAGCGTCTGGGAAATGCGTGCCGATGGCTGGATCAGCCTGGTGGACGATCTCAGCCGGCTGGCCATCCTGGCGCCCGAGCACCCCGAGCGTGCCAGCCGCCTGGCCCATGTGCAGACCATCATCGACGCGCTGGCTCCGGTCGAAAGCTACTGGGCCTTTCCCGGGGGCCGGGTCTTCGGTGAGCTGTGCCAGTGGATAGAGCGCGAGGAGCTGGCGCGCGCCCACCAGGCGGCGCGGCGCATCCATCGCGTGCTGGCCGCGCGCACCTACCGCCATGACGCCAACACGCTGGACAACGACAACGAACTGCCCTCGCAGATAGAGACCGACAGCGAGCGCCAGGCACAGCTGACGCGGCCTTACTTCGAGGTGCTGATCGTCGACGAGATGTCGGCCAGCGAGGAAGACGCGCTGCGCCGCCGCGTGCAGCGCAAGCGCAGCGCCGACGACGATTTCGTGTTCGACATCGTGGTGGTGCCCAGCTTCGAGGACGCGCTGATCGCCACCCTGGTCAACTTCAACCTGCAGGCCGTGGTGATACGCCATGGCTTTCCATTCCGCTCGGTCAACAGGAACGGCATGCTGCGCCGCTTCCTGGAAGGCATGGACGACAACAGCGAGGCCATGCCCGAGTTCGAGCGCGGCCCGCTGCTGGGCCGCCAGATCGCGCAGCTGCGCCCCGAGCTGGACCTGTACCTGGTCACCGATGTCAGCGTCGAGGAGATCGCCGCGCGCGTGGGCGAGGTCTTCAAGCGCATCTTCTTCGGCGAGGAAGACCACATCGAGCTGTACAGCGCCATCATGAAAGGCGTGGGCGAGCGCCACAGGACGCCCTTCTTCCACGCGCTGCGCGACTACGCCAAGCAGCCCACGGGCGTGTTCCATGCGCTGCCGCTGGCGCGCGGCAAGTCCATCATGAACAGCAACTGGATCGGCGACCTGGCCCAGTTCTACGGCATGAACCTGTTCATGGCCGAGACCTCGGCCACCTCGGGCGGGCTGGACTCGCTGCTGGACCCCGTGGGCCCGCTCAAGCTGGCCCAGGAGTACGCGGCCCGCGCCTTCGGCGCCAGGCGCACCTACTTCGCCACCAACGGCACCTCCACCTGCAACAAGATCGTGGTGCAGGCCCTGGTGCGGCCCGACGACATCGTGCTGGTGGACCGCAACTGCCACAAGTCCCACCACTATGGCCTGGTGCTGGCCGGCGCCCAGGTGGCCTACCTGGACTCCTATCCGCTGGACCAGTACTCCATGTACGGCGCCGTGCCGCTGCGCCACATCAAGGAGACCCTGCTGGGTTTTCGGCGCGCGGGCACGCTGGAGCGCGTGCGCATGGTGCTGCTGACCAACTGCACCTTCGACGGCATCGTCTACGACGTGGAGCGCGTGATGACGGAATGCCTGGCCATCAAGCCCGACCTGGTCTTCCTCTGGGACGAGGCCTGGTTCGCCTTCGCGCGCTGCCATCCCATCTACCGCCCGCGCACGGCCATGGCCAGCGCCGCCAAGCTGTGCGAGACCTTCAAGGACCCGGCCTACGCCAGGCGCCACGCCGAGTTCGCCGCCAGCATCGACTGGGAGGACGACCAGCAGTTGCTGGAGACCCGCCTGATCCCCGACCCCGCCAAGGCCCGCATCCGGGTCTACGCCACGCATTCCACGCACAAGACGCTGACGGCGCTGCGCCAGGGCTCGATGATCCATATCTGGGACCAGGACTTCAAGGACAAGGCCGAGGAGTCCTTCCACGAGGCGTACATGACGCACACCTCGACCTCGCCCAACTACCAGATCCTCGCCTCGCTGGACGTGGGCCGCCGCCAGGTGGAACTGGAGGGCTACGAGCTGATCCAGCGCCAGCTGGAGCTGGCCATGAGCCTGCGCGAGCAGGTGCTGCACCACCCCCTGCTCAGGCGCTACTTCCGCTTCCTGCGCATCGGCGACCTGGTGCCGCTGGCCTACCGCGAGTCGGGCGTGGACAACTACTACAACGACGAGACGGGCTGGGACAACCTGGAGGTGGCATGGCGCAGCGACGAGTTCGTGCTCGACCCCAGCCGAGCCACCCTGGTCATCGGCACCACGGGCATGGACGGCGACACCTTCAAGAACAAGGAGTTGATGGACAGGTACGGCATCCAGATCAACAAGACCTCGCGCAACACCGTGCTGTTCATGACCAACATCGGCAGCACGCGCTCGGCCATCGCCTACCTGATCGAGGTGCTGATCAAGATTGCCCGCGACGTGGACGCCCGCGTGGCCGACCTGAGCGCCATCGAGCGGCGCATCCATGAAAGGCGCGTGCGCTCGCTCACGCTGGAGCAGCCGCCGCTGCCCAATTTCTCCAGCTTCCACTTCGCCTTCCGGGGCCGCAGCGTCGAAGGCCGCGCAGGCACGCGCGACGGCGACATCCGCAGCGCCTTCTTCCTCTCGTACGACGACACCAACTGCGAATACATCGACATGGCAGAGGCCGCGCGCGCCATTGCCGAGGGGCGCGAGCTGGTGTCCGCGCTCTTCGTCATCCCCTACCCGCCGGGCTTTCCCATCCTCGTGCCCGGGCAGGTGATCAGCGCCGAGATCCTGCAGTTCATGGCCGCGCTCGATGTGCGCGAGATCCACGGCTTCCGGCCCGAGCTGGGCTTTCGCATCTTCAGCCGGGCCGCGCTGGACCGCGCCGCCCAGGCCACGGCCGCGCGCGCCGCGCTGGCGCTGTCGGGCCGCGCGGCGCAGCCGCAGGCGGGCGACGAAGGCCTGGGCCTGGTCCGACCCGAGCCCGAACCTGAACTGATCACGCTTTCCCCCACCCCGAAGAAGACCACGACGAGGAGCAAGAAGTGAACAACAAAGTCAAAAGCGTTGCCGACCTGCTGCTGATGTTCCACCGCAACGAGCGGCCCATCTACTTCATCAGCGCCACCAACTTCAACCTGCTGGGCATGGACCGCTGGGTCAACCGCTTCCGCTACATCAACTACATCGACTGCTTCGACGGCCGCCACCCCAACGCCTTCGTGCCGCAGGAGCTGCCGCACGAGCCCTTCGAGTCCATCGAGGACATCAACAACTACCTGCTGCAGCACAAGGACGTGGTGGACCTGATCGAGCGGCGCGGCGGCAAGCCGGTCGCCACCTTCCTGATGTTCGACGAGAAGACCGAGGCCCTGGCCCGGGAGCTGGGCATGGAGGTCTGGTTTCCGCCAGCCGCGCTGCGCCAGCGCTGCGACAACAAGATGGAGACCGTGCGCATAGGCAACAAGGCCGGCGTGTACTCGGTGCCCAACGCCCTGGAGAAGGTGGACAGCTACGAGCACCTGATGCAGATCGCCGAGCGCCACGGCCTGGGCAAGGACCTGGTGGTGCAGTCGGCCTTCGGCGACTCGGGCCACACCACCTTCTTCATCGCCTCGCGCGAGGACTTCGACAAGCACAAGGACGAGATCGTCAACGACCCCGAGGTCAAGATCATGAAGCGCATCAACTGCCGCGGCGCCACGCTGGAGGCCTGCGCCACCCAGTCGGGCACCCTGGTCGGGCCGCTGCTGACCGAGGTGGTGGGCGCGCGCGAACTCACGCCCTACAAGGGCGGCTGGTGCGGCAACGAGGTGTTCCCGGGCGCCTTCTCCGAGGAGGTGCGCGCCAGGGCGCGCGACATGGCCGAGCGCTTCGGCAACCAGCTGCTGGCCGAGGGCTACCGCGGCTACTTCGACCTGGACTTCCTGATCGACACCGACACCGGCGAGGTCTACCTGGGCGAGCTGAACCCGCGCATCTGCGGCGCCAGCCCCATGACCAACCATGCCGCCTTCGCCTACGCCGATGCGCCGCTGTTCCTGTTCCACCTGCTCGAATTCTCGGGCGTGCCGTTCGACCTGAACGTCAAGGAGATCAACGAGCGCTGGGCCCAGCCGCATTTCATCGACTCCTGGTCTCAGGTGGTGCTCAAGTTCAACGAGGACCGCATCGACCAGGTCACGCATGCTCCGGCCACCGGCATCTACCGCATGGGCGAGGACGGCAGCGTCGCCTACCAGCGCTTCGACTACAACCGCAAGGCCATAGACACCGAGCGCGAGGCCTTCTTCCTGCGCATCACCGGCCCCGGCGACTACCGCTACGAGGGCGCCGACCTGGGCATCCTGATCACGCGCGGCCGCTCGATGGACGACAACTTCAAGCTCAACATCCGGGCGCGCGACTGGATACGCGGCATCAAGAACTACTACGCGGGCAAGCCCATCCTGGCCACCCAGCCCGGCGCAGCGCCGGCGCCGGGCTCGTTCAAGATCCTCTGAAGGCCTCCCATGCCCCTGCCTACCCGCATCCGCTTCCAGGCCATCGCCGAAGACCTGCCCGGCCGGAAATGGCAGGCCCTGTGCGAGCAGGCCTGGCCCTACTACCGCGCCTGGTTCCTGCGCCAGGGCGCCGTGGCGCGCGCCGGCTTCCTGGAGTGCCGCCGCGCCCTGCGCCAGCACATGCCGGAACTGGTGCCCACCTGGGAGCGGCTGGTGGAACTGGCCGGCGGCGGCGACATCGAGGCGCGCTTCCTGTCGTTGTGGTGCCCGCCGCCCTACATCACCGGCTGCTCCCAGGCCGTCTGGCTCGATGCGGCCGGCCAGCAGGAACCCATGCTGCTGCGCAACTACGACTTCGCGCCCGCGCTGCTGGAGGGCCACTGGCTGGCCACGCGCTGGAGCGGGCAGCGCGTGGCCGCCATGGGCGACTGCCTGTGGGGCGCGCTGGACGGCATGAACGAGTCGGGCCTGGCCGCCTCGCTGTCCTTTGGCGGCCGCACGGCCCATGGCGACGGCTTCGGCATTCCGCTGGTGCTGCGCTATGTGCTGGAGATCGCGCAGGACACCGCATCGGCCGTGGCCATCCTGCAGCGCGTGCCCGTGCACATGTGCTACAGCGTCACGCTGCTGGACGCCCGGGGCGAATGGGCCACGGTGTTCCTGAACCCCGACCGCCCCGTGGAAGTGACCCGGCGCCGGGCCGTGACCAACTTCCAGCACACGGTGGAATGGCCCGAGCATGCACGCGCCACCAGCGCCTGCGAGCGGCTGGCCGCCCTGCAGCAGCAGATCGATGCCGGCATGCCGGCCCGTGACGCCCAGGCCGCGCTGCTGCGCGAGCCCCTGTACCAGCCCGCCTGGCGGCGCGGCTACGGAACGCTGTACACGGCGGCCTACGCCCCTCGGTCGGGCCGGCTCGAACTGTCCTGGCCCGGCCAGGCCTGGCCGCAGACCCTGGCGGCCTTCGAAGAGGGCCACCGGGAGATCGCCTACCTGAGCCAGGGCCCCTGAGCGCCCTGCACTGCATCCCGCGCCTGCATTCAGCGCTTGCATCCGACGCCCGGGGACCACGTGCCACACACGGCAGCCCCGGCCTTCCCCACAGGTTCCGAAGGAGACATGGAAATGACAAGAAGACTTCCGCCCGCCATCTGGATTCTGGTTGCCATGGTGCTGGGCATCGTGATCGGCTACATGGTGTTCATCAACTTCCCCGACAAGAAGGCGGCCGCGCAGATCGCGGGCTACATCTCCATCATGTCGGACGTGTTCCTGCGGCTGATCAAGATGCTGATCGGCCCGCTCGTGTTCTCCACGCTGGTGGTGGGCATCGCGCACATGGGCGACGCGGCCTCGGTGGGCCGGGTGTTCCTCAAGGCCATGGGCTGGTTCGTCACCGCCTCGCTGGTGTCGCTGGTCATGGGCCTGGTCCTGGCCAACCTGCTGCAGCCGGGCCACAACCTGGGGCTGCCGCTGCCGGACATCGGGGCTTCGGCCAACCTCGCCACGGCCAAGTTCACGCTCAAGGACTTCGTCAGCCACCTGGTGCCCAAGTCCTTTGCCGAGGCCATGGCCAACAACGAGATCCTGCAGATCGTGGTGTTCTCCATGTTCTTCGGCGTGGCCCTGGCCGCTCTCGGTGAAAAGGGCAGGACGCTGGTGGCCGCCATCGACGAGCTGTCCCACGTCATGCTCAAGATCACCGGCTATGTGATGAAGCTCGCGCCGCTGGCCGTGCTGGCGGCCATGGCGGCCACCGTGTCGGTCAACGGCCTGGAGATCCTGCTGAAGTTCGCCGTCTTCATGGGGGACTTCTACCTGGGCCTGTTTCTGCTGTGGGGCGTGCTGGTGATCGCCGGTTTCCTGTTCCTGGGCCCGCGCATCTTCAGGCTGCTGGTGCTGATCAAGGAGGCCTTCATGCTGTCGTTCGCCACCGCCAGTTCCGAGGCCGCCTATCCCAAGATCCTGGACGCGCTGGACCGCTTCGGCGTCAAGCGCAAGATCTCCAGCTTCGTGATGCCCATGGGCTACTCGTTCAACCTCGACGGCTCCATGATGTACTGCACCTTCGCCGTGCTGTTCATCGCCCAGGCCTACGACATCCACCTGTCGCTGGGCACGCAGATCACCATGCTGCTGATCCTGATGCTGACCTCCAAGGGCATGGCCGGCGTGCCGCGCGCCTCGCTGGTGGTGATCGCCGCCACGCTCAACCAGTTCAACATCCCCGAGGCCGGCCTGCTGCTCATCCTGGGCGTGGACACCTTCCTGGACATGGGCCGCTCGGCCACCAACGCCGTGGGCAACTCCATCGCCACCGCCGTCGTCGCCAAGTGGGAGGGCGACCTGCTGCCCGAGACCGAAGCCGCCGCCAACGCCGCACGGCTGGATTCGGAGGTCAAGGCCACGCTGGCCCATCCCACCTCCCCGGCCCATTCCTGACAACCCGCACAAGGAACACGCCATGAAACCCGAACCCAGATCACGGCACGGGCAGCCATGGGCGCTGCGGGGGCCGGCGCGGGCGGCAGCGGCAGCGGGCGTGGCGGCCCTTGCGCTGCTGGCCGCCACGGCCGGCGCCCAGGAAGCCGACACGCCAGAGCGCACCGCCGCCAGCCGCGCGCCCGCCACGCTCAGCGGCACGCTGGCCAAGGTGCGCGCCAGCGGCTCCATTGCGCTGGGCTACCGCCAGGCCTCGGTGCCGTTTTCCTACCTGAACGCGCGCAACGAGCCCATCGGCTACTCCATCGAGCTGTGCAAGGCACTGGTGACCAGCATCGAGGATGCGGTCAACAGGAGCCTGGCCATCCGCTGGGTGCCCGTCACGGCCGACAACCGCGTGGATGCCGTGGCCAGCGGCCAAGTGGACCTGGAATGCGGCTCCACCACCAGCAACCTGGAGCGACAAAAGCGCGTGGCCTTCTCGCCCATCATGTTCGTAGCCGGCACCAAGGTCATGGTCCGGCAGGACGCGCAGATCCGCTCCTTGCGCGACCTGGCCAGCAAGAAGGTGGCGGTGACGGCCGGCACCACCAATGAAAAAGCCATGCGCGACCTGGACAGGAAATTTCACCTGGGCATGCAGCTGCAGGTGGTGCCCGACCACTCCCAGGGCTTTGCCCAGGTGGCCGGTGGCCAGTCCGACGCCTTCGCCACCGACGACGTGCTGCTGTACGGCCTGATCGCGGAG
Source organism: Delftia sp. NA_296.1 (assembly GCF_052692095.1). NCBI lineage: Bacteria > Pseudomonadati > Pseudomonadota > Betaproteobacteria > Burkholderiales > Comamonadaceae > Delftia > Delftia sp. NA_296.1. The sequence continues at coordinate 478,418 of NZ_JBQZGF010000003.1, read as the reverse complement.
AACGCCGGCAAGGCGGATGGCAACGGCGGCACGGGCGCGAGCACGGACGCGAGCCCGGGCGCCAGGTTCCAGGTGGTGGGCGACTACCTCTCCTACGACCCCTACGCCATCATGTTCCGCAAGGACGACCCCCAGCTGGCCCAGGTGGTGAGAACCAGCTTCCAGGCGCTGGCCGAGGACGGCGAGATCGAGCGCCAGTACAGGCGCTGGTTCCTGCGCCGCCTGCCCTCGGGCACCAGCCTGGACCTGCCGATGAGCGCCCAGTTGCAGACCCTCATCGAGACCATGGCCGCCCAACCCCGTTGAGGCGGTTGCTTCCTGCACCTGCACCCATTGCGCGCCGGATGGCGCCTCGCCCGGCCTTGCTCTGCGCAAGGCACTCAGCACGCGGGTCGCGCCCACTTTGCAACAGCAAATACAAGGAGACAGGAAATGAGTCAGCAACTCGAAGGTGGGCTGAAGCCGCGGCACCTCACCATGCTATCCATTGCGGGGGTGATCGGCGGTGCGCTGTTCGTCGGTTCCGGCAAGGTGATTGCCAGTGCCGGCCCCGCAGCCATCCTGGCGTACATGGGCGGGGGCATCCTGGTGGTGCTGGTCATGCGCATGCTGGGCGAGATGGCCGTGGCGCAGCCTGACAGCGGCTCGTTCTCCACCTACGCAGACCGCGCCATCGGGCGCTGGGCCGGGTTCACGATCGGCTGGCTGTACTGGTGCTTCTGGACACTGCTGATGGGCTGGGAGGCCTATGTGGCCGGGGCCATCCTCAACGCCTGGATGCCGGCCGTTCCCATCTGGGGCTACATGCTGGTGGTGGTCTTCGGCCTGATGGCCGTCAACTTCCTGCCGGTGCACAACTATGGCGAGTTCGAGTTCTGGTTCGCTCTGATCAAGGTCGTGGCCATTGTGCTGTTCATCGCCATCGGAGCGCTGGCCATCGCCAGGCTCTGGCCTGCGGGCGATGTCGCAGGCATGGCGCACCTGACCAGCAAGGGCTTCATGCCCAACGGCCCCGGCGCCGTGGTGGTGGCGCTGCTGGGCGCGATGTTCGCCTTCATCGGGGCCGAGATCGTCACCGTGGCGGCGGCCGAATCCCAGGACCCGGGCAAGGAAATCGTGCGGACCACCCGGTCCGTGGTCTGGCGCATTTCGCTGTTCTACGTGGGCTCCATCTTCATCGTGGTCTGCCTGATTCCGTACGACACCCCGGGCCTGATCCTCTCCACCGAAGGCACCTATGCCGTCGCGCTCAAGCACCTGGGCATTCCCTTCGCCGGCCAGATCGTCAACTTCGTGGTGCTGACTTCCGTGTGCAGTTGCTTCAACTCGGCGCTCTACACCTCCAGCCGCATGCTGTTCTCGCTGGCGCGCCGCGGCGACGCCCCCCGAATGTTCACGACCCTGGGCCGCAGCACCAGCGCACCCTACATGGCCGTCATCGCCTCCAGCGCCCTGGCCCTGCTGACGGTCGCCCTCACCGCCACCGGCCAGATGGACGTGTTCGATGTGCTCATGGCCGCGACCGGCTCCATCGCGCTGCTGGTGTACCTGTGCATCGCCGTGTCGCAGTTGCACATGCGCCGCAAGCTCGAAGCCAGCGGCACGCCCATCCGCCTGAAGATGTGGTGCTTCCCGGCGCTGACCTACGCCACCATCTTCTTCATCGTCGCCTCCATGGTGGTCATGGTGGCCGAGGGCACCTACCGCAAGGAAGTGCTCTACACCAGCGTGCTGGGCGGTGCATTGGTCGCCCTGGGCATGCTGGCGCAAAAGCTCCACTGGGGCCGCCCGAAACCCGGCCGCGTGGAGCAGGAGCAGGCCGCTCAGGAAGGCCTGGGTCCGTTGATCGTCAAACCCGAATAAATGGAGACACAAGCATGAGCACCGATCCATCCGTCCGCATCGAACACGACCTGCTGGGGGACCGCGAGGTTCCCGCCGACGCCTACTACGGCGTGCACACCCTGCGTGCCCGGGAGAACTTCGGCATCACCGGCACGCCCATCTCCATCTACCCCGAACTGATCCGCGCCCTGGCCAGCATCAAGCAGGCGGCGGCCCTGACCAACCATGAGCTGGGCCTGCTGGACCAGCGGCGCTGCGATGCCATCGTGAGCGCCTGCCAGGAGCTGCAGAGCGGGCGGCTGCACGAGCAGTTCGTGGTGGACGTGATCCAGGGCGGCGCCGGCACCTCGACCAACATGAACGCCAACGAGGTCATCGCCAACCGCGCGCTGGAGCTGCTGGGCCACCACAAGGGCGAGTACCGGTACCTGCATCCCAACGAGCAGGTGAACATCGGCCAGAGCACCAACGATGTCTACCCCACCGCGCTCAAGATCGCCACCTGGTTCGGCATCCACGGGCTGATCGACGCCATGGACACGCTGCGCCTGGCCTTCGCGCAAAAGGCCGAGGAGTTCCGGGATGTGCTGAAAATGGGCCGCACCCAGCTGCAGGATGCCGTGCCCATGACGCTGGGCCAGGAATTCAGCACCTATGCCGTGATGATCGAAGAGGACCAGGCGCGGCTGCGCGAGGCCGTGCTGCTGATCTGCGAGATCAACATGGGCGCCACCGCCATAGGCACCGGCATCACCGCCCATCCCGACTACGCGCCCCTGGTGCTCAGGCACCTGCAGGAGATCACCGGCATTGCGCTGCAGACCGCGCCCAACCTGATCGAGGCCACCCAGGACTGCGGCTCTTTCGTGCAGCTGTCGGGCGTGCTCAAGCGCGTGGCCGTCAAGCTGTCCAAGACCTGCAACGACCTGCGGCTGCTGTCCAGCGGCCCGCGGGCAGGCCTGGGCGAGATCAACCTGCCGGCCATGCAGGCGGGATCGAGCATCATGCCGGGCAAGGTCAACCCCGTGATCCCCGAGGTGGTGAACCAGATCGCCTTCGAGGTCATCGGCAACGACATCACCGTCAGCTTCGCGGCCGAGGCCGGGCAGCTGCAGCTCAATGCCTTCGAGCCCATCATCGCCCACAGCATCTTCAAAAGCGTGAGCCACCTGCGCAACGGCTGCCTGACGCTGGCCGAGCGCTGCGTGCAGGGCATCACCGCCAACCGCGAACACCTGCGCGCGGCGGTGGAGAACTCCATCGGCATCGTGACCGCGCTCAACCCCTACATCGGCTACGCCAACGCCACTTCCGTGGCCCAGCAAGCCCATGCCAGCGGCGGGAGCGTCTACGACATCGTGCTGGCCCGGGGCCTGCTGAGCAAAACGCAGCTGGACACCATCCTGCAGCCCGAGATCCTCACGCGGCCCTCGGCACTGAAACTCGGATGACCGGTCTGCCCTACCTGCACACCGCAGGAAAGCCATGCCGCCTGGCCGCCCACACCACGGCCAGCGATGCGCCCAGCAGCGCCAGCAGCACGGGCGTGAAGGCGCCCACGCCCATGCGCGCCAGCAGCAGGCCGCCCACGATGCCGCCGCCGGCAATCGCCATGTTCCAGGCCGTGACCAGCATGGACTGCGCCACGTCGGCGGCCTCGCCCGCCGTGTGGGCAATGGCGGTCTGCAGCAGCGTGGCGGCGCCGCCAAAGGCCAGGCCCCAGACGGCCACCGCCGCATACACCAGGGCCGGCGCATCTGCGGCCACGCCCAGCATCAGCGTGGACAGTGCAAACAGCGCAATGCTGGCCAGCGTGAGAGCACGCAGGTGCCGGTCGATCAGCACGCCGGCGATCCAGATGCCCAGCACGGAGGTGGCGCCGAACACCAGCAGCACCAGGTCCGTGCGCGCGGCCATGCCCGCCACCGCCAGGAAGGGCGCGATATAGGTGTAGAGAATGTTGTGCGCCAGCACGAAGGCCAGCACCACGAACAGCACGGGGCGCACGCCCGCCAGAGTGAACACGCGCCGCAGCGGCAGGTGGCGGCCTGCCGCCTGCCCCGCGAAGTCGGGCAGGCGGGCGCGCACCCAGACCATGAGCGCCAGCGCCAGCACGCTCATGAGGCCGAAGCACAGCCGCCAGCCCACCCACTGGCCCAGCACGGTGCCGGCCGGCACACCCAGCGACAGCGCCAGCGGCGTGCCCACCATGGCAATGGCGATGGCGCGGCCCTTGAGATGGCCGGGCACCATGCGTGCCGCGTAGCCGGCCAGCAGCGCCCAAAGCAGCCCGGCCGAGACCCCCGCCAGAAAGCGCGCCACCAGGGTCAGCGCAAAGTGCGTGGACAAGGCCGTGACCGTGTTGGCGACGACAAAGCCCGCGATCGCCGCCAGCAGCAGGGGGCGGCGGCGCATGCCCTGCGTGGCGGCCGTCAGCGGTATGGCGGCCACCAGGGAACCTATGGCGTAGAGGGTGACGGTCTGGCCCACCCAGGCCTCGGTCACGGCCAGGCCCTGGGCCATCTGCGGCAGCAGGCCCGCCGGCAGCGCCTCGGTCAATATGGTGATGAAGGCTGCCATGGCCAGCGCCAGCAGGGAGGCAACGGGAAGGCGGTCCTGGCGTGTTCCGTTCATTGCGGCTCTCCCGAAGCCCCGTGGACATCACAAACCCCGTAGACCGCGTCGCGCAAATCGTTGACGAAGCGCCCCGACATGCCCTCGTACAAGGTGTTGGTGAAGGCCACGACACTGAGCTCCTGCGCCGGGTCCACGAACCAGGAATGCCCATAGGCCCCGCCCCAGCGCCAGGTGCCCACCGACTCCGGCGATGCCGCCTGCGCCGCATCGCGCAGCACGGAAAAGCCCAGGCCAAAGCCGAAGCCCGGCGCATTGGGCAGGGCCTGCCCGCCGGTCTGGTCCCGCGCCATCTCGGCGACCAGGGCGTCGGGCAGCAGGGTGTTGCCGCCCTGGCGCAGGGCTTCCAGCAGCCGCAGGAAATCGCCTGCCGTCCCGGCCATGCCGGCGCCGCCGGAGGCAAAGGCCTGGGTGTCAAAGATGCGCGAAGGGCTGAAGGCAATGCCGATGCTCCCCTCGAAGGGCGACACGGTCTCGCCCTCGGCCAGCGGATGGGGCTGCGGCACATCGCTGACATAGGCCGTGGCCACGCGCTGCGCGGCCAGCGCATCGGTGACGGCAAAGCCGGTATCGGTCATGCCCAGCGGCCCGGTCACCAGCTCGCGCACGGCCTGGTCCAGCGGCCTGCCGTGCACCTGTTCAATGAGGGCGCCCAGTACATCGGTGGCCAGCGAGTAACCCCAGGCCGTGCCCGGCGCGTACAGCAGCGGCACGCTGGCGATGCGCTCCAGGTTCTCTGCCAGGCCGATGGCCTGGCGGTCCATGCCGTCCGATACGCCAGCGCGCGCATAGGGGCCTTGTGCATCGGCCTCGAAGAAGCGGTAGCCCAGCCCCGCCGTGTGGCTGAGAAGCTGCCGCGCGGTGATGCGCGCCGGCCGGCCATCGGCCAGCCGGGGGCGGAACCGGGGCAGCCAGCGCTCCACCCCCTCGTCCAGCGCCAGCAGTCCCCGCGCCACCAGCACCAGCGCGGCGGCCGAGACGATGGGCTTGCTGGCCGAGGCCAGGCGGAACACCGCATCCACGGCCATGGGCAGCCCGCGCTCGCGGTCGGCCCAGCCTGCGGCCTGGCGGTGGACCAGCGCGCCGCCACGCGCCACCAGCACCACTGCGCCGACCAGGCGCTGCGCCTCAAGCGCCTGCCGGACCACGGCCTGGATGCGGTCGGACAGCGGCGCGGACGACAGGGTCGCAGGCAGCGCAGCGGGTGCATCGGGTGCAGCAGGTGCTGAAGGCGCAGCAGAAAGGGCAATCGTCATGGGAATTCCCGGGATCAAATGAACAGGGTTCCGACGATAGAAAGACCGCGATTAAAGAAAAAGTGGGGTAGATTTCCGGTTTGCGCGGAACTTGATGTCCGCAATGAAGGAGCGGCGTTTGGACAGCCTGAACGGTTTCGTGGTGTTCGTGCAGGTCGCCGAGACCCGCAGCTTCGTGGCGGCCGGCAGGCTGCTGGGCATCTCGGCATCGGCCATCGGCAAGAGCGTGGCAAGGCTGGAGGACCGGCTGGGCGTGCGCCTGTTCCACCGCAGCACGCGCAGCATCACGCTGACGGCCGAGGGCGCGCTGTTCCTGGAGCGCAGCCGCCGCATCCTGGCCGAGATCGAGGCCGCGCAGCTGGAGCTGTCGCAGGCCAGCACCGCGCCGCGCGGCCGGCTGCGGGTCAGCCTGCCCCTGGTCAGTTCGCTGGTGCTGCCGGTGCTGGGCGAGTTCATGCGCGCCTATCCCGAGATCGAGCTGGACCTGGACTTCACCGACCAGCTGGTGGATGTGATCGAGGACGGCTTCGACGCCGTGGTGCGCACGGGCGCGCCCGCCGACTCCCGGCTGTCCGCGCGCCGGCTGGGCGCCTTCGGCTACCTGCTGGTGGCCTCGCCCGGCTACCTGGCGCAGCGCGGCACGCCCCGGGTGCCCGAAGATCTGCTGCAGCACAGCTGCCTGCACTACCGCTACCCCCACAGCGGCAAGCTCGAGCCCTGGGCACTGCGGCGGGCGCCCGATGAGCCCGAGCTGCAACTGCCCACCTCCATGATCTGCAACAACATCGAAACCCGCCTGTGCTTTGCGCTGCAGGGCCTGGGCATCGCCTACCTGCCGGACTTCTCCATCCGCGAGCCGCTGGCCGACGGCCGGCTGCAACCCGTGCTGGCGGACTGGATGGAGCACACCAATGTCTTCCACGTGCTGTGGCCCGCCAGCAAGCACCCCTCGCCCAAGCTGCGGGCACTGGTGGACTTCCTGTGCGCGCGGGTGTTTCCACAGGCGCAGCCCGGGCAGGCCCAGGACGCTGCCAGGACCGGGGCGCCCAAGACACCCAAGACACCCCAGACATCCGGGACGCGCAGATAGGCTGCGCGCCGGCTGCTGCCCTGACTTGCTGGCTATCGCGCGGGCCCCTATCTGAGTTAGCATGCTTATAGAGCGACGTATTCACAGAGTCATATCGGTTGCTCTGGCCCACCGGCAGGCAGGACCTGCGTCTCGAGCGCTGTGGCGTGCGGGGAGCTGTATCGGTGGGCCATTGCGGTTGACAGCTGGCGTTGCAGATCTTTTTTCTTGTCTCGCTGCGTTGCATGTCTTCTCGTTCCACCGCTATCCATCGTCCCGCCCTTTCCTCGCGCTCGCACGCAAGAACATCGTTGGCCGTCATTGCAGGCGTCTGCTTGATGGCGCTCGCAGCGGGGCTGTACTGGGCCGCGTTGCTGGCCAGCCACCAGTACATGCAGCGCTACACACAGGATCAGGCATGGCTGCGCGTCTCGCAGATGTCCCAGGCGGTTTCCGCGCAGGCCGGGACCATGCTGTCGGGCCTGAACTATTCCCTGCGGGACCTGGCCCAGGACTACGAGTCGGGTGACTCCGAGGCGTTCGGGCGGGCCGTCGCCAGCGTCCAGGAGGCCTATCCGCCCGGCACCATCGTCCAGGTGGCCGTGGCCGATGCGAACGGCCAGGTGGTGTATTCGAGCCTGGCAGCCTCGGAGCCGCCTGCGCAGGGCGTGTCCATTTTCGACCGCGAACATTTCCAGGCGCATCTGAAGGGCCTGACGCAGGGAACCTTCATTGGCCGTCCGGTGCAGGGACGGGTTTCCGGGCAATGGGGTATCCAGCTGAGCCGCGCACTGCACCACCGTGGCGCGTTTGCGGGCGTGCTGGTGGTGTCGCTGTCGCCGCAGTACCTGTCGCGGCAGCTGCAGGCCATCTTCGACAGCCCGCGCGACGTGATCTTGCTGCTGCGCGAGGACGGCACCTATCTTGCACGCTCGCAGAACCAGGATCGGGTGCTCGGGCGCCAGCTGCCCGCGAAGCGGGTGGCGCTGTTTGCCCCCGACGCCACGCATGGCACCTACGAGGCGCTGGCGAGCACCGACGGCATACAGCGCATGTATGCCTGGAGCCGCGTGAGCGGCTTTCCGATCCTGGTGAGCACGGGGCTGGACCACGAGGCCGTGTTCGGCCCGCTCAACGAGACCATACGGCAGAGCCTGTGGCGCAACGGGATAGGCACGCTGCTGATTTTTCTGGGCGGGATGCTGACGGCCTGGCTGGCGTTCCAGCGCTGGCGGGAGGAGGACCAGCGGGTCCAGTCCGAAGAGCGCTTTCATCTCCTGTCCGAGGAAGTCCCGGGCGGCCTGTTCCAGTACAGCTGGGACCCTGCCGGCCACTACGCCCTGTCGTTTGCCAACCCCGGCTTTTATGCAATGCACTGCATCGATGCGGATACGGCAGGCACTGCCTTGCAGGACCTGGCACAGCGGGTTCATCCGGAAGATATCTCCGCGCTCCGGCGGTCCATCGACGAAGCGATGCGCAGCCATGGGGACTGGGCCTGCAAGTACCGCGTGCAGTCCGCCGATGGCTCCGTGCGCTGGCTGCAGGGCCATGCACGCCCGCAACGCACCGAAGACGCAACCGTGCTCTGGCATGGCTACATCCTCGATGTCACCCAGGACGAAAGCCTGCGCAAGGCGCTTCACGAGAGCGAGGAGCGTCTGCGGCTGACCATCGGCGCCGTGCGTGACGGACTTTGGCAGTGGGACCGCGAACAGGACCAGGTGCTGTGGGATGCCCGCTGCTACCAGATGCTGGGCATGCCGGATCAGGCACTCGGTTCGTTCACCGTGGCCGGCTTCATGCATCTGCTGCACCCACTGGACCAGCCTCGCGTCCAGGAACGGCTCAGGCGCCACCTCGAACACGGCGACCCATTCCGTGTCGAGATGCGCATAAGGCAGGCCGATGGCTCCTGGCGATGGATCGAATCGCGCGGGGAGGTCACCCTGCGCGATGCCGACAACAAGGCACTGCGCATGCTGGGAATGCACACCGATATCCAGGAACGGGTGGAGCAGACCCATATGGTGAGCGCCCTGCTGGAGCGCGGAAGCGCCCTGGTGCTTGTCGCCAGCCATCGCCGCAGCATCGTCTACGCCAATGCCCGGGCAGCCGAGTGCTTCGGCCTTGCGGCGGGCGCACTGGAGCCGCAGTGCTCATTCCAGCAGCTGCATCCGTCCAGCGACAGCTTCCACAGCTTCGCATCGCTGTATGAGCGCCTGAGCCTGAAGGGCACGGTGCGTACCGAGTGGGCACTGAAGGTCAAGGGCGGGCACATGCGCTGGTTCGACATGCAGGGCGCACTGCTGGACCCCGAAGATCCCCAGGGCAATGTGATCTGGACACTGTTCGACGTAGATGCCCGCCATCAGGCAGAGAGCGCATTGCACGAGGTACAGCAGCGGCTGGAGGCCATCATCGAGAAATTTCCGGCGGGCATCCTGGTGACCGACGATGCGGGGCAATGCATCAGGGCAAGCAACGCAATGCTGGTGGACCTGTTCGAGCTGCCGCTGTCCGCCGCGTGCCTTGTGGGGAAAAGCCTGCAGACATTGCTGTCCTATTTGCCCCCGGCCATGGCAAGGGCCTTGCAGTCTGCGCCGCAACCGGGGGCAGGTGCCCTGTCGCAACGAACGATCTTTGCCCTGTCCAACGGCCGCCATATAGAAACGGAGCTGCTGCCGCTTCGCAGGCAGGAGCGGCTGCTTGGCTACTGCTGGGTATTCCACGACGTGACGGACTACAAGAGGCGCGAAACGCAGCTCGAAGCCCTGGCATTGACCGATGCGCTCACGGGTGCCAGCAATCGGCGGGCCTTCATCACGCGCATGGAGTCGGAGCTGGAGCACCTGCGCCTGGGACTGAGCCATCCGTCGGCACTGATCATGCTGGATATCGACCATTTCAAGCGCGTCAACGACAGCTTCGGCCATGGCGTGGGCGACGAGGTGCTCAGGCATCTGGTGATCGCGGTGTCCAAGGAGCTGCGCCAGGGCGACATGCTGGGCCGCCTGGGCGGCGAGGAATTCGCCGTCTTGCTGACGGACGTGGACGCCCCCACCGCACTGCGGCGCGCGGAGAACCTGCGTGAGGCCGTGGCGGCGCTGGCCGTGTCCGTACAGGGCCAGGACAGCCCGATCCGCTTCACCGTGAGCCTGGGCGTATGCCTCATGGACGAGGGTGAGGCATCGGTCGAGCGCTGCCTGGAGCGGGCCGACGCCGCCATGTACTTCTCCAAGCGCAATGGCCGCAATCGCACCACGTGCTGGACGCCCGATACCCCCGTGATTTCGGACGCCAAGTGAGCGCGATGCCAGTGCCGCAACACGCCCGTGCGCCCGGGCAAGGCGATGTGCCGGCTACCCGGCCGCCTCACTCATCGCCCGGCACTCCGTAGCTGGGCGCGGCCGTGGGATGGATGGCGCGCGTCTGGTAGTCCTGCATTTGCGGCGCGTAGGCGGCCCAGAGGCCTTGCAGCGCGCCGATGGGATCGTGCTCCGACCAGTCCACGCGCAGGTCCGCCATGGGCCAGCTGTGCTCTCCCGCCACCTTGAGCGCGGCCGAATGCACGGGCCCGGCCTCGCCGCCCGCGGCCATGGCGGCCTGCATGGCGGCCAGCAGGCGCTCGGCCAGCGGCAGGTCGGCGCTGCGCTCGAAGGCCGGCACCATGGCCTCGATGGTGCGTTCGCTGGCCAGCAGGTTGCCGGCCGCCACGCACTGCCGCCCCACGGCGCTGGTGAAGATGCCCAGCGCCTGGCTGCCGCTGAAGACGCCGGTGCGGCCCTGTGCGTCCACCACGGTGACCTGGCGGTACTGGGGCCAGCTGCCGTCGTCCAGCGCCTGGCGCAGCGCGGCCTGGGGGTCGGCGCCCTGCTCCAGCAGGTCCAGCACGCGCGGGCCCAGGGCGGGCAGCGTGATGTTCTGCGTGGACACCACGCCCACGCCCGCGCGCACCCAGGGGCAGCGCGCGCCCACCGCAATGCTGGACGAGCTGATGGCCACGCCCAGCTGCCCGGTGCGCTCGCAGCGCCCCACAATCGAAAAAGTCATGGTTTCTTCCTCCTGCCGATGCGGCTGTACCAGGGTGCTTGCTGTGGTCGACGTTCAGGCGCTGGCCGGCGGCTGCCAGTCATCGGGGATGACCGCGATCACGTCGATCTCCATCAGCCACTGCGGCTGCCCCAGGGCCGATATGCACAGCCCCGTGGAGATGGGAAACACGCCCTTGAGCCACTTGCCCACTTCCTGGTAGACGGGCTCGCGGTAGCGCGGGTCGATGATGTAGGTGGTGGTCTTGACGATGTGCGACAGGTCGCTGCCCGCTTCCTCCAGCAGCTGCTTGACGTTCTTCATCGCCTGCTCGGCCTGCTTTTGCGGATCGCCCAGGCCGACCAGGTTGCCCTCGAAATCGGTGCCGATCTGGCCGCGCACATAGACGGTGTTTCCGGCGCGCACGGCCTGGCACAGGTCGTTGTCCAGCGACTGGTTGGGATAGGTGTCCTTGGTGTTGAACATGCGGATGCGGGTATGGGTGGGCATGGTCTGGCTCCTGCAGGGGGTGGATGGGAAGGTGTCTCAGAGCGCGCTACCTGCTACCGGCTGCGGGCTGCGGGCAGCGGGCAGCGGCGTCGTAGTCGCTGTAGCGGCGCTGCTTGGCGATGTGGTCGGCCACGAACTTGGCGTCATGCCACACGCCCCAGATGAAGGACGAGCCACGGCGCGACAGCCAGGGCAGGCCCAGGAAGTAGATGCCGGGCTCATGGCCCACGCCGCGGTGGTGGCGCGGCTTGCCGCCGGGCTCGAAGCTGTCCACCTGCAGCCAGCTGAAGTCCACCCTGTAGCCCGTGGCCCAGATGATGGAAGTGATGCCTGCGCCGGCCAGGTCGAGTTCGCGCAGGGGCTGGGTCACGCACTCCGGATCGGGCAGGCGCCTGCGCGCCTCGGGCTCCTCGGGCAGGTCCAGGCCGTTGCGGCGGATGTAGTCGTCGGCCGCATCCAGCATGGCCAGGTAGTTGGCGTCGCCGTTGGCGATGTTCTCGGCCAGGTCGTCCCGGAAGCGCACCCGGCCATCGGCGAAGGACTCGGTCAGCCCCACCAGGGTGATGCCCTGGTGTCCCAGCGCGCGAAAGTCCACGGTGTGGCCCCCGCGCGCGCCGCTGACGGCAATGGTCACATGCTCGCGGCCGGGCTTGGCAATGGCCGCATCCCATTCGCCCAGCACGCCCAGCCACCAGCAGAAATCACGGCCGCGATAGGCACGCGGCGGCCGGTCATGGGCGCCTACCGAGAGAAACACCTTGCGGCCCGCGCGCTGCAGTTCATCGGCGATCTGCACGCCCGAGGAGCCTGCGCCCACCACCAGCACGGCGCCTTCGGGCAGCTGCGCGGGGCGGTGGTAGTGCGCGGAATGGATCTGCAGCAGGCTGCCATCGGCGGGCGCAGCCGGCGCAGCCGGCGCTATCGGCGGGATCACCGGCACCTGGAACGGCCCCGTGGCCGCGATCACGTTGCGGGCCTCGATCACGCCCTCGGACGTTTCCACCGTGAAGCCCGGCCGGCCCTGGTTGCGCGTGACCCGCCTGACCTCCACGCCGGTGCGCACGGGCGCCTTGATCTGGCGGACATAGTCCTCGAAGTAGTCGGCCACCTCGTCCTTGCCGGGAAAGCCGTCGCGGTCGCCCTTGAACTCCAGGCCCGGAAAGCGGTCATGCCAGGCCGGCCCGTTGGCCACCAGCGAGTCCCAGCGCCCCGTGCGCCAGGCCTGGGCGATGCGCTGGCGCTCCAGCACCAGGTGCTCTACGCCAAGCTGGCTCAAGTGTTCGCTGGCCGCAATGCCGGCCTGCCCGGCGCCGACCACGAGCGTGTTGATGGTTTGGATGTCAGCTGTCATGGTGTGGGTCTCTCAGGAAAAAAAGGCGCAGGCCGTCCCGCATCGGCGCGGTGCCGACTGCCTTGGTGTGGTCCGCAACAAAAAAGGGAAGGAGGTGAAGGTCGCCCGTGCGGCGCTACAGGTACAGGTGCTTCACCACGTCGTTGGCCAGCAGCTCGCTGGCCGTGCCCGAGGCCACCAGCTGGCCCTTGAGCAGCAGATAGCCGGTGTGGGCGATGGATAGCGCCGCCTCGGCGTTCTGCTCGATGAGCAGCACGGTGATGCCTTGGCTGTGGATGCGCTGCACCGTCTCGAAGTACTCCTCGATGAGCTTGGGCGACAGGCCCAGCGTGGGCTCGTCCATCACCACCAGGCGCGGCTCGCCCATGAGCACGCGGCCCAGCGCCACCATGGCCTGCTCGCCGCCGGACAGGGTTCCGGCCGCCTGCGACAGGCGCTCGCCCACCCGGGGGAACAGGGCCACCACGCGCTCCAGCGCCTGGGCAAAGCCCTGCTGCGGGCGCAGCGCGTCGTGGCCGATCTTCAGGTTCTCCTGCACGGTCAGCTCGGCAAACAGGCGCCGCCCTTCGGGCACGAAGCCCACGCCCAGGCCGGCCAGGTCCTCGGTGCGCATGCGCGCCAGCGGCTGGCCCATGACGCGGATGGCGCCGTGGTGCACGGGCAGCAGGCCCGCAATCGCCTTGAAGGTGGTGGTCTTGCCCGCGCCGTTGGGGCCCAGCAGGCAGACGATGCTGTGCTCGGGCACCTGCAGCGAGACCTGGTTGAGCATGTTCACCACGCCATAGCGCGTGCTGATGGAGTCCAGTTCAAGCATGGCTGGCCTTTCTGCCCAGATAGGCTTCCTGCACGCGCGGCAGCCGGCGCACCGCCTCGAAGCTGTCGTCGCCGATCTTGCGTCCGTAGTCCAGCACCATCACGCGGTGCGGCAAGGTGGCGATGAGCCGCATGTCGTGCTCGATGATGATGAAGCCCAGCGCCGGATTGCCTTCGCGCAGGCGCTGGATGTCGGCGATCAGCGCATCGGTGTCGCGGTCGTCCATGCCGCTGGAGGGCTCGTCCAGCAGCACGATGCGGGGCTCGGCGGCCAGGGCGCGCGCAATCTCCAGGCGGCGGCGGTCGGCCTGCGGCAGGCTGCTGGCCAGCACGTTGCGGCGCTGGTGCAGGTCGCTGGACACGCTTTGCAGCAGCGCGCAGGCGCGCTCGGCGCAGCGCTTCATCTCGGCGCGCGAGACGGCCGGGCGCAGCAGCGCGGTGAGCACGCCGCAGCGGGTGCGCGCGTGCATGCCGATGATCACGTTGTCCAGCACGCTCAGCGAGCCGAACAGCCGGCTGGTCTGGAAGGTGCGCGCAATGCCGGCGCCCGCGATGTCGTGCGCGGCCATGCCCTTGAGCGAGCGGCCTTGCAGCAGCACCTCGCCCTCGGTGGGCTGGTAGATGCCGGTCAGCAGGTTCAGCAAGGTGGACTTGCCCGCGCCGTTGGGCCCGATGATGCCCAGCACCTCGCCCGCCGCCAGGTGGATGTCCACGCCCTGCACCGCCGTCAGGCCGCCGAAGCGCATGGTCAGGCCACGCCCCTCCAAAACCCGCGGGCCTGCGGGCGCGGCATGGTGGGTGGGATGGGAATCAATGCTCATGGTTGCGCACCCGTTGGGGGAAGATGCCGCGCGGGCGGATGATGAGGAAGGCGATCACCACCAGGCCGTAGAACAGGATGCGGTAGTCGGAAAACGCCCGCAGCTTCTCCGGCAGCATGGTCAGCAGGAAGGCGCCGACGATCACGCCCAGCGTGTTGTCCATGCCGCCTGCGATCACCAGCGTCATGATGGTCACGGACACCAGGAAGGTGAAGTTGTCCGGCGAGATGAAGCTCACATAGAACGCATACACCGTGCCCGCGAAGCCCGCCAGGAAGGCGTCCACCGCAAAGGCCTTGACCTTGAACCAGGTGACGTTGATGCCGCAGGCGCGCGCGGCGATCTCGTCGTCGCGCAGGGCATTCCAGGCCAGTCCCACGCGAGAGCTGTGCAGGCGCTGCGCCGAGACGATGGCCAGCCCCAGCAGGGCGACAGCCACGTAGTAGAAGTTGGCCTGGCCCGGCAGGCTGTGGCCCCACAGCGTGATGGGGTCGTTGAACGAATGGCCGAACAATGTGGGCGAAGGAATGCCCACCAGGCCGTTGGCGCCGCCCGTCCACTCCAGGTTCATCAGCAGCTGGTGCACGACGATGCCGAAGGCAATCGTCACCAGCGCCTGGTAGCTGTCGCGGGTGCGCATGGACGGCAGGCCCAGCAAAAAGCCGAAGACCGTGGCCACGGCGGCGGCCACCAGCAGGCAGATCCAGAAGCTCACGCCGAAGTGGATGGCCAGCAGGGCCGACGCATAGGCGCCGATGCCGTAGGACGCGCCGGTGGCGAAGTTCGGTATGTTGGCGCTGCCCAGCTGGAAGTTCAGCGCCAGCGCCAGCACCGCGTACAGGCAGGCGATGATCATCAGGTGCATGGCGTAGCTGTCACCGCCCAGCACCCACGGAAACACCAGCGCCAGCACCACGCCCGTGCCCACGGCCAGCGACCTGCACTGGCCGAAGGCGGCCACGATGCGGTCCTCCACCAGCGGGCGTTTCTGCACCGCGACCAGGGCCACGGCAAAGCAGGCCAGCAGCGCCAGCACCGTGATCCAGCTTTCGGCCAGCAGGAACTGGCGCAGCAGCACGGCGCCCGCCAGGGCCACGCCCAGCACGATGGCGGCAGAGCCCGCACTCCGTGGAGCCGCCTGCGGCGGCGCCTGTATCGTCGTTGTCTGCATCACACCTTCTCCATTTTCTGAACGCCGAACAGGCCGGCGGGGCGAAAGATCAGCACCAGGATCACCAGGGCGAACACGAACACCAGGCGGTACGAGGTGCCGTTGGGCACATAGCCCTGCACGATGGTCTCGATGGCCGCAATCAGCAGGCTGCCGACAATGGCGCCCCCCAGCCGCCCCAGCCCACCGACCACCGCGGCGGAAAAGCCGATCAGCCCCGCCTGCACGCCGAAGTCAAAGCGCACCACGCCCGCATAGCTGGCCAGGAAGATGCCGCCCACCGCGCCGGTGGCCGAGGCAATGAAGAAGGTGTTGCGAAACACCGGCCCCGGCGCAATGGAGAACAGCCGCGCGGTTTCGCGGTCCTGCGACACGGCGCGTATGCGCATGCCCATGGGCGTGTGGTGCAGCACATAGAGCAGCACGCCCACCAGCGCCACCGCCACCAGCACCGAGACCACGCTGATCAGGGGCAGCGGCCCGAACGGGGTGGGAACGGCCCCCTGCGCAATCGCCGGGAACGCGTGCGGATTGCTGCCCTGCGGGTACAGGTGGCGGATCAGCTCGCGGATCACGATGCCCAGCGCCACCGTGGCCACCAGCGGCATCATGGCCGGCGCATTGCGAAAGCGGCTGATCACCAGCCGGTCCAGGGCAACGCCCAGCCCTCCCACCGCCGCAATGGCCACCAGGCAGGCCAGGCCCAGCACCAGCCAGGGGGCCGAGCCGCCCAGCGCGGCAGCCAGGGCCTGCACGGCCGCCAGGGCGATGAAGGGGGCGACCATGGCCACGTCGCCATGGGAAAAATGAATCACCTGCAGCACGCCAAACAACAGGCTGAAACCCAGGGCAAGCAGGCTGTAGATGCAGCCCAGGGTCAGCCAGTTGATGAGTTGCTGGAACAGCGCGTCATGCATCGATAGGGTTCCTCTTGTGTCGGGTTCGGCCGGGTTGGCGGGGCTTCGCTTGTCTCCATGTCACGCAGCCATTGAAGCAAGAAACCGCGCAAAACCTGCGTCGCTTTTGCCGAGGCGCTGCTTCGGAAAACGCGATCCAGTCCCGGGCAGGTGCGGCGATACATTGATCCGGCGGCGTTGCCAGACAGCGCCGGCCAGCCCGCCATGCACCGTGGCGCCCCGCCGCCCCGGCCCCCCGGGCCGCCATGGCTGCCCCTCGTCTTCACCTGAACAGGACCGACCGACCATGCAAGCCCCTACGACAACCACCGCCCTCCTGCCATCGCGCCGGCGCCTTGCCGCATCCGCCCTGGCGCTGGCCGCCGCCACGCTGGCCTGCGGCGCGGCCTGGTCCCAGTCCACCGTGAAGCTGGGCTTCATCGGCCCCGTCAGCGGCGGCAACGCACAGCAGGGCCTGGGCGCGAAGAACGGCTTCCTGCTGGCCATCGACCAGTGGAATGCCACGGCCGGCGTGCCGTTCAAGGTGGAGGGCGTGGTGCTGGACGATGCCTCCGACCCGCAGACCGGCGTGTCCGCCGCGCTCAAGCTGGTCAACGACCGCGACGTGGTGGGCGCCATCGGCCACTGGAACAGCCCCGTGGCCCTGGCCACGCTGCCGGTGTTCAACCGCGTGCAGATGCCCTTCATCGTCTGGGGCGCCATCGGCCCCAAGATCACCGACCAGAACTTCGCCAACACCACGCGCGTGACGCCCACCCTGGTCAACGAGAACAAGCCCCTGGCCACCTGGGCCGCCACGGGCCTGGGCGCAAGAAAGATCGCCATCATTGCCGACACCAGCGACTACGGCCGCGCCAACCTGGCCTCGTTCGGCAGCTTCTACAAGGCAGAAAAAGGCAGCGTGGTGGCCGAGGAAAGCTACCCCGTGGGCACCACGGATTTCCGCTCCATCCTCACCAAGATCAAGAGCCTGAACCCCGACGCGGTCTACTTCGGCGGCGTGATCACCGAAGCCGGCATCGTGCGCAAGCAGATGGCCGAGCTGGGCATGAAGCAGCCCATGCTGGGCATCAGCGGCATCTTCGACCCGCAGCTCATCCAGATCGCCGGCCCGGCCGCGGACGGCACCATCGTCGGCACGCCCAAATCGCAGACCAACCCCCGGCTGGACGCCATGAGCCGCGCCTATGCCGCCAAGGGCTATGCCGACTCCGAGAGCCCGTACACCAAGTACGCCTACGACGCCACCGGCATCCTTTTGCAATCGCTCAAGACGGCCGGCACCAAGGACCGGCAGGCCGTGGCCAAGGCCATCCGCGCCATACGCTACGACGGCGTGACCGGTACCGTGACCTTCGACGCCAACGGCCAGACGCAGGTGCCCGTGGAGCTGCAGCTGCACGAGGTCAAAGACGGCAAGTGGGCCAGCCGCTGATGATCAGGACAGGCAGCCAGTACCGCGACTCCATCCGCGATGGCCGGCGGGTCTGGATGAACGGCGAGCGCGTCAACGACGTGACCACCCACCCCATGTTCAAGCCGCTGGTGGACATCCGCGCGCGCATGTACGACCTGCAGCACGAGGCCGCGCTGCGCGACGCGCTCACCTACGACGAAGGCGACGGCGAGCGCCACCCCATCGCCCACAAGCTGCCGCTGACGCGCCAGGACTGGTGGGACAAGCGCCGCGCCACCGACCTGCTGCTGGAGGACATGGGCGGCGTGGTCATGCGCGTGGGCGACGAGAGCGTGGGCGAGATGTGGTCGCTGTTCGACGGCCAGGACGTGCTCAACGAGCTGGACCCGCGCTTTTCCGCCAACATCCGCACCCACATCCGCCGCGTGGTGCGTGGCGACCTGTTCCACGTATCGGCCAACACCGACCCCAAGGGCGACCGCTCGCGCCTGCCGCAGGACCAGGACCCCGACGTGCTGCTGCATGTGGTCAAGGAGACTGATGCAGGCGTCATCGTGCGCGGCGCCAAGTACGAGACCGCTGCCGCCTATGCCAACCAGGCCTTCACCAAGCCGGGGCTGGCGCACTGGGGCGACGCTGCGCAGTCCGAATACGCCATAGGCTTCATCTGCGACCTGGGCGCGCCCGGCCTGCGCTTCATCTGCCGCCCGGGCCTGGCCGCCCGCGCATCGGCCCAGGACCATCCGTTGAGCCATCGCTTCGACGAAGTGGACGCCATCGTGGTCTTCGACGACGTGCTGGTTCCCTGGGAGAACGTGCTGTTCTACCGTCACACCCGGGCCGCCCATTTCCTGCGCGAGACGCTGCACCGCTACTCGGCCTTCACCTTCCTGCAGCGCAGCCTGAAGCTGGCCGACATGCTGATAGGCACGGCCCTGCACAACGCGCGCCAGACCGGCGTGGAGAAGCTGCAGGCCGTGCAGGACAGACTGGCCGGCCTGGCCTGCTACCGCGAAGGAATCAACGCCCACCTCACGGCCGCCATCGCGCTGGCCGAGCGCAGCCCGGCCGGCCTGATGATGCCCAACCAGTCGCTGCTTTTCACGGGACGGTCGCTGGCCACCGGCCAGTTGCACCACATGATGAACACCGTGCGCGAGCTGTGCGGCGGCCAGGTCTGCCTGACGCCGGACCACGCCAGCTTCGAGAACGAGGACACCGGCCCCTGGCTGCGCAAGTTCTACACCCTCGGCCCGCAATGGCAGGCCGACGACCGCCGCAGGCTGCTGGCCTATGCGCGCGACCTGCTCGACTCGGACCACGCCGGCCATCGGCTCAGCTTCCAGCTGTTTGCACAATGCCCGCCCTACGCCCAGACGGCGGCCGTGTACCGGCACTTCAACTGGGATGCGCCGCTGGACTTCGTGGGCAAGTCCGCCGGCCTGACGGACCGCGTGAAGGCCACGCAGGCGCCGGCCCAGGGCGACGGTGCGGTGGCGCAATGGTTTCGCAATCACAACGCCAGCGACTGAAGGCTGCCGGGGCCCGACCGCCGCACAATGCAGGCGCCTTGCGGGAAGGGCCTCTTGCAGCGCGGTCCGCCGCTTGGTCAACTACGCGGCAGGTCACCCTGGCCGCCCTCCCCCTCTCCACCTCTTGCACACCGTGCTGACACGACTGACCTTCAGACAATTGGAATACTGCGTGGCAGCGGGCGAATTCGGCAGCATTGCCGAGGCCGCCAACCGCATCCACGTCTCGCCCTCGTCCATCTCATCGGCCATCACCCAGGTGGAGGCAGAGCTGCAGGTGCCGCTGTTCGTGCGCCACCATGCGCAAGGCCTGTCCGTCACGCCCGCAGGCGCCGAAGTCCTGCGGGAAATCCGCAGCCTGCTCGACCAGGCCATGGCCTTGTACGACGTGGCCAGCAGCGCGCAAAGCCAGGTGCGCGGCCCCGTGCGTGTGGGCTGCTTCACCACGCTGGCGGCCATGGTCGCCCCCGAGCTGTGCCAGGGATTCGCGCGCGCCCACCCCAAGGCCACGGTCACCCAGATCGAGGACCACCAGGAAGGCCTGATCCACAAGCTGCGCACCGCGCAGATCGATGTCGCCATCACCTACGACCTGCTGGTGGCCGAATCGGACATCTGCTTCGAGCCCCTGGCCCAGCTGCCGCCCATGGTCATCGTCAGCGAACTCAATCCGCTGGCCAACCACCGCTCCACCACGCTGGAGGCGCTGGCCCAGTTGCCCATGGTCCTGCTGGACCTGCCCCTGAGCCGTGAATACTTCATGTCGCTGTTCCGCGAAGCCGGCGTCTCGCCCCTGATCGCGGCCCGCAGCGCCAGCCCCGACGTGGTGCGCTCCCTGGTCGCCAACGACGTGGGCTACTCCCTGGTCAACGTGCGCCCGCGCAACTCCCACGCGCTGGACGGCAAGAAGATCGTCAACCTGCACCTGAACGGAAACCACCGCCCCATGAAACTGGGCCTGGCCTGGGCCCGCGAACAAAAGCCCCGCCATGTGGTGGAAGCCTTCATGCACCGCTGCCGCAGCTTCATCTCCAATGAATACATTCCGGGGATGACGGCGCCTGGGCGCGGAGAGGCGAACTGAGCGGCGCGCAGACCGAATCAGGGAGCCCGTCAGCCAGTGCTCTTGCGCACCTCGTAATGCAGCACCGCCATGCCCTCGCCGATCTGCCGCACGGATAACAAACGCAACACCGGATGCAGCACCCGGCGCGGAAACAGCGGCTTGCCCCGGCCCAGCGTGGCCGAGCCCACGCTCAGGATCATCTCGTCCAGCAGGTCCGCATCGTAGAACAGGCCCTTAGTCCCCGCCTCCCATGATCCAGAGATTGCGCCCACCGGCCGCAGCCTGCATCTGCGCATGCACGGCACGCACATCACCGCTGACAAACCGGATATCGGCACCCGGGATACCAGGCAGCGTGCGGCTGGAAAACACCCAGGCTGGCTGCGTATAGGGCCACGCCGCCCCGGTCTCCTGCGCCACCGTCTCCGCGTGGCGCAGCATCCATTCGTAGGTGGCGGACCCCATGGCCAGCGCGCCCACGCCGGCAATGAACTCCGGGTAGCCCGTGGCCTGCATGTCGCCCAGCGGGAACAGCCAGTCCAGGGAGTCGTCCTCGGTGGCCAGGAATCCGTCGAGTGAGGTGGCGGCGAAGTATTGGGTCTTCATGGGGGAGATGGTAGCCAGGCAGGCGCGGCACGGCCATCCGCCGGGGTGTCGTGCAGGCCGCGCCCTGAGCTCATCGTCAAATTTCTTTTGAAGCCGCCTTCAGTCTTGCGGGTCTTTTTCAATTGAAACACCCAGGTCAACATCGCTCCATGCCCAGACGACTTGCGAACCGGGTTTCCACCACCGCCCCAACACCTCTACAGCTCCGCCAAGGAACCGCATGACCACCGCCTCCACGCCCCTGTTTCGCCCCCTGCAGCTCGGCCCGCTCAGCCTGCCCAACCGCATGGTGATGGCCCCCATGACGCGCAGCCGCACCAGCCAGCCAGGCGACGTGCCCAATGCACTGATGGCCACCTACTACGCACAACGCGCCAGCGCCGGCCTGATCGTCTCGGAAGCCACCCAGATCTCCCGCCAGGGCCAAGGCTACAGCTTCACCCCCGGCATCTATTCAGAGGCGCAGGTGGACGGTTGGCGCCGCGTCACGGACGCGGTGCACGCCGCCGGCGGGCGCATGGTGCTGCAGCTGTGGCACGTTGGCCGCATGTCGCATGCCAGCTTTCACGCCGATGGCCTGCCGGTCGCGCCTTCGGCGCTGTCGCCCGAAGCGCAGGTCTGGGTGGTCGGCAACGACGATGTCGGCCGCATGGTCGACTGCCCCGTGCCGCGCGCACTGAGCGCACAGGACATCCAGGACGTGATCGGCGACTTCCGCAGGGGCGCGGCCAATGCGATGCGTGCCGGTTTCGATGGCGTGGAAATCCACGGCGGCAACGGCTACCTGATCGATCAGTTCCTGCGCACCACCTCCAACCACCGCACCGACGCCTACGGCGGCGGCATCGCCCAGCGCACGCGCTTCGCCGAAGAGGTCGCGGCCGCCGTGGCGGGCGAGGTCGGGGCCGAGCGCACCGGCATCCGCCTGGCGCCCTTCATCACGCAGCGCAACATGAACTGCCCGCAGATCATTGAGACCATCCTGCATCTGGCCAGCAGGCTCGACGAGATCGGCCTGGCCTACATCCACCTGTCGGAAGCCGATTGGGACGATGCGCCCGAGATTCCGCAGGACTTCCGCCACGCGCTGCGCCGCGCCTACCAGGGCAAGGTGATCGTTGCGGGCAAGTACGACGCGGAGCGCGCCCAAGCCATCCTGCACGAGGGCCTGGCAGACCTCGTCGCCTTCGGCCGCCCCTTCATCGCCAACCCGGACCTGCCGGCGCGCTACGCCGCCCAGGCGCCGCTGGCCGCATTCGATCCGAAGGCCCTGTTTGGCGGCGACGCGCGCGGCTACTCGGACTACGCAGCGCTCGCCACTGCCTGAAACCCTCCTTGCTCGCCCTCCCTGCTCTCCCTCCTTGCTCTCCCCTCTTCCTCAACCTTTGAAAGCACGACCATGAAAGCCGTTGGATACCAGAAACCCCAGGCCATCAGCCAACCCGAATCGCTGATCGACATCACCCTGCCCGATCCCGTGGCCACCGGCCGCGACCTGCTGGTCGAAGTCAGGGCCGTGTCCGTCAATCCGGTGGACACCAAGGTACGCGCCAGCGGCGCGCCCGCCGAGGGGCAGACGCACAAGGTGCTGGGCTGGGATGCCAGCGGCATCGTCAAGGCCGTGGGCCCCGAAGTCACGCTGTTCAAGCCGGGCGACCGCGTCTGGTACGCCGGCTCCATTGCGCGCCCTGGCACGAACAGCGAACTGCACTTGGTGGACGAGCGCATCGTGGGCCACGCGCCCAGGTCGCTGGACTTCGCACAGGCGGCGGCCCTGCCCCTGACCGCCATCACCGCGTGGGAGATGCTGTTCGACCGCCTGGGCATCGCGCCGGGCAAGCACCCCAGCCACAAGACGCTGCTCATCATCGGCGCCTCCGGCGGCGTGGGCTCCATCCTCACGCAGCTGGCCACGCGGCTGACCAGCCTTACCGTCATCGGCACCGCATCGCGGCCCGAGACGCAGGCCTGGGTCAAGGAGCTCGGCGCCCACCACGTGATCGATCACAGCCAGCCGATTGCCGACGAACTCAAGCGCATCGGCTTTCCCACGGTGGACCACATCGTGAGCCTCACGCAGACCGACCTGCACTTCGCACAGATCGTCGAGGCGATCGCGCCCCAGGGAAAATTCGGCCTGATCGACGATCCCGCGTCGCTGGACATCACCAAGCTCAAGCGCAAGTCGGTGTCGGTGCACTGGGAATTGATGTTCACCCGCGCCCTGTTCGGCACCGACGACATGATCGGCCAGCACCGCCTGCTCAACGAGGTTGCCGCACTGGTCGATGCCGGCCTGATCCGCACCACGCTGGCCGAGCGCTTCGGCAGCATCAACGCCGACAACCTCAAGCGCGCCCATGCCCTGATCGAGTCGGGCAAGGCGCGCGGCAAGGTGGTGCTGGAGAACTGGGGCTGAGCCATGAAGACAGAGACCATTTTCAACCTGGCCATCCTTGAAGCGAAGGCCGGCCAGCAAGACCAGCTGCGCGACGCCCTGCGCGCTCTGGTGCCATTCACCCGGCAAGAGGCCGGATGCCTGGACTACACGCTGTTCGAGCTGGCGGACAAACCCGGCACCTTCTACATGCGGGAGTCATTCAGGGACCAGGCAGCGCTGGATGCGCACTTCCGCATGCCGTACTTCAAGGCGTTCGAGAAACGCTTCGACGAACTGCTGGCACGCCCCTTGCAGCTGGTGGGCCTGAAGGAAGTGCCCTGACTGGCGGTACGGATCCGGGCGGTACGGACCCGGTCGACGACTAGCGCGCGGCTGCAACGCGCCGCCCCCACGCTGGCGGCAGCGTGGGGGTTGCCGCCGACAGCTCGTCCCATACGTACTGGGCGGCAAAGCCGTGGTGACGGCTGCGTGAGCGCACCAGGCAGGCTTGCCGGCCCAGATTTCTTTCGGCCAACGGGACTGCGTCCTGCACGTCCAGACTCATTGCCGCGGCACCGTTGAGCAGCGCGACCATGCCGTTTTCACGGGCGGCATGCACCAGGTCCTCCAGCGTATCGGACTCCAGATGCACGCCCGGCTTCAGCCCCTGCGCCGCAAAGGCGTTGTCGAGCTGGCGCCGCATTGCGTATTCGCTTGGCAGCAAGGCCAGGGGGTGGTTCGCGACCTCGCTGAGCTCCAGCAGGCGTCGCCGCCGGCGGGGCTTCAATCCCACGGCCACCACGGGCTCGTCGAAGCAGGCCAGGATCTCCAGATCGGCATGCGGCTCCGGATCGAAGCTGACGGCGAGATCGAAATCGCCACGCAACACGCCCTCCACCAAGGCCTGTGCGGTGCGCCTGCGCAGTGCGATCGCCAGCTGCGGCCACTGCGCCTGGGCCCTGCGCACGACGGGCAGTACCCAGCATCCCGCGTAAGACTGCACCAGGCCGATGCGCACCAGGCCCGCCACGGTGCTCGCACGCGCCTGCACGTCGCGCAGCGCCGCCTGCAGCTCACTGAGGCAGGCCGACACCCGGCGGTCGAGCTCATGGCCGGAGGCCGTGGCAACGGCGCGCCCGCTCGCACGGTCGAACAGCTGCACGTCCAGGGTCGATTCCAGCAAGGCGATCTGCTCCGACAGCGCCGCCTGCGAGATCGAGGCATCGCGCGATGCCGCACTGAAGCTGTGCGCCCGCATCGCCGACACGAAGTAGCGCAACTGGCGCAATGAGACGAGATCAAGGGGGTCGCGGCTGCGTGCGGACATGGCCATCGGATTATCCGATAGGCGCGGCCAGAAAATGCGAATTGCGAAGAAACAAGGGCCTGCCGACACTACGGCCACGAGACAACTCTGGTCACGAGAGCACCGATGAAACGACGCAACTTCCTTCAGTACGCCAGCACGGCGACGGCCATTCCAGCCTTGGGCGCAAGCCCCTTGGCACGCGCGCAGGCATTCCCTTCCAAGCCCATCCGCATCATCTGCCCCTATCCGGCAGGTGCGACCACCGATGCCGTCTCCCGCCTGATGGCGAACGCCTTGCAGTCGGACAGCGGCAGCACGGTGATCGTCGACAACCGCAGCGGTGCGGGCGGCAACATCGGCACGGAGGCGGCAGCACGCGCCGAGGCCGACGGCTACACGCTGCTGCTGGGCGCACTCGGCCCCATGGCCGCGAACCCGGCGCTGTACTCCAGGCTCAACTTCGATCCAGCCAAGGACTTCACACCGCTGGCATTGGCCGCCTCGGTGCCCTTGATCTGGGCCGTGCATCCCTCCTTCTCGGCGGCCACGGCCAAGGAGGCGCTCGAATGGCTGCGCAAGAACCCGGGCAAGTTCTCCTACGCTTCCGCCGGCAACGGCACGCCGCAGCACCTGGCGGGAGAGCTCGTCAAGCGCCAGACCGGCACCTCGATCCTGCACATTCCCTACCGGGGCTCCGCGCCTGCACTCAACGACGTGCTGGGCGGCACGGTGCAGATGGTGTTCGAAGCCACGCCGGCCATCCTGCAGCATGTGCAAAGCGGGCGCCTGAAGGCGCTGGCGGTGACGTCCGCCAGGCGCATTCCCGCGCTGCCCGGCGTGCCCACGCTCAAGGAATCGGGCGTGGACGCCGAGATCAGCGGCTGGTACGGCTTCCTCGCGCCCGCGGCGACCCCGGCCGACCGCAAGGCCTGGCTGATCAAGCACATGGGCGCGGCGCTGGCGGCCAAGGCCACACAGGACAGGCTGGCCGAACTCGGCTCGGTGCCCATCGACAACTCGCCCCAGGCATTCGCACGCCTGCTGGACAGCGAGCGGGCACGCTGGCAGACGCTGATCCGCGAAGTCGGCATCAAGCTCGACTGAAGGTGCAGCCCCATGCCGCACATCGCCATCGAGGTATCGCCATCCTTGCTCCCGTCGATCCAGTGGAAGCCGGTCCTGCACGCCATGCACCTTGCACTGGCCGAGCGCGGATGGGCACGGCTCGCGGACCTGAAGTCGCGCGTGGCCCCCATCGCCGTCGGACTGTGCGGCGAGGACACCCACGCGCAGCAACTCATCGCCACCCTGACGCTGACCAACCCGCGCCCGCCGCAGATGTGCTCGGCCATGGCCGAGGTCGTGTTCGAGCATCTCTCGCGCGCGATCGGTGCGCCCCTGGAGTCAGCGGCGTGGGTGCAGTGCTGCGTGTTCCTGCAGGAGCACCCGAAGTCGCACTACCTCAAGCGGCAATGGAACGCGCCGCCGCCCCCTCCCTCAACTCCATGACAACGGGAAAAGCGCCATGTGTTGCGACTGGCCGCTGGCCGCTGGCCGCTGATCGCGCGCTGCCGGCTCAGGCCGCCAGGCCTGCGGCCAGCTGCCGCACGGTCCGGGCACTGGCGCCCTTGCCGGTGATGGCCACCGCCGGAGGGTGGGCCAGCATGCGCTCGAAGACCTTGCGCACTTCCTCGGCCCCGATGCCATCGATCATCGCCAGCGTTTCGGCCACGGAAGTCACGCTGCCATGGGCAAAGAGGTCCTCGACAGCCCGCTCCATGGTGGCGTAGGTCCGCTCGCCGGCGCGCACCCGCGAGACCGCCAGCTGGTTCTTGGCCCGTTCCAGATGCACGGGGTCGATGCCGGCCGCCTGGGCGCGCAGCAGGCCGCCTGTCGCGGCCACCAGCGCTTCGAGCTTGTCCGGCGTCGTGACGGCATGCACGATGAAGTTGGCCCAGACGTCACCGCCCTCCATCGCCGCATAGGCCGTATAGGCCAGTCCGAGCCGTTCGCGCACGGTATCGACCAGGGGCGACGACATCCC
This sequence comes from Delftia sp. NA_296.1, assembly GCF_052692095.1. NCBI lineage: Bacteria > Pseudomonadati > Pseudomonadota > Betaproteobacteria > Burkholderiales > Comamonadaceae > Delftia > Delftia sp. NA_296.1. Next base: position 451,645 of record NZ_JBQZGF010000003.1, on the reverse strand, counting down.
CTCGCCCAGCAGATGGGCCGCCAGCGAGGCCACGAGACGCGCACGCTGCGGGTGCTCGCCCTGCAACTGCTCGAACACCAGGGGATAGGCCAGGTTCACGAACACCTGGGACACCTGCGTGAAACGTTGCGCCAGGGCCTGCCCCACATACTTTGCGGGCTGAGGGGGCAACGCCACAGCGGGATCGGCCGACGCAGGCATGCCGGCGAACAGCTGCGCCGCCTGCTCCAGCCAGGCCGGCACATCGAAGTTTCCGGCCGCGACGACGACGGTCTTTTCTCCCACGTAATGGGTTTGCACATGGCGCACCAGATCCTGCCGGGTGAAGCCTTCGATATTGGCCACCGTGCCGATCACAGGCATGCCCATGGGGTCGTCGCCCCAGATGGCGCGGTCCAGCAGGTCGCCGGCGCTGTCCTCCGGGTCCTCTTCGTACTCGATGGCCTCCTGCCGGATCACCTGCAGCTCCCTTTGCAGCTCATGCTCGGGAAACACGCTGTTCAGCACGATGTCCGCAATCATTCCCAGCAAGGCCTGCGCATGCCAGCCCAGGCCGGTCATGAAATAGCCGGTGATGTCCTTCCCGGTGAAGGCGTTGACCTCCGCGCCCAGCCGCTCCGCATCCAGGTTGATCTCCTGCACGGAACGCGTGTGCGTGCCCTTGAACGCCATGTGTTCCAGCACATGGCTGATGCCGTTGCTGGTGGAGGTCTCGTCGCGGGAGCCCACGCGCAGGAACACACCCACGCTGACGCTCTGCAAATGCGGCATGGGCAGCGCCAGCAGCCGCACTCCGTTCGCAAGAGTGCGCAGGGCCACAGCAGGCCGCTCCAGTTCGGTTGCCGCCAGGGGCTTTTCTTGAATCATGGGCTATTGTCGTCGCGCTCCAGAGGATGCGCAGGGCAGCCCTCTTCAGCCCTCTTTCATGTGCCTGTGATCAAAGCTGCGGGGAGCTCGGCCGCAGCCCATGCGCCACCAGCAGACAGCATGGCGGACAAGGTCTGGGACCCTGCGCGTTACCCCTCAAACTAGCTGGATCTCTGTCGCCAGGCACGATGGAACCATTTCTCATTTCCATACAAACAAACATGCTGACCATTGATTTCGATGACTTCAAATTCGATATCGTGCCGACTTCTCGTTCCATCGAGGAAGATGGCGTCCCTTATCGGGACTGGTTGACTCTCAATGTAAAAATCACGGACGGCAATTTTTCGGGCAGTGTTCAGTGGTTGACAATGCCAGCCGAAATCAAAAAATTCCAGCAAGACCTTTCACAGGCCTATGAATCATTGATAGCGGGCAATTTTGATATTGACCCTGTCCAACTCTCGGGGATCGAGCCTCAATTTCTGCTTGCCATCGGGGTGGCGAACGCATGGGGCCACCTGTTCGTGCAATACACCATGAAGGACTCCCCGGACGGCCCCGAGCTCAAAGGCTCGTTCGGATTGGATCAGAGCTTCCTTCCCGAATGGATTCGTGATCTGGATGAATTGCTGGAATTCCGCAGCCTTTAATAGTCGATAGCACAATTTGCCCAGAGCTCAGCACAATCACAAAATTTAATGCATTGGGCCCAGATAATTCCAGCCTTGCCAAAGTCAGAAACAAAAAAGCCCGCATTGATGCGGGCTTGAGGTGGAAACACTGCCAGACAGTTCCAGCAGTTTCCTATTGCGCAATCACTCCCACTCAATCGTCGCCGGCGGCTTCGTCGAAACGTCGTAGGTCACGCGGTTGATGCCGCGCACTTCATTGATGATCCGGCCAGACACCTTCTTGAGCAGGCCGTAGGGCAGCTCGGCCCAGTCGGCGGTCATGAAGTCGCTGGTCTGCACGGCGCGCAGGGCCACGACGTAGTCGTAGGTGCGGCCGTCGCCCATGACGCCCACGCTCTTGACGGGCAGGAAGACGGTAAAGGCCTGGCTGGTGAGGTCGTACCAGTTCTTGCCGGTGGCTTCGTCGGTCCAGTTGCGCAGTTCCTCGATGAAGATGGCGTCGGCGCGGCGCAGCAGGTCGGCGTATTCCTTCTTGACTTCACCCAGGATGCGCACGCCCAGGCCCGGGCCCGGGAAGGGGTGGCGGTAGACCATTTCACGCGGCAGGCCCAGGGCCACGCCGAGTTCGCGCACTTCGTCCTTGAACAGGTCGCGCAGGGGTTCGAGCAGCTTCAGGCCGAGCTGCTCGGGCAGGCCGCCGACGTTGTGGTGGCTCTTGATGGTGACGGCCTTCTTGCTCTTGGCGCCGCCCGACTCGATGACGTCGGGGTAGATGGTGCCCTGGGCCAGGAAGGTGGCGCCCTTGTGGCCACCGTCGCCCGCCTTGAGCTTGGCGGCCTCGGCCTTGAACACGTCCACGAACAGGCCGCCGATGATCTTGCGCTTGGCCTCGGGTTCGCTGACGCCGGCCAGCTTGCCCAGGAACAGGTCGCTGGCGTCCACGCGGATGACCTTGGCGTGCAGCTTGCCTTCGAACATTTCCATGACCATGTCGCCTTCGTTCAGGCGCAGCAGGCCGTGGTCCACGAAGACGCAGGTCAGCTGGTCGCCGATGGCGCGGTGGATCAGGGCTGCGGCCACGGAGGAGTCCACGCCACCCGACAGGCCGAGGATGACTTCCTCGTCACCCACCTGCTCGCGGATCTTGGCGACGGCTTCCTCGATGTAGTCGCCCATGATCCAGTCGGCATTCGCCGCGCAGATCTCGCGCACGAAGCGGTTGAGCAGGGCCGCGCCCTGCACGGTGTGCGTGACTTCGGGGTGGAACTGGACGGCGTAGAAGCGGCGCGCCTCGTCGGCCATGCCGGCGATGGGGCAGGACGGCGTGGAGGCCATGACCTTGAAGCCCGGAGGCAGCTCGGTGACCTTGTCGCCGTGGCTCATCCAGACCTTGAGCATGCCGTGGCCTTCGGCCGTGGCGAAGTCCTCGATGCCCTTGAGCAGTTCGGTGTGGCCATGGGCGCGCACTTCGGCGTAGCCGAATTCGCGGGTGTGCGAGCCTTCGACCTTGCCGCCCAGTTGGGTGGCCATGGTCTGCATGCCGTAGCAGATGCCCAGCACGGGAATGCCCAGCTCGAACACGGCGTCGGGGGCGCGGTCGTCCACTTCGTAGACGCTGGCGTGGCTGCCCGACAGGATCACGCCCTTGAGGCGGCCGTCGGCGGCGAATTCGCGCACCCAGTCGCTGCTCACGTCGCAGGGGTGGACTTCGCAGTAGACATGGGCTTCGCGCACGCGGCGGGCGATCAGCTGGGTGACTTGGGAGCCGAAGTCAAGAATGAGGATCTTGTCGTGTTGCATGGTCATCTCAGGCAAAGGTGATGGGAGGGGGTCAGAAATCTTCAGGGGCCAGCAGCGCCAAGCCGCGCTTGCGGGCGGCGGCGGCCTGGGCCGCGTCAAAGGTGGCCAGCGGCAGGCGCAGCGACTGCGCCAGCCACAGGTAGGCCGCGTCATAGACCGGCAGGCGGGTGTCCAGCGCCACGTCGAGCACGGCCTTGTGCTGGGCGGGCGCCAGCTCGTGCAGCTCCACGCGGTGGCGGATGGCCTCGAGCACGCCCCACAGGCCTTCGACCGAGCTGTGCGGAATGCGGCCGCCGTGCACGCCCGAGGCGATCAGGTTGCCACACTCCCACTGCCAGAGGTTGGGCGCCTGCGGGTCCACTTCATGGCGGCGGATGCGGGTATACAGGCGCTGGGTGTGCACGCTGGCGGCATCGGGCAGCAGCCAGGCGGCGGTGACGGAGGCATCAAGCACGAAGGAGGTCATGCCTGGCTCCGGCCTGCGTGGCGCAGTCGGGTGGTGGAGTCCGGTGCCTGTGCCGACTGGGCCGGCTGGGCCGGCCGCACCGTGGCCTGCAGCGCCTGCATCTGCTCCAGCTCGCGGGCGATCTGCTCGTCGGTGATCACGGGGCGGCGGCGCACCGGCAGCATGCGCACCACTTCCTTGCCGTGGCGGGTGATGCGCACTTCCTCGCCCTGCTCGACAAGTTCGATCAGGGCGGAGAAACGGGTCTTGGCTTCGTAGATGCCGACAGATTGCATGGCGGGGCTGAAAACAAAAACAGGCCTGGTGTCCGGCCTGGCCCGAATTCTATCATTCTGGCCAGAATTTCCAAAAATTCAGACCAGAACCATGCGGATATTCGCGGGCCTTGCCTCGGGGGGGGCTGTCGGTGAACGCCACTCAGCGCTGTTCGCGCACGAAGTCGACAAACCGCGCCAGCGCGGGCGACATGGCTCCGGCAGGCCAGGCCAGGCTGGTCTCGCAGACCGGCAGGGCAACGGCCTTGCTGCCTGCACGGGTGCTGGCGAAAACCGCCTCGCGGTAGACCACGCCGGGCCTGCAGAACTGCATCACGCTGGCGGGCACCCAGGCCAGGCCGATGCCGCCCCAGACCAGGTTCACGATGGTCTGCATCTGTATCGCCTGCTGCGCGATGCGCGGCACATGTCCGTGCCGTCGGTACAGATCCGTCACCGCGTCATGGAGCGAGGGCATGATGCGGCGCGGAAAGATCACCAGCTGCTGCTCCAGCACCTCGTCGAGCATCAGCCGGTCCGCGCCGGCAAGCGCATGCTGCTGCGGCAGGGCCAGCACCATGGCTTCCCGTCCCACGGCCAGGCGCTCCAGGCCGGCCGGCGCATGCCCGGGGGCATGCAGCATCAGCCCGGCATCGATCTGTCCGCGCTCAAACGCCTCCATCTGCACATCGCTGGTGGCCTCGACCAGCTCCAGCGCCACACCGGGCGTGCCTGCCACGAAGTCCCGCACCCACAGCGGCAGCCGGGTGAAGCCGATGGTGGAGACAAAGGCCAGCCGCACGCGCCCCACTTCCCCCGCTGCCGCAGCCCGCGCAATCCCGGGCAGCGCTGCCGCCTGCGCCAGAAGCTCACGCACCTGCGGCACAAGCGCCTCGCCGGCGGGCGTCAGCGCGACGTGGCGGCTCGAGCGCTCGAACAGCGCCACGTCCAGGCTGCGCTCCAGCTGGGCGATGGCCTGGGTGAGCGGCGGCTGCGTCATGTGCAGGCGTGACGCGGCGCGGCCGAAGTGCAGCTCGTCCGCCACGGCCAGGAATTGCCGCCAGACGCGCAGATCAATGGGGGGCTCATTCATATGCGCAGCATATCAATCATGCCGATGAATAGGATTGGATCAGATGAATCAGTCGGCCCATACTCATCCAACCCCCACAACGAGAGACATGCCATGACCCCGCCGAACCCGATCAACCGCCGCAGCTCCCACATCACCGAAGGCAAGGCGCGCGCAGCCAACCGCTCCATGTTCTACGGCATGGGCTACAAGGAAGAGGATTTCAAGAAGCCCATGGTCGGCGTGGCCAACGGCCACAGCACGATCACGCCGTGCAACTCCGGCCTGCAAAGGCTGGCGGACGCGGCCATCGCAGGCATCGAGGAGGCCGGCGGCAACGCGCAGGTGTTCGGCACGCCGACCATCTCGGACGGCATGTCCATGGGCACGGAAGGCATGAAGTACTCGCTGGTCAGCCGCGAGGTGATCGCCGACTGCATAGAGACCTGCGTGGGCGGCCAGTGGATGGATGGCGTGCTGGTGGTCGGCGGCTGCGACAAGAACATGCCCGGCGGCATGATGGGCATGCTGCGCGCCAATGTGCCGGCCATCTATGTCTACGGCGGCACCATCCTGCCCGGCAGGTGGAAAGGCCGGGACCTGAACATCGTCAGCGTGTTCGAGGCCGTTGGCGAAAACGCCGCGGGAAAGATCAGCGACCAGGAGCTCAAGGACATCGAGCAGCACGCCATCCCCGGCACGGGCTCGTGCGGCGGCATGTACACCGCCAACACCATGTCCAGCGCGTTCGAGGCGCTGGGCATGAGCCTGCCCTACTCCTCCACCATGGCCAATCCCCATGATGAAAAGGAAAACTCGGCCAAGGAATCCGCCAGGGTGCTGATCGAGGCCATCAAGATGGACCTCAAGCCGCGCGACATCGTGACGCGCAAGTCCATCGAGAACGCGGTCTCGGTGATCATGGCGACCGGGGGCTCCACCAATGCCGTGCTGCACTTTCTCGCGATCGCCCATGCGGCCGGCGTGCCCTGGTCCATCGACGACTTCGAGCGCATCCGCCAGCGGGTGCCGGTGCTGTGCGATCTCAAGCCCAGCGGCAGATACCTGGCGGTGGACCTGCACCAGGCGGGCGGCATCCCGCAGGTCATGAAGATCCTGCTGAATGCGGGCCTGCTGCACGGCGACTGCATCACCATCTCGGGCCAGACCATCGCGCAGACCCTGGCCGGCGTGCCTGACGAACCGCCCAACCCGCAGGTCATCCGCCCCCTCTCGGATGCGCTCTATCCGCAGGGCCACCTGGCCATTCTCAAGGGCAACCTGAGCCCGGAAGGTGCGGTGGCCAAGATCACGGGCCTGAAGAACCCGGTCATCACCGGCCCGGCACGCGTGTTCGACGATGAGCAATCGGCACTGGCGGCCATCCTCGACGGCAGGATACAGGCCGGCGACGTGATGGTGCTGCGCTACCTGGGCCCCAAGGGCGGCCCCGGCATGCCGGAAATGCTGGCCCCCACGGGCGCCCTGATCGGCGCCGGCCTGGGCGAGAGCGTGGGCCTGATCACCGATGGCCGCTTCTCCGGCGGCACCTGGGGCATGGTGGTCGGCCACGTGGCGCCGGAAGCGGCTGTGGGCGGCACCATCGCGCTGGTGCACGAGGGCGACTCGATCACCATCGACGCGCACGCATTGCAGCTGCAACTGAACGTGCCCGAAGACGTGCTCGCCCAGCGCCGCGCGGCATGGAAGGCTCCCGCGCCCCGCTACACGCGGGGCGTGCAGGCCAAGTTCGCGTTCAACGCATCGAGCGCCAGCTCGGGCGCGGTGCTGGACAACTTCGCCATCTGAGCTTCGTCATCTGAGCTTCGCCATCTGAGCTTCGTGAGCGCACGAAAAAAAGAGGTCCGGGCAGCGGCTGCCCGGACCTCTTTTCCATCTCGCGCCAAGGCGCTGGATCTGGATCAGTCGGCGCGGTAGTTGGGCGCTTCCTTGGTGATCTGCACGTCATGCACGTGCGATTCACGGATGCCTGCGGCGGTGATCTCCACGAACTCGGCCGTGTTGTTCATCTCCTCGATGGTGGCGCAGCCGCAGTAGCCCATGGCAGCGCGCACGCCGCCGGCCATCTGGTAGACGATGGAGACCATGGAGCCCTTGTAGGGCACGCGGCCTTCGATGCCTTCGGGCACGAGCTTGTCGGCGTTGGGGTTGCCGGTGCTCGATTCCTGGAAGTAGCGGTCGGCCGAGCCCTGCTGCATGGCGCCGATGGAGCCCATGCCGCGATAGCTCTTGTACGAACGGCCCTGGTACAGGATGACTTCGCCCGGAGCCTCTTCGGTGCCGGCGAACATGCCGCCCATCATGATGGTCGAGGCGCCAGCGGCCAGGGCCTTGGCGATGTCGCCCGAGAAGCGGATGCCACCGTCGGCGATCAGCGGCACGCCCGTGCCCTGCAGGGCCTGGGCCACGCTGTCGATGGCCATGATCTGGGGCACGCCCACACCGGCGACGATGCGCGTGGTGCAGATGGAGCCAGGGCCGATGCCGACCTTGACGGCGTCGGCGCCTGCCTCGGCCAGTGCCAGCGCAGCGGCGCCGGTGGCGATGTTGCCGCCGATGACATCGACCTGCGGGTAGTTCTGCTTGACCCAGCGCACGCGGTCGATCACGCCCTTGCTGTGGCCGTGGGCCGTGTCCACCACCAGTGCATCGACGCCGGCCTTGACCAGCAGCTCCACGCGCTGCTCGGTGCCCTCGCCCACGCCCACGGCGGCGGCCACGCGCAGGCGGCCTGCGCTGTCACGCGCTGCATTGGGGAAGGTGGTCTGCTTGGTGATGTCCTTGACGGTGATCAGGCCCTTGAGTTCAAAGGCGTCGTTCACGACCAGGATGCGCTCGAGCTTGTGCTTGTTGAGCAGGGCCTTGGCTTCCACGGGCGTGGTGCCGTCCTTCTCGTTGACGGTGATCAGGCGCTCGCGCGGCGTCATGATCTGGCTGACCTTGACGTCGTAGCGGGTCTCGAAGCGCAGGTCGCGGCTGGTGACGATGCCGACCACCTTGCCGCCGTCGCACACGGGAAAGCCGGAGATGCCGAGGTTCTCGGACAGCTGCAGCACCTGCAGCACGGTGTGCTCGGGGGTGATGACCACGGGGTCGTGCACCACGCCGGATTCGTGGCGCTTGACCTTGGACACTTCGGCAGCCTGTTGCTCTGCCGTCATGTTCTTGTGGATGACGCCGATACCGCCCTCTTGCGCGATGGCAATGGCCAGACGCGCTTCGGTCACGGTGTCCATGGCGGCGGACACAAGGGGGATGTTCAGGGAGATGTTGCGCGAAAAGCGCGTCTTGAGCGAGGTGTCCTTGGGCAGGACCTGGGAGAAAGCGGGGACCAGGAGGACGTCGTCGAAGGTCAGGGCTTTACCGAGAAGGCGCATGTGAGAGCTCCAAAAGAAGGATTGTACCCGTGCGCCGGATCACAATGTATGCTGTAGGCCATTGTTCCCCGCTATCGCTGCCCGCCATCATTTCCTGCTATTGCTACCTGCAACCGGCCCGATCACCCCAATCACCATGCATGCCACCAAGCTTGTTTTGCTAGCCGCGCTTGCCGCCTGTTCGCTGTCCGCAGCCGCCCAATGGCAATGGGTCGACGCCACAGGCCGCAAGGTCTTCAGCGACCGCGCGCCACCCCCTGACATTCCGGCCAAGAACATCCTGCGCCAGCCTGGCGGCAGCACACCGCCGCCTGCAGCCGCGCCCTCTGCCGCTGCGGTAGCTGCGGATGCAGGCACGGCGCCTGCGGCGGACGCCACGGCACCGGCAGCACCTGCCGCAGCCGCCAAGGACACCAAGCCCGCAGGCACCGACAAGGCCCTGGAAGAGCAAAAGCGCAAGGCCGAAGCCCAGGAGGCCGCCAAGGCCAAGGCAGAAAAGGAACGGCTTGCCAAGCAGCGCCAGGACAACTGCGCACGCGCCAAGCAGTCCAAGACCGCGCTGTCTTCGGGCCGCCTGCTGGGCTACACGAATGAGCAGGGCGAGCGCGGCTTCATGGACGACGCCACGCGCGATGCGGAACTCAAGCGCGCCGACGCCATCATCGCCTCCGATTGCGGCGCAGTGCGCTGAGTGCCGAATCCGGCTCGGTCCCAACCCGGCCCGTGCGGGCCGGCTCAGTAGCCGGCCTTGGCTCCAGGCCTCTGGCGCTGGAACAGCCCCGTGGCCCGAGCGCCCTGGCGTGCGAAACGCTCGCGGCGCGCCACCTTGGGGTCCACGGTCAAGGGCCGGTACAGCTCCACGCGATCGCCGTCGCGCAAGCCTTGCGTCAATGGTGCGCTGCGGCCCCAAAGGCCAGCGGGCCCCTCCTGTGCAAAGCCCAGCGCCTGCCAGCCACCAGCGGCCTCGACTGCGTCGGCAATCGAGGCACCGGCCGGCAATTGCAGGGCCAGTTCAACGACTTCACCGGCACGCGGGCTGCATGCCAGCGTGATGCACAGAAACGGCCGGGGTTCAGCCATAGACCTGCTCGGCGCGCTTGACGAAGGCATCCACCATGGAGCCCGCGATGCGGTCGAACACCGGGCCGACCACGGCGGCCAGCGCCATGTTGTCAAAGCCATAGTCCAGCTGCAGCTCCACGCGGCAGGCACGCTGCGAGCCGTCGCCCACGGGGCGGAACATCCAGTTGCCCTCCAGCCGCGAGAACGGCCCCTTGATCAGGCGGATGCTGACCTGGCGCCCGCCATCGTCGAGCACGCTGTGCGTGTTGCGCGTGACGAAGGACTTGCGCATGCCGCCGAATGCAATGCCCACCTCGGCCGTCATGCCCTGCTCGTCCTGCTCCAGCACCCTGGCTTGGTCGCACCACGGGAGGAAGTCGGCATAGTGGGCCACGTCCGTCACCAGGGCAAACATTTCTTGGGGGCTGTACCAGATCAGGACGGACTTGTTGACTTTTTTCATGAATGGGGCGGGCTGCACGGCATGCAAAACACAGGCTGCGCGGTCATGGCGCATACGGCTGTCACAATGACGGCAAGGCGAAACTAAAATCCCGCACGGAGGCGAGACGGCAATCCAGTATTGTATGGAGAGCTTTCATCTCCAGGTTTTCGCCGCATCTATTACTCCATGGCCAAGAAACCTGAAACACAGTCGCGCATCGCCGACAACAAAAAAGCCGCGTTCAACTACTTCTTCGAGGAACGCTTCGAGGCCGGCATCGTGCTGCACGGCTGGGAAGTGAAGGCGCTGCGCAGCGGCAAGGTGCAGTTGACCGACGGCTACGTCATCGTCAAGGACGGCGAGCTGTTCCTGCTCGGCTGCCAGATCAACCCGCTCAAGACCGCCTCCACCCACGTCAACCCCGACGCGGCGCGCATCAAGAAGCTGCTGCTCAAGAAGGACGACATCCTGCGCCTGATCGGCAAGGTCGAGCAAAAGGGCTTCACGCTGGTGCCCATCAACCTTCACTGGAAGAACGGCTTCGTCAAGTGCGACATCGCCCTTGCCAAGGGCAAGGCCGAGCACGACAAGCGCGACGTGATCAAGGACCGCGAAGGCAAGCGCGAGGTCGAGCGCGCCATGAAGAGCTTCAACCGTTGACGGGCATCCGCAGCTTTTTTTGCACTGCTGCGGAATAAACCGGCACGGCCCAGTGTTCATTGCAGTGTCCGGCCGCAATTTCGCGCGCCGGCAAGCACCGGAGACAGCGATGAAGAAGCTCGGCATGAAACTTGGTACCTGTGCCTTCACGGCAGCCCTGACATTGACCCTGGCAGGCTGCTATTCCGCGCCTGCGGCCAACGCCTCTGGCCAGACCCCGCCCAGCGCGGTCAGCGTGCAAAACGGCATGCTGGTCGGCGCCAACGGCATGACGCTCTACACCTTCGACAAGGACACGGCCGGCAGCGGCAAGTCCGTCTGCAACGGCCCCTGCGCGACCAACTGGCCGCCGCTGATGGGCAAGCAGGCGCCGTCCGGCGGCAACTACAGCGTGATCCAGCGCGACGATGGCAGCAGCCAGATCGCCTACAAGGGCAAGCCGCTGTACTACTGGGTGAAGGACGGCAAGGCCGGTGACACCACGGGCGACGGCGTCATGGGCGTCTGGCATACCGCACGCCCCTGATTCCAGCCGCATCCGCCTTCGGACCTGCCCATGGACCGCAGCCAGATCCTGGAGCACCTGCCCGGCCTGCGCCGCTATGCGCGGCTGCTGGCAGGCGATGCCTGGGCCGCCGACGACCTGGTGCAGGACACGCTGGAGCGTGCCTGCCGCAAATGGCTGCTGTGGCGCCCCGACGGCGATCTGCGCGCCTGGCTGTTCACGCTGATGCACAACCTCTACCTGAACCAGCGGCGCTCTGCCGCGCGCGGGCAGTGGCTGGACATAGACAGCCTGTCCGAGACCCTGGCCGCACCCGAGGACAGCAGCGACGCGGCCCTGGACCTGGAGCGCTGCCTGCAGCGCCTGCCCGCCGAGCAGCGGGCCGTGCTGCTGCTGGTCAGCGTGGAGGACATGAGCTACGCCGACACGGCGCGCGTGCTGCAGCTGCCCCTGGGCACCGTGATGTCGCGCCTGTCGCGCGCACGGTCCCGGCTGCGCGAATTGATGGAGGCCCCATCGGCCACCTCTGCAGCGCCTGCACAGTCAGCACCGACTGCCAAGGCCGCAACACCCCAAGCCGCAGCCCCCGCGCTGCGCCGGCTCAAATGACGAGGCCGCCATGACCGCATCCGCCCCCACCCCTCTTTCATCTTCCTCGCCCTTGCCCCCGCCCATTTCCGACGAGCAGTTGCACGCCCTGGTCGATGGCCGCCTGCCCGCGCAGCAGGCGCAGGCACTGCGTGACCAGCTGGACGAAGACAGTGCCGCGCGCGTGGAGCAATGGCAACGCCAGCGCCAGTTGCTGCGCGCCCTGCATGCCGCCCGGGATGCACCCGGCATGCCCGACGAAATGCGCGCCGCCGCCGAACAGTTGCAGGGCCTGCACCAGCGCCAGCAGCAGTGGTGGCGCTGGGGTGGCATGGCCGCGGGCTGGATGCTGGCCTTCGGCCTGGGCTGGCTGGTGCATGGGCAGCAGGCGGTGCCCGCTGCCGCGCCATCAACGGCGGCCACGCTGGCTGCCGCCACCCCGGCCCGCTTCGCCCACCAGGCGGCCGTCGCACACGCGGTCTACCAGCCCGAGCAACGCCACCCGGTCGAGGTGGAGGCCGCGCAGCAGGCCCATCTGCTGCAGTGGCTGTCCAAGCGCCTGGGCCGGCCGCTGAAGCTGCCGGCCCTCACGGACCTGGGCTATGAGCTGGTGGGCGGCCGATTGCTGCCCGGCGACAGCGGCGCACGCGCCCAGTTCATGTACCAGGACGCGGCGGGCGAGCGCATCACCCTGTACCTGGGCGCGCTGCAGGACCCGGCCACGCGCGGCGAGACCGCCTTTCACTTCAGCAGCGACGGCCCCGTGCCCAGCTTCTACTGGGTGGACCAGGGCTTTGGCTATGCGCTCAGCGGCGCCCTGCCGCGCAACCGGCTGCTGCAGCTGGCCACGGCCGTGCACCAGCAGCTTTGAAGCCTGGGGCCACGTCTACCAGGGCAGCGGCGCCGCCTCGCCGTTGCCATGCTCGCCGTAGTACAGCGAGGGCAGGAAGCGCGACAGGTAGGTGAACTCCGTGTAGCAATGGCGCAGCAGGCCCAGGCCCAGCGCGTCAGGCAGCTCGGTCGCCGGGTCGGCGCAGGACTGGCCCAGCAAAAAGCGGCTGCGCAGCACGCAGCCAAAAGGCGTGTCACGCGCCAGGTGCACCATCTGCCCGTCCATGGGGTCCCCGCTGGCGTCCAGCTGCACATGCTCGCCAAATCCGATGCGCGCATACACGGCGGCCGAGGCGCGTTTTTCGGCAAAGGCCAGCTCCAGTTGCGCAGGGTCGAAAAGCTCGCGCGGATCATGGAACTTGAGCCTGGCCGCCACGGGCGGAATATCGGCCAGGGACTCCACGGCCTCGATGGACGCGCCGATGTAGCTCTCGCCCTTCTTCCATCGCGCATCCCAGCCGCGATGCGCGATGTGGTCGTGCGGATGCCACCACTTGATGTGCTGCGTGGTCTCGAAGAACTTGAACCACCAGTCCAGCATGCGGCCGCTGCAGCCATGCAGGTCGGTGCGGCAGGCCACCACCAGGCAGCCGCTGGGCAGGCGCTGGATTCCCGTCTCCAGCCTCAGCGGCGTGATGTGCAGCAGCTCGTCGATGCGGGAAATGTCGGGCTCGAAGGCATGGGGGTTCATGGATGTTTTCCGTTCCTGGGTTGATGAGGAAAAGCCATCTTATATTAAAGAAACGCTAAACGTTTCCAAACAATCGGATAATCCCTGCCGGGTAACAAAATGCTGCACAACCAGGCCCGCCCCTGCACAACACCGAACGGAACGACAAGAAATCCAATGGAATCCGAAATCACTCCTGCGGCCCCCAGGCCGCGCGGGCGGCCGGCCCGGCCCGAGCACGAGGCCAACGACGCCGCCCTGGCCGCCGCCACCTGGCTCTTGCTCAACGAAGGCTATGCCGCCACCACTATGGAAGCCGTGGCCAGGCGCGCAGGGCTGGCCAAGAAGACGCTCTACCGCTTTGCCGCCAACCGCGAGGATCTGGTGGCCTTGGTGGTGCGCGGCTGGACCGACGGTTTCCGCCCTGCCCTGTCGGCCGATGCGCAGTCGGCCTCAGAGGTGGCGCCAGCGCTGGCCGAGATCCTGCGCGTGATTGCCGCGCGCGTGCTGTCGGCCGAGGCGGTGGGCATGTTCCGCCTGCTCACCACCGATTTCCCCGCCAAGCCGGAGCTGCTGGAGGTCTACCAGCGCAACGGCATAGAGCGCGGCCGCGGCATGCTGGTGGACTGGTTGCGGCGCCAGTGCAGCAAGGGGTTGCTGCGGGCCGAACAGCCCGAAGTCGTCTGCGACCTGCTGCTGTCCATGGTCATTGCCGAACCGCTGCGGCAGATGGCCCTGGGCCTGACGCCGCCCGTGCCCGAATGGGATCCGGGCCCGCGCATTGACGACGCGGTACGGCTGCTGGCAGGCCATTCCTGCCGCATGGAGCCTGCGGATCGTTGAATGAAAAAAAGGCCACCCGGCATGGCGCCGGATGGCCTTTTGGAAGCCTGAACGCTGAACGCTCTGCGCCGCGATCAGTCCAGCGCCGCCAGCGGGTGCGAGTGCGCGGGCCAGGGGCTGTCGAAGAAGGCACGCCACTGCGCTTCCTGCACGTCTTCGATGCGCGCGGGGTTCCAGCGCGGGTGGTGGTCCTTGTCCACGGCCAGTGCGCGTATGCCTTCGATGGTCTCGCTCTGGCCCGGGCGCAGGTAGAAGCAGTGGCGCACCATGTCGCGCTCCATGCGCAGGTCCTGGGCCAGCGTCATGCCGCGCGCGCGGCGGATCTGCTCCAGCACCACGTGCAGCATCAGCGGCGAGCGCTTGCGCAGCGTGGCTGCCGTGTGCTGCGCCCACTCGCCATCTGCCGCTTCCAGCGCCTGCACCATGGCAGCCACCGTAGGCAGGGCAAACACGCGGTCGATCTCGGCGCGGGGCTGGGCCGCTGGCTTGGCCGGGGCCGTGAACTTCGACTTCACCAGGGCCTCGATGGCCGCTGCATCGGCAAAGCTGCCGTCGGCCAGCGCGTCCCACAGCGCAGGCTGCTGGTCCGAGGGCAGGTAGCCATCGGCCAGGCCGAAGTCCAGCGCATCGGCCGCGCCGATCACATCGCCCGTCAGCGCCAGCCACTCACCCGCGTGACCCGGGCAGCGCGAGAGGAAGTAACCGCCACCCACATCGGGGAACAGGCCGATGGCCGTCTCGGGCATGGCCATCTTGGTGCGTTCGGTGACGATGCGCAGCGTGCCGCCCTGGCTGATGCCCATGCCGCCGCCCATGACAATGCCGTCCATGAAGGCGATGTAGGGCTTGCCAAAGGTGTGGATCAGGTGGTTGAGCGCGTACTCCTCGGTGAAGAAGTCCTCCAGCTGCGGATTGCCCGTGCTGCCCGCGCCATGCAGGAAGCGGATGTCCCCGCCCGCACAGAAGGCGCCGAAAACCCCTTCCTTGCCCATGCCTCGGATGGCTACGGCCAGCACCTGCTCATCCTTTTGCCAGGCCAGCAGGGTGGCCAGCAGATCGCGCACCATGCCCAGCGACAGCGCGTTCAGCGCCTTGGCCCGGTTCAAGGTGATCATGCCCATGCGGCCCCGCACTTCGCTGAGGACTTCGCCGGCAGCTCCCGTCATATCTTGCTCCTTGTTGCTATGCATGCCCTGCCCCGGCAGCCCGGGGCAATGAGCCGCAACCATAGCTGAAAAACCGCGCCCACCCCTGACAAACAGGTGCCAATATGCGCAACTGCGCGACAGGTGCCGCAACGCCCCGCACTCAGTCCAGAGAGACGCCCGTGCTCTTGACCACGCCGGCCCAGCGCTTGATCTCGCTGCGGATGTAGGCGCCGTATTCCTCCGGCGTGGAGCCCAGGCCTTCGGCTCCCTGCAGCTGCAGCTTTTCGACCACGCCCGGGTCCTTGAGCGCGCGCATCAGCTCCTGGTTGAGCCGCTGGATGATGGCGGCCGGCGTTTTGGCCGGCACCATCACGCCCTGCCAGGCACCGGCCTCGAAGCCGGACATGCCGCTTTCGGCCAGCGTGGGTGCATCGGGGAAGTTGGGCAGGCGTTTGGAGGAACTGACGGCCAGCAGCTTGAGCCGCCCCTCCTTGATGAAGGGTGCGACGGAATTGATGGTGTCGGTCATGAAGTCGATCTGCCCGGCCACCAGATCCACATCGGCCGGCGCGCTGCCCTTGTAGGGCACGTGGCTGGCCTCGATCTGGTAGTGCTGCACGACCTGGAAGGCCGCCAGGTGGGTGACATTGCCGTTGCCGGCCGAGCCATAGGACAGCTGGCCGGTCTTGTCCCTGGCATGGCGCACGAACTCCTGCACGTTCTTCACCGGCAGCTTGGGGTTGACCACCAGGCCCAGCGGCACCACGGCCGTCAGCGCCACAGGCATCAGGTCCTTGCCCACGTCGTAGCTCATCTTCTTGTAGAGCGACGGGCTCAGCGCAATGGACGAGGTGTTGTAGAGCACGGTATAGCCATCGGGCGCGGCCTTGGCCACCAGGGCATTGCCGATGTTGCCATTGGCTCCGGGCCGGTTGTCCACAATGACGGTCTGGCCCAGTTGCTGGCCGACCTGCTGGGCCAGCACACGCGCCACCAGGTCGGTGGGCCCGCCCGGCGGGAAGGGCACGACCATCGTGATGGGCTTGCTGGGCCAGGGCTGCTGCGCCAGCGCGGCGCCAGGCAGTGACGCCCCCACTGCCACCGCCGCAGCCGCCGCAATAGGGGCCGCCAGGGTGACCAGCGCCATGCGGCGCCTTCTATTGCGGGCCGCCTTGTCGATCTGCTTGTCCATGCTTTTGTCTCCTGATGTCGTTATGGGAATGCTTGTGGCCGCCTAGCTGCGCCCGGCCAGCAGGCGCACGGCCGTGTATTCCATGACCTTCTGGCGGCCCTGGTTGAAGACCTCGATGCGCGAAGTGACGACGGCGCGGTTGCCCTTGGAGGTGGGCTTGATGGCGGTGACTTCGACCAGGGCCTCGATGGTGTCGCCCACCAGCACGGGGCCGAGGATCTTCTGGTGCAGCTCCAGCATGGCCAGGCCCGTGCCCTGGATCATGCTTTGCAGGATGAAGCCTTCGATCAGCGCATAGGTCATGGCGCCCGGCACGGGGCGGCCGGCAATGGCGCCGCCGTCGTAGCCCTCCTCGATGAAGATGGCCTCCAGCATGCCCGTGGCGTTGATGAAGGCGACCAGGTCGGACTCGGTCACGGTGCGGCGGAAGGTGCGCAGCTGCTGGCCAACCTGCAGGTCCTGCCAGAAAAAGCCCTGGCCCATGCGGGGCACGGCGTTCCAGGCGGCGCCGGGGTGGGGCTGCGGGGTGTTCACTGTCATCTCATGTCTCCTGTTGCGTGATCTGCAGGCCGGCGATGCGCTCGGCGCTCCAGCCCGCCTGGGCCAGCAGCGCCGCCGTGTGCTCGCCCAGGCGCGGTGGCATGCCCATGGGGGCCTGCCGGCCATCCATGCGCACGGAGGAGCGAGGCAGGTGCACGGTGCCCATGGCGGGGTCCTGCAGCGGCACGAAGAACTCCGTGGCCTGCAGATGCGGATCGGCGGGCAGATCGTCCATGCGCGCCACGGGGGCGGCGGGAATCTCCAGGCGCTGGCAGGTATCGAGCCAGTACCGGGTGCCGTGCAGCGCCACATGCTCGCCAGCGGTCTCCAGCAGCTCGGCAATGTGGGCCGTGCGGCTGGCCTGGCTGACAAAGCGCGCGTCCAGGGCCAGCTGCGGCTGGCCCACGGCGGCGAAGAAGCGCTGCCAGTGCGCATCGGTGTACGGCATCATGCAGACGTGGCCGTCCAGCGTTCTGTAGGGCTTGCGCCAGGGCGCCATCACGCGCGGGTAGCCTGCGCCGCTGAGCGCCGGGCTGAAGTGCATGCCGTAGAAATGCTCGACCAGGTTGAAGCCCACCATGGTCTCGTACATGGGCACTTCCACAAAGCAGCCATGGCCGCTGCGCTCGCGCTGGAACAGCGCCGCCAGCACGGCATGCGCGGCCACCAGGGCGCAGGTCTTGTCGGCCGCAATGGTGGGCAGGTAGCGCGCATCGCCCGTCTGGCGCTCCATCAGGTCGGCCAGGCCGCTCATGCCCTGGATGACATCGTCATAGGCGGGCATGCCTGCATAGGGGCCGTCCTCGCCAAAGCCATGCAGGCCTGCATAGACCAGGCGCGGATAGCGCTCGCGCAGCGTTGCGGGGTCCAGGCCCAGCGGGGCCAGCTTTTGCGGCCGCATGCTGTGCATGAACACATCGGCCGTGGCCAGCAGCGCATGCAGGGCCTGGCGCGATTCTTCCTGCTTGAGGTCCAGCACCACGCTCTTCTTGCTGCGGTTGGTGCCCATGAACATGGCGGCCATGCCGGGCTCCACGGCCGGGCCGGTATGGCGCGTGGAGTCGCCGGCCGGCGGCTCGATCTTGATGACTTCGGCGCCATAGTCGGCCAGCATCTGGCTGGCCAGCGGCCCGAACACCACGCTGGACAGATCCAGCACCCGAATCCCTGTCAACGCAGCCTGCACTGTGGTCTCCATGTTGCTTCAGGGAGCCAGTATTTGATATCTTTGAAGTCGCGTCTAAGACTTAATTCAGCATCGCTGATACACGGTGGATATCAATGGACCTGCGCCAACTGCGTCACTTCGTCACCCTGGCCCGCACGCTCAACTACCGGCAGGCGGCCGAGCAGCTGCACATGTCGCAGCCGCCGCTGTCCCAATCCATCCGCCGGCTCGAAGACAGCCTGGGCGTGCAGCTGTTCCAGCGCGACCGCCGGGGCACGGCGCTGACCGAGGCAGGCCAGGCGGCCCTGGAAAGTGCCGAGCTGGCCCTGCACCATGCGCGCCAGATGCAGGAGGTCTCGCGCGCCACGGCCGGCGGCGAGCGCGGGCGCCTGCACATAGGCTTCATAGGCTCGGCCACGTTCTCGCTGATACCGCGGCTGGTGCAGGCCTTTCGCAGCGAATATCCGCTGATCGACCTGGTGCTGACCGAATCGACCACGCGCGAGATCTGCGCGCAGGTGGCCAGCGGCGATTTCGATGCCGGCCTGCTGCGCTACCCGGTGACGCAGGCCACCGAGCTGTCCATCACGCCCGTGGAAAAGGACGAGCTGGTGGCCGTGCTGCCCGAAGGCAACCCGCTGCTGCAGCGGCCCGCCTTGCGGCTGCGGGACCTGGCGGACCAGCCCTTCATCAACTACCGCCCCAGCGAGGTGCCCGGCCTGCACGCGCTGGTGGTGCTGGCCTGCCAGAACGCGGGCTTCATGCCACAGGTCAAGCAGCATGCCGTGCAGGCGCAGACCCTGGTCAGCCTGGTGGGTGCGGGCCTGGGCGTGGCGCTGGTGCCAGCCGTGGTGGCCAAGGGCAGCACGCCGGGGGTGGTGTTCCGCGCGCTGGCAGATACCGAGAACCTGCCCTCCATCGGCCTGGCCCTGGCGCTCAATCCGCAGCAAAGCGCAGCGGCCGGGCAGCGCCTGCGCGAGTTGCTGCTGCAGCTGCAGTAGCAAGCAGTAGCAAGCAACAGCAGCAGCAGTTCCTTTGCCGTTGCGCCGGCACACCTGAGAGCGGCGCGCCAAAAAGACAAAGGCCGCAGATGCGGCCTTTGACAGTCAGGGCGGTGAAGCCATGCGGCTTGCGTGCGCCCTGGTCGCAACAGCGCTTATGCGCCGCGCGAAGCGCGCTTGCGCTCGTTCTCGGACAGGTGGCGCTTGCGAACGCGGATGCTCTTGGGGGTGATTTCCACCAGCTCGTCGTCCTCGATGAATTCCACCGCGTATTCCAGCGACAGGTCGATCGGGGGCGTGATCTTGATGGCATCTTCCTTGCCGGACACGCGGAAGTTGGTCAGCTGCTTGGTACGCGTGGCGTTGACCACCAGGTCGTTGTCACGGCTGTGGATGCCGATGATCATGCCTTCGTACACGGGATCGTTGGCCTTGACGAACATGCGGCCACGGTCATCCAGCTTGCCCAGGGCGTAGGTGAAGATTTCGCCTTCGTCCATGGAGATCAGCACACCGTTCTTGCGGCCGCCGATTTCGCCCTTGTGCGGCTCGTAGCTGTCGAAGATGTTGGAGATCAGGCCGGAACCACGGGTCAGGTTCAGGAATTCGTTGGTGAAGCCGATCAGGCCACGCGCAGGAATGCGGTACTCCAGGCGCACGCGGCCGCGGCCATCGGGTTCCATGTTGACCAGCTCGCCCTTGCGCTCGCCCAGGGCCTGCATCACGCCACCCTGGTGGCCTTCTTCGATGTCGGCCGTCACCAGCTCGATAGGCTCGTGGCGCACGCCGTCCACGTCGCGGTAGACCACGCGGGGCTTGGACACGGCCAGCTCGTAGCCTTCACGGCGCATTTCTTCCAGCAGGATGGTCAGGTGCAGTTCGCCGCGGCCCGACACTTCGAAGATGCCGTCTTCGTCGGTTTCCTTGACGCGCAGGGCCACGTTGGAACGCAGTTCCTTTTGCAGGCGGTCCCAGATCTGGCGGCTGGTCACGAACTTGCCTTCACGACCTGCCAGCGGCGAGGTGTTGACGCAGAAGTTCATGGTCAGCGTGGGCTCGTCGATCTTGAGCATCGGCAGCGGCTGGGGGTTCAGCGGGTCGGTCAGCGTGACGCCCATGCCCAGGTCGGCGATGCCGTTGACCAGCACGATGTCGCTGGGACCGGCTTCGGTCACTTGCACGCGGTCAATGCCCTGGAACTTCAGAACCTGGTTGATGCGGCCCTTGTAGCTCTTGCCGTCAGGACCTTCCATGACCAGCACGTCGGTCGAAGGCTTGAGCGTGCCGGAGGTGATGCGGCCCACGCCGATACGGCCCACGAAGGTGGAGTAGTCCAGCGCCGAAATCTGCATTTGCAGCGGAGCGGCAGGATCACCCTTGACGGCGGGAACGTGCTTCAGGATGGTGTCGAACAGGGCCGACATGTCGGGACCCCACTGCTCGCCAGGAGCGCCTTCTTCCAGCGAGGTCCAGCCGTTGATGCCCGAGGCGTACACCACGGGGAAGTCCAGCTGCTCGTCGGTGGCACCCAGCTTGTCGAACAGGTCGAAGGCGGCGTTGACCACGTAGTCGGGACGCGCACCGGGCTTGTCCACCTTGTTGACCACGAGGATGGGCTTCAAGCCCAGGGCCAGTGCCTTCTTGGTCACGAAGCGCGTCTGGGGCATGGGGCCTTCCTGCGCGTCGATCAGCAGCACCACGCCGTCCACCATGGACAGGGCACGCTCCACTTCACCGCCGAAGTCCGCGTGGCCGGGTGTGTCGAGGATGTTGATGTGCGTCTCGTTCCAGCTCACGGCGCAGTTCTTGGCCAGGATGGTGATGCCACGCTCGCGTTCGATGGCGTTGTTGTCCATCACCGTGTCCACGACTTTCTCGTGCTCGGCGAAGGTTCCGGATTGGCGCAGCAGCTGGTCCACCATGGTGGTTTTGCCGTGGTCCACGTGGGCGATGATCGCGATATTGCGGATTTGTTTGCTCATAGTGTTTTCCCATTGCCGCTGCGTCATGGGCGCGGCGTGTCTTCCAAAATCTGTTGAATTTCCAGTGAACTGAGCAGGCGCCCGGGGATGAGTTCCCCACGCACCACGCGCCCCACTCCCAGCAGAGCCTGTGGGTTCTCGCCATACACAGCCACCGCCTCGGCATCGGCCCAAGCGCCCTTGCGGGGCAGGCCCGTGAGAAAACGGGCCGCATCTTGCTCGCCCAGCGTGACAGCCGTGTGGCTGGCCAGCAGGGCGTCGACAGGCTGCAACTGCTGCAGACGCTCGCCCTCGCCCATGGCGGCCAGCGCCTCCAGCGAGATACAGCGCTCGACACCCAGCCCCCCGGTGTCGATACGGCGCAGCGCGCGCAGGTGCGCGCCGCAGCCCAGGGCCTCGCCCACGTCCTCGGCCAGCGTGCGGATGTAGGTGCCCTTGCTGCAGGTCACCAGCATCCGGATCGCAGGCAGGCCTTCGCTGTCTTGCGTCAGCGAAAGCTCCAGTGCGTGGATTGTCACTTCGCGCGCCGGGCGCTCGACTTCGATGCCGGCACGCGCATATTCATAGAGAGCCTTGCCGTCCTTCTTGAGGGCGCTGTACATGGGTGGCACCTGGCGGATCGCACCCGTGAACTGCGCCTGCACGGCGGCCAATCGCTCGGCCGTGAGGGCGGCGAGGTCAACGGCGCGCTCGCGCAGCACCTCGCCCTCGGCATCGGCCGTGGTCGTGGTCTGGCCCAGGCGCGCAATCGCCTCGTAGGTCTTGGCAGCTTCAAGCTGCAACTGGCTGAACTTGGTCGCCGCACCGAAGCACAGCGGCAGCACGCCGGTGGCCAACGGGTCCAGCGTGCCGGTGTGTCCGGCCTTTTCGGCGCGCAGCAACCACTTGACCTTTTGCAAGGCGTCGTTGCTGGACAGCTCCAGCGGTTTGTCGAGTAGCAACACCCCATGCACAGGGCGCCGCTGCACCCTTGTGCGTGGCGCGTTCATGGGGCTACTCTTCCTTTCCGCGCGAAGAAACGGCCTTGGCAATCAAGGCGTTCATGTCGGCCGCACGCTCGGAGGTGCGGTCGTAGATGAAGTGCAGCGTGGGCACGGTGTGGATGTGCAGGCGCTTGAACAGGCCATTGCGCAGGAAGCCTGCAGCCTGGTTCAACGCTTCCTGCGTCGCCTGTGGATCGCCCACGAGCAGGCTGAAGTAGACCTTGGCGTGGGCATAGTCCGGAGTCACCTCCACGCTTTGCAGCGTGACCATGCCCACGCGCGGGTCCTTCAACTCGCGCGCGATCAGCTCTGCCAGATCACGCTGGATCTGGTCAGAGACTTTGAAGCTGCGATTCGGCGCAGCGGACTTGCGTGTTGCCATGGCGAATTACAGCGAGCGCGCGATTTCCTTGATCTCGAACACTTCGAGCACGTCGCCTTCGCGAATGTCGTTGTAGTTCTTGAGCTTGATACCGCACTCGAAGCCTTCCTTGACTTCCTTGACGTCGTCCTTCAGGCGCTTGAGCGATTCGATCTCGCCCGTGTAGATGACCACGTTCTCGCGCAGCAGGCGGAAATGCGCATTGCGCGTGACCTGGCCTTGCGTGATGTACGAGCCGGCCACGGTGCCGATCTTCGAAGCCACGAACACGGTGCGGATCTCGGCCATGCCGATGATCTCTTCCTTGCGCTCGGGAGCCAGCATGCCGGACATGGCCGCCTTCACCTCTTCGACTGCGTCGTAGATGATGTTGTAGTAGCGCAGGTCCACATCGTTGCTCTCGGCCGTCTTGCGCGCCTGGGCATCTGCCCGGACGTTGAAGCCGATGATGATGGCCTTGGAGGCCAGCGCCAGGTTCACGTCGGACTCGCTGATGCCGCCCACGCCCGAGTAGACCAGTTGAACGCGGATCTCGTCGGTCGAGAGCTTGAGCAGCGATGTGCCCAGCGCTTCCTGCGAGCCCTGCATGTCGGCCTTGATGATGATGGGCAGGGTCTGGACCTCGCCTGCACCCATTTCGGCAA
This sequence comes from Delftia sp. NA_296.1, assembly GCF_052692095.1. Lineage (NCBI taxonomy): Bacteria > Pseudomonadati > Pseudomonadota > Betaproteobacteria > Burkholderiales > Comamonadaceae > Delftia > Delftia sp. NA_296.1. The sequence goes on along the minus strand of NZ_JBQZGF010000003.1, from coordinate 428,449 downwards.
ACATGTTCTCGAGCTTGGCAGCCTGCTGGCGGGCCAGCTTGGTGTGGCGGAACTTGCCGGCGCGGTAGGTCGCGATTTCGCGGGCACGACGCTCGTCCTGCAGCACCATGAAGTCGTCGCCGGCCTGGGGCACGTCGGACAGACCCTGGATTTCCACCGGGATGGAGGGGCCGGCAGACTTGGTCTGCTTGCCGTCTTCGTCCAGCATGGCGCGCACGCGGCCGTAGGTCTGGCCTGCCAGCACCACGTCGCCCACCTTCAGCGTACCGGACTGCACCAGCACCGTGGCCACAGGGCCGCGGCCCTTGTCCAACTGGGCTTCGATGACCAGGCCCTTGGCAGCGGCTTCCACGGGAGCGGTCAGCTCCAGCACTTCGGCCTGCAGCAGAACCTGCTCCAGCAGCTCGTCGATGCCCTGGCCGGTCTTGGAGGACACGGCGATGAACGGGGACTCGCCGCCGTACTCTTCAGGCACCACCTGCTCGGCCACCAGGCCTTGCTTGACGCGGTCGAGGTTGGCATCGGGCTTGTCGGCCTTGGTGATGGCAACCACGATGGGCACACCAGCCGCCTTCGCGTGCTTGATGGCTTCCTTGGTCTGGGGCATCACGCCGTCGTCGGCAGCGCACACCAGGATGACGATGTCGGTGGCCTGGGCACCACGGGCACGCATGGCCGTGAAGGCCTCGTGGCCCGGGGTATCCAGGAAGGTGACGATGCCGCGGGGCGTCGTCACATGGTAGGCACCGATGTGCTGGGTAATGCCACCGGCTTCGCCCGACGCCACCTTGGTGCGGCGGATGTAGTCCAGCAGCGAGGTCTTGCCGTGGTCCACGTGGCCCATGACGGTGACCACGGGAGCACGCGACTCCTGGGCAGCTTCCTGCTGGGACACTTCCTCGGCCGTGAAGGCTTCGGGATCGTCCAGCGCGGCGACCTTGGCCGTGTGGCCCATTTCCTCGACCACGATCATGGCCGTGTCCTGGTCCAGAGGCTGGTTGATGGTGACCATCTGGCCCATCTTCATCAGCACCTTGATCAGCTCGGACGCCTTGACCGACATCTTGTGGGCCAGCTCGGCCACGGTGATGGTCTCGGGCACGTGCACTTCGATGGCACGGAATTCCGCTGCCGCGCTCTGGTGCTGACCGTCATGACGGTCATTGCCACGACGGCCGCCACGCGGGCCACCGCGCCAGTTGGAACGGCCACCCACGCCACCGGAGCTGTCGCCACGGGTCTTGATTTCCTTCTTCTTGCCATCGCCAGCCCAGCTCGACGAGAGCTTGGCGGACTTGACTTCCTTGCCGGCACCGGCAGGCGCACCCGCACGCGCACCGGCTCCACCGGCGGTCGTGCCAGCGGGCTTGTGCAGCGTGGTCTTCTTGGCATCGCCGGCAGCGGGCGCTGCAGGCTTGGCCACGGGCTTGGGCTCTTCAGGCTTCTTGGCCACGAGCACCTTCTTGGGCGCAGCCATCATGGCGCGAATGGCTTCGGCCTCGGCCAGCGCCTTGCGGCGGCGGTCTTCCAGATCCTTGGCGCGTTCGGCTTCCTCGGCCGCGCGGGCCTTGGATTCTTCCTCGGCCTTGACGCGAGCCGCAACCTGGGCTTCGGCGCGCGCGGCCTGGCCGGCAGCCTGCTCACGCGAAGCTTCCTGCTTTGCGCGGTTGGCCTCGAGGATCTTTGCGGCTTCTGCAGCCGCATAGGCGCTTGCGCGCTCTTCGGCTTCTCGTTCGCGTTGTTGAACTAGTTCGCGCTCTTCGCGCTCACGGCGTTGCTGTGCCAATTCTTCCTCCTCGCGGCCGATCATTTCGGCCTGGCGACGTGCTTCCCCTTCGCGGCGCACCAGATCCTGGGACTCGCGCTCCGATGCCGCGCGCTGCTCCTGGGCAGCGGCAACGACAGCGGGATCGGAGGCGCCCTCGGCGACCTCGTCACGCTTGACGAAGGTGCGCTTCTTGCGCACTTCCACCTGGATGGTGCGGGCGCGGCCCGACGAATCGGCCTGCTTGATCTCGCTTGTGGACCGTTTGGTCAGCGTGATCTTCTTGGCGCCACTTCCGTGGCTGGCCTGCAGATGGCTGAGCAGTTGCTGCTTGTCGCCGTCGGTCAACGCATCCGATGCGTTGTCCTTGGCGACGCCTGCAGCCTTGAGCTGCTGCAGCAACGTGTCAGGGGTCTTGTTGAGCTCTCTTGCAAACTCGGCAACCGTATTACTGGACATATATGCTCTGAACCTCCCTGACCTTACTCTTGCCCTTCGGTGAACCAGTGTTCACGCGCCTTCATGATCAAAGCCTTCGCTTCTTCCTCGGTCTGCCCGGTCAGCTCGGTCAACTCGTCGATGGCCAGATCGGCCAGATCGTCTCGGGTGTGCACATCGGCCTCGGCCAGCTTGTCCACGATCTCCGGAGTCATTCCCTCGAGCGTCAGCAGATCCTGCGACACTTTGCCCACGTTTTCCTCGTGCGCGATTTCCTGCGTCAGCAGTGCATCTTTCGCCCGGGTGCGCAACTCGTTCACCGTCTCTTCGTCGAACGCCTCGATTTCGAGCATTTCCTGCAGCGGCACATAGGCCACTTCTTCCAGGGTCTCGAAACCTTCCTCGATGAGGATGTTGGCGATTTCCTCGTCCACATCGAGCTTTTCCATGAACAGCTGGCGCGCAACAGCGGACTCGTCCGCCTGCTTTTGCGCAGACTCAGCCGCGTCCATGATGTTGATCTTCCAGCCGGTGAGCTCGGAAGCCAGGCGAACATTCTGACCGCCACGGCCGATGGCGATGGCGAGGTTTTCCTCGTCAACCACCACGTCCATGGCATGCTTTTCCTCGTCCACAACGATGGACGACACATTGGCCGGAGCCAGCGCGCCGATCACGAACTGTGCAGGGTCTTCGGACCACAGCACGATGTCCACGCGCTCGCCAGCCAGTTCATTGGTGACGGCGTTGACACGGGTGCCTCGCACGCCGACGCAGGTGCCGATGGGATCGACACGCTTGTCATGGCTGAGCACGGCGATCTTGGCGCGGCTGCCGGAATCGCGAGCGCAGCTCTTGATCTCCAGCAGGCCCTGCTCGATCTCGGGCACTTCGTTGCGGAACAGCTCGACCATGAACTCGGGCGCCGAGCGCGACAGGATGATGGGCGCGCCGCGCAGCGTGGCGTCCACTTCCATGATCATGGCCCGCACGCGGTCACCGTTGCGCAGGTTTTCCTTGGGGATCATCTCGTTGCGGCGCAGGCGTCCTTCGACACGGCCGGCCTCGACGATGATGTCGCCCTTGTCCATGCGCTTGACGGTGCCCGTGAAGATCCGGTCGCCGCGCGACAGGAACTCGTTGAGCAGCATTTCGCGCTCGGCGTCACGGATCTTCTGCAGGATGACCTGCTTGGCCGCCATGGCGCCGATGCGGCCGATGGGCACCGACTCGATCTCTTCCTCGATGTACTCGCCTTCGGAGATACCGGGGACGCGGTCCTGTGCGTCCATCAGCATTTCTTCGGCATCGGGGTTTTGCAGGCCCGCATCATCGGGCACCACCAGCCAGCGGCGGAAGGTGTCGTAGTTACCGCTATCGCGATCGATGGCCACGCGGATGTCCACCTCACCTTGGTACAGCTTCTTGGTGGCCTGGGCCAGGGCCGATTCCACTGCACCGAACACCAGATCGCGCTCCACGTTCTTTTCGCGCGAAATGGCTTCTACCAACATCAACAATTCGCGATTCATGCGACGACTCTCCTATTTCAATCACACAGGAAGGGGATGGCAGTGCCCTTCCTGCCCCAATGATTCGACGTACCCTGCCTGCTCCGATCAGACCGGCTTGGCAGAACGCCCCTTGAAATCCACGATGGGAGCCAGACGCGCCTCGCGCAGCTCCTCCAGAGTGAAGCCCAGCGCCTGCAGGGGCGCGGGAACACGCTTTTTGCTGACCTTCTGGCCAGGCTTGACGGGTGGCTCGTCGCTCCAGACGATCTGCCAGCCACCATCTTCGGCACGCTCCAGCGTGCCGCGGAATTTCTTGCGATTGGCGCTGACCTGCCCTTCAGCGGCGGCGCCGATGGGCTCCTTGAGGGTCAGGTCGATGACTTCACCGACAAAGCGGGTGAAGTCCTGCTCGTGCCGCAGGGGGCGGTCGATACCAGGGGAGGAGACCTCAAGGCGCGTGTAATCTGCGCCATCAACCTCAAGCGCGAACTGCAGCTGGCGCGTGATCTTCTCGCAGTCCTCGACTGTCACGAACTGCTCCGGCACCACCGGCTCACCCTCCACCGGGGGCTGCCAAGGCAAATCAATTGTGACGCGCAACAGCCCGCCCGCCGAGCGTTCTATTTCCACCAGGTCATAGCCCAGACCTGTCACGGTTTGTTCAACGATTTGCTGTAGTGCCACGTGTATTTAAATTCAGTCCTGCAAACACAAAAGACCCGGAACGCCCCTGAAACATTGGCAGCAGCCATGTCCCAACAGCGCCGAGCCCCATGGCAATCCCGAAGGTCGCCCGAAGATCGCCCAAAAAAAAGGGCGGTTGGTACCCGCCCGTTTGGTCGTGAATATGTCATTGTATCCGCAAACGACCTTCAGGCCAAGCCCGCCCCGCACAAAAGCGGGGACAGGACGAGGCGCCTCATGCCGGCCCACCCGCCCTTGCCCGAGGCTCAGACGCCAACGCGCTCCAGCGCCTGCGCCGACTGGAGCCGACGCAAGAGGGCCTGCGCCTCGGCGGGATCGGCAGGGGCCGCGCCCGGGTCCTGGGCCAGTGACTGCAGCATGCGCGCCACAACCCCCGCCTGGGGCAGCACCGGCCCCAGAAAACGTGCGCGCTCGCCATCGGCCACCAGCAGCGAGGGGAAGGTTTCGATGTCCAGGTCTCCGGCCACGTCCTCGCGGTCCTCGACATCAAGCCAGACAAAGCGCATCTGCGGGAACTGGCTTGCCAGTTCCGCAAACGTGCTTCGGTATTGGTTGCAAACGCCGCACCATTGCGCGCACAGGCAAACCACCCACCAGGGGCGGGTGGCGTCGCTGTCGTCCGGCAGCTTGCCGGCCATTGAATCCATGAAAGCCTCTCAGAAACCACGCCCTTCCCGGGCGCGATAAACCTCCATGTTACCGATTTCCGCCGCCTTGTTGCCCCAGGCGTTGCGCACATAGCTGGCCACGGCGGCCACCTGTGCGTCGGACAGCACATGACCGAAAGGCGGCATGCCGTGCGGCTGCGGCTGCTGCCGGGTGGAGGGTGGGTAGCCCCCCTCCAGCAGCACCAGCAACAGGTTGCGCGGTTCGGCCAGGGTCACGGAGGCATTGCCCGCAAGCGCGGGAAACGCGCCCGGCGTCCCCTGGCCCTCGGCACCATGGCAAACCGCGCATTGCCGCTCGTAGACGGCCCGCCCCAGGGCCATTTGCCCGGATGGCACGGGCGCGGCAGCAGGCCTGCTCCTGGGCGGGCCTGCTGCCGCGCCCTGCTCCTGCAGGTAGGAAGCGAGGGCCTGCAGATCCTGCGGCTGCCAGTGCTGGGTGCTGCGCGCCACGACTTCGGCCATGGGGCCCAGCGCCGATCCCGAAGGACCCGAACCCGTCTGCAGCAACTGCACCCAGGCGGACTCCTGGCCTGCGCGCACGCCAGCTTCTCCCGGATCAAGCAGCGACGGCGCATACCAGGCCTGCCCTGCCACAAAGCCACCGGACATGACCTGGGACGAGGCACCCATGCCGTTGCGCGGTGCATGGCACGCCGCGCAGTGCCCCAGGCCCTGGGCAAGATAGGCACCGCGATTCCAGGCAGCCGCCTTCTGCGGCCGGTCCTGCCAATCCTGCGGGGTGAAGAACAGCGCGCGCCAGACAGCCAGCGAGCCCTGCCAGCCATAGGGAAAGTCCAGCGCATGCCGGGGCACCTGCGCGCGCACGGCAGGCAGGCTTTGCAGATAGGCAAACAGCGCGTCCGAGTCGGCGCGCGTCACATGGGTGTAGCTGTCATATGGAAAGGCCGGATACAGCAGGCGCCCTTCCCGTGACCGCCCGTTATGCATTGCACGCCAGAAGTCCTGGGCCGTCCACAGCCCCAGGCCACTTTCCTTGTCAGGCGTGAGATTGCTGGTGTACAGCGTGCCGAACGAGGTGGGCAGGCCCCGCCCGCCCGCATACTCGGCGCCGCCAGCCGCCGTATGGCAGCCTGCGCAGTTGCCCACGCGGGCCAGGTAGGCACCGCGCTCTATCAAGGCGGCCGGCGTTTCGCGCGCGCCTGACCAGCCGCCATGGCCATAGGCGTGCACGCCCTGCTCGCCCCGCAGGTTGAGCCAGACCAGGAGCGCGCCCAGCAGGGCGATGATCAGCAACGCCAGCCCTGCCACCCTGGCCAGCCGCCGTCGCCCGTGTGCGTTCCCGCTTGCCGCGTTTTCTGCCAGGGTGTTCATGGCTTGCCCTCCTGGCCAGCAATGGCGGCCACGGCGCCGCAGCGCAGCGGCATGGGCAGGGCCAGGGCTTCATGTGCGCCCGGCGCTGCCAGTGCGGGGCGTGATGACAACCAGGCCGTGACGGCTACGACCTCCTGCGCTGTCAGCGCCTTGGCCACCTGGTCCATGCAGTCGGGCGCTGCCGCCTTGCGCTGGCCGGAGCGCCAGGCACCGATCTGGCTGTTCAGATAGTCGCGCGACAGGCCCAGCAGGCCCGGAACATCGTCACCCGCACCCATGAGCCGCTCACCATGGCAGGCAGCGCAGGCGGGCAGGCCGCGCTGCGCGTCGCCCCGCAAGACCAGTTGCTCGCCACGGGCGAGCTCAGCGGGCGGCAGTTGCGCCGGCACAGGCGGGGCATAGGGAAGCTCCAGGCCTGCGAAGTGCGTGGCGATCTGGCGCAGATAGTCGTCCGACATGAATTCGATCAGCCGGTTCATGGCCGGATAGCTGCGGCGCCCTTGCTGGAAGTTCTTGAGTTGGCGGTACAGATAGCCTGCGGGCTTGCCCGCAATGCGCGGAAAGTAGCCGCTGGGCGTGGCCCGGCCCTCGGGACCATGGCAGGCCGTGCAGGCCAGCACCCTGAAGGCCATGGAGCCCACATCGGGCAGCGGGGCGCTGACCACGGCGGGCGGCAGGTCTGCCATGGGCACGCCCGGTGCTGGCTGCATGGTCTGCGCGGTCTGCGCCATCACCCCGCAGGTTCCACACGCGCCGGCCACCAGCCATGCGCCCAGCAGGGCCCTCCATCCCCTGGAGCCTGTGCGCCCCCGCCCAGCCCGCCACCGACTGCCATGTGCCATGTCCGACGCCTCCTGTTCCGTCCTGCCGACGCGCGAATGTAATGAACCCGTCACAAGATGCCAGTCAAGCAGGAAAAGGCCCATCGGTTGAGACCCTGCCATGACCGGGCTATGCTGCTTTCGGGTTTGTCCAGAACATCGCCCGCAAGGGCCGGAGGACGGAAATTCATGGATTACAAGGACTACTACCGCATCCTGGCCGTGGACAGGCAGGCCAGTGCCGATGACATCAAGAAGGCCTACCGCAAGCTGGCGCGCAAGTACCACCCCGATGTCAGCAAGGAGGCGGACGCCTCCGAGCGCATGGCCGAAGTCAACGAAGCCAATGCCGTGCTGTCGGACCCCGAAAAGCGCGCAGCCTATGACGCCCTGGCCGATGCGCCGCGCCGCAGCGGGCCCGGCGCCGGCGGCTTCCAGCCACCACCTGGCTGGGAAGGGCAGGACTTTCACTTTCGCAGCAGCGACGGCGCCATGCCGGAGGGCGACGCGGACTTCAGCGAGTTCTTCTCACAGATGTTCGGCCAGGGCGCGCGTGCCCGCCATGCGGGCGGGGGCGGCCAGCATCGCGCCCCACCCGACATGCGCGGGCAGGACCAGCACGCCAGCATCGAGCTGGACCTGCTGGACAGCTACCAGGGCGCGCAGCGCAGCCTGCACCTGCGCACCACGGTGCTGGATGAGGACGGACACCCGGTGGCGCGCGACAAGGAATTGCAGGTCAGCATTCCCAAGGGCGTGCGCGAAGGCCAGATGATCCGCCTGGCCGGACAGGGCGGCCCGGGCCTGGGCAACGGCCCGGCAGGCGATCTGCTGCTGGAAGTGCACCTGCGCCATGACCCGCGCTGGTGGGCCGAGGGCAAGGATGTCTACCAGCCCGTGTCCCTGGCCCCCTGGGAAGCCGCACTGGGCGGCCCGGTCCGCGTGGCCACCATTGCCGGTGAATTCGAGGTCAGCGTGCCCGCAGGCAGCCGCGCTGGCCGCAAGCTGCGCATCAAGGGCAAGGGCTTGCCCGCCGCCACGCCGGGCGACCTGTACCTGGTGCTGGGCATCGCCCTGCCCGAGCCCCAGACCGACGCCCAGCGCCAGGCCTATGCGGCACTGGCCCAGGCCTTTCCCTCGTTCGATGCCCGCCAGCACGCAGCGGGCCAAGGAGCCACGCGATGAGCACGCCGCTGTACCCCTTCTACGAGCCCGCAGAACTGCTGGACGAAGGCGCTCTGGACCTGCAGGATCTGGCCCGCCACTGCCAGCGCAACACCGCCTGGGTGGTGGAGCGTGTGCAGACCGGCGTGCTGTACTGCGAAAACGAGCCGTCCGGCGAAGCGGCCGCGCCGCAGGCACAGTGGCGCTTCAGCAGCCAGACCCTGGTGCGCGCGCGCCGCATAGCCCATCTGGAGCACAGCTTCGATGCCGACCCTCAGCTGGCCGCGCTGACGGCGGACCTGATCGAGGAAGTGCAGATGCTGCGCCGAAAGCTTCAGGCACTGCAGCATTGAGAACGCCGCCTCAAAAGCAAAAGCCCTCGAAAGAGGGCTTTTGCTTTCAGAACGTGGCCGCAGCAGGCATGCATGCGGCCCGCCGTGCTCAGCGGTGACGCTTGCCGGGGTTCTTCTTGGTATGGGTGTGGGCGCCACGGGCGCGGCTCACGCGCTGGCCACGGCCGGGCGTCGGCAGGGTGACGCCGTTGGGCAGGGGAGGCTGGGGAGTGAACTTGCGGTCGGCTTCGGTAACGATCTTGTTGCCCATGGCATTTCCTTCTTCAAAAAAATGAGAACGCGCAATTAGGCCATAGACCTGCATGACCGCGCACAAAAAAACACATGGCCTGCTCTGGCATAGGGAAAGTTCCAGCGTTGCGCGGCCCGCACAGCACCGGTGCAGGCAGCGCCGGCCTACACTGCGGCCCGGTTTTCTGTCCTAAAGTAGGAGCACGCTGCCAAGCGCGCAAGACCCTGGCATGCACGTCTGCCTGAACACGGAGTTCCGCACCATGTCACCCCGCCACCCCAATACAGAGTCAACTACCCCATCCACTTCCCGCCCCGCCTGGGTGCTGCCCACGGCCGGCCTGGCAGGGCTTGCCGTAGGCGCCGCCGCAGCAGCGTTGCTGTGGAAGGGCCTGCGCAACCCACCCATCCCCCCTACCGTGGAGCCGGTGCGCGGCTGGGACATCCAGCGCTACATGGGCCGCTGGTATGAAGTGGCCCGCATCGACCACAGTTTCGAAAAAGGCCTGGAGCGCACCCAGGCCGAGTACACACAGCTTCCCGACGGAACGGTGCACGTGCTGAACCGGGGCTACGACGCCCGCCACCGGCGCTGGAAATCCTCCGAGGGCAAGGCCCGCACGGTGCACGGCCCGGACGTTGCGGCGCTCAAGGTCTCTTTCTTCGGCCCGTTCTACGGCGGCTACAACGTGGTGGCTCTTGATGCCGAGTACCGCTGGGCCATGGTGGTGGGATCGGACCTGCGCTATTTCTGGATTCTTTCGCGCACGCCCGAACTGGCCGACGGCGTGGCGGCACGCCTGCTGGCACAGGCCCGGCTGCTGGGTGTGCCCGTGGACAAGGTCCAGTGGATCCTGCAGGACGGAGTCAATCCCACGGGCAGCTGGTAGCGCGGACCGGCAACTGCCTCAGAACCCCTCGGGCATGCCGTCGCCCGAGAAGCCGGCGGCCTCCACCAGCCGCTGCGTGTACGCCTGGCGCGGCGCGCCCAGCACCTGGGCGACGGGGCCGGATTCGACGATGGCGCCATCCTTCATGACCACCACGTCATGGGCCATGGCGCGGATCACGTCCACGTCATGCGTGATCAGCAGATAGGCCAGGCCCCGCTCGCGCTGCAGCCGCTGCAGCAGGCCCAGCACCTGCTGCTGAATGGTCACATCCAGCGCGCTGGTGGGCTCGTCGAGCACCAGCACCTCGGGCTCCAGCACCAGGGCGCGTGCAATGGCGATGCGCTGGCGCTGGCCTCCCGAGAATTCGTGGGGATAGCGGTCAAGCAGGCCGGGAAACTGTTCCTGCGTCAGGCCCACGGCCGACAGCATCTCCACGATGCGGTCGCGTTGCTGCGGCGCCGTCAGCGACGGCGCATGCACGCGCAGGCCCTCGCCAACGATCTGCTCCAGCGTCAGCCGGGGCGACAGCGATGAATACGGGTCCTGGAATACCACCTGCACCTTGCGCCGCAGCGCACGGTTGGCGGGCGAGTTGCGCGTGGCTGGCTGCTGCCAGGCATGGCCGGCAATGCGCAGCCGTCCTTCATGGGGCAGCAGCCCCAGCACGGCCTGGGCCAGCGTGGATTTGCCCGATCCCGATTCACCGACCACACCCACGGTGCGCCCGGGCAACAGCGCCAGGTCTGCGGACTGCACGGCGACGAAGCGCCCCTGGCCGAACCATCCGCGCATACCTGCCAGCGGCACCGGATAGCTGACCTTGAGGCCCTGTGCCTGCACCAGCGGCTCGCCAGCCGTGGCCTGGGCGCCTGCCTCCACCTCGATCAGGTCGCGGCGCGGCACGCTGGCCAGCAGCTTGCGCGTATAGGCATGGCGCGGAGCCGCCATGACCGCCGACACCCCGCCCTGCTCCACCAATTGCCCGCGCTCCATCACCGCCACGCGGTCGGCAAAGCGCCGCACCAGATGCAGGTCGTGCGTGATCATCAGCACGGCCATGCCGGTCTGGCGCTGCAGGTCATCGAGCAACTGCAGGATCTGGCCGCGCAGCGTGACATCGAGTGCCGTCGTCGGCTCATCGGCCAGGAGCAGGCGCGGGCTGCTGGCCAGCGCCATGGCGATCATGGCGCGCTGGCGCTGCCCGCCACTGAGCTGGTGGGGAAAGGCGCGGGCGCGGCGCACAGGCTCGGCAATGCCGGTGGTCGCCAGCAATTCGGTGGCCTGAACCAGGGATTGCGCTCGCGTCAGCCCCTGCTTGAGGCGAAGCACCTCGCCCACCTGCTCGCCCACGGTCATCAGCGGGTTGAGCGCCGTCATGGGCTCCTGGAAAATCATGGCCACGTCGCCGCCGCGCACGGCGCGCATCTCGCGCTCGGGCAGGCGCAGCAGGTCGCGGCCGTCGAACAGGGCCTGGCCGCCCAGCTGAGCGTCTCCAGCCAGCCGCAGCAGCGACAGCGCGGTGATGGTCTTGCCCGAGCCGGACTCGCCCACCAGCGCCAGCTTCTCGCCTGCCGCCAGGTCGAAGCTCACGCCGTGCACCACATCCTTGCTGCCGAAGCGCACGCGCAGGTTGCGCACGGACAGCAATGTCCGGCCACGGCCGGGGGGCGAAGGTAGCTCCATTGCCGGCTGCTCTGCGTTCATGCGGCGTCCTTTGCATCGACACCGGGGGCGGCATCGCTGGCAGCGGCCTTGCGCGGGTCCAGCGCATCGCGCAGCGCATCACCCATGAAGGTCAGCAGCAGCAGCGTCACCACCAGCACGGCAAAGGTGGACAGCGAGATCCACCAGGCATCGATGCTGTTCTTGCCCTGGTTCAGCAGCTCACCCAGGCTGGGGGTGTCAGGCGGCACACCCAGCCCCAGGAAGTCCAGCGAGGTCAGGGCCAGGATGGCCGCACTCATGCGAAACGGCAAAAAGGTCACCACGGGCGTCATGCTGTTGGGCAGCAGATGGCGCCAGATCAGCGCGCCATTGCCCACGCCCAGCGCCCGCGCCGACTTCACATAGTCCAGCTGGCGGTTGCGCAGGAACTCGGCACGCACGTAGTCCGACAGGCCCATCCAGCCGAACAGCGACAGCAGCACCAGCAGCAGCGAGACGCTGGGCGCCAGCACCGCGCTGAAGATGATCAGCAGATACAGCTCGGGCATGGAGCCCCAGATCTCGATGAAGCGCTGGAATGCCAGATCGGTCCTGCCGCCGAAAAAACCCTGGACGGCCCCCGTCACCACGCCCAGCACCACGCCTGACGCCGTCAGCGCCAGCGCAAACAGCACGCTGACGCGAAACCCGTAGATCAGCTGGGCCAGCAGATCGCGCCCCCGGTCATCCGTACCCAGCAGGTTGTCGCGCGAGGGCGGTGCCGGATTGGGCGAGGTCGCGAAGTAGTTCAGCGCCTGTGGCCCATAGGGATTGAGCGTATACAGCGCCCAGTTGTCGCCCTGGCTCAGGCGGTCGCGGATGAAGGGGTCCAGGTAGTCGGTGGCCGTCTCGAAGTCGCCGCCGAAAGTCTTCTCGGAATAATCGTTCCACAGCGGCCAGTAGGTCTGGCCCTCATAGCGCACCACCAGGGGCCGGTCGTTGCTGATCAGCTCGGCGCCCAGGCTCAGCACCACCATCACGCAAAAAGCGACCAGGCTCCAATACCCCAGCCGATTGCGCCTGAACCGCATCCAGGCCCGCCGCGCTGGCGACACTGCCACCACAGCCAGCGGTACAGGCGCTGCTCCGGGCAGCCCTGCGCCTGGAGCGGCAAGGGAGTGCATCTCAGTTTCCATGTTGCTGCATCACAGTGGCGCGACCGCCCAAAGTCAGGGACACCAGGCAAGGGCCTGCGCCAGCCGCCAATGGCCCGAACGCTCCCCCCGCAAAGCAAGAGGGGGAGGCGGCGCAGCCGTTCAGGGGGCGCTCAATCAAACCGTACACGCGGATCCACCCACACATAACAAAGGTCACTGACCAGTTTGGTCACCAGGCCGATCAGCGTGAACAGATACAGCGTGCCCAGCACCACGGGATAGTCGCGCCGAATCACGCTGTCATAGCTGAGCAGGCCCAGGCCGTCCAGCGAGAACAGTGTCTCTATCAGCAGCGAGCCCGTGAAGAAGGCCCCGATGAAGGCGGCCGGAAATCCGGTGACGATGGGGATCAGCGCGTTGCGCAGCACATGGCGGTAGAGCACCTGCCGCTCGGACAGGCCCTTGGCACGCGCAGTCAGCACGTACTGCTTGCGAATCTCTTCCAGGAAGGCATTCTTGGTCAGCATGGCCGTGATGGCGAAGCTGCCCGCCACCATGGCCGTCACCGGCAGCGCGATATGCCAGAGATAGTCCACGATGCGCGCGCCCCAGGACAGCTCGTCCCAGTTGGAGGAAGTCAGCCCGCGCAGCGGAAACCACTGCAACTGGCCGCCAAAGATCACCAACAGCGCCACGCCCAGCACGAAACCCGGAATCGCATAGCCGACCAGGATCAGCAGCGTGGTGGCGAAGTCGAACCGCGAGCCGGCCCGCACGGCCTTGGCAATGCCCAGCGGCACGGCAACGAGGTAGCTGATGAAAAAGGTCCACAGTCCCAGGCTGGCCGAGACCGGCAGCTTCTCCTTGATCAGCTGCCAGACATCCTTGTTCTGAAAGAAACTGCGCCCCAGGTCGAACCGCGCGAACTGCCCGAGCATCTGGAAGAAGCGCTCATGGGCCGGCTTGTCAAAGCCGTAGAGGGCCTTGATCTGCTCTATGCGCTGGGGGTCCACCCCCTGGTTGCCACGGTAGGCCAGGCCACCGCCCTCGCCGCCACGGCCCACGCTGGCCTTGGCCTCGGCCAGATACTGCTCGACCGGGCCACCGGGCACGAACTGCACGACCACGAAGGTCAGCAGCAGTACGCCCAGCAGGGTCGGCACCATCAGCAGCAAGCGTTTGAATATGTAGGCCCACATAAGAAGTCTTGCATTATGTCCATTGCGGGGAGGGGCTCCGGCCAGGGCACGCCCTCATCATGCAACGGATCGCAACGACACAGCCGCAACGCCGGCTCATGGAGGCGGCGCGGTCAGCACCGGCATACGCGCCCACCAGGTGTCCATGGCCCAGCTCTCGCCCTTCGCATAGGCCGGAACCACGGCCGGTCGCACCAGGCGCCAGGAGTCGTAGACCATGCGGTGCGTGCCCGCGCTCCACTGCGGAATCAGGTAGTGGCCGTGCGTGATGATGCGTTCGAGTGCGTGGCAGGCAGGCAACAGTTGCGCCTCTGTCTTGGCCTCGGTCATGCGGCGGATCATGGCGTCGACCGCCGGGTTCTTCACGCCGGGGAAATTGCCGGAACCCTCGGTTGCCGCCGCCTGGCTGCCGAACAGGTCGGCGAATTCCTGGCCTGGATTGTTCGTGCCCTGGTAGGCGATGGAGATGATGTCGTAGTCGAACTTCTCCACGCGCTGCTGGTACAGCGCAAAGTCCGCCGAGCGAAAGCGCAGCCGGATGCCCAGCTTTTCCAGATTGCGTATCCAGGGCGAGACCTGGCGTATGCCCGACTCGCTGCTGTCCAGGTACTCCAGCTCCATGGCCTGGCCCCGCGCGTTGCGCAGCACGCCATCCTGAATGGTCCAGCCGGCATCGGCCAGCAATTGCCGCGCCTGGCGCAGATTTCCGCGCAACGAGCTGTCGCCATCGGTGCGCGGCGGCTCGGCCATGGGGCCGAAGGCCTCTGGCGGAATGCTCTTGCGCAAGGGCTCCATCAGCGCCAGCTCCTCTGGCGAGGGCTCGCCATGGGTCTCGCAGGCCGTGTTGCCGAACAACCCGCGCACGCGCTGGTAGGAACCGTAGAACATCTGCCGGTTCATCCACTCGTAGTCCATGGCCAGGCCCAGGGCGCGGCGCACCCGGACGTCCTGCAGCACAGGCCGGCGCACGTTGAGCACATAGCTCTGGAATCCCGATGGCAGCTTGTTGCTGAACTCGCCCTTGACCAGCTCGCCCCGGTCGAAGCGCTTGCCGTACAGGCGCCGCGCCCAGTCGCCGGCACTGTAAAAGCGCATGAGGTCGAACTCCCCGGCCTTCAGCGCCTCCAGCCTCGCCGTGTTGTCGCGGTAGATCTTGACGGAGATGCGATCGAAATTGGCCGTGCCAACGCGCACAGGCAGATCGCGGCCCCAGTAGTCCGGGTCACGCACATAGGTGATGTCCTTGCCGAATCGCACGGGACCTATCTTGTAGGGCCCGCTGCCGATGGGCGTGTCCGTAACCACCTGGTCGAAGGGCTTGGCCTTGCCGTTTTCCACGCCCCAGTCGCGGCTGAACACTGGAATGGCCCCCACGGTCAGCGGCAATTCCCGGTTCGGCTGCTTGAAGCGAAAGCGCACAGTGCGCTCGTCCAGCACATCGACGCCCGCCACATCGAAGAACAGCGTTCTGTAGCCGGGCAGTGCATGCGGGCCCACCAGCGTGTCATAGCTGAACTTGACATCGGCGGCCAGCACGGGCTTGCCGTTGTGAAAACGTGCCTGGGGCCGCAACCGGAATGTGGCGGACAGGCCGTCGGCCGCGGCCTGCACGTCTTCGGCCAGCAATCCGTAGCCGGTGGCGGTCTCGTCCAGCGAGGGCCACAGCAGGGTGTCGAACATCAGCTCCGCCAGATAGGCGGGCGACGACCCCTTGATGGTGAACGGGTTGTATTTGTCAAAGGTGGAGATGCGCAGATTGCTCACCAGGCGCAGCTCGCCGCCCTTGGGGGCCTTGGCGTTGACATAGTCGAAATGGCTGAAGCCCTCGGCATAGCGGGGCTCGCCCCACAGGGCATAGGCATGCGAGCCCCAGGCCGGCACACACGCCGAGGCCAGCAGCAGCGAAGAAATCATCCAATGGCGCATGCGACAATTCTGCACCACGCAGCCAGCCCTTCCGCTGGCAAACGCTGACGCGGGCCCCGGCCGTCGCCGCCAGCTGGTGCGCACTTCCACTCACTTTCTCTGGAGAACAACAATGGGCTTTCTCGCCGGTAAAAAACTGCTGATCACGGGCGTTCTGTCCAACCGCTCCATCGCCTACGGCATCGCCAAGGCCTGCCATGCACAGGGCGCGGAGCTGGCCTTCAGCTATGTGGGCGAGCGCTTCAAGGACCGCATCACCGAGTTCGCCGCCGAATTCGACTCCAAGCTGATCTTTGACTGCGACGTGGCAGACGATGCCCAGATCGAAAAGCTGTTCGCCGACCTGGGCGCGACCTGGGGCAAGTTCGACGGCTTCGTGCACAGCATCGGCTTTGCACCGCGCGAGGCCATCGCCGGCAACTTCCTGGACGGCCTGTCGCGCGAAGGCTTCAAGATCGCGCACGACATCAGCGCCTACAGCTTCCCCGCGATGGCCAAGGCGGCCCTGCCCTACCTCAACGACAAGTCCTCGCTGCTGACCCTGTCGTACCTGGGCGCCCTGCGCTCCATCCCCAACTACAACACCATGGGCCTGGCCAAGGCATCGCTGGAAGCCTCGGTGCGCTACCTGGCCGAGGCCGTGGGCCGCACGGCAGACGGCCGCGCCATCCGCGCCAACGGCATCTCGGCCGGTCCCATCAAGACCCTGGCCGCCTCGGGCATCAAGGACTTCGGCAAGCTGCTGGGCCGCGTGGCCGATGCATCGCCGCTGCGCCGCAACGTGACCATCGAGGACGTGGGCAATGTGGCCGCCTTCCTGCTGTCGGACCTCGCCTCGGGCGTGACGGCCGAGATCACCTACGTGGACGGCGGCTTCAGCCAGACTGCAGGCCTGTCGGCCGACCAGGTCTAAGTCAACGCCAGACTGCGACCCGCCCCGCAGGCATTGCCGCCTGCGGGGCTTTTTTTCGCCTGGAATCCAGGCATCCGCATCCTGCCGATGCGCGAAAGGAAATACACATCGGATTGCATACGGTCATTTTTGTTTTGAATGAGAATGATTCTCATGAATAATACAATTCTCAGATCAATATCAAAGAACCTCTGAAAACCTCGGAGCCAGCAGATATGCAAGCAACCTCTGACCTCAGTCTGCCCTCTCCCGTCCCGGCACCCTCCGAAGCATCCTTGAATCAATGGGAACAGCTGGCGCGCCGCGCCCATGGGCATTTCCATGCAGGCCAGATCGAAAGCGCGCTCGCCATGCAGATGAAGGCCCTGCATGTGGCGCAGCGCCTCATCACCGGCCCGCTGCTGGCGGACCACGCCGATCACTGCATGGCCGCCTGGGTGGTCTCCCACCACAACCTGGCCGAGTTGCTGGCATTGCGCCAGCAGCCCGCACTGGCCATCGAATACCTGTGCGAGGCGCACCAGGGCCTGCTGGCCCTGGGTGATGCGCGCCACCATGCGGCCGCCGTGTGCAGCGCCGCCTGGCGCCATATGCGCGAAACCCATTCAGCCCTGCTGCAGTGGCAGCGCCAGCACGGCAGCCAGCCCCGCATCGATGCGGCGCTTCAGGCCTCGGCCCGCGTCTTCGACTGCACAGCCACGGCCCTGCCGCCCCGGCTGGCGCATTGATTGCCGCCGCACAGACATCGCAACGCACCGATTTTTCCCCGTAGTCCCTGAAAGAAACCACATGAGCAACTACACCCTGCCTCCCCTGAACTACGCCTACGACGCGCTGGAGCCCCATATCGATGCGCAGACCATGGAGATCCACTACACCAAGCACCATCAGGCCTATGTGAACAACCTGAATGCCGCGCTCAAGGACACGCCGCACGGCAGCCAGCCCGTGGAGCAGTTGATCGCCGACCTGTCCCTGCTGCCCGAAGGCGTTCGCGGTGCCGTGCGCAACAACGGCGGCGGGCACGCCAACCACAGCCTGTTCTGGACCGTGATGGCCCCGGTGGACCAGGGCGGCGGCGGTGCTCCCTCGGGCGAACTGGCCCAGGCCATTGACCGGGAACTGGGCGGCTTCGATGCCTTCAAGGCCGCCTTCACCCAGGCCGCGCTCACGCGCTTTGGCAGCGGCTGGGCCTGGCTGGTGGTGGGCAAGGACGGCAAGCTGGCCGTGGAAAGCAGTGGCAACCAGGACAGCCCGCTGATGGCCAGCGTCGGCTCCGGCGCCACCCCCATCCTGGGCCTGGACGTGTGGGAACACGCCTACTACCTCAAGTACCAGAACCGCCGCCCTGAATACATCGCGGCGTTCTACAACGTAGTCAACTGGGCCGAAGTGGCCCGCCGCTACGCCGCCGCACGCGGCTGAACGGTCCGCAACGCCAAACTCTGACCTCGACCAGCATGGATCTGCCACAACGCTTCCGCTCCAAGACCAGCGTACGGTCCAACATCCGCCTGTGGATAGGCCTGGCCATCATGATGGCCGGCGCCTGGGCGCTCACCAGCCAGTTCTGGGCCTACGCCCAGAACCATCCGGTGGTCTTCCAGGCCCTGGCCGGAGGCTCGGCCGCCGCGCTGGCGACCGCACTGGGCACCGTGCCCGTGATGCTGTCCCAGCGCCTGTCCGAACGCACGCAGGACACCCTGTTCGGCTTTGGCGCCGGGGTCATGCTGGCCGCCTGCGCCTTCTCGCTGATCCTGCCGGGACTGGAGGCCGTGCGCACCCAGGAACTGTTCGGTGGCGGCAGCTGGGCGGCTGGCGGGGTCATAGGTTCGGCCATCCTGATGGGCGGTGCCGCCCTCATGCTCATGGACAGGCTCCTGCCCCATGAGCACTTCATCAAGGGCCGCGAAGGCCTGGACCCGCAAGGCGCGCGCAAGCTGCAGCGCACCTGGCTGTTCGTCTTCGCCATCACCCTGCACAACCTGCCCGAAGGCCTGGCCATCGGCGTGGGCTATGCGGGCAACGACGGACTGCGCGCCAATGCGCTGGCCACGGGCATTGCCATACAGGATGTGCCCGAAGGCCTGGTGGTGGCCGTGGCCCTGCTGGCCGCAGGCTACAAGCGCAGCTTTGCCGTGTTGCTGGGCATGGCCTCCGGCCTGGTGGAGCCCGTGGGCGCCGTGCTGGGGGCAGCCATCGTGAGCGGCTCGGCAGCCATGCTGCCCTGGGGCCTGGGCTTTGCAGCGGGCGCCATGCTGTTCGTGATCAGCCACGAAATCATTCCCGAGTCGCACCGCAAGGGCCATGAAGCCTTTGCCACGGGCGGCCTCATGCTGGGCTTCGTGCTGATGATGGTGCTGGACACGGCCCTGGGCTGAGTCCACGCACCGCACACGCCTCCTGGCTCAGGGTAGCAAAAGCCCCAGTTCCCGCGCCGCCGCCAGCACATGGCGGGCGTGGCGCTCTTCATAGCGGTGGGCTGGCATGGTCAGTGTCAGCGCCGCTGCCAATTCCCCATCGCGCTTGAACACGGGGGCCGAAATCCCGGCGATCTCGCGGTGCCTGTCTCCCACCATGGCGCAGTAGCCATCGGCACGCACACGGGCCAGCTGCGTGCGGCTGCCGCCGCGCGATGCGGCGTACAGCTCAGCATCGAACGCGGACAGCACGCGCCCGCCTGCGCCCTGGCCCAGCGGCAGCAGATCGCCCGTGCGTGCGTGGTCGCGCACGGGATGGGGCGAATCCACGCGGTACAGGCACAGCCGGTCCTGGCCCTGGCGCACGTGGTAGGCCGCACTTTCGCCCGTGGCCTGCACCAGGGTGCGCAGCACGGGCATGACCACGCTGTCCAGCGAGAAATGCCGGGCATAGACGGTGTTCAGCCGCGCCACGGCCGGGCCCACGGCGTAGCGGCCGTCATCCATGCGCAGCACCCAGCCGCCATGCTCCAGCGAGGCCAGCAGCCGCAGCACGGTGCTCTTGTACAGGCGCGTGCGCTCCGACAACTGGGCCAGCGTCAGCCCGTCGTCGCCGTCGCGAAACGCTGCCAGCAGGCTCAAGGCCCTGTCCACGGCCGCCACGCCGCCCGGCGCGGCATTCTCGTCGGCCACCGATTCCGTCACTGATTTGCGAGGCATAAAAAGGCACCCAAGGGAAAACCCCAGGCACGCAGGCTTGACGATGGCGCGTGCAGCAGGGAATATTTCAATAGAGAGAATGTAGTTCTATCTATTAGAACCACACAGAACCCCGATGTCAACAGGTGAATCCGCCACCATCGACACCCACCACCGGATGCAACTGCCCATGTCCTCCCACCGTTTTGACGTACTCATCAGCGAAGTCGGCCCGCGCGATGGCCTGCAGTCCGTGGCCTCCACCATGTCCACGGCGCACAAGCTGGCCTGGATCGCCGCGCTGGCCCATGCAGGCCTGCAGGAGATCGAAGTCGGCTCCTTCGTCTCGCCCAAGCTGCTGCCGCAGATGGCCGACGCGGCCGAGGTGGTCGCCCAGGCCATCACCCTGCCCGGCGTCACCGTGATGGCCCTGGCCCCCAATCTGCGCGGCGCCGAGGCCGCGCTGCGCGCCGGCGCCCACAAGGTCACGCTGCCCGTCTCGGCCAGCCCCGCGCACTCCATGGCCAATGTACGCAAGACGCCCATGCAGATGGTGGACGAGGTGCGGGCCATTGCCGCGCTGCGCGACGAGATCGCGCCGCAGGCCCTGATCGAGGCGGGCATCTCCACGGCCTTCGGCTGCACGCTGCAGGGGCTGGTGCCCGAGGACGAAGTGATTGCACTGGCCCTGGCCTGCGTGGCGGCGGGCGCCGATGAATCGGGCCTGTCCGACACCACGGGCATGGCCAACCCGGCCCAGGTGCGGCGCCTGTTCACACGGCTGCGCGCCGAGCTGGGCGAACATGCAGGCGCGGCCCACATGCACAATACGCGCGGCCTGGGCCTGGCCAACTGCCTGGCCGCCTACGAGGCTGGCGTGCGCACCTTCGATGCCTCGCTGGCCGGCCTGGGCGGCTGCCCGTATGCGCCCGGCGCCTCGGGCAACGTGGTCACCGAAGACCTGGTCTTCATGTTCGAGGCCATGGGCATCCGCACCGGCGTGGACATCGATCGCCTGATCGCCGCCCGCCAGCCGCTGGCCGCAGGCCTGCCCGGTGAGGAGCTGCACGGCATGACGCCGCTGGCCGGCCTGCCCAAGGGCTTTGTGCCCCGCATCTACGCACCGGCCTGAGCCGCAGCGACAACCCCCACATTCATTCACCGTTTTTCCATGAGCCAACCCAACTCCCCCGACACGGCCTCAGGCCAGGCCACGCCACTGCCCTACGCAGGAATACGCGTGGTCGAGTTCACCCACATGGTCATGGGCCCGTCCTGCGGCATGATGCTGGCCGACCTGGGCGCCGAAGTCATCAAGATCGAGCCCGTGGGCCACGGCCGCGACGGCGATGCCACGCGCAAGCTGCTGGGCTCGGGCTCGGGCTTTTTCCCGCTGTTCAACCGCAACAAGAAAAGCCTGACGCTGGACCTGCAGACCGAGGAAGGCAAGCAGGCCGCGCTGCGCCTGATCGCCACGGCCGACGTGGTCTGCGAGAACTTCAAGCCCGGCACCATGCGCAAGCTGGGCCTGGACTACGACAGCCTCAAGGACCGCTTCGAGCGCCTCATCTACGTGAGCCACAAGGGCTTTCTGCCCGGCCCCTACGAGCACCGCACGGCGCTGGACGAAGTGGTGCAGATGATGGGAGGCCTGGCCTACATGACGGGCCGCCCCGGCGACCCGCTGCGCGCAGGCGCCAGCGTCAACGACATCATGGGCGGCATGTTCGGCGCCATGGGCGCGATGGCCGCCCTGGCCCAGCGCGAGAAGACCGGGCGCGGCCAGGAAGTGCAAAGCGCGCTGTTCGAGAACAACATCTTCCTGGTCGCCCAGCACATGATGCAGTTCGCCGTCACCGGCAAGCCGGCCGCGCCCATGCCGGCACGCATCTCGGCCTGGGCCATCTACGACGTGTTCGAAGTCCGGGACGGCGAGCAGATCTTCCTGGCCGTGGTCAGCGATGGCGCCTGGCGCCTGTTCTGCGACGCCTTCGGCCTGGGCGAGCTGCGCGACGATCCGCGCCTTGGCAGCAACAACGACCGCGTGCTGGCGCGCAGCTGGCTGATGCCGCTGCTGCGCGAGAAGATGGCCCCGCACAGCGCCGCCCACATTGCGGAGATCTTCGAGAAGAACGGCCTGCCCTTCGCGCCCATCGCACGCCCGCAGGACCTGCTGGAAGACCCGCACCTGAACGCCACGGGCGCGCTGGCCCCCATCACCCTGCCCGATGGCCGCGAGACCAAGACCGTGCTGCTGCCCTTCACGCTGGACGGCAAGCGCCTGGATGTGCGCCTGTCGCCACCGCGCCTGGGCGAGCACAGCCTGGAGATCCTCACCGCCCTGGGCTACAGCAGCGAGCAGGCCCTGGCCCTGGCCCGGGGCGACGCCACCGACAGCCACGCCAAGGCTTCCCACTGACGCCAGGCTGAGCCACTGAAGGCGCCGCCGTCCACCCGGCGCGCGGCGCCCTTCCATCCCATCCACCCCTTACCGGACGACGCTTGCCACGCGCCCGGCGGGGAGGCCTTTTCCCAAAATTCCCGGAGACAACACCATGCCCGCCATCCACCGCAACCCGACCGCCCAAAACCGGACACAGGCACAGACCCAGGCCCGCCCTTGTTCCGCCCAGCGCCGCCAGTTGCTGCTGTGCGCCCTGCCCGCATTGGCTGCCGCCCTGCTCCCGCTGGCGGCCCAGGCCCAGCCCGACCACTGGCCCTCACGCGCCGTGCGCATGGTCGTGCCCTACACGCCGGGCGGCGGCACGGACGCGGTCGCGCGCCAGATCAGCGAGCGCGTGGGCACGCTGAACAAATGGACCGTGGTCGTGGACAACAAGCCCGGCGCGGGCGGCAACATCGGCCTGGATGCAGTGGCCAAGTCCGCGCCGGATGGCTATACCTTCGGCATGGGCCAGACCGCCAACCTCGCCATCAACCCCGCCCTGCTGCCCAGCATGCCCTTCAACCCGCGCACCGACCTGATCCCCGTGGCCCTGGTCGCTGCCCAGCCCACGGTGCTGGTCGTGCCGCAGGACTCGCCATGGAAGTCGGTGCAGGACCTGGTCAAGGCCGCCAAGGCCGACCCGGGCGGCATCCGCCAGGGCTTGGCATCGACGGGCACGGTAGGCCACCTGGCCGGCGAGATGCTGGCCTTCAAGGCCGGCATCCAGGTGCTGAACGTGCCCTACAAGGGCGCAGCGCCGGCCGTGACCGACCTGCTGGGCAAGCAGACGCACTACATGTTCGGCACGCCCCAGGCCGTCTATCCGCTACTCAAGGGCGGCAAGCTGCGCGCCCTGGCCGTGACCTCGGCCAAGCGCCTGCCCATCCTGCCCGAGGTGCCCACCGTGGCCGAGTCGGGCTATGCAGGCTTCGAGGCCGTGGACTGGAAGCTCATCGTCGCGCCCAAGGGCACGCCGGCTGCCATCGTGCAGAAGATGAACACCGCCGTGAACGCAGCCCTGCAGCAGCCCGCCGTTCAGCAGCAACTGCAGGCCGAGGGCAGCACGGCCCTGGGCGGCAGCATCCAGGATGCGGCCCAATACCTGCTCAAGGAACAGACCGACTGGGCCGCGCTGATCCGCGACGCAAAGATACGCCTGGAGTGACCACGGAACAACAACGCCGCAGCGGCGCAATGAAAAAGGCGCGGAGCCCCTTTCGGGACCCGCGCTTTTTTATGGGCCGTCAGCCGGCCCGGCGATCAGATCGTGCGGCCGAAGGGACCATCGTCCCCCACCTGCACCATCTTGCGGCCACGCGCAGGCTTGGCTGCCGTGCCGACTTCAGGCGCGGCCGGCTGCGCCTTGCGCGCTGCGGGGCGCTTGGCAGGCGCCTTGACCGCGGCGGCCTTGGCAACCTTGGCGGCCGGCTTGGCTGCCGGTTTCGCGGCTGCCTTGGCAACTGTCTTGGCGGCTGCCTTGGCCGCAGGCTTGGCTGCAGTCTTCACGGCCTTCTTCGCAGCAGGCTTGCCACCTGCCGGCGTCTTGCGGGCCGGCGCGGTCCCGGCCACGCAGTCAGCGTAGTAGCGCACTTCGCCATCTTCGCTTTGCAGTTCCACCAGGCCGTGGATGTCGGTCTCGAAGCCTGGGCACTCCTTGGCGAACTCGCGCGCAAACAGCAGGTAGTCCACGATCTTGCGGTTGAACACTTCGCCGGGAATCAGCAGCGGAATGCCGGGCGGGTACGGCGTGACCAGGCCCACGGTGATGCGGCCTTCCAGGTGGTCGATCTCCACGCGCTCGGTCTTGCGCTGCGCGATGTGGGCGTAGGCATCGGTGGGCTTCATGGCGGGCTGCAGGTCCGACAGGTACATCTCGGTCGTCAGGCGGGCGATGTCGTACTTGGCGTACAGCTGGTGCACGTGCTGGCACAGGTCGCGCAGGCCCATGCGCTCGTAGCGGCGGTGCTGCTGGCAGAACTCGGGCAGGATGCGCGCCAGCGGCTGGTTGCGGTCGTAGTCGTCCTTGAACTGCTGCAGCGCCGTCAGCATGGTGTTCCAGCGGCCCTTGGTGATGCCGATGGTGAACATGATGAAGAACGAGTACAGGCCCGTCTTCTCCACCACCACGCCGTGCTCGGCCAGGTACTTGGTCACGATGGAGGCGGGGATGCCCGTGTCCGAGAAATCGCCGTCCAGGTCCAGGCCCGGCGTCACGATGGTGGACTTGATCGGGTCCAGCATGTTGAAGCCGTCGGCCAGCTCGCCGAAGCCGTGCCAGTTGTCGAACTCCTTGCCGTTCTTGGCCTTGGAGCGCTTGGGCGCCGCGTCATGGCCGCGGATGATCCAGTCCTGGGCCGAGCCCACGCCTTCATCGGCCAGCTTCTCGGGACCCCAGACCTCGAACCACCAGTCGTCGTCGCCGAACTCGTCCTCCACCTTGCGCATGGCGCGGCGGAAGTCCAGCGCTTCCAGAATGGACTCCTCCACCAGGGCCGTGCCGCCGGGCGGCTCCATCATCGCGGCGGCCACGTCGCAGCTGGCGATGATGCTGTACTGCGGGCTCGTCGAGGTGTGCATCAGGTACGCCTCGTTGAACAGGTGGTGGTCCAGCTTTTCGGTCTGGCTGTCCTGCACCAGCACATGCGAGGCCTGGCTGATGCCGGCCAGCAGCTTGTGGATGGACTGCGTGGCATACACCACCGAGTGCTTGGGGCGCGCGCGCTTCTTGCCCATGGCGTGGTAGCTGCCATAGAACGGGTGGAAGGCAGCGTGCGGCAGCCAGGCCTCATCGAAGTGCAGGTTGGCCACATAGCCGTCCAGCATGCTCTTGATGGTCTCGGTGTTGTAGAGCACGCCGTCGTAGGTGGACTGCGTCAGCGTCAGCACTCGCGGCTTGACCGTCTTGGCATCCACGCCCTTGAGCAGCGGATTGGCCGCGATCTTGGCCTGGATGGACTCCACCGAGAACTCGCTTTGCGGGATCGGGCCGATGATGCCGAAGTGGTTGCGCGTGGGCTTGAGGAACACCGGAATCGCACCCGTCATGATGATGGAGTGCAGGATGGACTTGTGGCAGTTGCGGTCCACCACCACCACGTCGCCGGGCGCCACGGCGTGGTGCCACACGATCTTGTTCGACGTGGACGTGCCGTTGGTCACGAAGTAGCAATGGTCGGCATTGAAGATGCGGGCGGCATTGCGCTCGCTCTCGCCGATGGCGCCGTTGTGGTCCAGCAATTGGCCCAGCTCCTCCACCGCGTTGCACACGTCAGCGCGCAGCATGTTCTCGCCGTAGAACTGGTGGTACATCTGGCCCACGGGGCTTTTCAGGAAGGCCACGCCGCCCGAGTGACCGGGGCAGTGCCAGCTGTAGGAGCCGTCTTCCGCATAGTCCAGCAGCGCCTTGAAGAACGGCGGCTGCACGCCTTCCAGGTAGCTCTTGGCTTCGCGGATGATGTGCTTGGCCACGAACTCCGGCGTATCCTCGAACATGTGGATGAAGCCGTGCAGCTCGCGCAGGATGTCGTTGGGCAGGTGGCGGCTGGTCTTGGTCTCGCCGTAGATGTAGATCGGCACATCGGCGTTCTTGCGGCGCACTTCGCCGATGAAGCTGCGCAGGCTGTGGATCACGGGATCGGTTCCGCCATCGCCCAGCGAGAACTCCTCGTCATCGATGGACAGAATGAAGGCACTGGCCCGGCTTTGCTGCTGCGCGAATTGCGACAGGTCGCCGTAGCTGGTCACGCCCAGCACCTCGAAACCTTCTTCCTCGATGGCCTGGGCCAGGGCGCGGATGCCCAGGCCCGAGGTGTTCTCGGAGCGGTAGTCCTCGTCGATGATGACGATGGGAAAGCGAAACTTCATGGGGGCAGCCTCCGTAACCTGAGCGGGCCAAAAAACGAAACAGGCGCGAAGTGTAAGGAATATCCTTATTGCGCCTTTGAAGCGTGCGGATTTTCACCCAGAATGTGCTGCACTAAACACAAGCAACTGTCACAAAGGGAGTCTCACGCATGGAATATTCCACCATCTGGTGGCTAGTCGCCGGCGCCTTGGTCATCGCCGAGCTGCTGACCGGCAGCTTCTATCTGCTGATGCTGGCGCTGGGCGCCATCGTCGGCGCGCTGTGCGCGCATGCGGGCCTGGCGCCCATTGCACAGATCATCATCGCCGCCGCGCTGGGCAGCGCCTTCGTGCTGGCCTGCTATCTGGTGCGCCGCCGCCAGCCCAGCCGCCAGCCGGCATCGAGCAACCGCGATGTCAACCTCGACATAGGCGAGTCCGTCATGGTCGAGCAATGGAATTCCGACGGCACGGCCCAGGTCCGCTACCGTGGCGCCCAATGGACCGTGATCGGCCGCCCGGGCAACCTGCCCTCGGCCGGCATGCACCGCGTGGCCGAGGTCGTCGGCAACCGGCTGCTCGTGGACAAGCTCTGAGCCACCGCTGTACCTCTTGCGCACACCTGGGGATGCAGTCCTCGCGCCCCTTCGCCTCACTCTCTTGTTTCACTGAATGCCCTCCGGGCTTGGAGACACCATGGAAATCGCCATCGTCATCGCCGTCATCGCGGCCATCTTCATCGCACGATCCGTCAAGGTCGTGCCCCAGCAGCACGCCTGGGTCAAGGAACGCCTTGGCAAGTACGCCGGCACGCTCACGCCGGGCCTGAACTTCCTCGTGCCCTTCGTGGACCGCGTGGCCTACAAGCACAGCCTCAAGGAAATCCCACTGGATGTGCCCAGCCAGGTCTGCATCACGCGCGACAACACCCAGCTGCAGGTGGACGGCATCCTCTACTTCCAGGTCACCGACCCCATGCGCGCCAGCTACGGCTCGTCCAACTACATCATGGCCGTCACCCAGCTGGCCCAGACCTCGCTGCGCAGCGTGATCGGCAAGCTCGAGCTGGACAAGACCTTCGAGGAGCGCGACATGATCAATGCCCAGGTGGTCTCCGCCATCGACGAGGCCGCGCTCAACTGGGGCGTGAAGGTGCTGCGCTATGAAATCAAGGACCTGACGCCGCCGGCCGAAATCCTGCGCTCCATGCAGGCCCAGATCACGGCCGAACGCGAAAAGCGCGCCCTGATCGCCGCCTCCGAAGGCCGCCGCCAGGAACAGATCAACATCGCCACCGGCGAGCGCGAAGCCTTCATCGCACGCTCCGAAGGCGAGAAGCAAGCCGTCATCAACAAGGCCCAGGGCGAGGCCGAATCCATCAAGGCCGTGGCCGACGCCACCGCCCAGGCCATCGAACGCGTGGCCAACGCCATCCGCCAGCCCGGCGGCGAACAGGCCGTGCAGCTCAAGGTGGCCGAAAAGGCCGTCGAGGCCTACAGCCAGGTGGCATCGGACGCCACCACCACCTTGATCGTTCCCAGCAACATGACCGAGGTATCGAGCCTGATCACCTCGGCCATGAAGATGATCCAGACCGGGCAGCGCACCAGCTGAGATCCGCCGGAACCCCACGAAGAACGGGCCATCGCGGCCCGTTTTTCATTGCGCGCCGGTCTGCTGCACCAGTGCCATGGCGAAGCGCCCATGGCCCACGGACCAGTCCGAGTAGTCGTTCTCATGCATGAAGATGAACACATCGGCCGGCGCAACCCCGGCCCCCTCGTGCAGGTTGCGCGCAATGGCCGCATACAAGGCCTTCTTCATCGCATCGCTGCGTCCGCGCCGCATGGTGATCTCGACCACCACCACCGCATCCGAACGCGCTACCCCGTTGAAACTGCGGCTGAACGCGAACTGCCCGGGAGCGTACGGGTGCACCATGTTGAACAGCTCGTCCTCGGGCATGCCGATGCCTTGCACCAGCGCCTGGTGGATGCCCTGCACGACGGCATCGCGCTGAGAAGTGGAGGTGGACTGGGGCAGATAGGTGTGGACGAAGGGCATGGTGCTATGTGCTTTGGGATCGAATGGAGAGGGAGAGTCCGGCCAGAATCCACGCAGGAATTGCCGGCCGAAGCGGCAAATCTATCCACCGGCCCATTGCCTGAAAAGCGATGATTCGGCCGGTTCTATGTACCTGGAACTCACATAGCCTCCACCCGCGCCATGACCCGACCCCTGACCCGCCGCCTGCCCCCGCTGGCCGCCCTGCGCGCCTTTGAAGCTGCCGCACGCCTGGGCCGCATGACAGCGGCGGCAGACGAGCTGTGCGTCTCACCCGGCGCCGTCAGCCGCCAGGTACGGCAGCTGGAGCAGCACCTGGGCCTGGCGCTGTTCGCTGGCACCAAGGCCCGCCCCACGCTCACCGCAGCGGCGCGCACCCTGCAGCCCGCGCTCACCCAGGCCTTCGAGCAGATCCATGAGGCGGTGCGCAGCCTGGGCGACGCCCACGAAGGCCCGCTGGACGTGGCCTGCTTCAGCACCTTCACCGTCAAATGGCTGATCCCCCGGCTGTTCGACTTCCACGCGCACCACCCCGGCATCGAGGTGCGCCTGCGCACCACGGACACCGGCACCGACGCTGCACGCGAAGGCTGCGACCTGCTCATCACGGCCATCCCCACCGACAGCAGCGGCAACAGCGGCCAGGCCATTGCAGACGACGAGATGGCCCTGCCGCTTTTCGACGAATACCTGGGCCCCGTGATGTCCCCCGCAATGGCCGGGCTTGTCGCGCGGCCCCAGGACCTGGCCAGCCTCCCCTTGCTGCACACGCGCGGCCGGCGCGATGCCTGGGACCTGTGGGCCGCCTCCATGGACATGGCCCCGCCCGCAGCGGCAGGCCCCGTCTACGAGCACTACTACTTCACGCTGGAAGCGGCGCTGCGCGGCCTGGGTGCAGCCGTTGCTCCCTGGCACCTGGTGATGGACGACGTGCAGGCCGGCCGCCTGCTGGCACCCTTCGGCTTCAGGGCCTCCGGCTACCGCTACCTGGCACTGCGCCGCAGCACCGCCGCGCCTGCCCGGCTCGACACCCTGTGCACGTGGCTGCAGGCGCAGGTGCGGGCCATGCCGCAAGTGCCAGCCGTCCAAGGCATGCCGATCACGCAGGCAGGCAACTTCGCCGCCGCCCCCAAAAATCGATGCTAGAATCGCGGTCTTCGGAGAGGTGGATGAGCGGTTTAAGTCGCACGCCTGGAAAGCGTGTGTGGGCTAATCCCCACCGCGGGTTCGAATCCCGCCCTCTCCGCCAAAATGATCTAAGCCCTTGATTGATTCAATCAAGGGCTTTTTTCTTTGTGCAGCGTGTGACCGCACGACAGGAATCGGGTGAACCCGCTCCTGATCGCAGCGGGTTCGATTCAGGCCTGCCGCCCGGCCTACCTGAGCCGTGGCTGCACGATGATCTTCACCGCCGATTCGTTGTTGTGAATCAGCGTGTCAAAGCCCTGCGCCACCAGGTCATCGAGCTGGATGCGCTGGGTGATGAAGGGCTCGAGGTTGATCTTGCCCTCCTCGACCAGCTTGATGGTTTCCTGGTGGTCGTTGCAGTAGGCAATGGTGCCGCGCACGTCCAGCTCCTTCATGACCACGCTGTGCACGTTGATGGTGGCCGGATGGCTCCAGATGGACACGATCACCACCACGCCCGTGGCCTTCGTCACCGCCACCAGCGTGTCCAGCACCTTGTTCACGCTGGAGCATTCGAACGACACATCCACGCCCTTGCCACCGGTGAGCTTCATCACCTCGGCCACCACGTCCACTTCGGAGGGGTCGAGGATGTGATCGGCCACGCCCGATTCACGCGCCTTCTGCTTGCGCTTGGCGCTCAGTTCGGTGATGACCACCGTCAGGCCCTTGGCCTTCAGGATGGCGGACAGCAGCAGGCCTATGGGGCCTGCGCCGCCGACCAGCGCCACATCACCCGCTTTGGCACCGCTGCGGGTATAGGCATGGTGGCCCACGGACAGCGGCTCGATCAGCGCGGCCTGGTCCAGTGGAATGGCATTGGAGATCGGGTGCACCCAGCGGCGCTTGACCGCAATCCGCTCGGACAGCCCGCCGCCGCGCCCGCCCAGGCCGATGAAATTCATGTCCTTGGACAGGTGGTAGTGGTCGCCCGGCCCCGTGGGCACGTCGTCGGCCACGATGTAGGGCTCCACCACGACGTGCTGACCGAC
Organism: Delftia sp. NA_296.1; assembly: GCF_052692095.1. Lineage (NCBI taxonomy): Bacteria > Pseudomonadati > Pseudomonadota > Betaproteobacteria > Burkholderiales > Comamonadaceae > Delftia > Delftia sp. NA_296.1. The sequence goes on along the minus strand of NZ_JBQZGF010000003.1, from coordinate 398,074 downwards.
CTTGATATCGTCGACGCCCGCACCCACGGCGTACACCACGCCGGAGAACTCGTGCCCCATGGTGATGGGTGCGGACTCGCCCGAGATGGGGTGCGGATGGCCGCAGGGCGGAATGAAGATCGGCCCTTCCATGAACTCATGCAAATCCGTGCCGCAGATGCCGCACCAGGCCACCTCGATGCCCACGGTGCCGGGCTCCACCACGGGTTCGGGTATGTCTTCGATGCGGATGTCGCCCCGGTCGTAGAAACGTGCTGCTTTCATGATTGAACTTTCTGTTTTGCAAGGCTGGGTTGGCGGGCGGCACAGCCGCCCCATGGCGATTATTCGGCCTTACCGCAGGTGATGAACTTGCTGCAGGTCATAGACACGCACTGGCAGGCCTTCCTGCCGCGCCTTGAGCTGCAGCGCCAGGTACAGCGAATAGTGGCGCGACTGGTGCAGGTTGCCGCCGTGGAACCACAGCGCCTCTTGCTGCGTGGGCTTCCACATGTTGCGCTGCTCACCCTCCCACGGTCCCGGGTCCTTGGTGGTGTCCGAGCCCAGGCCCCAGACCTTGCCCACCTTGTCTGCCACCTCCTGGCTGATCAGGTCGGCCACCCAGCCGTTCATGGAGCCATAGCCCGTGGCGTAGACCACCAGGTCCGCCGGCAGCTCGGTGCCATCGGCCAGCACCACCGCGTTTTCCGACAGGTGGCTGATCTGCTTGCCCGCCTGCAGCTTGATGCTGCCGTCGATCACCAGATCGCAGGCCCCCACGTCGATGTAGTAGCCCGAGGCGCGGCGCAGGTACTTCATGAAAAGGCCGGAGTCGTCATCACCGAAGTCCAGCATGAAGCCGGTCGCCTCTAGCTTGCGGTAGAAGTCCGCGTCGCGCTCGCGGATGCGGTTGTACACCGGCACCTGGAAGTCGGCCATGATGCGGTAGGGCAGCGAGGCGAAGATCAGGTCCGCCTTCCTGGTCGTCACGCCGCTGGCCACGGCGCGCTCCGAGTACAGGTCGCCCAGGCCGATGTCCATCAGCGAATCGGAGCGCACGATGTGCGTGGACGAGCGCTGCACCATGGTCACATCGGCGCCGTGCTCCCACAGGGCCGCGCAGATGTCATGCGCTGAATTGTTGGCACCGATCACCACCACCTTCTTGCCGGCGTAGGCGTCCGGTCCATGGTGCTGGGACGAGTGCTGCTGCTCGCCCTTGAAGACGTCCTGGCCCTTGATCTTGGGCACATTCGCCTTGCCCGACATGCCGGTGGCGAATACCACATGCCTGGGGCGCAGCACCTGCGTCTCGCCGTTGCGCTCCACGGTGACTTCCCATTCCTGCCTGTCCTCATCGAAGCGGGCGTTCAGGCAATCGGTGGAGGGCCAGTAGTTGACCTCCATCACCTTGGTGTACATCTCCAGCCAGTCGCCGATCTTGTCCTTGGGCGCGAACACGGGCCAGTTGTCCGGGAAAGGCATGTATGGCAGGTGGTCGTACCAGACCGGGTCGTGCAGGCACAGCGATTTATAGCGGTTGCGCCACTGGTCGCCAGGGCGCGCCTGGCGGTCGATGACGATATGCGATACCCCCAGCTGGCGCAGCCGCGCGCCCAGCGCAATGCCGCCCTGGCCGCCGCCGATGACGAGCACGAAAGGCTGCTTGTCACGGCCCAGCTCCTGGGCCTCCTGCTGGCGGCGCTCCAGCCAGGTCTGGCGGCCACGCCGGATGCCGTGCTCGGCCCCCATCGGGCGGCGCGTGCCCATGGGTTCCTCATGGCCCTTGAGCTCCTGGGCGGCCGTCAGCAGCGTCCAGATGCGTCCGTCCCTGATGCGGACATGGCCGCCGCCGCGCGCATGGCGCGTATCGATCACGATCCAGGCGGACACCACGCCATCGGCCTCCTCCACCGCCTCGCGCTCGTCCAGCGAAAAGCGCACGGGCGCCGCGGCGTCCAGCTGCGCAGCCAGCATGTCGGCGATCTGGCTGCGCCCTTCCATGGTCTTGATGTTCCAGGTCAGCAGCACCAGGTCGCGCCAATAGCATTCATCGGCGAACAGGCGGCTGGCGGCCGCGAAGTCGCGGTCTCCCAGGGCATGGTTGAGTTGGTCAAGCAGCGCCTTGGCGCGGGCGTTGGGCGTCGTATCGGTCATGGTTGTCTCCTTGATGCGGTCATGCCCGCTGGTTTTTCTTCGGGCAGGCCCTCTTACGCAATCACCATGCCAGGCAGGCCCGGCGGCAGGATGCACCAGGCAAATCAAGGGGTTGCCTGCGCGCCTCCGGTACAAACCCTGCGCCTTGCACCCCGCTGCCCGGCGTTGCCGCCCGCGACAGGTGGGGCAGCCCTGCGACACCTGTCGCACCAGGCGTGCTGCAGCGCAGCAGGGGCAGTGGGTAAGTCTTGATTGGCGCTGCGCCGCACAGGGCACAGAATCGTCTGCGGCACGTTCAAAGCCCGCATCGACTCCACGCCATGCCCCTGCAGTCCTACGCCTCGCACATCCAGGAAATCGAAGCCTTCGGCCTCGGCTACTCCAACCGCGGCCAAGAGCGCGACCGCGCCGTGCTGCGCAGCTGGCGCCGCTGCATCGACTCCCACCGGCTTGACCCGGCGCATACCAGCGAAGCCCACATCGTGACCGACGGCCAGCTGCGCGCGCACCGCGAGGAATCCGAGCCGCTGATCCACATCGCCCGCCATGCGCTGGAGCGGCTGTACCAGCAGCTCAAGGGCCTGGACTACGTGCTGCTGCTGGCGGACCGGCACGGCGTGGCCGTGGACTTCCTCGGGCACGAGGCCGACGCTGGCGACCTGCGCCGCGCAGGCCTGTACCTGGGCGCGCAGTGGCGCGAGGACCACTCGGGCACCTCGGCCGTGGGCGCCTGCCTGGAAACGGGCGAGGCGCTGACCGTGCACCAGAGCGACCATTTCGACTTCACCCACACCGGCCTGTCCTGCACGGCCGCGCCCATCTACGACATGCACGGCGAACTCGCTGCGGTGCTGGACCTGTCGCTGCTGCGCTCGCCTGCCGAGCGGGCCAGCCAGAACCTGGCGCTGAACCTCGTCGTGGCCGCCGCGCGGCGCGTGGAGCAGGCCAACCTGATGGCCCAGTCCGGCCAGGACTGGGTGGTGCGCCTGGCGCAGTCGCCCGATTTCCTCGACGTCGATCCCGACGCCTCCATCAGCGTGGACGCACGGGGCCGCATCCGCGCCATGACCCACGCAGGCGCCCGCCTGCTGGTGGCCGCCGCGCAGCTGGACTGGCGCCAGCGCCACAAGCTCATCGGCCAGCCGCTGGAGCGCTTCTTCGACGTGGACCTGCGCCACCTTCCCGAGCTGCGCCGCCATCGCCCGGCGCAGGAGCGCATCATCCGCGCCCGCGACGGCAGCATCCTCTTCGCCCATGCCATGGAGCCACAGCGCCCGACACGCCGCCTGCGCGCGCAGGCAACGCCGGCGCAGCCCCCGCTGCCGGCAGCGCTGCAGGCGCTGGACACGGGCGATGCCAAGCTGCAGACGCTGCTGCGCAAGGCCGCACGGCTCGCGCCGCAAACGCTGCCCATCCTGGTGCAAGGGGAGACCGGCGCAGGCAAGGAATACCTGGCCCGCGCGCTGCATGCCAGCAGCGGCCGCAGCGGCGCCTTCGTCGCCATCAACTGCGCGGCCATTCCCGAGGCGCTGCTGGAAAGCGAGCTGTTCGGCTACCTGCCCGGCACCTGGACCGGCGGCGCCAGCAAGGGCCGCGAGGGCCTGATCGCCGCGGCACACGAAGGCACGCTGTTCCTCGACGAGATCGGCGATATGCCACTGGCCCTGCAAGCCAAGCTGCTGCGTGTCCTGTCCGAATCCGAAATCACCCCGCTGGGCGCCCGCGCGCCACGGGCCGTGTCCGTTCGCGTCATCTCGGCCTCGCACCGGCCGCTGGCCGAGTTGGTGCGGCGCGGCAGCTTCCGCGAAGACCTGCTTTACCGCCTCAATGCCGCCGAGCTGCAACTGCCCGCCCTGCGCCAGCGCAGCGACCTGCAGGCCATTGCCGACCAGATGCTGGCCACGCTGGGCAGCCATCTGCACCTGGGCGACGCGGCCCGCGCGTTGCTGGCCGCGCACGCCTGGCCCGGCAATCTGCGCGAGCTGCACAACGCGCTGCGCTACGCCGCAGCCCTGTGCGGGAACGATGGCGACGGCACCATCGAGCCCGACCACCTGCCCGACGCACTGCACGGCACCCCACCCTGCGCCGCCGCCCTGGCCAGCAACACCAGCGAGCCCGCCGCACAGGCGCTGGAGCAACTGCTGGCCCAATGCCAGGGCAACGTCTCCGAGGCGGCGCGCCAGCTCGGCGTCAGCCGCTCCACCATCCACCGCCGCATCCAGCAGCTGCAGCTTGGCGTGCGGCATGCCCAATGGCGCGGGCCATAGGGCCGAGCGGCAACCGGCAACCGGCAACCGGCAATCCCGAAGCGTCGCTGACACGGTGTTACAGGAGCTGCGGCGTTCACCAGTAGATTGGCGCGTTTCGTCCATTGCAGCCCCAAAAAAAGATGAAACCCAAGATCAACTTCATTGAACGCGAGCGCCTGTTCCGGCGGGAACTGAAACGGCGAAAGGTCAGGTTCCTGCCCATGCAGGTATTGCGCCGGCTGTTCGAGAAGGCAGGTGTCTGAGCCCTCCCCCACGGCTGCAACAACTGGAGCAGGTCCGGCTGCGCATGCAGCCTGGTCAAACCCGCCGCATTCAGCGCTACACTGCCCGGCTCGCTGCCCGGCTCGCTACCCATGGGCCATGCAATGAATACGGCCGGGTGACTTGGCATCTATGGGCAGCTTTGGCTTTGGATTACCCCAGAAAACCAGATCAAGATGCCTGCCATCAACACGTGCGCTCACGTTAGCGTGGCTGCTTTCCTTGATCGTCATACCCGTTCTTGTTTTTCTAAAAACAAGGATGCCGCGGAGTGCCTCCGCGCAGCAGGTCATCAGTGATTACGACGCGCAATTGGCGTCGATTGAAGCCCACCTGCAGGCCAATCGCGCCATTGTCTCCACCCTGCCATCTTGATGTGATGGCTTGCGAAAACGCTTCGCAGGCCATCTCCATGGGTGCTCACGCCCTCACCAACTGATGCAGCAACTGGCTCAGATCCTCCTGCGAATACGGCTTGGCCAGCCGCGTCATTCCAGGCGGCAGCGCCGGGATGTCTGCAAAGCCGCTGGCCAGGATGAAATTCAAGCCTGGATACCGCTGCGCAATGTGTTCGGCCAGCTCGACGCCGTTCATGCCGGGCATGGCGTAGTCGGAGATGACCACGTCAAAGCGTGCCTGGCGCGCCAGCAGGTCGATGGCCTCCTGCCCGGCGCCGAGGGCCGTGACACGGTGGCCCAGGTCCTCCAGCAGGGCCGAGGCGTTGGCCAGCACCAGCGGGTCGTCGTCCACCAGCAGCACGTCCATGGGTCCCACGTCCTGCGTGCGCTGGGCGCCCAGGTGGCAGGCCGTGCTCTCGTCCTTGGAGATGGGCATCCACATCTCCACCGTGGTGCCGTTGCCCGGTGTGCTGTGCAGCACGAGCTTGCCGCCGGATTGGGCCACCAGCCCGTCCACCATGGCCAGGCCCAGGCCGGTGCCCTTGCCCACGCCCTTGGTGGTGAAGAAGGGCTCGACCACGCGGGACAGCGTCTGCTCGTCCATGCCCTCGCCGGTGTCCTCCACGCGCACGCAGACATACGAGCCTGCGGCAAGGCCTGCAAGCTGGCGCGGCAGCATCGTTTCCACGGCCGCCGCGATCTTGATGACGCCGCCGCCCGGCATGGCGTCGCGCGAGTTGGCGACGAGGTTGAGCATGCTGCTCTCGAACTGGCTGGGGTCGGTGAGGATGCGCGGCAGGTTGGCGGCCAGGGCCATCTTGAGAAAGATATGCGGGCCGGCCGCCTGCTGCAGCAGACCTTGCAGGCCCGACAGCAGCACCGCCACGTCCACGGCCTCCGTCTTCAATTCCTGCTGCCGCGCAAAGGCCATCATGCGCTGGGTCAGCGAGGCGCCACGCTGAGCGCCGCGCGTGGCGGTCTCCACCAGCGCGCGCAGCCGCTCGTCGGGCAGCATGCGCTTGCGCAGCAGCTCCAGGCTGCTGAGCACCGCCATCAGCAGGTTGTTGAAGTCATGGGCCACGCCGCCCGTGAAGCGGCCGATGGCCTCCATCTTCAAGGCCTGGCGCAGCTGGGATTCGGCGGCCTTGCGCTCGGTCACATCGCGGGTGACCTTGGCAAAGCCGATCAGCCGGCCGTCATCGTAGATGGCATCGATGACCACCGAGGCCCAAAAGCGCGAGCCATCCTTGCGCACGCGCAGGCCTTCGGCCTCCATGCGGCCCGTGCTGACCGCCGTGCGCAGCCCCGCCTGGGGCAGCCCGGCCTGCTGGTCTTCGGGCGTGTAAAAGCGCGAGAAATGGGTGTTGAGGACCTCCTCCTCCTCATAGCCCTTGATGCGCTTGGCGCCCAGGTTCCAGCTCACGATGCGGCCTTCGGGGTCGAGCATGTAGATCGCATAGTCGGTCACGCTTTGCACCAGCAAGGCAAAGCTGCGCTCGGCGCTGGAAAGCGGGCTGGACAGGGGCGGCGGCGCTGCACGCGGGTGCGCATCGGCCTCGCGCACGCACAGCAGCAACGCCGGGCTGCCGTCCGGCAGCCGTATGCGCGATGTGCTCGAAGCCACGGGCCGCTCGCGCCCTGAACAGGTCAGTAGCGGCCAGCAGCTGGCCTGCCGGGGCTGTGCGGCCTGGGCAGGAGGCTCCCATTGGCGGCTTGCCCAGCCTGAACGCGCAGCCTGGGCCACGAACCGCTCTTCGAAAACGCTGCCCTCCAGCGCATCTCCGGAGTGGTCCAGCAGGCTGCGGGCCTGGCGGTTGCAGTGGGCCAGACGGCCGTCGAGCCCGACGACAAAGACGGCGTCGGGAAACGCATCCAGAACGGCGTGGCCCGGGTCAAGGGGCAAGAGAGCGTCGGAGCCTGGAGAGGCCGACGCCAGACCATTCGAGGTCAGCATGTGAGCGACTCCGTAGGCAAATGGGTTGAATGCGCCGCGAAAATTGTAAGCAGCACGGATTCATCGCAAGCGGTTGCATCACAGGATCAGGGACGCGCTTCCTGCTCGTGCTCGGAAGCCACCGGGGCAGGCACGGAGTCCAGGTCGGGTTCGGAATGCAAGGCCTCGCTGAGCTGGTCCACCACCAGCGCCCAGGTCGCATCGGCATGCCACTGCTGCGAGAACAGGGCGCGTTGCGCGTCGGTCCAGAACGGCGCGTCCACCAGCAGCGTGTTTTTCTCCAGGCGGTGCGAAAGAATGAACTGACGGATGCCCTCCGGGCTGGAGTCCAGTCCCAGCTGATCGAAGAGGTTGGTCATGGTGGGTTCGGCTGTGATCATGGTGTGTCCTTCTTGGGTGTGGCGGAGTTGCTCCAAGGCTAGAAGCTCGGCCGGCAGCCCCATGTCGGACACCGAAGCAAGCTACCGTCGGAAGCCCTTCTGCGCTTGGGCCGCAGTGCCCGCGCACAGCACAGCCCTGCTCCTACAAGGCGGCACCAGCGCACTGGCGCACCATGCAGCCACCTCATCACAGGACATCTATTCCATGAAAAAACTGCTGCTTGCCACCGCCATTTCCTTTGCCTTCGCCGCAGGCCTGTCGACCGCCCACGCCCAGGTGGGCAAGGCCGCCTCCGAGGCCGCCGACGCCGCAGACCACAAGGTGAAGGAAAAGCAGGCCGACGCCAAGGCCAAGGACAGCGGGCCGGTCGGCAAGGCCGTGAACAACGTCAAGTCGGACTACCACAAGAAGCGCTCCAAGCAGTCGGCAGACAACGCCAAGGACTCGCTGAAGAAGGCGACCGAGTAAACGGCACGGCCCGGATGGACAAAGGCCCACTTGCGTGGGCCTTTGTCTTTTGGAGAGGCCGGCGCTGCCGGCGCGGCCTCAGAAGCTGTGCCGCAGCGTCACCATCACATTGCGCGGCGCACCGGGCAGGTTCAGGTTGGGGCTGGTGCCGTGGGCCGAGACGATGTAGCGGCGGTCGAACAGGTTGCGCAGGTTCAGCTGCACCGTGGTGGCACGGCCGATGCGGTACTGGGCCATGGCATCCACCACCGTGTAGGCGGGCAGCGTGACGGTGTTGCCGGGGTTGGCAAAGCGGTCGCCCACGTAGTTGAGGCCGCCGCCCACGGTCCAGGCATCGCCCAGGCGCTGGGTGAGCCAGACAGACAGGGAGTTCCTGGGCGTGATGGTGGCGCGCTTGCCCTGCACGGGCTGGCCGGCGTCCACGGTGGTGGATTCGGTGACCACGGCATCCAGGTAGGCGTAGCTGAAGGTGGCCTGGGTGCCGGGGCGCAGTTCGCCGGACAGCGACAGCTCCAGACCGCGCGTGCGCTGCGTGCCGATGGGGATCAATTGGGTGGGCTGGGCCGGGTTGGTGGTCTTGATGTCGGTGCGTTCCAGCTGGAACAGCGATGCCGTCGCCATGGCCTTGCCGTCCATCAGGTCCCATTTGCCGCCCACTTCATAGTTGGTGGTGCTTTCCGGTTTGATGGCGGCATTGGTGGCCGACAGCGCAAACATCTCGGCCGAAGGCTGGTAGGAGCGGCTGACCGACAGGTAATAGGACTGCACGGCATCGGGCTGCCACACCAGGCCGGCGCGCGGGCTCCAGGTGGAGTCCGTGCGGCTGAAATCGCTCTGGCCGGCCAGGCGGTTGTCGGTTTCCTGGCCGAAGCGGTCATAGCGCAGGCCCACCAGCAGCTTCCACTGCGGCGACAGCGTGACCTGGTCCTGCAGGTACAGGGCCCGCGTGAGGTAGCGGTTGAGCGTGCTGCCGCTCAGGGTGCCGCCGCCGTTGAGCGGGGCCACGGGCAGCACGGGGTTCCAGAGGTTCACGTTGGCCAGGGTGCCGCCGCTGTAGGACAGCGCATCCTTGTTCTGCTGGCCCAGCTCCAGGCCGTAGAGCACTTCATGCAGCACGCTGCCGGTGCTGAAATTCTGGATCAGCTCGGTCTGGTTGAAGATGCCGTGCTCGTTGCGGTCCACGCCCGAGCGGGTCAGCGCCACGGTGCCGGCCGCCTCGTTGGTGGTGCCGGCCGGCAAGGTGTTCTGGCGGTCCAGCTCGTAGTGGTAGTAGCGCAGCGCGTTGCGCACGCGCAGCGTGTCCGAGAAGCGGTGGTTGAAGGTGGCAGTGAAGGAGCCCACGGTGGATTCGGAGGTGTCCGCATCGCGCGCATTGGCCGAGCCGTAGTAGGTGCCGGGCGCCACATCCACGGGGCGGCCGCGATAGGCGGGAATGCCGAAGTCGGTGACGCGCTTGTCGCGCAGCAGCTCGGCCTGCAGCGTCAGCGAGGTGTTGCCGTCCGGCTTCCACATGACGGAGGGGGCGATGGTCTCGCGCTTGAGGAACTGCTGGCTGCGGTAGCTGTTGGCGTCTTCGGCGGCGCCGGTGACGCGCCAGGACCAGTCGCTGCCCTCGGGCGCGCGGCCCACGTCGAATTCGGCACGCTTGTCGGCCCAGCTTCCCACGCTGACGGCCACGTCGGAGACATTGACGCCCGGCTTCTTGGTCACGCGGTTGACCAGGCCGCCCGAGGAACCCCGGCCATAGAGCACGGCGGCCGGGCCCTTGACGACTTCCACGCGCTCGATGTTGGAGAGGTCGCGGAAATACAGCGCGTCGTCGCGGAAGCCATCCACGAACTGGTCGCCGATGCTGGTGAAGCCGCGGATGCTGACCTGGTCGCGCTGGCCGTCGCCGTGCGACAGGCCGATGCCGGCCACGTTGCGCAGCGTGTCCTGCAGCGAGGTGGCGGCCTGGTCGCGCATGACCTGCTGGGGGATCACATTGATGGTCTGGGGCACGTCGCGCAGCGGCGCCTCGGTCTTGGTGCCGCTGGCGGCCGAGGGGGCGTAGTAGGCCGTGTCCTCCGCGCGCGAGGCCAGCACGCGTACTTCTGCCATGACGGCACCCCCAGCGCCGGAGCTGGCAGCCGGGCCGCCGCTGCGCTCCACGGTGAAGGTGCGCTCATCCTGCGCACGCACCTGCAGGCCGCTGCCGGCCAGCAGGCGCTGCAGGGCCTCGCGCACTTCCAGCGTGCCGCGCAGCGCAGGCGCCTGCAGACCCTGGGCCACATCGGTGAGGAAGATGATCTGGGCGCCGCTTTGGCGCGCCAGCGCGTTCAGCGACTGGGCCAGCGGCTGGGCAGGCAGGTCCACGGCCAGGGGCTGGGCATGGGCCATGCCGGCAATGCACAGTGCGGCGGCCAGGGCCGCGATGCGAAGGCGCGGCAGGCCGGTGACGGTAGGGGAAGGGTTCATGGCGACATCTCTCCTGAGGCGTTGGGTACGGAATACGGGGTACGGCGGTGGCGGCAGGCCCCTCCAGGGCCAGCTCGGCCCCGGGCGCGATGCCGGTCTGCCTGTAAGCCGCTGCAGCGCGCAGGTTTGTACACATGGCCAAGGAAAATTTCTTAATCAAGCCAGCGGCTGCAGGGACAACTGCCGGGCGGCCTACCTGCGCCTACCTGCGCCTACCTGCGCCTACCTGTGGCGCGTGGAGATCAGCACGCGGCCGTCGTCCTCATGCCGCACCTGCACGGGGGCAAGGCGGGGCAGCAGGTCCAGCAGCTGGTCGATGCGGTCCAGGTCGAACTGCCCCGAGATGCGCAACTGCGCCGCATGCCGGTCGGCCAGCACGATGGGTGCGCTGCGGTAGCGCTGCATCTGCGCCACGGCCTCGGACAGCGGCGTGCCGTCCAGCACCAGGCGGCCCTCCCGCCAGGCCAGGGCGGCCAGGGCAGCGGCGCCGTCGCCCGCCTCTGCCGGCACGAGCTGCGGCAGCGGCCGGCCGGCGCGCGTGCGCAGGTGCTGGCCGGTGGACAGCTCCACGGGTGCGCCGCCACCCTCCATGGAATGCACGCGCACCCTGCCCTGCAGCACGGTGATGTCTGCACCATCCTCATGGCGGTGCACGCCGAACACGGTGCCGATGTCCTGCACCACCACGCCGCCGGCCTGCACGGTGAAGGGCCGCTGCAGCCAGGGCACCCAGCCGTGCCAGAAGGCATGGGATACCTCGAAGGACGCCTCCCCCTGGTCCAGCACCAGGCGGCGCGAGCGCAGGTGCTGCGCCACTTGCACGCGCGAGCCGGTGTTCAGCCGCACCTCGCTGCCATCGGCCAGTTGCCAGCTCTGGCGCTGGCCCACGGCCGTCGCCAGGGTCTGGCGCTGCAGCGCGGGGTCGGCCCAGAGCAGCAGCGCCAGCGCCGCCAGGGCCGCAGCCGTGCCTGCGCGCAGCGCCCTGCGCTGGCGCAGCTTCTGGCGCTGGGCGGCGGCCTGCTCGATTTCCTCGGGCGTGGGCAGGTGCCGGCGCAGCATGTCGGCAAAGGGGGCCAGGGCGTCATCGACGGGCAGATGGGCGCTGCGCCCCGAAGACTGCGCAGAAGCACCCTGGCGCGCGCTGCGCGTGCCGCCTGTGCTGCGCGTGATCTCAGGCGGCATGGTCGGCCGTGAGCACGGGCTGCACATCGCGCAGTGCACGCGCCAGATGGCGGGCCACCATGCCGCGCGAGATGCCCATGCGCTGTGCGGCCTCTTCCTGCGGCATGCCGTAGAGCTTGGTGAGGATGAAGGCCTCGCGGCTGGCCTGGGGCAGCTGCTCTATCGCCACCAGCAGCGCGCGCTGGCGCTGGGCGGCGGCCACGGCCAGCTCGGGCGGGGACAGCGGCATGGCTGCGGCGGGGGCAAGGCGCTCTTCCAGCTCGGCGCCATCGAAGGGCGTTTCGGGCCGGCGCGCCTGGGCCCGGTGGCGGTCTATGGCCAGGTCGCGCGCCAGATGCCGCAGAAAGGCCAGCGGGTTGGCAATGCCCTGGGGAACGGGCCGCTCCATCAACCGCAGGCACAGCTCGTTGACGATTTCGCGGGGCTGGCATTCATCGCCGAAGCGGTGGCGCAGGAAACCGACCAGTTCGTCATAGTGCTGCACCAGCTGGGCCAGCAGGGGCTCGGCGGGCGGTTGTAGCGTGGAGGGGGACGGCATGGAGGAAAAGCCAATCGCGAAGAAGATCGCAAATGATTCTTATTATCCTATGCAGTTGCCATGCTTACCGTTGGCAAACCGGGCGGTGACGCGCCGCCGCAACAGCGGCGGGCGAACGGCTCAGGGCAGCGGCGCGCGCATTCCCGTGAGTCCCGGCATGACCTCCCGCATGGCCGCGATGAAGGCACGCAGCCGCGCCGGCTGGTGGCGCGCCGGCGGATACACCAGGTGCACGGGCAGCGGCGCGGCCTGCCAATCCGGGGCCAGGTGCACCAGGCGGCCCGCCTGCAGATCGTCGCGCACGATCCAGGCCGAGGCCAGGGCCGCACCCAGCCCGCCCAGGGCGGCGTTGCGCAGCGCATAAAGGCTGTCGGTGCTGAGCCGGGGCTCGAACTGCAGGCGCCAGGATTTGCACACCCGCTCATCGCCCACGCGGTGCAGTTCCAGCTCGCGCTGGTAGAAAGTGCGCAGCGCAATCCAGGGCAGCCCCTGCAGCTCGCGCGGGTGCTGGGGCACGCTGCCCTGCCCCAGCAAGGCAGGCGCGGCCACGGCAATGCGCGGCACCTCGGCCACGCGCAGCGCGACCACCGATGGATCGACCACGGCGCCCACCTGCACGGCGCAGTCGATGCCCTCGGCAATGAAGTCCGGCTGGCGGTCATGCAGCAGCCACTCGACCTTGACGGCCGGATGGCGGCCCAGGAACTGCAGCAGCGGCGCCATGAGCTGGTCCTGGCCGAAGGCATGGGGCGCGACCACGCGCAGCAGGCCGCGCGGCGTGTCCTGGGCGCCGCGCAGGTCGGACTCCAGCGCCCGCCATGTATCGAGCAGTTCGCGCGCATGGGCCAGGCAGCGTTCTCCGTCGTCGGTCAGCGCCATGGCGTGGGTGGAGCGCCGCAGCAGGCGCAGGCCCAGCGCGCGCTCCAGCGTCTGCAGGCGCCGGCTGACCGTGGGCTGGGTGGTGGACATCTGCTGCGCGGCGGCCGAGAGGCTGCCGCTTTCGACGATGCGCACAAAGGTCTGCAGCAGTTCGATGCGGTCTGCGCCCGAAGACAGGGAGAGGTCGGCGAAGGTCATACGCCAAGCGTATATCGATTCTGCGGATGCAGCCACTACCGTGGGTTGCTGCATCGCACCACACTACGGCCATCGTTTCTCAAACACGCCGTATCGGCGGATCAACATGTCTTGCATTCAATCTACGCATAACCAAGCGGCCACCAGCGAAAAGGCGTCCGGCATGCCCCGGTCGCTGGTGCTGCTGATGGCGACCACGGCGGGAGTGGGCGTGGCCTCGCTCTACTACAGCCAGCCCATGCTGGGCGTGCTCGGCCCCGACCTGGGCGCGGGCGAGCGCGCCGTGGGCTTTGTGCCCACGCTGACCCAGCTGGGCTATGCGCTGGGCATTTTGCTGCTTGCCCCGCTGGGCGACCGCATGGACCGCCGGCGCATCATCCTGGCCAAGACCGCCGCGCTGATGCTGGCCCTGCTGGCCAGCGGCCTGGCCCCGGGCCTGGCGCCGCTGCTGGCCGCCAGCCTGGCCGTGGGCCTGGCCGCCACCCTGGCGCAGGATGTGGTGCCGGCCGCCGCCACGCTGGCGCCCGAGCAACAGCGCGGCAAGGTGGTGGGCACGGTGATGACGGGGCTGCTGCTGGGCATTTTGCTGTCGCGCGTGGTCAGCGGGCTGCTGGCCGAGCATGGCGGCTGGCGCAGCGTCTACCTGCTGGCCGCCGCTGCCATGGCACTGCTGGGGGCGGCCCTGTGGCGCGGGCTGCCCAGTTTCAGGCCGACCACGCAACTGGGCTATGGCGCGCTGCTGGGCTCCATGGTGCAGCTGTGGCGCGGCCAGCCCGCGCTGCGCCGTGCGGCCCTGGCCCAGGGCCTGCTGTCGGTGGCCTTCAGTGCCTTCTGGTCCACGCTGGCCGTCATGCTGCACCAGCAGTTCCACATGGGCAGCGCCGCAGCCGGCGCCCTGGGCCTGGCGGGCGCCGCCGGTGCGCTGGCCGCGCCGCTGGCAGGCCGGCTGGCCGACCGCAGCGGCCCGCAGCGCGTGACCTGCCTGGGTGCGGGCCTGGCCCTGGCGTCGTTTGCCGTGCTGGCACTGTCTCCCTGGCTGCCGACCGGCGCACAGCTGCCGCTGCTGGTGGCCAGCGCCATCGGTTTCGACTTCGGCATCCAGGCGACGCTGGTGGCGCACCAGACCCTGGTGTATGGCCTGGACCCCGCTGCACGCAGCCGGCTCAATGCGCTGCTGTTCACGGGCGTGTTCATCGGCATGGCCTCGGGCTCGGCGCTGGGCGCACTGGCCCTGGCGCAGTGGGGCTGGGGCGGGGTGGTGGCCCTGGCCTGCGCGGCTTCAGCGGCGGCATTGGCCGTGCGGCTGGCGGGCCGCAACCGCTGAACTTCTGCAGGCTGCCGGCAGGCCTATGCCCCGCCCTGCAGCCGTGCCGCGCGCTGGGCCAGCCGCTGCTGCTCCGAGGCGCGCAGGGCAGCGATCTGCGCCAGGATCTGCTGCTGCTTTTCCATCAGGCGCTGCGTGTGCACGCCGTGCGCATCCCCCGCCAGGCCCTGGGCGATGCAGGCCAGCGCGCGCGCCGGGTCGCCGCGCTGTTGCCAGGTGTAGGCCAGGTTGAGCTGGGTGCGCGCATCGCGCGGGTCTATGCCTTCGGCCTGCAGGTAGGCCTCATGCGCGGCCGCGAACTGCTCCTGGCAGAACAGGCAGTCGCCCAGCACATTCCACAGCCAGGTACTGAGCCAGGGATTGAGGTCCAGCGCGCTGCGCGCCAGCTCGATGCCGGCGGCAAAGTCCCGCAGCTGCAGGCCCACGAATTCGGCCACCTCGCCCAGCAGCCGCCAGTCGCGCGGGCTGCGGGTGATGGCCTGGCGGTAGCTTTCCAGGGCGGCGTCCTGGCGGCCCGACTCCAGGTGCGTGCGGGCCTCCTGGGCCGGTGCCTCGAAGAACTGCTGCGCATCGGCGCTGAAGCGGTTGAGAAAGGCTGCCGCCGTGCGCTCGCATCCCTCGCCGATCAGCAGCCGCGCATGGATGGCCCTTTGCGCATCGCCCGAAGGCGCCAGCACCTGCCAGCCTTCGCGCCCGAACAATTGCGCCAGCAGCGGAAAGTTCAGGCCGATGGCGCTGGTGCGGCCAAAGCGCTGGGAGGCGCCCGATTGGGCCGCCGCCTCGGGCGTGCAGGCGCCGTAGTCGTTGATGAGCACCAGCCCCTTGGGCGCCAGCCGCCGCTGCAACGTCTGCAGCGCGCCAAAGGCGCCGTGGTTGACCAGCAGGCGCGGTGCCGCCTCGCTGACGGACAAGGCGGCATCCACCCAGGGCGACAACGCTGCCTGGTCGCAGTCGAAGAAGCCCACCTCCTGCTCGAACAGGCCCACCAGGGGCAACAGGCGCGCACGCTGGGCCGCATCCGCATGGTCCACCAGGGCACGGATCTCGCCCGGCGACAGTGCGGTGTACTGGCGCACGAGCTGGGCGTCATCGGTGAGGCGGGTGCGTATGCGCAATTCCTGCACCGGCCCGTCGCCCTGCCGCCGCACGACGGTGGCAGGCAGCACGTCCAGCACGTAGTTGCAGAACACGGCGTGCAGCGGCGGCAGGGGCACCGTGCTGCCGTCCGGCAGCTGCACGGCCTCGGGCCGCATGGCGTCGCAGCAGCCGGCCACGACCTGGCCGCCGAACTCGGCAAACAGGGCGCGCTCCTGCCATTGCGCGACCGTGCGGGGAGAGCCGTCGGTGACGTAGTAGACCAGCCGCTGGTCGAAATCACGCCCTTCCTGCTGGCACAGGTGCCGGAAGGCCTGCAGGAACATGCGCGCAAACAGGCCGCAGCCGGCGCCCAATTCCAGCACGGCGATGGCGCCTTGCGGCGCGGTGTCCGCGCAGTGGTGGAACAGCAGGGCCGCCGCATCTTCCGAGAGGCGGCCGCTGTTGTTGACAACGTAGGGCACTTCGTTCTCGGCAAAGGTCAGCAGGCCGGCCTGCGCCCAGTGCAGGTGGCCAAGCTCCCACTCGATGCTTTCGGTGATGGGGCGAAAGTCCTGCAGCAGCTGCGAGGCAACCCGCACGCCCGAAAGAACGTCCTGCGGGGCGCGGATGGCAGGCGGCCCGCCCGGCGCTGCGTCAGCGTCCATGGCGGGAAGGGACGCCGGAAGGGACGCGGACAGGGACACAGGCAGGGGCAGCGAAAGGGACAGTGGCGCGCGCAGGGCGGCCTCGCCCGTCGAAGGGTCGATTCTCAAGATGCTCTCTCCGGAAGATGCGATGGGAGTGACGCCTGCCTGCGCGGCAGGCGTCCGGCCAGGCTCAGGGCACGGGCGCCCACTTGGACCAGTTCAGGTCGGCCTGCTCGAAATCGGCCTTGAGCATGCGGCGCATGGCGTCCACCTCGTTCTGGGTGATCTGCGCTTCCTTGACCTGCTTGCCGGTGGCCGCCGTGCGGGCCTTGGCAAGATCGGCCTTGGTCACGGAGGCTGTTCCGGCCCAGATGGACTTGGCGGACCCCACGTTCACCCAATGCTTGCCCTGGGACTGCAGGTCTGCCTGGTAGGCGGATTTCCAGCCCATGTTGTTCTGCGACACGGCGTTGAGCAGCTTGGCCAGCGAGCGCTGGTTGCTCACCCCCTGCTGCGCGAAAGCCTGCAGGTGAACGCGCTCGAACTTCAGCGGCAGCAGGCCCTGCTTGGCCGCCAGGCTGTCGCGCTCATTCCACCAGCGCGATGCATCGGCGGACTTGACGGCCTCCAGCTGGTTGAGCCAGTCGGCGTCGGTGACGATGCTGCCGTCGCCCTTGACCCACTGGAAGCGCTTGAAGCCGATGTCGGCCGCGCGGCCGAAGTTGTGGTTGCTCTCGCCCGGGCCGGCCTTGGTCTGGGTCTCGGCGGCCTGCTGGGCAAAGGTGCGCCGGCGCCCCGTGGGCGTGATCCACAGCGCGATCTTGTGCGTGTCATACATCTGCTGCACCAGGCTGGCCAGCTTGGCGCGGAAGGTGGGCTCGTACTCCGCATCGTTGGCAATGGCGGCCTTGCTGGTGGCCACGTCCTGGGCCTTGGCCTCCAGGTACACCGTCTTGGAGTTCTGCGCGGCGCGCATGCCCTGGTGCGAGGCCGGCAGCATGCCGCTGAGCTTGGCCACCGTGGCCCCTCCGACTGCCGCCAGGCCCAGCGCCTCCTTGGCACCCCCGGCCTGCGGCTGGCCCGGCGCGGCCTTGGCGGCGGCCAGTTTGTGGTCGTTCTGGAAACGCTCCAGCGCGGCGCGCGTCTGCGCGCCGTAGCTGCCGTCGTAGTCCACGCCCAGATACGGCGCGTTCTTGGCGTCCTTGACCACGCGCAGCATGGCCTGCAGCAGGGCCACGTCATGCACCTGGTTGCTGCCGCCCTCGCCTACGCTGTCCTTGATGTCAGGCATGCTTCTCCCCTCTTTGTGGTTGTCGATATGGCCCGCAGCAACGGCTCAGCGGGCGGGCTCGGGTTTGGGCTCGGGTTTGCGGTCGGGTTTGTTGCCGGTTTTTTTGCCGGGATTCAGGCCGGCATCCGGCAGCAGGTGCACCAATGGCACGGTGCGCGGCTGCAGGCTGGCCGAACAGGCACGCAGCCGCAGCGATTCGGCATGCGCCTGCGCCATGTCCGCCGCCACCTGCACCAGGGCGTGATGGGGTGCGGCGCCTGCGGGGCGTGTGCGCACGACGGAATAGGCGCCCAGGCATTCGGCCTGCTGCGCGCGTGCGGCACGCGCTGCCGCCACGCTGTCATAGCGCGCCGCCACCACGGCCTGCACGGCGGCCGGTGGTGCCGAGGCCTGCTCGGCAAACGCCTGCCGGCCCTTGTTCCAGCGCAGGCTGCGGGTCTCGATCTGGTCGGGCGCATCGTCCTGCGGTGATGCATAGCGCACCAGCAGCACCGGAATCCGGCCCGTGGGCGCCAGCACCCAGCTTTGGTAGTTGCCCTGGGGCTCGTCGTACTGCCAGGCCAGGTGCGGGCCCTGGGCGGTCGCGACATACAGCGCATGGCGGCGCTTGGGATGCTCAAAGCCCCCCATCTGCGTGACCAGCAGCGCACGCGAGCCGCCCTGCACGCCGGGCAGGCGCAAGCTGCGCACGGCAGCGGTGACGGTGTCTTCTTCCTCGCCAGTCGTCCACACGCGCTCAAGGTGCTGGAGCCCTGCTGCCGCAGACAGCGGATCACCCACGCCGTACAGCGGATCGGGCTGCGCCAATTGCGCCGGCCCCCTGGACGCCGGCCAGGACAGCGCCGCTGGCTGGCCCTGCTGCACACCGGCACGCACCAGCCGCAACTCAAAGGGACAAGGCGCCGCCGTGCAGGCAGGCAGCGACAACTCATAGGCAGGCGCCCCCTTGGCCGTGCCGGACGGCAGGCTTTCCAGCACCTGCCGCTGCGGCCCGGCAGCGAACGCCGCCCCAGCGCCCAGCACCGCCACAAGGCTCAAGGCCAGTGCCCGCCATGGCAGCGCCCCGCCACAGTAAAAATCGGAGCGCATTGAATGGTGAGCCATGGTGATAGCGGGTTTCTATGATTGGCCTGGGCTGTCGACACGCCGCAATACAGGAGGAATCTGCCGCAATGGGCTTGAAACAGGCATTTCAAGGCCCGGCGCCGCAGGCATTGTCTACAAGCTGGCATGCGGCGTCTGTTGCAAAATGCATCCGGCGTTTGAGAATTGCATTCAACATTTGCAATTCATCCAGGATGCATTCTGGAACCTTTCAAACCAGATAAATTTCATTTGAACAAAAATCAACAACATCAATGACTTACATGAAATTCACCCCAATTTCACAAAGCAAAGAAAATACCTTCTTGTATACATGACAGCTCCCGACATCTGCCTCCATCGAATGCTCGGGCTGAGGAAAACCTGAATCAATGCGGATACGCCATGGGTTGCCAACTGCAAATAGTGCGCACCGAGGATTCCTTGGATGGACCCGCATCACAAGCTCGCCGGATTTCACGATACTGCAACCATTCACCATCCCAAATGGCTTGCGGCTGAACGACCGGGGCTGCCTTGCCGGTTGTACCTGCAAGGTGCACCGGGGCGCACCCGCATCGCTGCCGGTTCCAGCTTCTTACCGTGATCACCCGAAATCACTGCTATAATCGCTGGCTTCGGAGAGGTGGATGAGCGGTTTAAGTCGCACGCCTGGAAAGCGTGTGTGGGCTAATCCCCACCGCGGGTTCGAATCCCGCCCTCTCCGCCATACACCCAGCAAAACGGGCCCCTACACGGGGCCCGTTTTCGTTTCCGGGCCGGCTTGTGGCAAGGTTCATGCCCAGGTTTGCGCCCGCCGCGCCCGCCCCTGCCCCGGCCCCGCGCACCGGCCGCACATCAGGGAAAGCGACAGCACGGACACCCCCTCCAAGCCTTGCGCAGACGCGCCCCAGGGCTTGCAATAGGCAGCAGCTGGCAGCAATAGGCAAGCGTCTGACAAGCACATCCTTGTTTCGGTGATGTACTAGCTGCAACAAAGCCCCCAGGCGCGCAGCTTTGTGCAACAGCACCCCTGGCGCGAACGTGCATCCAGCCCCATGGCGCGCATGGCTTGCGGCGCTTGAGATTCGACGGAGGTTCCCCAATGGAAAGCAAGGTCATCAAGCTCCCTCAAGTCCTCTTAACTTCCGTCAATTTCTCTCAATTGACGATAGTTTTCAATCGAACCGGAGCAATCGATCGAAAATTCCAAAAACCCGCCGTATATTCCACACCGCTTTGCAGCCTGCCCGGCCCGTCTTCGGGCTGAGACGGGTCCCGCCCCTGCCGGGTACAGCGCAGCACAAGAACGCACAAGCGAAGAGCACAGGAAAACGCAAAAGGGGTTGGCATGAAAATTCTTTCGTTTTTCGGGACCCGTCCCGAGGCCATCAAGATGGCGCCGCTGGTGACGGCCCTGTCGCAGACGCGCGGCATCGAAAGTGTGGTGTGCGTGACGGGTCAGCATCGCCAGATGCTGGATCAGGTGATGGAGCTGTTCGGCCTGCAGGCCCGGCACGACCTGGCCGTCATGCAACCCAGCCAGACACTCAACGGCCTGTTCTCCCGCGTGGTGGCGGGCGCCGACGGCGTGCTGGAGCAGGAAAAGCCCGACTACGTGCTCGTGCACGGCGACACCAGTACGGCCACGGCCTGCGCGCTGGCAGCGTTTCACCGGCACATTCCCGTGGGCCATGTGGAAGCCGGCCTGCGCACGGGGGATCTGGCCCAGCCCTTTCCCGAGGAAATGAACCGCCGTGTGGTCGATGTGGTCAGCCAGTGGATGTTTGCGCCCACGCCCACGTCGCGCGCCAACCTGCTGGGCGAGAACCTGCAGGGCCGCATCGCCGTGACGGGCAACACCGTCATCGATGCGCTGGCCACGCTGTGCGACCGGCTCGATGCCCAGCCCGAGCTGGCCCGTGCCATTGCCCAGCGCCATCCCTGGGTGGATGCGCAGCGCCCGCTGCTGCTGGTCACGGGACACCGGCGCGAGAATTTCGGCGAAGGCTTCCAGAACATCTGCGCTGCGCTGGCCGAGCTGGCGCAGCGCCATCCGGACCTGCTCATCGTCTACCCCGTGCACTTCAACCCCGCCGTGCGCGAAGTGGTCATGCGCACGCTGGGCGGCATGGACAACATCCGCCTCATCGATCCGCTGGACTATGTGGACTTCGTCTGGTTCATGCAGCGCGCCCACATCATCCTGACCGACTCCGGTGGCGTGCAGGAAGAGGCGCCCTACCTGGGCAAGCCCGTGCTGGTGATGCGCGATGTGACCGAGCGGCCCGAGGCCGTATCGGCCGGCACCGTGATGCTGGTGGGCACGCAGCGCGCGCGCATCGTGGCCGAGGTGAACCGCCTGCTGACCGATGAAGGGCATCGCGCATCATTCGCGCGCCGCATCAATCCCTATGGCGACGGACAGGCCTCGCAGCGCATCGTACGGGCCTTGCTGGGACAGCCCTTCGAGGAGTTTGCCGCTGGACACGCAGGCGCCCTCGCCGCCATGGGCAAGGGCATGGCTGCGGCCTGAAGGCCACCCGCCCCACTGCAACGGCAGCCGCCCTGCAGCAACTGAACGTGTCACGAATCGCGTCACGAACCGAGCACCGAAGTCAAAAAGAGGCCCCCCATGCAACCGACCATCCACCGCCATTCGTTTTCCCGCACCGGGGCCCGCTGGGCGCTGGGTTCGCTGCTGGGCCTGGGCGCCCTGTTCGCGCAGACGGCCTCGGCCTCGGCGCTGGGTGACGCCATACGCCAGCTGGGCGCCAGCGACGGGCTGCAGCGCAGCGTCACGCTCAAGGAGCTGGGCATCGTCGATCCCGTGGTGCTGGCCGGCACGGCCACCCAGGACTTCTACCTGCCCGTGCCGCGCGGCCTGCCGCTGGGCGATGCCAGCATTGCCTTCGACAGCCGCTACCTCAAGGGCGAGCCCGGCGTCTCGACCGTGGTGATCTCGCTCAACGGCACGCCCGCCGTGTCGCAGACCGTGCCCGACGGTGACGGCACGCTGCAGCGCACGCTGCCCGTCGCCCAGCAGGCCCGCGCCAGCGATTTCGTGCGGCTGGGCGTGAACTGGCGCAGCCGCAACGGCCAGGTGCGATGCGATGACAACCACTCCCTGGCCAACTCCCTGACCATCTCGCCGCAGACACGGCTGAGCTACCGCGTGGACCCGCGCGATGTGCGCAGCATCGAAGATGTCTGGAACACCCTGCCCGTGCGCACCACCGTGCTGGTGGCGGGCAGGCAGCTGGAGCAGGCCTCGTTCGACAGTGCCTGGCGCATCGGCGCCAGCCTGCAGCGCAACAACAGGCGCATGACGGTGAACGCATTGCCCGCCGTGGGGGAGACGCTGGACCTGCGCGGCCTGGAGGTTCCCGCCGCCCTGGCCGGCGTGCCCGCCTTTGCCGCACTGCGCGGCGCCGAGCCCCAGCACAAGCTGGCCAGTGACGCCGAACTGGGCGCGCTGCTCATGCTGGGGGCCGCCCAGGTCAGCGGAGACATCGTGGTGGCCGACAAGGCACTGCAGCAGCGCCTGACCGCCGCCTTCGCGGCCCTGCAGGCCCAGCTGGCGTCCGATCCCGATGCGGGCCAGGCCCTGCAGCAATGGCGCGCCCGGCGCGCACCGCTGGCCAACGAGGCGCTGGCCTCGCAGCAGTTGCGCGCCCTGCCCATGGGCCGCCAGATGGTGCTGGCCGTGGCCGCCGACGCGGGTGCGCGCGTGGCCGGCCTGCAAGAGGCCGCCCTGCAGCGCCTGCTGGTCAGCGACAACGTGACCGTGGCCGCGGCCCAGCCCCCGCAATGGGACGAGGCCAAGGGCATACGCCTGTCCAGCCTGGGCGGCAGTCCCGACAGCTTCGACGTGCTGTCGCGCGGCGACTGGACGATGAACTTCCCGCTGAGCGCCGTGGCCTCGCAGGGCCAGATGCCGGGCGAGATCACGCTGTACGTGGCCGCCGCCCCCGGCGCCTCGGCCACGCGCCCCGTGGCCACGCTGTTCTGGAACGGCATGCTGCTGTCGGCCCGCCAGCTGGAGGCCAACGGCCAGCCCGAACGCCTGCGCGCCCGTGTGCCCGGCTATGCGCTGGGCATCAACAACACCTTGCGGGTGTCCGTGCAGCGCCAGCCCTACTCGGCCGACTGCAACGAGATTCCCCAGCCCTACCCCGCCAGCGTGCTGCCGGCCATCAGCTACGTGACGCCCGGCAAGGCCGAGGCCAACGGCAGCTTCATCGGCCTGCTGCCGCTGCTGGGCGCCAAGTCGCAGTTCCTGGTGCCCGCCAGCTATCTGTCGGCGGCGCCGGCCGCGCTGGAGCGCATGGCCAACCTGGCGGCCGCCAGCGGCCTGTCGGCTTCGCAGGCCGAGCTGGTCGTGGCCCAGGCCGATGCAACGGCCAAGCCCTCCATGCCCTTTGTCGCCATGGAAGTGGCCGTGGACGGCGCCAAGCCCCTGGTGACGGTGACGGACCGGCAGCAGCTGCGCATCCGCGGCAAGTCGGCGGACTGGCTGGACATCAAGGGACTCAAGCAACTGTCCTCGGCCGAAGTGGTCACGGCAGGCGGCCAGCAGGGCGTGCTGTGGCATGCCATCGGCGAGTGGACGGGCGGCCTGGGCGAGCCCTTCCTGCTCAATCGCGGCAACATCGCCGTGATCGGTGGCGACGGCCCGCTGGCCTGGGTGGACAGCAGCAATCCCGAAACCGGCATTCCGTCGGGTCCGCGCGAAGGCGCCTTCCACGAATGGCGCAACTTCCTGTCCTGGAGCGTGCCGGGCATCGCCATCGCGCTGTTCGTGGTGCTGCTGCTGGTGGTGCTGGCCTGGGCGGTGGCGCGCAGCAAGCAGTCCAAGCACTGAGCCCGGCCCGGGCAACGATGACGACGGCATGAGGCGATCGCCATGATCTCTTCCCTCTACTGGCCCTACCTGGTGGCCGACTACTACCACGCGCTGGAGATCGTCAGCGCCGTGGTGGCCGTCGTCATCCTGCTGTCCAGCATCGACGACCTGTTCATCGACGCCTGGTACTGGGTGCGCGAGGCCTGGCGCGCGCTGACCGTCAAGCGCCGCTACCAGCCGCTCAAGGCACAGCAGTTGCAGGAGGTCGAGGAAAAGCCGCTGGCCATCATGGTGCCGGCCTGGCTGGAGTACGACGTGATCGCGCCCATGCTCGAGAGCATGGTGGGCACGCTGGACTACAAGAACTACATGATCTTCGTGGGCACCTACCGCAACGACGAGCGCACCAAGAACGAGGTCGAGCGCATGCGCCGGCGCTACCGCCAGCTGGTCCGCGTGGAGGTGCCCCATGACGGCCCCACCTGCAAGGCCGACTGCCTCAACTGGATCGTGCAGGCCATCTTCCAGCAGAACACGCTGCAGCCCGAGCCCTTTGCCGGCGTGATCCTGCACGACAGCGAGGACGTGCTGCACCCGCTGGAGCTCAAGTACTACAACTACCTGCTGCCGCGCATGGACTTCATCCAGCTGCCCGTGACCTCCCTGGAGCGCGAGTGGTACGAGCTGGTGGCCGGCACCTACATGGACGAATTCGCCGAATGGCACACCAAGGACCTGGTGGTGCGCGAGAGCATGTCGCACATGGTGCCCTCGGCCGGCGTGGGCACCTGCTTTTCGCGCAAGGCGATGGAGGAACTGGCGGCCGAGACCCACAACCAGCCCTTCAACACCGACACGCTGACCGAGGACTACGACATCGGCGCTCGGCTGGCACGCCGGGGCATGAAGCAGATCTTCGGCAAGTTCCCCGTGGACTACGTGATACGGCGCAAGCCGCTGTTCGGCCTGGGCAAGGAAAAGGTGTCCACGCTGACCATGCCGCTGGGCATCCGCGAGTTCTTTCCCAACACCTTCAAGACCGCCTACCGGCAAAAGGCGCGCTGGACACTGGGCATCGGCCTGCAGGGCTGGAGCCAGGTCGGCTGGGCCGGGCCGCTGTCCACCAAGTACCTGCTGTTCCGGGACCGCAAGGGGCTGGTGACCTCCTTCGTGGCCATCCTGGCCTATCTGCTACTGCTGAACTTCCTGCTGTTCCTGCTGGCCGATCACATGGGCTGGTGGACGGTGTACTACCCGTCCCTGTTCGCTCCCAACGGCTGGCTGGTGACGCTGATGAGCGTCAACGTCATCGCCCTGCTGCTGCGCGTGGTGCAGCGCGCCTGGTTCGTCTCGCGCCTGTACGGCTGGGAGCACGCCATGCTGTCCATCCCGCGCATGGTGATCGGCAACTTCATCAATGCCATGGCGGCGGCGCGCGCCTGGAAGCTGTTCATCGTCCACCTGGTCACGGGCAAGCGCCTGGCCTGGGACAAGACCATGCACGACTTCCCGTCCACCGACCAGTTGAGCCACCAGCGCCAGCGCCTGGGCGAGCTGCTGCTGTCATGGCAGGCCATCGACGAAACCCGGCTGGCCACCGCGCTGGAGATACAGCAGCGCGAACGCCGTCCGCTGGGCGCCATCCTCATGGAGCAGGGCTGGCTGGACGAGGCCACGCTGCGCGAGGCCATCAGCTTCCAGCAGGGGGAGCCCACCGACCCCACGGTGCATCCCGACATTCCCGCACAAGGCATTCCAAGCACCCCAAGGGCCGGCATATGAAGCATCTCGCTCCCCTCGTTCGCCCTCTCACGCTGGCCGCGCTGCTGGGCGCCGGCTGGAACACGCCGCCGGCCTGGCCGCAGGCCGTGGCGGCCGTCAAGGCGGAGGCGCCGCTCAGGGGCCGCGCGTGGCAACTGGCCAACCAGGCCTATGCCCACTACCAGGCCGGCCGCTTTGCACGGGCCGCGACCGCCGCCGCATCGGCCGTACAGCTGCGCCCCGACCTGCTGCGCCTGCGCATGCTGCTGATCTACTCGCTGCAAAAGCAGGGCAAGAACGAGGAAGCGCTCAAGGCCATCGCCTCGGCCCGCGCCGCCGGGCTGGACGAGGCCACGCTGCAGCAGGCCGAAACCAATGTGCGGGCCGCAGCGGCAGGTGGGGCAGCGGGCGGGCCTGCGGGGGCCACGGCTTCCGAGGCCTACAACAAGGCCTTTCCCATCGCCACGCAGGCCTACACCGACTACAACGCCAAGAACTACGCGGACAGCGCGCGCAGGGCCGAGCAGGCCTTTCGCCTGGACCCCAGCCAGGGCCAGTGGGCGCTGCTGTGGATAGGCGCGCTGGAGGCGCAGGAGCAGCTGGGCGCCGCCATCGAGGCCGCAGATGCCGCCCTGGCCCTGGACCCACCCAACAAAAGCGACCTGGTGGCCAAGCGCCAGACCCTGCGCCGCAGCCAGGCCGTGCTGCCGGCGCAAAAGGCCTACCAGGCGCTGATCGCCAACAACCCGGCGCAGGCCGTGCCCTTTGCGCGCGAGGCCGTGGCGCTGGCGCCGGGAACGGCATCGCACCGCCTGCTGCTGATCACCTCGCTGCTGCTGGCCGAGCAGTTGCCCGATGCGGAAAAAGCCGCAGACGAGGCGCTGGCGCAGGACAACGAAGACACAGCGGCGCTGGGCATGCGCGGCTACATCCGCCAGCGCCAGGGCAAGACCGCACAGGCCAACGAGGACTTCGATGCCGTGCTCAAGCAGGACTGGCTGGACGAAAAGCAGTCCGCCAACCTGCGCCTGATCGCGGCCGACGCGGCCCTGGCCGCTGGCGACGCGGCACGCGCCCGCGCGCTGCTGGCGCCCATGCCGGCACAGGATGAATCCGTGGCCCGCCGCCTCAAGCAAGCCGATGACCTGCGCCCAGGCCGCGACACGCCCATGGTGGCCGATACGCGCGGTGCCTCGCAGACCCTGGCCATGGCCGACTACCCGCCGCCGCTGCAGGACTGCCGCGATACGCCCTACGGCACGGTCTGCGAGCTGCAGCCTTCCGATGCCCAGGGCACGGGCGGCCCCAGCGCCCAGGCCTATGCGGCCTACGCGCGCCAGGACTACAAGGCCGCCATCGAACATGCGCAAACGGCCGTGGAGCAGGACCCCGACAATGCGCAACTGCAAAAGCTGCTGACCACCACGCTGGCCGCAGGCAACCGCGACCAGCAGGGCCAGGCCCTGCTGCGGCTGGACAAGTCCCTGTCCCTCACCCCCAACGACCCCCAGCTGCTGATGCAGCGCGGCTACTTGTACTCGCGCCAGGAAGAGCCGGCCAAGGCGCTGCAGGACTTTCGCGCGGCGCGCGCCACGGGCGAGGCGCCAGCGGGCGCCATGCTGGACGAAGGCTATGCGCTGGCCGGCACCGGCGACAACCGGGGCGCCGTGCGCACCTTCAAGGAAGCCATCGACCTGGACGACGCCGGCACCGCCAAGCTCACGCCCGGCCAGCGCGAGAACGCACGCAGCGCCGTCTCCGGCTATTCGCGCGAATGGGGCGCCATCGTCTCCATGGGCTACCGGGGTGCGCGGCCTGCGGGGCGTGCGTTCTCGGACGGCATCCTCACGCAGGCGGGCGATGCGGTCTTCGGCACGGCCGAGGCCTACTGGCGCCCGTCCAACTTCCTCAACTCATCGACGCGCATCTTCGATGTCTACGGGCGGCTGGGCAGCACCTTGCATGACGGCGGCGGCACCACGCTGGGCCAAAGCGCCATCGACCCCTGCACCGGCCTGCCCATCAATGTGCAGGCCGGCGACAACCGCGGCATCTCTGGCCTGCCCACCACCACGGGCTCGCTGGGCATGCGCTTCACGCCGTCCACCAAGTACGCGCTGACCTTCGGCATAGAGCGCCAGTTCAACATCGGCTCCGCCACGCGCTCGGGCTTCATCACGCCGGAATCGCCCCAGCTGCGCTGCCTGATGAGCGGGCGCGATCCGCTCAACCCCACGGGCCCGGCGCTGGGCAATCCCATCTCGGCCAAATACAGCGCAGGCGCGGGCCAGGGCGGCTGGCTGGCCTATGTCACCCACGGCTTCTACGAGGGCACGGGCCGGCGCACGGACCGCTCCAGCTGGTTCACCATGGAGGGCTACAGCCAGGCCGGCTATGCCAACCAGAGCATGGCCTCGCGCTTCACGCTGACCGACCAGACCAACGGCGCCCTGGTGGGCGACGGCTCGGGCCGCTACAAGCGCGAGCAATGGTTCTTCTCCACCGAGGCCCGCATCGGGCGCAGCTTCCGCGCCGACGGCATCAACCAGGGCCTGGTGATCTTCCCGTTCGGCGTGGTCGCGGCCGACTGGATCAAGCAGAGGAACCGCGTCGATGTGCGCTCCCTGCAGGCCGCCCCGGGCGCCACGCCCACCGCAGCCCAGTTGGCCGCCCAGCAGGGGCAGACGCTGGCCCTGCAAGGCAATGGCAGCAGCTGGTCCGCCAGCGCCGGCGTGGGCGTCAGCCTGCGCCAATGGTTCCGCGAAAGCCACTACAGCACGGCCCAGTCCTATCTGGACTGGTCCATGCAGTACCGCTTCAACATCGGTGGCGGCCAGGCCGACCGCGCCAAGGGCCTGTTCATGACGCTGACGCTGTCCTATTGAAAGCCCTGCCCCGCCGCCGCCACCACCACACAGACAAGAGAAAAGGAGAAAGCTCCCATGGATTCGACCAAGCAAGCACCCCGCCCCGCCCTGCAGGGACTGCGCTCGGGCATGGCACGCGCCGCACGCGGGCTGGCCGGCTGCGCCCTGGTGCTGGGCGCGCTGGCAGCGCAGGGTACGGCACAGGCCCAGGCACAGGACAGCTCCTCCATCGTTCTCAGGGGCAAGGACGGCTGGCTGTTTCCGGGCTGGGGCAGCCTGACCCAGGTGGACCGCGCCGGCATCACCGAATCCACCCGGCTGATCACCGAGGCGCGCAACCTGCTGGCCGCGCGCGGCGTGAAGCTGCAGGTGCTGCTGCTGCCCGACAAGGTGCGCTTCTATGCCGACAAGATGCCCGACGGCAAGGCCATGAGCGCCGATGTCCAGGGCCGCTACAAGCAGGTGCTGCAGGCGCTGCAGGCTGCCGGCATTCCCAGCTTTGACGACGAGGCCGTGCTGCGCACCGTGCGCGACAGCGGCAAGGACGTGTTCTACCGCACCGACCAGCACTGGACCCAGGCGGCAGCCGACGCCACGGCCGAGGCCACCGCCCGCATGGTCCAGGGCGAGGTGCCCCAGCTGGCCGGCAGCGCCGGCAGCGGCCTGGCCCTGGGCGATACCGTCACCGAGCGCCGCTATGGCGACCTGGCCGAGCTGTTCCTCACCGCCGACGAGCGCAAGCAGATCGGCCGCGAGGTCTACACCGTGCGCCGCCAGGCTCCGGCCAAGGGCCTGCTCGACGATGAGCCCGCCCCCGTCCATGTCACCGGCCACAGCATGGTCCAGCCCTACTTCGGCTTTCCGCAAAAGCTCTCCAACCTGCTGGACCGCCCGGTCTCGCTGAACTGGAAGCCCGGCAACGTGGGCCAGTGGACCATGCTGCTGGAGTACCTGGAGTCGCCGGCCTTCAAGTCCCACAAGCCCCAGGTGCTGGTGTGGCAGATGTTCGAGCCCACCTACAGCTACGGCCCCAACGCGGCCGGCCAGTGGGACAACGCCTCGCTCATGCCCAACGCCACCTGGCTGGAGCGGCTGCGGGCCGCGCTCAAGGGCTGACACCGTGGACCCCACCGCGCAAGAACTGCAAACCGACAAAGGACACCGGCGCAACGCCTGGATCTGGGGCGCCCTGCTGCTGTCGGGCCTGGCCTGGGGCGGCTGGACGCTGGCCAGCGGGGGACCGAAGGCCGGCGAGCTGCAACTGGCCGCCTGGCTGGATGGCCGCGCGGGCGCGGCGCTGAACAAGGGCCTGCGCCTGCCTGCGCAGTCCTCGCTGGAAACCGGCCAGGCCGCGCTGCGCTACCGCCTGCTGGGCGACACGGGAGCGCAGGTGGCCCTGGGCTGCCCGCAATGGATGTTCTACCGCGACGGCCTGCGGCCCCAGCCCGGCACGGGCGCCGCGCCCTTCGAGGCGCGCCAGCGCCTGCTGCGCCACTGGACCCGGCAGTTGCAGGACAAAGGCATTGCCACCCTGGTGGTGGCCGTGCCCGACAAGTCGCGCATCGAGGCCGCCCATCTGTGCGGCCTGCCCGTGGCACCCGTGATGCTCCAGCGCCTGGACCTGTGGCAGCAGCGCCTGCAGGCCGACGGCATTGCCTTCGCCGATCTGCGCCCTGCCCTGCAGACACAGGAGCAGGCACAACCCGTTTTCTTTCGCACCGACGTGCACATGAATGCCGAGGGCGCACGCGCCGCCGCCCTGGCCGTGGCCCAGGCCGCGCTGCCGCTGCTGGGCGGGCAGCGCGGCGCCCAGGCCTTCGAGGAATCCGCGCCCGGGCCGCTGCAGCCGCTGCCCGGCGACCTGCTGGCCCTGGCCGGCCTGGCCGATGCCCCGGCCGGCTGGCGCCCACGGCGCGACCAGGTGCGCCCGCAGACCATTGCCCCCGTGCGCGGCGGCGGCCTGCTGGACGAGACGCCGCCCGTGCAGGTGCTGCTGGCCGGCAGCTCCAACGGGCTGCGCAGCAATTTCGCGCCGCAGCTCGGCCGCGCGCTGGGCCAGGAAGTCTGGAACCTCAGCATGGACGGCGGCCAGTTCAGCGGCGCCATGGTGGCCGCGCTCAAGCGCCGCGCCTCCTGGCCGGCCAGCCTGCGGCTGGTGATCTGGGAGTTCTCGGAAAACACCTTGTCCCTGCCCCTGACGGACGATGAAAAAGCGGCGCTCAAGGAGATGGACGCCGCCTCCCCGCCTGCGTGACCCCGCCCGCTACATGCTGTTCAATTCCTATCTTTTCCTGCTGCTGTTCCTGCCCATCGCGCTGGCGGGCCACTACCTGGCCGGGGCCATCAGCCTGCGGCTGGCCGCGTTCTGGCTGTGCCTGACGTCCTTTGTCTTCTACGGCTGGTGGAACCCGCAGTTCGTCGCCCTGCTGGCCCTGTCCATCGCCTTCAACTACGTGGTGAGCCTGCTTATCCTGCGCTTTGCGGGCCGCGCGCGGCTGCAGGGGCTGGTCACCGCCTTGGGCGTGGGCGCCGACCTGGCGGCGCTGTTCCACTACAAGTACTTCGCCACGCTGTTCAACTTCCTGGGCGAATGGGGGCTGACGCAGGGCGGCATGCACGAGCTCATCCTGCCCCTGGGCATCTCGTTCTTCACCTTCACCCAGATCGGCTACCTGCTGGACTGCCGCTCGGGCATCGTCAAGGAACGCAGCCTGCTCAGCTACGTGCTGTTCGTGACCTTCTTCCCGCACCTGATCGCGGGGCCCATCCTGCACCACAAGGAAATGATGCCGCAGTTCGCGCAGCCGGATAACTACCGGTTCCGCGCGGACAACCTGTCCATCGGCGGCACGCTGTTCGTGATCGGCCTGGCCAAGAAGGTGCTGCTGGCCGACGAGATCGCGCCCTATGCAGACGCGGGATTCGCCGCGCCCGGCGAGCTGCAGTTCTGGGCCGCCTGGGGCGCCAGCCTCAGCTACGCGCTGCAGCTGTACTTCGACTTCTCGGGCTATTCGGACATGGCGCTGGGCCTGGCGCGCATGTTCGGCATCCGTTTCCCGCTGAACTTCAACTCGCCCTACAAGGCCGGCAGCATCATCGACTTCTGGGCACGCTGGCACATGACGCTGACGCGCTACCTCACGGCCTACCTGTACTACCCCGTGGCCATGGCCATCTCGCGCGCACGCGAAAAGCGCGGCCTGTCCGTGGGATCGAGCGCCGCGCGCACGCCCGGCGGCTTTGCGGCCACCATCGTCGTGCCCACGCTGTTCACCATGGGGCTGGCGGGCATCTGGCACGGAGCGGGCCTGCAGTACGTGATCTTCGGCCTGCTGCATGCCTTCTACCTGTCGGTCAACCATGCCTGGCGCATCTTCGTGGTCAGCCGCAAGCCGGCCGCCGCACGCAAGTCGGGCCGGGGCGTGCAGGCGCTGTGCGTTGTCATCACCTTCATCGCCGTGCTCATCGCCCAGACCTTCTTCCGCGCCCACGGCGTGGGCGACGCCATGCTGCTGCTCAAGGGCATGGCCGGCCTGCGCGGCGTGGAGGCGCTGGAGTCGCTGTCCCACGTCCAGGGCCTGGCACTGGGCGATGCCATCCGCCTGGCCATAGGCCACCACATGCAGCTGGCCCTGGTGCTGCTGCTGCTGGCCATTGCCTGGTTCACGCCCAATGCCCACCAGATCCTGGGCCGCTTCTCGCCCGCCATGTTCAAGGTGCAGGAAGCGCCCCGCGCCTGGATGCGCTGGCGCCCCAGCGCAGGCTGGACGGCCGTGACCCTGGTCCTGCTCTTCCTGTGCCTGGTCAACCTGCACAAGGAAACCCGCTTCCTGTATTTCCAGTTCTGAAACACCTGTTGGAGAGAAACCATGTCCCTGAATGACATCGAAACCAAGATTGCCCAGATCATCGGCGCCATCATCCTGACCTCGGTCGAGCCCGATACGCTGCTGCTCGAATCGGGCCTGGTGGACTCGCTGTCCGCCGTGGACGTGGCACTGGCCATCGAAAAGGAATTCGGCGTCAAGATACCGCCATCGGAGATCGACCTGCACCTGGAATCCGTGCACACGCTGGCGCAGTACGTGGCCGAGCAGCGCAAGGCCTGATGCAGCGCCTGCACGCCGCCGCCCTGTCCCTTTGTCCCTGCGCAACAAGGAGCCCGCATGCGATTCAGTTTTGACCGCTTCGACTTCACCGAGCCCGGCGCCGACACCGCGCGGCCCGCCGTGATCGATGCCGCCGGCACGCTGGACTGGCAGCAACTGGCCCAGGCCGTGGCGCAATGGGAACAGCAGGCGCTGGCGCGCGGCGCGCGGCGCGACGAGCCGCTGCTGATCACGGGGCACAAGGAGACCGCGTTCCTCGTGGCCATCCTCGGCTGCCTGCGCCTGGGCGTGCCCTTCGTGCCGGTGGACGTGATCAACCCGCCCGAGCGCATGGCGCGCATCGCCACGCTGGTGCAGGCCGGCCTGCACTACGACGCGCAGGCCCGCAGCTTCCTGGACACCGGCATCGCCGCGCAGCCGCTGCAGGAAAAATCGCTGGCCTACATCATGTTCACCTCGGGCAGCACGGGCGATCCCAAGGGCGTGCAGATCGGGCGGGAGAGCCTGGGCCTGTTCGCCGGCTGGATACGCGACTGCCTGGCCCTGGGCGAGGCGCCGGTCTTCATGGACCAGATGCTGTTCAGCTTCGACTTTTCGCTGTTCAACTGGATGGGCGCCCTGGTCACGGGCGGCGCCTGCGTGCTGTGCGCGCGCGAGACCATTGCCGACCGCCAGGCCTTTGCCGCCTACCTGGCGGGCACCCACGTGAACGTCTGGGCATCCACGCCCTCCTTCGTGCGCCAGCAGCTGCTGGATGCCGACTTCGACCAGCAGCACCTGCCCGACCTGCGCGTCTTCGTCTTCGGCGCCGAATCGCTCACGCCCACCGTGGCCGAGGCGCTGTGGAGCCGCTTTCCCCAGGCGCGCATCATCAACTCCTACGGCCCCACCGAGGCCACCTGCTCCACCACCTGGGTGGAGATCGACCCCGCGCTGCGCCAGCGCGCGCCGCTGCCCTTTCCCATCGGCCGGGCCAAGCCCTATGCCGATGTGTTCCTGGACGAAGGCGAGATCTGCGTGGCCGGCGACCACGTGATGCGCGGCTACCTCAACCGCCCCGACCTGCACGCCACACGCATGTTCATGCGCAACGGCAAGCGCGGCTACCGCACGGGCGACCTGGGCGAGATCGACGACGACGGCCTGGTCACCTTCCACGGCCGGCGCGACGACCAGATCAAGATGCACGGCTACCGCATCGAGCTGGCCGAGGTCGATGCCGTGCTGGCCACCCTGCCTGGCGTGCGCGCAGGTGCGGCGGTGGCACTCAAGCGGCCCGATGGCTTCATCGTGCGCATGATCGGCTTCGTGGACCTGGACCGCAGCGGCCCGCCCGGCATGCAGCCCCTGCCCGAAGACCTGGCCGGGTGGCGCGAACTGCTGGCCCAGCGCGTGCCGCCCTACATGATTCCGTCGGAACTGCTGGCCTGCCACGGCTTTCCGCTGACGCAGACTGACAAGGCCGACCGCAAGCAACTGGAGCGCATGTACCTTGATGCACGCATGCGCCCCGCCAAGGAAACCAAGGACCCGCAGGCATGACCTCCGCTTTTTCCCCCGTGATGCGTACCGTCGCGCTCGCCCTGGCCGGCCTGGCCGGGCTCTCCTGCCTGCCCGCCGCGCATGCCGAAGGCACGCTGGCCCAGCTCTATGCAGCGCGCCCGCCCGCAGGCTCGTCCTTCGTGCGCGTGGTCCACCCCGACGCGGGCAGCCTGCGCGTGAAGATAGGCGACGGCCCCGAGCAGACGCTGTCCGGCAGCAAGCCGGCCAGCAGCTACGCCATCGTCAAGGGCGACACGCCCTTTGCCATCCAGGTGGACGGCAAGAGCGCCGGCAGCATGAAGGTGGCGCCGGGCAGCTTCACCACCCTGGTGCCGCAGCGCCAGGGCAAGAACGCGGCCGCGCGCTTCACGTCCATCGACGACTCCGGCGGAAGCCAGGACGCGCTCAAGGCCGAGCTGCGCTTCTACAACCTGATCGACGATTGCACCGAAGGCGGGCTCAAGATCGCCGGCACGGGCACGCCGCTTTTCACGGGCGTGGCGCCCGCCAAGTCGGCCAGCCGCTCCATCAACCCGGTCAGTGCCCAGCTCGCCGCCACCTGCGCCACTGCGGCCAGCGCGCCGCTGGCGCTGCCCCAGCTGCAGCCGGGCGACCACTACAGCCTGTTCATGACAGGTACGGCCGCCGCACCCGTGCTGCGCGGCCAGGCCAGCGCCACCGACACCTATCGTCCCTGACCCAGCCCAAGGAGACCGACACAGACATGCGCACCCGCTCCGTATTGCGTGAAGACCACCTGCTGTTCAAGGAACAGGTGGACCGATTCGTGGCCACCGAGATCCTGCCCCACATCAATGACTGGGAGGCAGAGGGCATCACGCCGCGCGCCCTGTGGCGCAAGGCCGGCGACAGCGGCCTGCTCAACTGCGACCTGCCCCCGCCCTACGGCCAGGGCGGCGACTTCGGCCACGCGGCCGTGGTCATCGAGGCGCTGGCGCGCGCCAACTGCCTGGGCATCGGCTTTTCGATCCATTCCGACATGGTGGCGCCCTATCTCTGGAACTTCGGCACGCAGGTGCAGAAGGACCGCTGGCTGCCGCGCATGGCCACGGGCGAGCTGATAGGCGCCATCGCCCTGACCGAGCCCGGCGCGGGCAGCGACCTCAAGGCCGTGCGCACGCGCGCCCGCCGCAAGAGCGAGGGCGAAGGCGGCGGCTACGTGCTCAACGGACAGAAAACCTTCATCACCAACGGCGTCAACGCCGGCCTGATGGTGGTGCTGGCCAGCACCGAGCCCGACCTGGGCGCGCGCGGCCTGTCGCTGTTCGTGGTGGAAGAAGGCATGAAAGGCCTGGGCAAGGGTGCCACCCTGCGCAAGATAGGCCAGCACAGCCAGGACACCTGCGAGCTGTTCTTCGACGAGCTGCACCTGCCGGCCGACCACCTGCTGGGCCGCGAGAACGCCGCCTTCGAGCATGTGACGCAGGAGCTGGCGCAGGAGCGGCTGGCGATCGCGCTGCGTGCGGCAGCCTCCACCGAAGGCATGCTGGACGAGGCCGCCGAGTTCGTGCGCAACCGCAAGGTCTTCGGGCGCCGCGTGCTCGACTACCAGAACACCCGCTTCAAGTTCGCCGACGCGCTGGCCAAGACCACCATGCTGCGCGTCTTCCTGGACGACTGCCTGGCCCAGCACATGGAAGGCTCACTGGACTCCGTCACCGCCGCCATGGCCAAGCTCAACGCCACCGAGCTGCAGGGCCAGGTGCTGGACGAGCTGCTGCAACTGCACGGCGGCTACGGCTACATGGCCGAATACGGCATTGGCCGCGCCTGGGCCGATGCACGGGCACTGCGGATCTTCGGGGGCAGCAGCGAAATCCTCAGAGAGATCATCGGCAAGCGCTTCTGACCCGGCAGCCACCGCGCTCAGCGGGCGGCGGCCTTCCACTCGCGCAACAGTTGCCGGGCCTCCGGCGTGTCGTTCAACACCCAGGGGTCGATGGCGAAGGCGACGACGCGCTGGGCGCCGTAGTCGCGGGCCACGTCCCACTGGCGGCGCACGCGCTCGAAGCTGGCCGTGCGCGCCTGGAAGTCCGAGCCATCGGGCCGCGTGGGCGGCAGTTGCTCGAACAGTTCCACGATGAGGTCGAACGGCGTCCTGCGCTCCAGCAGCATCTGCTGCAGCGGTGCCAGCGCCTCGTAGTTGCGCAGTCCCGCCACGCCCACGCCGTCCTGCACCATGGGGCGCAGGGACACGCGGTCCAGCAGGATGCTCCACAGCGTGGGCAGGCTGCCCAGCGTCTGCAGCTGGCTGAAATAGGTGGAGATGCCGGGCACTTGGCCGGACGTGGCCGCTGCCGCCTGCGCCAGTGGCTGCAGTGCGCTCACCAGCAGCTCGATGCGCTCGGGCGCGGCCCAGTGGTATTGCTCCAGCTCGTAGGGGATGTACCAGCCGCGAAAGGCCGCATGGCGCGGCCAGGTGCTGGTGTACATGTGGCTGGCGCCCTGCTCGGCGATATGCGCCAGGTAGGGCGCGGGGCCTGCTGCGTTGGAAAGGCTGATCTGCTTCCACCAGCGCTCGTCATAGGGCAGGCCCAGGTGCACGCCCATGCCCAGTTCGGTGCAGATGTCCAGCAGGTCGGCGATCTGCGCGTCGGCCAGCATCCAGCTGTCCGCCTCGGAATCGCCTTGCAGGCCGCTCCATTGCACGAACAGCTCCCGGCAGCCCAGCGCCTGGGTGGCGGCCAGGCGCTGGCGCCATTGGTCGCGCGGCATCTCCAGATGGCTACGCCACGGCTGCAGGAAACTGCCCGACACGGGCGCCGAGGCCGCGCAACCGACCAGCGAGGCACAGGCGGCGGCCGCGCCGGCGCCGAGGAATTCGCGTCTGGACAAATGCATGGTGGGAACGGCCGCAAGGCTGCGTGAAGCGAAGCACCAAGAATACAGCCAAGCGGCGCGGCAGCCGCCCCGCAAGAGCCGGCCCACCCGGACTTGACCCGACCGGGCCGAGGGTTGATGCGCGGCGAAGGCGGCTTCAGAACGAGTGCACGACGCCCGCGTAAAGCCCCTGCTGGCCCGAACCAGGCAGCGGCTTGCCGCTGTTGGCCTCCACCGAGAACGAGGCTCCGCCGCCGTTGGAGACGGCGCCCACCGTGCCATACAGCATGGTGCGCCGGGAAAGATGGTAGTTGGCCCCCAGGCTCACCAGGCTGGCGCCGCCGCCACTGCGGTTGGCGCGGTAGGCGCCGCCCACCAGCACCAGGGCCGGCGTTGCCTGGTAGTTGGCGCCCATCCAGTAGGTCTGCTGCCTGCGGGCGCCTGCCGGGTTGTCGGCGTCGGCCACCGTCAGCGCACCTGACCGGATCTGGCTGTAGCCCGTGAACAGCTTGAGGCCGCCCACGCGGTAGGTTGCGCCCACCGTATACAGGCGCGATGCCGCGTAGAGCGAGGCGAACGCGCCGTTGCCGTCGCGGATTTCCTCGTAGAAGGCCTTGAGCACCAGCGGCCCCTGCTCATAGCCCACGCTGGCGGCGACCTGGCGCCCGGCCCGGGAACGGCCCGCCTCTCCGTTCAGCCCCAGCTGGGTGCGAAACGAGAGCCCACCCCAGGCCGGCGACTGATAGCTGATGGCATTGGGGCGCGACCCCCAGGTCCGGTTGCCCTGCAGCGTGCCCGCGCCCATGGCCTGCAGGCCCATGGGGTCCAGCGCCCAGACCTCGCCATCGGGAATGCCCATGGCCCGGCCCAGCAGCAGCGTGCCGTAGTCCTGGCTGCGCAGGCCGACCACCGCATAGCGGCTGAAGAAGCTGTCGCCCACCGTGCCGTCGTCGGCGGAGAACTGGCTTTCGAGATGGAAGACGGCGCTCAGGCCGCCACCCAGGTCCTCGGCCCCGCGCAGCCCCCACCAGGTTGCGCCCCATTGCCCGGCGTGCCGGAGTTGATCGGAAGACCGGCCCGGCCCTTCGGCAATCCGGTTCATGTAGTCAACGCCGCTGACGATGCGCCCATACAGCGTGACGCTGCCTTGCGCCGTGGCCAGACTGGCTGCGCCGGCCAGCGCCGCAGCGCACAGGCAAGGCACGGTGGCCCGGGCCGCAGGGCCCCGCAGGGCGTGGTGGATTGCAGATGTCATGACGGTGTCCTCCCTTGGTTTTCATGCCTCGATGCCGGATGGCCTCAGGCGCCCAGCCGGTCCACGAGCGCGCGCAGCGTCTCGTAGCCCTTTTTCGCGTATGTGTAGCCGGGCGCGATGGCGGGGTCCTGCTCGGCCTCGACCACCAGCCAGCCCTGGTAGCCGGCATCCCTGAGCGTGCGCAGCACCGCCTCGAAGTCGAGCGCGCCGTCGCCCGGCACCGTGAAGATGCCGTTGACCACGCCCTGCAGAAAGCTCCAGTCGCCCTGGCGTGCCTGGGCAATCACCTGGGGACGCACATCCTTGCAATGCACATGCGCCACGCGCGCCACATGTTTTTTCAGCAGCGCCGCCGGATCGGCCGCCCCGCCGTAGTAGGCATGGCCGGTATCGAACAGCAGGAAGACCTTGCGCGGATCGGTCAGCGCCATCAGGCGGTCCACATCCTGCGGTGATTCCACATGGGCGCCCATGTGGTGGTGATAGGCCAGCCGGATGCCGTAACACTCCAGCAGGTGCGCGCCAAAGGCATCCAGCCGCCACGCATAGCGCTGCCAGGCAGCATCGTCGGCAAAGCGCGGGCGCCGGGACACAGGCGTGCCGATCTGCCCCTGGACCGTGCCCGCGCATTCGCCATAGACCACCACGTCGACGCCGTTGTGGCGCAGCCTGTCCATGTGGGGCTTGCAGCGCTCGGCCTCGGCGGCAAGGACCTGGTCGTCGCTGCCCGCATCGGCCTGCGCCAGAAAACCCGAGTACCAGCCGGAGACGCAGGCCAGCCCGTACGCGTCAAGCCTGGCCTTGAGCGCGGGCCCGGTTTTCGGAAACTTGTTGCCCAGCTCGAAGCCCGCGTAGCCGATCTCGGCGCCCTCCTTCAGTGCCGTGTCCAGCGGCGTATCGCCCCCCAGCGAGGGCAGGTCGTCGTTCATCCAGGACAGGGGATTGATACCGATGCGTACCTTCCAGGTCATGCGAGTCCTCCTTGGTGCAGATGGGCAGATGGGCAGAAGTCGGACGGGGCGACGGTTGCGCGGCGTCAGCGCCGCTGGCCTGCCTTGTGGTGCAGGTACTCGCGCCGCGCGCCCTGGACCTCGGGGCGGCCCGAGACCTCGGGCACGGCAACCTCCCACCAGGCGCCGCCGTCGGCCGTGGTGCGGTGGTGGGTGGTGTCTATCACCAGCACCTGGCTGCGGTGGGACACCCGCGCACGCAGCATTTCGCGGCGCAGTTCCTGCACACCGCCCACGTGGACCGCCTCGGCCCCCATGGCGGCGGCGTGGCGGGCGAAATCGATGGACGAGCGCTCGCCCCCCTCGGGCACGCAGTCGTCGAGCATGTTGTTGAAGCTGGCGCCGCCGCAGCGTACCTGCAGCCGCTCTATGCAGCCGTAGCCGCGGTTGTCCAGCACCACGACGATGATCTTGCGGCCCAGCAGCACCGAGGTGGCCAGCTCGGCGTTGAGCATCATGTAGGAGCCATCGCCAACGAGCACGATGACCTCGCGCTCGGGCCGCGCCAGCTTCACGCCCAGGCCGCCCGCGATCTCGTAGCCCATGCAGGAATAGGCATAGTCCACGTGGTAGTTGCCCGGCAGGCCGCTGCGCCACAGCTTGTGCAGCTCGGCCGGCAGCGTGCCGGCCGCGCAGACCACGATGTCGCTGCAGGCGCTGTCCAGCCCGGCGTCGGCGGCCGATTCGCGCACGGCGCCTATCACCTCGGCGTCATAGGGCAGCTCGCCCTTGGGCACGTGCAAAGTCAGCGCCGCCACGCGCTCTGCCCAGGCTGCGGCCAGGGCGCGGCTGTCGGCCGTCCACTGCGGATCGGCGCGCCAGCCGGCCAATCCCGCGCCAAGCTGGGCCAGGCCGACACGCGCATCGGCCACCAGCGGCTGGCCGCGTTTCCTGGCGGCATCCAGGGGCTGCACATTCAGGGCCAGCACCCTGGCATGGCCGTACAGCGCATGCGAGCCGCTGGTGAAATCCTGCTGCCGCGTGCCGACGGCCAGCAGCACATCGCACTGCCGGGCTGCGTGGTTGGCGGCGGGCGAGCCCGTGACGCCCATGGCGCCCAGGTTGAGCGGGTGGTCCCAGGCCAGGCTGCCCTTGCCGGCCTGCGACTCGGCCACCGGCACGCCATGCGTTTCGGCAAACACGCGCAAGGCCTCCCAGGCCTGGCTGTACAGCACGCCGCCGCCGGCCACGATCAGCGGCCTTTTGGCGGAGGCCAGCAAGGCCACGGCCTCGGCCAGCCCGGCGGCATCGGCCGGCTGGCGGCGCAGGCGGATCAGCGGCGGGTGGAAGAAATCCATGGGCCAGTCGAAGGCCTGGGTCTGCACATCCTGCGGCAGCGCAAGGCAGACGGGGCCGCACTGGGCCGGGTCGGTCATGACCTGGATGGCACGCGGCAAGGCCACCAGCAATTGCTCGGGCTGCATGATGCGGTCGAAGTAGCGCGTGACCGGGCGCAAACAGTCGTTGGCGCTCAGATCACCCTGCTCGAAGCTCTCCACCTGCTGCAGAACGGGATCGGGCAGGCGCGAGGCAAAGATGTCCCCGGGCAGCAGCAACAGCGGCAGCCGCGCCACATGCGCCAACGCGGCCGGGGTCACCAGGTTGGTGGCGCCGGGCCCGATGCTCGAGGTCACGGCCATCATGCGCTGGCGAAAGTGCGCCTTGGCAAAGGCCACGGCCGCATGGGCCATGCCCTGCTCGCTGTGTGCGCGCAGCGTGCGCAGCCGCTGCCGTTGGGCATGCAGGGCCTCGCCCAGCCCGGCCACGTTGCCATGTCCGAAGATGGCGAACACCCCTGCGCAATAGGGCTGGACGGCCGTGCGGCCATCGGGCTGCATCACCTCGGCCTGCAGGGCGGCCAGGTAGCGGACCAGCGCCTGGCTGACGGTCAATCTCACGGTGCCGGTCACGGTGCCTGTCATCTCTTGCCTTGCCTTTCCATGGCCATTGCTCGGGGGCTGTCCGCAGGCAGCGCTTGGCCAGCGTTCAGAACATGGAAAAAGATTAAAACTATTAGAAATTTTTTTCCTTAGGTGTATTTACTTAGAAATTAATTTCCAAAAATTAGAGGGACAGAACTACATTTCTCCTCAGGGTCCGGGGCAATCCGGTGTTTGGCGAGTCAAGGCGGGATGTGAACGCGCCCCGCTGCCGCTCAAGGACAAGGAGACGAGGGATGAGGGAAAACCACCTGCTGGCGGCCATTGCCGCCGCCTTTCTGGCAGCACTGCCCGTGCATTCCCAGGCTCAGACGCAGAAGCAGACCCAGGCGCTGACACAGGCGCCAGCCCACGCGCAGCCCCTCAGGATCGGCGTGGCGATGGCGCTCTTCGACGACACCGGCCTGACCATCCTGCGCAACGGCATCGTGGACGCGGCCAAAAAACACGGGGCCGAGCTGCAGATCGAGGACGCCAGCAACGATGTGGGCAAGCAGCTGAGCCAGATCCAGAACATGATTGCCCAGCGGGCCGACGCCATCATCGTCAACCCGGTGGACACCGACGCCACGCCCAGAATCACCCGCATGGTGAGCGACGCCGGGATCGCGCTGGTCTACGTGAACCGCCAGCCCGTCGATTTCGACAAGCTGCCCGCAGGCACCGCCGTGGTGGCCTCCGACGAAAAACTCTCGGGCACGCTGCAGGCCCGCCAGGTCTGCAAGCTGCTGGAGGGCCGCGGCAACATCCTGGTGCTGATGGGGGAGCTCTCCAACGAATCGGCGCGCACCCGCACCCGCGACATCGAGGAAGTGGCGGCCACGCCGGAATGCGCGGACATGAAGATCCTCGACAAGCGCGAGGGCAAGTGGAGCCGCACGCAGGGCCAGGACATCACCATGAACTGGCTGAGCTCGGGCATGAAGTTCGACGCCATCCTCGCCAACAACGACGAGATGGCGATTGGCGCCATCAACGCGCTGAAGGCGGCCCGCAAGTGGAGGACCGACACCATCGTGGCCGGCATAGACGCCACGCCCGACGGGCTGTCGTCCATGAAGAACGGCGACCTCAAGGTCTCCGTCTTCCAGAACCTGGCCGGACAGGGCGCCAAGGCGGTCGATGCCGCCCTGCGCCTGGCCGGCAAACAGCCCGTGGAGCGCTTCGTGAACGTGCCCTTCGAGCTGGTGACGCCCGAGAACATGGGCCAGTACGCCAGGCCCTGAGCCATGTCCGCATCCCCTGTGCACGGGCCGGACCGCGGCCCACCCGCGCCTGCCGCACCGCGCGCGCAACACGTGCCCCATGCCTGCAGCGACCTGCTGGAGGTGCGTGGGGTGGGCAAGTCGTTTCCGGGCGTCGTGGCGCTGGCCGATGTGCAGCTGCGCCTGCGCAGCGGCAGCGTGCATGCGCTGATGGGCGAGAACGGCGCCGGCAAATCCACCCTGATGAAGATCATTGCCGGCGTGCATGCGCCCGACACCGGCGAGATCCGCCTCAGGGGCCGGCCCGTCACGCTGCGCAGCCCGCTGGATGCGCTCAGGCAAGGCATCGCCATGATCCACCAGGAGCTGAACCTCATGCCCAGCATGACGGTGGCCGAGAACATCTGGATAGGCCGCGAGCCCGTCAACCGCTTGGGCCTGATCGACCACCGCCAGCTGCGCCAGCGAACCCAGGCCCTGTTCGAGCGGCTGGCCATCGACATGGACCCCGACTCCGAGGTGCGCACGCTGAGCGTGGCAAGCCGCCAGATGGTGGAGATCGCCAAGGCCGTGTCCTTCGACTCCGAGGTGCTGATCATGGACGAGCCCACCTCCGCGCTCACCGACCGGGAGGTGGAGCACCTGTTTCGCATCATCGGCCACCTGCGCGGCCAGGGCAAAGGCATCGTCTACATCACGCACAAGATGAACGAGCTGTTCGAGATCGCCGACGAGTTCTCGGTGTTCCGCGACGGCAGGTACATAGGCACGCATGCATCGGCCGATGTCACGCGCGACGACATCATCCGCATGATGGTCGGGCGCGAGATCACCCGGATGTTCCCCAAGCAGGACGTGGCCCTGGGCGATGTGGTGCTCTCGGTGGACGGGCTGGGCGTCGAGGGCGTGTTCCATGGCCTGCGCTTCGAGCTGCGCGCCGGGGAGATCCTGGGCGTGGCCGGCCTGGTGGGCTCCGGGCGCTCCAATCTTGCCGAGGCGCTGTTCGGCGTCGTGCCCGCCACCTGCGGCGAGATCCGCATCGGTGGCGAGCCGGTGCGCATCACCTCGCCTGCCCAGGCCATGCGGCTGGGCATGGCCTTTCTCACCGAGGACCGCAAGGACACGGGCTGCTTCATGGGCCTGGACCTGCTGGCCAACATGGAGGTGGCGCTGCTGCACGAGTGCCATGTGCGCTGGGGTCTGGTCGCGCATGCCGCCGTGGCGCGCGAATGCGAGGACATGGCCCGCACGCTGCAGGTCCGGTCCCCCGGGCTGCACGAGGACATCCGCAACCTGTCGGGCGGCAACCAGCAAAAGGTGCTGATCGGCCGCTGGCTGCTGACGCGCCCGCGCATCCTCATCCTGGACGAGCCGACGCGCGGCATCGACGTGGGCGCCAAGGCCGAGATCCATCGACTCGTGGGCGCGCTCGCGGCCCAGGGAACTGCCGTGCTGATGGTCTCCTCGGAAATGCCCGAGGTGCTGGGCATGAGCGACCGCATCCTGGTCATGCATGAGGGGCGCATGACCGGCATCGTCGAGCGCAGGGACGCCGACCAGGTGCGGATCATGGAACTGGCCTCCCGCTGAGCCCCGATACGCAACGGAGACACGCAAGATGAGCAATTCCCAGACGGTTTCGCAAGCGCAAACGAAAACCCAAGCGCAGGCCCGGCCCGCCCGAAAGCAGCGCGCCCGGTGGCCGCCGGAGCTCAGCATCTTCCTCGTGCTGCTGGGCATCGCCCTGTTCTTCGAGGCGGCAGGCTGGCTCACCGTGGGCCAGAGCTTTCTGCTCAACGCCGAGCGGCTGCAGATCATCGTGCTGCAGATGGCGGTGGTCGGCATCATCGCCGTAGGCGTCAACCTGGTCATCATCACCAGCGGCATCGACCTGTCCTCCGGCTCCGTGGTGGCCGCCGCCGCCGTGGTGTCGGCCAGCCTGGCGCAGGTATCGGACTTTCCGCGCGCGGTGTTCCCCCAACTCACCGATCTGCCCGTGGTCTGGCCCGTGCTGGCCGGCATGTGCGTGGGCCTGATGGTCGGGCTGATCAATGGCTCGCTGATCGCCTTCACCGGCATCCCGCCCTTCATCGCCACGCTGGGCACCATGGTCGCGGCACGCGGCTTTGCCAAGTGGTTCACCAACGGCACGCCCGTCTCCATGCTGACGGACGAGTTCGCGGCGCTGGGCTCCGGCGCCCATCCGGTGCTCATCTTCCTGGTGCTTGCCGCCGTCTTCCACACCGTGCTGCGCCATACGCGCTTTGGCAAGTTCACCTACGCCATCGGCGCCAACCGCCAGGCTGCCGTGGTCTCGGGCATCAACGTGCGCCGGCATCTGGTCTGGGTCTACATGATTGCCGGCGTGCTCAGCGGCATCGCCGGCACGGTGACGGCGGCGCGGGCCATCTCCGGCCAGTCCGGCATGGGCGTCATGTACGAGCTCGATGCGATCGCCGCCGTCGTGATCGGCGGCACCTCGCTGGCGGGCGGCGTGGGCCGCATCACCGGCACGGTGATCGGCGTGCTGATCCTGGGCGTCATGACCTCGGGCTTCACCTTCATCCGCATCGACGCCTACTACCAGGAGATGGTCAAGGGCGCCATCATCGTCGCGGCCGTGGTCGCCGACCAGTACCGCAACAAGAAGGCGCGGCGCTGACGGCGCGCCCTGCAGGGAGGCATCATGAAAATCGCCCTCGATCCCTACATGATCCGGCACGAGTGCCTGGACCGCCTGCCGCACGCCGTGGCCGAGCTGGGCTATGACCAGATCGAACTGTCGCCGCGCAGCGACTTCCTGGACTGGTGGGTGATGCCGCGCGCCACCAAGGAGCGCATGGCCG
The DNA here is from genome assembly GCF_052692095.1 of Delftia sp. NA_296.1. Lineage (NCBI taxonomy): Bacteria > Pseudomonadati > Pseudomonadota > Betaproteobacteria > Burkholderiales > Comamonadaceae > Delftia > Delftia sp. NA_296.1. The sequence goes on along the minus strand of NZ_JBQZGF010000003.1, from coordinate 353,305 downwards.
GGTTCCGCCAGGCGATGCGCGCCAGCGGCGTGGCGCTGGCATCGCTGCAGCCCATGTACCGCTGGGCCAGCCCGTTCGAGGACGAACGGCAATGGGCCATGCGCTGCTGGAGAAAGGCCATCGAAGTCGCCGTGGAGATGGACTGCGCGCTGATGGTGTCCGAGTTCGGCCGAGGCGCATCGCCCGAGCGCTCGGTGAACGGTCCTGCCGGCGCGAATCCGAAGGAGATGTGCGAGGCCGCCTGGTTCCGCTCCATGGACGAGCTGCTGCCCATCCTGGAGCGCGAAGGCATCACGCTGTCCGTGGAGCCCCACCCGGAGGACTGGATAGAGCAACTGCAGCCGGCCATGGACATCGTGGGCAACATGGCCTCCAAGGCACTGCGCCTGTCCTACATCGCCCCGCACACCTTCCACTACGGCGGCGACATGGCCGCCATGCTGCGCGAGGCGGCGCCGCTGCTGGCCCATGTGCGCGTGGCCGATACCTTCGACCACCGCAAGAGCAGCCAGTTGCGCTACATCGTCAACCCGCCGGGCTCGCACCACATCCGCGTGCACCAGCACCTGGACATGGGCCAGGGCGAGATCGACTGGAACCTGTTCTTCGGCACGCTGGGCGCAGCCGGCTTCGACGGCGTGCTGTCGTCCTGCGTGTTCGCCTGGGAGGAGCGGGCCGCCGAATCCAGCCGCTTCATGCGCCGGGAGATACAGCGCTACCTGAACAGGCATTTCTCCCCCGCCGTCCTGCCCCTGCCAGCCTGAGCCCTTGCCATGCACCAGCCCATCCACTTCGCCATCAACCGCATCAGCGCCTCTCGCATGCCGTTTGCCGACTACCTGGCCATGTGCCGGCGCCTGGGCGTGTCGGCCATCGAGATCCGCAACGATCTGCCCCACGCCGAGATCCGCGACGGCACGGCGCCCGCCGCGATCCGGGCTGCAGCGCAGCAGGCGGGCATCACCATCCTGTCCATCAACGCGCTGTATCCCTTCGACGTTTTTGACGCAGGCATCGAACGCAAGGCGCGCGAACTGGCTGTGTATGCGCGTGACTGCGGCGCGCAGGCCCTGGTCATGTGTCCGTTGAACGACCGGGCCGATGCGCGCACGCCGGGCGAACGGCGGCGCGACCTGGTGCAGGCGCTGCGGCGGTTGCGCCCCATCCTCGACGGCCACGGCATCCAGGGCCTGGTCGAGCCCCTGGGCTTTGCCGAGTGCGCACTGCGCCGCAAGTCCGATGCGGTGGCCGCCATCCATGAGGCCGCGGGCGAGCGCCATTTCAAGCTGGTGCACGACAGCTTCCACCACCACCTGGCGGGCGAAGACCTGTTCTTTCCCGAACAGACCGGGCTGGTGCATGTCTCGGGCGTCGAGGACCACCGGATCGAAGACGGCCAGATGCGCGACGGCCATCGCGTGCTGGTCGGCGAAGGCGACCGCCTGGGCAACATCGCCCAGTTGCGCGCCCTGCTCGATCGCGGCTGCAGCGCCCCGGTCTCGTTCGAGCCGTTCGCGGAAGGGATCACGCAAGCGGCCGACAGCGAGGCTTTGCTGCGGCAAAGCATGGACTTCATCCGCCATTCATTGCTTTGACGAGGAGAGGACGACATGACATTGCAGATCGGAGTGATTGGCTGCGGGGCCATAGGCCAGGACCATGTCCGCAGGATGTGCCAGACGCTGTCGGGCGCACGGGTAGTGGCGATGACGGACATCGATGCGCAGCAGGTGCGTGAGGTGATGGCCCGGCACGGCCCGGACATCGAGGCCTTTGACAGCGGCCCGGCGCTGATTGCCGCGCCGCAGGTGCAGGCGGTACTGGTCACGTCCTGGGGGCCCACGCACGAGGAACTGGTGCTGGCGGCCATCGCCCAGGGCAAGCCGGTGTTCTGCGAAAAGCCGCTGGCAGTCACCGCTGCCGGCTGCCTGCGCATCGTGCAGGCGGAGATGGCCCATGGGCAGCGGCTGGTGCAGGTCGGCTTCATGCGCCCCTACGACGCAGGCTACCGGGCATTGCGGCAGGCCATCGCCAGCGGCCAGATCGGCGCGCCGCTGATGGTGCACTGCGCGCACCGCAATCCCTGCGTGGCCGACGGCTACACCACCGGCATGGCCATCACCGATACGCTGATCCATGAGCTTGATGTGCTGCGCTGGCTGCTGGACGACGAATACGCCAGTGCCCAGGTGGTGTACCCGAAGAGAACGCGCCACGCCCTGCCGCATCTGGCCGACCCGCAGATCGTTTTGCTGGAGACCGTGGGCGGCATCCGCATCGATGTGGAGGTGTTCGTCAACTGCCGCTATGGCTACGACATCCAGTGCGAAGTGGTGGGCGAGACAGGCATTGCGCGCCTGCCCGACCCCGCAGCCGTCTCCCTGAAAAGCGCGGCCATGTACTCCATACCCATACTCACCGACTGGAAGCAGCGCTTCATGGCCGCCTATGACGTGGAGCTTCAGGCCTTCATCGACGGCGTGCGCGGCCAGCGGCTGACGGGTCCCTCGGCCTGGGACGGCCATGCCGCCGCCGTGGCCGCCGATGCCTGCGTGCTGGCCCAGTCCTCCGGCGTCGTAGAGCGCATGGCGGCGGCGCCCCGGCCCGCGTTCTACCAAAGCTGAAGGTGAACACCATGATCGACGCAACACCCATGCCCGGCCACCCGATTGCCTGGGCCATGGTAGGCGGGGGACAGGACAGCCAGATCGGCCCGGTGCACCGATCGGCGGCGCAGCGCGACCACGGCTTGCAGCTGGTGGCTGGGGCCTTCGACATCGACCCGGTGCGCGGCCGGCAGTTCGGCGAGCGGCTGGGCCTGGATGCGCAGCGCTGCTATGCCGACTACCGCGCCATGTTCGAGGCCGAGGCGCGCCGCCCGGACGGCATCCGCGCCGTGTCCATCGCCACGCCCAACAACACCCATTTCGAGATCTGCAGGGCCGCGCTGCTGGCGGGGCTGCACGTGGTCTGCGAAAAGCCGCTGTGCTTCACCACGGCCGAAGCTCTGCAGCTGCTGGAGCTGTCGCGTGCCAGCAGGCGGATCGTGGGCGTGGCCTACGGCTACGCGGGCCACCAGCTCATGGAGCAGGCGCGCGAGATGGTCGCGCAGGGCGAGCTGGGCGAGATCCGCATCGTGCAGATGCAGTTCTCGCACGGCTTTCACAGCGAGGCGGTGGAAGCCTCCAGCCCGGCCGCGCGCTGGCGCATGGACCCGGCCCATGCCGGCCCCAGCTATGTGCTGGGCGACCTCGGCACGCATCCGCTGTACCTCTCGCAGCTGGTGCTGCCCGGGCTGGAGATAGAGCGGCTGATGTGCTCGCGGCAGAGCTTCATCGGCAGCCGCGCCCCGCTGGAGGACAACGCCCTCGCCCTCATGCAGTACCGGGGCGGCGCCATGGGCTATCTGTGGGCCTGCGCGGTCAACAGCGGCTCCATGCATGGGCAAAGGCTGCGTGTCATCGGCTCGAAGGCCAGCCTGGAATGGTGGGACGAGCATCCCAACCAGCTGCGCCACGAAATCCAGGGCCGGCCGGCCCAGGTGCTCGATCGCGGCATGGACTACCTGCATCCCGCTGCACGACAGGAAGACCGCATCGGCGCCGGCCATGCCGAGGGCCTGTTCGAGGCCTGGGCCAACCTCTACCGCCGCTTCGCCCTGGCCATGCATGCCACGGACCGGGGCGACAGCCTGGCCCTGGGCAAGATCCGCTATCCGGACATCCAGGCGGGCGTCGAGGGAGTGCGCTGGGTGGAGAACTGCGTGCGTTCGGCCGACGCAGGCGGGGTGTGGATCGACTATCGCTGAGAGCGATGCGGGGCGCATCGCAAGCGAATGCGGCGGCCAAGGCCGCCGCATCGAGCAGGAGAGGGTTTGGTGCCCGGGGCCTGCGGACTCAGGCCTTGACGGCTGCGGCCTCGGCGGGCAGGGCCTGCACAGGCTCTCCATCCAGGGCGGCATTGAGCTTGCTGTAGTCCAGCTCGTTTTCCCAGCGCGAGACCACCACGGTGGCCACGGCATTGCCCATGAAGTTGGTCAGCGAGCGGCACTCGCTCATGAAGCGGTCCACGCCAAGGATCAGGGCCATGCCGGCCACGGGCACTTCGGGCACCACGGCCAGCGTGGCGGCCAGGGTGATGAAGCCTGCGCCGGTCACGCCGGCAGCGCCCTTGGAGCTGAGCATGGCCACCAGCAGCAGCGCGATCTCATGGCCCAGGGTCAGGTGGGTGTTGGTGGCCTGGGCGATGAACAGCGCGGCCAGCGTCATGTAGATGTTGGTGCCGTCCAGGTTGAAGGAGTAGCCCGTGGGCACGACCAGGCCCACGACGGACTTGCCGCAGCCGGCGCGCTCCATCTTCTGCATCAGCGAAGGCAGGGCCGATTCCGAGGACGAGGTGCCCAGCACCAGCAGCAGTTCCGCCTTCAGGTAGCGCGCCAGCTTGAGCACCGAGAAGCCGCACAGCCGCGCCACGAAGCCCAGCACCACCACCACGAAGAGCAGCGAGGTGATGTAGAACGAACCCACCAGCCAGGCCAGGTTCACCAGCGAACCCAGGCCGAACTTGCCGATGGTGAAGGCGATGGCGCCGAAGGCTCCCAGCGGCGCAGCCTTCATCAGGATGCCGACCAGCTTGAACACGGGGGCCGTCAGCGCCTCCAGGAAGTTGAGCACGGGCTTGCCCGCATCACCGACCATGGCCAGCGAGATGCCGAACAGCACGGCCACGAACAGCACCTGCAGAATGTTGTCGCCCACGAAGGGGCTGACCAGCGTCTTGGGGATGATGTCCATGGCAAAGCCGGTGAGCGTCAGCTCGTGCGACTTGGCCACATAGCCCTTGACGGCGGCCTGGTCCAGGTCGGCCGGGTTGATGTTCATGCCTGCGCCCGGCTGCACCACGTGCGCCACCACCATGCCGACCACCAGGGCCAGCGTGGAGAAGAACAGGAAGTAGGCCATGGCCTTGAGGAACACGCGGCCCACGGTGCGCAGGTGCGTCATGCCCGCAATGCCGGTGACGATGGTCAGGAAGATCACCGGCGCGATGATCATCTTCACCAGCTTGATGAAGGCATCGCCCAGCGGCTTGAACTGCTCGGCGTACTGGGGCTCGAAGTGGCCGAGCAGCACGCCTGCCACGATGGCGACCACCACCTGGAAATACAGCTGGCGGTAGAAAGGCAGCCGCTCGGGGCTGGCGGCGTGGGTGGGGACGGCATGCATGGTGCGGCTCCGGCGGGACTGTGTGGGGGTGGGCGCACCACCAAGGTGCGGCGAGGTCCAGTTTGTACCGCTGGCGTGCTCCGGCGCCGATAACCTATTGGTATTAGGCGCAGGCGCTCTCCCAGGGAGAATGCACGCAGAATCAGGGTAATCCCCAACTCCTTCCCGCCCCTGGAAGGCACCAAGCTGGCGCCCAATCGGGTCCAGACCACCATGCCCCAACCCGTTCGACGCCCTTCACGCCGTTCCTTCTGGACCCTGCTGCTGCTGTTCGGCGGCATGCTCGCCTGCATGCTGCTGGCCGGTGAGCTGGTCTACCACCGTGCCCTGCGCGGCGAGGCCGAAAGCGTGCAGCGCCAGCTCAGCCTCTACGCCCAGGCCCTGGGCCAGCGCATAGACCGCTACCGCACCCTGCCCGAGGTGCTGGCGCTGGACGCGCAGCTGCGCGCCGCCCTCACCCACCCGCTGTCTCCCGCCGAGGTCGATGCCCTCAACCGCAAGCTGGAGCAGGCCAACGGCGCCAGCCAGTCGTCCACGCTGACCCTGATCGACCGCCACGGCACGGCCCTGGCTGCCAGCAACTGGCGCGAGACGCGCAGCAACGTGGGCGTGGACTACAGCTTCAGGCCCTATGTGCAGCAGGCGCTGTCACGCGGCAGCGGGCGCTTCTACGGCATCGGCCTGACCACGGGCCTGCCGGGCTACTTCCTGTCGCAGGCCATCCTGGACGAACAGAACGCCGTCGCGGGCCTGGTGGTGATCAAGATCGCGCTGCTGGAGCTGGAGCGCGAATGGCTGCAGACGCCCGACGTGGTCATGGCCTCGGACGAGCACGGCGTGGTCTTCCTGGCCAGCCAGCCCGACTGGCGCTACCGCCTGCTGTCACCCCTGAGCCCCGCCGACGAGGCGGACCTGGCCGCCACGCGCCAGTACATCGACCAAGAACTGCACCCCATGCGCTACCGCGTGCGCCAGGGCCTGGAGCAAGGCAGCCGCCTGGTGCAGATGCAGGAACCCACCCTGCCCGGCACCACGCTGTGGCAGACCCTGCCTCTGCCCGGCAGCGACTGGCAACTGCACCTGCTGCACGACACGCAGACCAGCACCGTGGCCAGCCGCTGGGCAGCGGCGGCCGCTGCGGGCGGCTGGCTGGCCCTGGGCCTGCTGGTGCTGTTCGTGCGCCAGCGCAGGCGGCTGGCCGCGCTGCGCCTGCGCAGCCGCCTGGAGCTGGAGACCGTGCTGCGCCAGCATGCCCAGGAGCTGCGCACGGCCCAGGACGGCATCGTCCAGGCCGCGCGCCAGGCCGACACGGGCCTGAGCCGCAGCCTGGAGCACCTGCCCCAGGGCGTGGTGGTGATCGATGCCGCCCTCAACCTGGTGGCCTGGAACTCGCGCTACGTGGAGCTGTTCCGGTTTCCCTCCGAACTGCTGCGCACGGGCCAGCCCATAGAGAACCTGTTCCGCTACAACGCCCGGCGCGGCCTGCTGGGGCCCGGCCCCATCGAGGAGGCCATCCACCGGCGGCTGCAGCATCTGCGCAGCGGCAGCCCGCACCTGCGCGAAAGCACCAAGGACGACGGCACGGTGCTGGAGATCCGCGGCAACCCGCTGCCCGATGGCGGCTTCGTCACCAGCTACGCCGACATCACCAGCTACAAGAACGCCGCGCGCGAGCTGCGCTCGCTGGCCGATGCGCTGGAGCAGCGCATTGCCGAGCGCACGCGCGACCTGGCCGAAGCCAAGCGCGAGGCCGAGCAGGCCAACCGCTACAAGACACGCTTCGTGGCCGCCGCCGTGCACGACCTGCTGCAGCCGCTGAACGCCGCGCGCATGTTCAGCTCCCTGCTGCGCAGCCATCTGCATGACGACGCGGGCCGCCATGTGGCCGACAGCATCGACGGCGCCCTGGCCGCGCAGGACGCCATCCTGGGCAGCCTGCTGGACATCTCGCGCATGGAATCGGGCCAGCTGGAGGTGCGCGTGCGCGACTTCGCGCTGGGACCGCTGCTGCGGGTCATGCGCCACAACTTCGGCATCCTGGCCGAAAGCCGGGGCCTGCGCCTGAGCGCGGTGGACACGCGCTGCGTGGTGCGCAGCGACGAGGCGTTGCTGCGCCGCATCCTGCAGAACTTCCTGTCCAACGCCATACGCTATACGCGCCAGGGCCGCATCGTCATCGGCTGCCGGCGCCAGGGCCAGCAGTTGCGCATCGAGGTGCACGACCAGGGACCGGGCATTCCCGAAAGCCTGCAGCACGAGATCTTCGAGGAATTCCGCCGCCTGGACGAAGGCCATGGCGACGACCGTGGCGCCGGGCTGGGCCTGGCCATCGTCGAGCGCCTGGGCCGCCTGCTGGGCCACGAAATCGGTCTGCGCTCGCACCTGGGCCGGGGCAGCGTGTTCTGGGTCTGCGTGCCGCTGGGCGATCCCGCAGCCGTGCCGCAGATCGCCGCGGCCACGCACTCCGGCGAGGCAGGCCAGGACGCACCGCTGCAGGGCATAAGCGCCTGGTACGTGGAAGACGATGCCCAGTCCTGCACCGCCATGCGCGCCCTGCTGCAGCGCTGGGGCTGCAACGTGCCGCTGGCCGGCGGCCCGGCCGAGGCGCTGGCGCTGGCCGCGCCCGGCGAAGCGCCGCAGCTGGTGCTGCTCGATGTGCGCCTGGGCCAGTTGCACGGCCCCGATGTGTACGCCCAGCTGTGCCAGCGCTGGGGCCAGTCGCCGCCCGTGATCCTGGTCACGGCCGAGCGCGACGGCATGGTGCGCCGCCAGGCGGCCGAGCGCGGCTGGGGCTTTCTGGCCAAGCCTGTGCGCCCGCCCGCGCTGCGCGCGCTCATGAGCCAGATGCTGCTGCGCCACCGATAGACGTGGCACGGCAGGGCCTGGCGTTCAGACCGTGCCGTCGTTCTCCAGGCTCTTGACCAGCACGGCCGCCTGCGTGCGGCTGTAGCACTCCAGCTTCTTGAGAATGGCCGTCACGTGCACCTTGACGGTGTTCTCGGCCAGCCCCAGTTCGTGGGCGATCTGTTTGTTGAGCAGGCCATCGGCCAGGCACAGCAGCACGCGGAACTGCTGGGGCGTGAGCTGGGCCAGCCGCGCGGCCAGCGCGGCGTCGGCCTCGGAGCGCTCGGCGGCCATGGGCGGGAACCAGCTGCCGCCGTCCAGCACTTCCTGCAGCGCCGTGCCTATGGCCTCGGCCGGCGCCGATTTCGGAATGAAGCCCGCGGCACCGAACTGCTGCGCACGGCGGATCACGCGCGGATGGTCGTTGGACGAAATCACCACCACCGGAACATCGGGGTACTCGCCGCGCACATGCAGCAGCGCCGAGAAACCGCGCGCCCCCGGCATAGCCAGGTCCAGCAGCACCAGCTCGATCTCGGGGTGCTGCTGCAGCGCCGCGCCCAGCGTGGCGGCGCTTGCGGCCTCCAGCACGGCGAACTGCGGCAGGGCCTCGCGCAGCACATGGATCACCGCGGCGCGGAACAGCGGGTGGTCATCGGCAACGAGCAGGGTGGATTCGGACATGGGCGCGAGTCTGACACGTCTGGAAGCACATGCCCGGCTCATGGGCCCCAGGCCTGGCCCATGGCCGGGTTGCAAGCTGGCACGCTGTTTGCAATCAGTTGCAGCCAAAGGCCTGGCAACAGGCACAAATCCACCGCCCAACCGACGAACAAGGAGCCCTGAATTGACCTTTGAGCCCTCTTGCAACGACCTGCTGCACAGCCCTGGTGCCCCGGCCCCATCCCAGTGCACGGCAGTGTTCAAGCCGCGAGAGTGCAAAACACAAATTAAGTTTCGTCATAACTGTGTCAAAGACACCACTTTATGGCCGGCGCAATGGCTCGGATGCGTTGTAATACGCGGCTTAGCCAGTCAAGACCGCCTTGCACGCAGGCCGCAAAGACGTGCCGACGCCAGCCCGCCCCTGATGCGAAAACGCCACTGTCCCAGGTTTGCCACGTAGCCCAGCCCGGGCGATTGGTTCATCGTCTGCCCCGGTCACAGCACTGGCCGCCCGTTTCCACTCTCCAACAATGAAAGACTCCTCAACATGAAACGTTCCTTCATCGCACTGGCCGCTGCACTGGCCTGCGCCGGCGCTGCACACGCCCAAAGCTCGGTCCAGCTGACTGGCCTGGTGGACGCCTATGCCGGCTCCATGCGCATGGCTGGCGACGCCAGCGGCAAGGGTGTCGTGGGTTCGGGCGGCATGACCACCTCCTGGTGGGGCATGAAGGGCCAGGAAGACCTGGGCGGCGGCCTGAAGGTCGATTTCCAGCTGACGGCCTTCATGCGTGTGGACACTGGCAGCCCCGGCCGTTTCGATGGTGACCCGTACTTCTCGCGCGATGCCAACGTCGGCCTGTCCGGCGGCTTCGGCACGGTGCGCCTGGGCCGCGGCATGGCGCCCAACTTCCTGCCCACCATCCTGACCAACCCCTTCGGCGACTCCTTCACCATCTCCCCGCTGGTGCTGCACGCCAACGTGGGCACGACAGCCTGGGGCTCGGCCAACCTGACCACGCCATCCGACACCGGCTGGAGCAACCAAGTCGTCTACACCACGCCCAAGTTCGGCGGCCTGCAGGCCAACGTCCACTACCAGTTCGGTGAAAAGGGCGGCGATTCCGGCAAGAAGAACATCGGCGTGAACGCCATGTACTTCGGCGGCCCTCTGAGCCTGGTGGCCTTCTACGAGCGCGCCCAGATCAGCAACCCCGTGAGCCTGGCCGTGATGCCCACCAAGACCGACTGGATGCTGGGCGGCACCTACAACTTCGAAGTGGCCAAGCTGTACGCAACCTACGGCCAGGCCAAGGTCAAGGATCTGGACCGCAAGAACAGCACCTACTCGCTGGGCCTGGACGTGCCCGTAACCAGCGCCGGCACCATCAAGGCAGCCCTGGCCCGCACCAAGGCCGAAATCGGCGCCGTGGACTCCACGCGCACCACGGCCAGCCTGGGCTACGACCACTACCTGTCCAAGCGCACCGATGTGTACACCGTGCTGATGCACGACCGCATCACGGACCTGAAGTCGGGCACCAGCCTGATCGCGGGTATCCGCCACCGTTTCTAAGGCGACGCCTGGCCTGCCAGCACGGGCCAGGGACTTACGTCCCGAACTTTCAGCGAGGCTCTGCCTCGCTTTTTTTTCGGCCTCTTGAAAGTCGATAGAAATTTTCTCTCAGTACTTTTTTACAAACGTCAAGAGAGAAAGCGATTGTCCGACAGCCGCGCTGCGCAATTCGGTGTGCAATGGAGTCCAGGCCCAGCCCAATGCTCTGCCTGCGCTGCCAGACAGGAGGTCCACCATGCGCAGACCCAGCCCCTTCGGACGTCATCCCTTCATCGCCTTCACCGCCACGGTCGTGCTTGCCGTAGCCGCCAGCGTTGCCACCTTCTGGCTGGACAGCGCCGCCCCGGCTGCAGACACCTTGCTGCAAAAAGACCCGGGCGCCCTGCTGTCGTCGATGTAAGCCCTGCAAACGCCTGCAAATGCCTGCCCAGCGCCATCCCTTTCGGACTGGCGCTGTTTTCATTTGCCGGCCGATGTGCCCCCACCGCTGGCCGTCTTCTCCAGCAGCGACAGCCTGCGCCTGACGGCCTGGGCCTTGTCCACCTCGCCCGCCTGCTCATGGGCCCTGGCCTGCAGCAGCAGCCAGGCCATCACCGCGCGGCGCCAGCCTTGGGCCGAGGCTATGTCGGCGCCCAGCATCAACAAGCCCGGCTCTGCCGCACCCGATCGCAGGGCCGCGCCGGCCGCCACCAGCTGAGGCAGCGGCTCCTTGATGGCGCTCACGGCGGCCAGCGCCGACGCAGACCCGCCCAGCAGCGCCTGTGCCACGGGGCGCTGCAATTCTGGCAATAGCGCAACGTCTTCGGGCCGGAGCTTGCCTTGCAGATACCGCGCATAGGCGGCCTCGGCCGGCGCAGCGTCAAGCGCCAGCGCCTGGTAGCCGGGGCAGTCGTCCCATTCGAGACTGGCCACCTGGGCCGCGCAGCGCATCAGCTCCAGACGCGCGGCCAGGTCGGTGCGGCCCGTGGCGGCCACCTCGGCGCGGGCCTTGTCCCATTCCATGGCCTGCACGCGCTGGCGGCCTTCCAGGTAGGCGGTGGATGCGCGTTGCGAAGCCGATTCGGCATTCAGCGCCCAGTCCGGCGCGGGCGGGCGGCTGCTGCAGCCGGCCAGCACCAGGGTCAGCACGGCGCCGGCATGGCGCGCCAGGAGGGTTGCGGCAGAGCTCATGGCAGCTTCAACTCCGGTTGATGGGCAAACGGCCACTTGCGCTGCAGGTCGGCCAGCACGCCTTCCAGGCGGCGCAGGTTGCCCTCGACCTCGGCCCGCAAGGCGCCCAGGTCGGCCGTGGCCTCGCGCGCATTGGAGCCCACGGCCTGGGCCTCGGCCAGCACGGCGTCCACCTTGCCCAGCGTGCGGCGCGTGTCGGCCAGCAGGCCGTTGAGCTGCACCACGGTGGAACGCACCTCGGGCATGACGCCGCCGGCGTCGAACACCTGGCTGTCGGCCCGCGCCACCATGCGCTCCATGCGGGCCAGCGTGGCGTTGGCGCGGTCCAGCAGGGCCGTCACCTTGCGCGCCTCCTGCTCGCTGCCCATGACCACTCCCAGCACGCCGCCCGGCCCCTGGGCCCGGCCGGCCAGGCCGCGCAGCTCGGTCAGCGACCCGCCCAGGGCCGAGTCCGGCGCGGTGAGCTGGGCGATGTTGCCCAGCACTTCCTTGGCCGTGGACATGATCTGCGGCAGCTCGGCCGTGGCATCGCCGCGCAGCACGGGGCGCACGGCCTCGTCGGGCAGCGGCGGATCGCTGAGGATGCCGCTGTAGGCCTTGATGGTGGTGCCCCCCACCAGCCCCTTGACCAGGGTGAAGACGCTGGACTCGCGCAGCCAGTGCGCGTCCTTGCGCGGCACGTCGATGAGGATGCGCACATTGCCGTCCTCGGCCAGTTCGATGCGGCGCACGCGCCCGATCGGAAAGCCCGAGAAGGTCATGTCCATGCCCACGCTCACGCCCTCGGAGTCGTCGGCCGTGAGCACCAGGCGCTGCGTGGCGTCGAACACGCCGCGCGAGTACAGCAGGTACAGGGCCGATCCAAGAATCAGCACCAGCGTGAACAGCAGCAGGCCCGCCGCCTTGGCGCGCAGGTGCGCCACGGGCTTGAGGGCCTCGATTTCCTCGCCGTCCCAGGGGTCTGGCGGCGTGCGCCGCGTATCGGTCATGGCATTCCTTGTTCTGGCACGGGCCTTGCCGTGCATGTGGAGTTCGTGGAGTTCAGCGGGCGTTCTCAGTAATAGTTGCCCATGAGCGAGATCACCTCGATCACCAGCAGCACGGCAAACATGCGCGCAAAGCCGCCCAGCGCCGCGCCGCCCAGCCGGTGGCGCCGCAGCGGCGCATACAGGCCCGAGGCCATGGGCATGATGGCCACGGTGAGGCTGAAGAACCAGGTCTTGAGCACGAAGACCAGGGTCACGGCCGGCGTGAAGATCTGGCCGAAGATGCGCGTGTAGCCGGGCAGGCCCGCCAGCGTGAAGCCATAGACACTCAGGTAGACGGTGACCAGGGCCACCACGCAGCTGAGCACGGCCAGCGTGACCGAGGCAAACACGCCACCGGCGGCGCGCGGCACCAGGGCCATGCGCAGCGGGTCGGAGCCGCGCTCCTGCCAGGCCTGGAGCTGGCCCCGCGCGCGCAGCTGCGCAATCAGCGTGCCATTGGGAATGGTGCAGCGCATGGCCACGAACAGCGCGGCCGTCAGCGGGATCAGCTCGATCACCAGCACACGCACCACCATCTCCAGCGCATAGCGCGACAGCCCATAACTCAGCGCCGTGACGATTACGATGCGCGTGATCACCGCGCACAACAGGGCCGCAAGCGCCGTGAAACCCAGCAGGATGGGCCCGGTCTGCACATAGATCTGGTGCGCCATGGCACGCCGTGCACCGCGCCGGTAGCTGGAAGGGGACATGGCCAGCACCAGCAGCACGGCGCCCAGGTAGACGCTGCGCCACCAGGCCAGCGCATGGTCGCGCAGCGCCGCCCAGATGCGGTCGGGAAGGGACAGGGCTGCGTGGCTGAGGCTCATCGGGCGATGATAGCGAGCCGTACCGGGACGGTCCGTCGGACGCCGGCGCAAGACAGGCAGCTGCAGACGGCGCTACACATGGCGCTTGGCGCCGGAGCTGCCCAGGGCGGGTGCCAGCGGTTCGTCGGCCTGGGCATGCAGGGCCTCGATCAGATGGCAGTAGCTGTCCGACCCGTCGCACTGGCTGCGCAGCTGCATCAGCTCATGCTCCAGCGCGCGCAGCTCGGCCAGGCGCTCGCGCACATGGCCCAGGTGGGCGTCCAGGGTTTCGTTGGCGGCCACGCAGTCGGCCTTGCTGGCGCCGTCCAGCGCCAGCAGGGTGCGGACCTCGTCCAGCGACATGTCCATGGCGCGGCACAGGCGGATGAAGCGCAGCCGGTGCACATCGCTGTCGCTGTACAGCCGGTACTGGTTGTCCTCGCGCACGCCTGCACTGAGCAGCCTTTCCTTCTCGTAGTAGCGGATGTTGGCGGCGGCCACGCCGGAACGCTTGGCCGCCTCGCCGATGCGCCAGCGCGCAGATTCATGCTGTGACATGCTTGACCTTGAAGTGACTTCACCGTTTCCAATGCTCGCATGAACTCCAATCGCCTGCCAAGCCCTCAGGGCAACGAGGCCCTGAAAGCCTCCCCAGCCCTTTCCAAGCCCGCCTCGACTTCGCCGTCTTCCGCCTGCGGCACCGATTGCTGCGCGCCCTTCACCATCACCCAGCCCACGCCGGCCCGCAAGAAGGCGCAAGGCCACTCGCATGCGCATGGCGAGGGCCATGGCCACGATCACGCCCATGACCACGACCATGACCACGGTCACGACGAGAGCGATCCCCATGCCGGCCACGACCACAGTGTGCTGCCCGGCTGGCCGCGCATCACGGCCGCGCTGATTGCAGCCGTGCTGGCCGAAGCCGCCCACTGGTTCAGCGGCTCCCAGGGCGGCGTGCCGGCCCTGCAATACGGCGGCATGGCCGTGGCCGTGCTGGCCATTGCCCTGTCGGGCCTGGGCGTCTACAAGGCCGGCATCCGCGACGTGCTGCGCCTGAAGCTGGGCATCCATGCGCTGATGGCCATTGCCGTCACGGGTGCCTTCGCCATCGGCCAGTGGCCCGAGGCCGCCATGGTCATGGCCCTGTACGCCGCGGCCGAGCGCATCGAGGACCAGGCCATGGACCGGGCGCGCAATGCCATCCGCAGCCTGCTGCAGATGGCGCCCGAGACGGCCGACGTGCTCCAGCCCGATGGCAGCGTGCAGCGCGTGGCCGCCGCCGACGTGGCGCTGGACGCCACCGTGCGCGTGGCCCCCGGCGCGCGCGTGCCGCTGGACGGCGTGGTCCTGCGAGGCCAAAGTTCGGTCAACCAGGCGCCCATCACCGGAGAAAGCGCCCTGGCCGACAAGGCCCCAGGCGACGAGCTCTACGCCGGCAGCATCAACCAGGATGGCGAGCTGCAGATGCGCGTCACCTCGGCGGCCAATGACAGCCTGATTGCGCGCATCGTCCATGCCGTGGAGCAGGCCCAGGCCTCCAAGGCGCCGACCCAGCGCTTCGTCGACCGCTTTGCTGCCGTCTACACGCCCATCGTGCTGGTGCTGGCCATTGCGCTGGCGGTGCTGGCACCGCTGGTCATGGACTGGAGCTGGCATGACGCGGCCTACCAGGCGCTGGCCCTGCTGGTCATCTCCTGCCCCTGCGCCCTCGTGCTGTCCACCCCCGTCACCGTGGTCAGCGCGCTCACGGCCGCGGCACGCCGCGGCCTGCTGATCAAGGGCGGCCAGGCGCTGGAATCTGCCCGCAAGCTGCGCGCCATTGCCCTGGACAAGACCGGCACGCTGACCACGGGCAGCCCCAGGCTGGTCGAATGGAAATCCTGGAGCGAAGAAGACGCGGCCCAGGACTCCAGCCAGCCCGCCGCATATGCCCTGGCACTGGCCGGCCGCTCGGACCACCCGGTCTCGCGCGCCATTGCTTCCGGCCTCCAGGCCGATGCCGGCGTGGCCGCACGGGCCTCGGTCAGCAAGCTGCTGGCCCTGCCCGGCCGTGGCGTGCAGGCCGAGATCGACGGCCAGCTCTGGACCCTGGCCAACCTGCGCTGGGTGCAGGAGCAAGGCTGGGACAGCGCCGCGCTGCGCGCCGGCCTGGCCATGCACGAAGCCCAGGGCCGCACCGTGACCCTGCTGGCCGACAGCAGCGGCGTGCGGGCCCTGTTCGCCGTGGCCGACCCGCTGCGGCCCCAGGCCCGCGAGGCCGTGGCGCGCCTGCAGGCCCTGGGCGTGCAGCCCGTGGTGCTCAGCGGCGACAACACGGCCACCGTGCGCTCCATCGCTGCCGAAGCCGGCATCCAGGATGCGCGCGGCGGCCTGCTGCCCCAGGACAAGCTCGACGCACTGGCCGAGCTGCAGCGCACCCACGGCCCCACCGCCATGACGGGCGACGGCATCAACGATGCACCGGCGCTGGCCCAGGCCGATATCGGCTTTGCCATGGGCGGCATGCACAGCACGGGCATGGCCATGGAAACCGCCGACGTGGTGCTGATGAACGACGACCTGCGCCGCCTGCCCGAGGTGGTGGAGCTGTCGCGCAGCGCCCACGCCGTGCTCTGGCAGAACATCGCCCTGTCTTTGGGCGTCAAGCTGGTGTTCTTCGCACTGGCCCTGGCCGGCAACGCCAGCATGTGGCTGGCTGTGCTCGCCGACATGGGTGTGAGCCTTCTGGTGGTCGCCAACGGCCTGCGGCTGCGCCGCTGGGGCAGCGACAGGGAGGCGGCATGACCGACGCCCAGCGCCGCGCCGCCTTCACCCACCTGCTGCACAGCTTCCGTTCAAGCCAGGACCAGGCGCCCGCACAGCGCTGGCTGATGCTGGAGGCCAGCCATGTGCTGGGCCAGCAGTTGCTGGGCCTGCACTGGCGATCCCACTGCTGGATGCTGCGCCATGCGCTGCAACTGCGCGATGGCGGGGAGGTGGCCGGCCAGTTGCTGCGCCTGGCCCTGGTGCCTGCTGGTCACCTGCTGGACCGGCTGCCGCGCGGCAACACAGGCCGCGCCACGGTGCCTGCCACCCTGCCCATGGACATGCCGCCCGCCGTATCGGCCCTGATCGCCGAGGCCCTGCGCGCCACGCGCCGCCCGCCCGGGCGAAGGGCCCGCACCTGAGGAACTTCGCAGCACCGTCCGGTATCATCCATGCCTATGCGCCGCCCCCTGTCCATTGTCCTGGTCTTGCTGCTGGTCCTTCGTGGCCTGCTGGGCGACGCCATGGCCATGGGGGCTGCGCCGGTCATGTCGGCCCTGGCGCCGGCTGCCGCATCTGCGCCAGCGTTGGCTCCGGCGTCGGCACTCCACCACCACGCGCCCGAAGTCGCGCTGGAAATCACGCAATCGCCGGACAGCCCTGAGCAGCATCACGCGGCGCACGCCGCAGATCACGGCCCAGATCACGCATCACACGCCGAGCACAGTGCAGCCTGCGCTCCCCAGGCCGGTGGCCCTGCGGGCGGCAGCTGCGGCGAACATGAACATGGGCCCAGCTGCACCCTGTGCGGCATCTGCCATTCGGCCCTTTTCACTCCTGGCCAGATCGGTTCGGACGGCGCAGCGCCGTCCGCCGCACTGCGCCCCCAAGGCAGCGCGCGCTTTGCCAGCGCGGCCAAGCTGCAGGCCATCAAGCCACCCATTTCCTGAAGCCTGACGCCCGAAGTGCGTCCGCGCCATCCCTGCCGCCCCTCCATGGGCAGCCCGCTTGCGGGCATGGCGGGGCGTCTGGCCGCGGATGCGTTGTCCGTTTCGCATTCAGGAGAACACCATGCGCCGAGCGCATTTTCTCGTCCCCCTTATCCAATTCGGGCTGGCGGCCCTTGCCGTCTCCAGCCCCGCTGCATGGGCCCAGGTCCATGACGGCAGCCTCCCCCCGGCCTCCTCCTCCGCAGGCCTGACCGGCGCCATCGATCCGGCTGCGGCCAGCCTGCCGCTGCGCCATGCCGCGCTGCCGGCCAGTGGCGCCGTGGAAACCGAGCTGACCGACTGGCGCCAGGCCAATGCGGCCGTGGCCGAGTTTCCCAACGGCCATATGGACATCCTGCGCTGGGAAGCCGCCCAGGGCGGCCGATCCACGCCTGCGCCGTCCCCGCACGGCTCTCACATGCAGCACGGAGGCCGGCCATGAAGCGCACCCTCTTCGCCCCCACCCGGCTGGTCGGCGCCATGGCTGCCGTGCTGGCCCTGGCCGGCTGCGCCAGCATCTCGCCCGACGGCCTGCGCGGCGCGGTCCAATCCCATACCGCCAGCCGCCTGCCGGACGGCGCCCAACTGCCGCCAACCGATCTGCAGGCCCGCGACGCGGCGCAGCAGCGCATCGACGAGTGGCTGCGCCAGCCGCTGGACATGGACCAGTCCGTGCGCATCGCACTGCTCAACAACCCCGGCCTGCAGGCGCGCCTCGCGCAACTGGGCGTGCAGGATGCCGAACGCGTTCAGGCCCTGACCCTGCCCAACCCCACGCTGGCCCTGGGCCGCATGGTCAACAGCGACGAGCGCGAGATCGAGCGCCAGCTGAGCTTTGGCCTGGTCAGCCTGATCACCCTGCCCTGGCGCAGCCGCTGGCAGGGCATGCAGATGGAACAGGCCACCCTGACCGCCGCGCAGGATGTGCTGCGGCTGGCCGCCGACACGCGCCGCGCCTGGCTGCGCGCCGTGGCCGCACGCCAGCAGCTGGCGTCCAGCGAGCGCATGCACGAAGCGGCCGAGGCCGGTGCCGAGCTGGCGCGGCGCATGGCCCGCGTGGGCAACTTCAGCCGGCTGCAGCAGGCGCGCGAGCTCAGCATCCAGCAGGACACCGCAGCCCAGCTGGCGCGTGCGCGCCTGGCCGCCACGGCCGAGCATGAGCAACTGGCCCGTCTGATGGGCCTGTGGGGACGGCGCATCGATTTCAAGCTGCCCGACCAGCTGCCCGCCATCCCGCAGGCGGCCACGCAGTTGCGCTCCGGGGACGACGCCGAAGCCACCGCGCTGCGCGAGCGCCTGGACCTGCGCGCCCTGCGCCGCGACCTGGACCAGTTGGCCGAGCGCCGTGGCTGGGCACGCCTGGGCGCCATGTTCGGCGACATCGGCCTGGGCTACAACCGCAACACCGCCACGGACCGGGCCACCGGACACAGCGATGTGACACGCGGCTGGGAGATCGACCTGCCCCTGCCGCTGTTCGACTGGGGTGGCGCCGCCAGCGGCCGCGCACGCGCCGAGGTCCAGCGCAGCGCGGCCCAGTTGCAGCAAGGCGCCATCCAGGCGCGGGCCGAGGCGCGCAGCAGCTGGATGCGCTACCGCACGGCCTGGGACCTGGCCCACCAGCAGCAGGCCGAGGTGCTGCCGCTGCGCCGCTTCATCCAGGACGAAACCATGCTCCGCTACAACGGCATGTTCGTCAGCGTCTGGGAGTTGCTGGCCGAGGCCCGCAACAGCGCCCAGGCCGTGGCCACCGCCACCGACGCCCAGCGCGACTTCTGGCTGGCCGACACCGACCTGCAGCTGGCTCTGGCCGGAACCTCGCCAGGCACGGTCGAGGCCGCATCCAGCGCCGCCGCACCCACTCCCACGAACACAGCGAGCCACTGACATGAACCGCCGCAACTTCTTCACCGGCGCGGCCGTGGCCGCCGTCTCCAGCGCCGCCGTCAGCCGCGTGGCCCTGGCCGCCCTGCCCGAGGCAGCGACCCAGTCCTCGGCCGAAACCGCCGCTCCGCTGGCACCGCCCAACGGCCGCCCCTACCGCCCCGTGGTCACGCTCAACGGCTGGACCACGCCCTGGCGCATGAACGCAGGCGTCAAGGAATTCCACCTGGTGGCCGAGCCCGTGGTGCGCGAGGTGGCACCGGGCTTCTTCGTCAACATGTGGGGCTACAACGGCCAGAGCCCGGGACCGACCATCGAGGTCGTGGAAGGCGACAAGGTCCGCATCTTCGTGACCAACCGCCTGCCCGAGCACACCACCGTGCACTGGCACGGACAGCGCCTGCCCAACGGCATGGACGGCGTGGGCGGCGTGACCCAGCCGCACATCCCGCCCGGCAAGACCTTCGTCTACGAGTTCACGGCGCGCCGCCCCGGCACCTTCATGTACCACCCGCATGCCGACGAGATGGTGCAGATGGCCATGGGCATGATGGGCCTGTGGATCACGCATCCGAAGGCGGCCCATCCGCAGATCGCCGAGGTCCAGCGCGACTACGCCTTCCTGCTGTCGGCCTACGACGTGGAGCCCGGCTCCATGACGCCGCGCGTGGCCGAGATGACGGACTTCAACATCTGGACCTTCAACAGCCGGGTGTTCCCCGCCATCAGCCCCGTCGTCGCCAGGCGTGGCGACCGCGTGCGCCTGCGCGTGGGCAACCTGACCATGACCAACCACCCCATCCACCTGCACGGCCACGAATTCGAGGTCACGGGCACCGACGGCGGCCCCGTGCCCCGGTCCGCTCGCTGGCCCGAGGTGACCACCGACGTGGCCGTGGGCCAGATGCGCCAGGTGGAGTTCATCGCCGACGAGCTGGGCGACTGGGCCCTGCACTGCCACAAGAGCCACCACACCATGGGCGCCATGGGGCATGACACGCCGACCATGATCGGCGTGGACCACCGGGGCCTGGTCGGCAAGATCCAGAAGATCGTGCCCGACTACATGGTCATGGGCGAGCGCGGCATGGGCGACATGGCCTCCATGGAAATGCCCCTGCCCGACAACACCTTCCCGATGATGACCGGCACGGGCCCCTTCGGCCCCATCGAGATGGGCGGCATGTTCACCAGCCTCAAGGTGCGCGAGCAGCTGGGCGCCAACGACTACGGCGACCCGGGCTGGTTCACCCACCCCAAGGGCAGCGTGGCCTATGAATGGAAGGGGCCGGCGGCCGAAGCCTCCGCACCGCGCCAGACCACGCCCGGCCAGTCCCCCGGCGCACCCAGCGTGCGCAAGCCCGGTGCGGGCCATGAGCACCACTGATGCCATCCAAGGAGCACCTCATGAACACCTTTGCCCTCCTCCTCGCCACCGCACTGCTCGCCGGCCCCGCTGCCGTCTTCGCCCATGGCAGCGAAGCCCACGATGACGCTCCCAAGACCGCCGCGGTCAAGGAGCAAAAGCCCTGGGGCATTGCCGGCGATGCCTCGGCCGCCCGGCGCACCATCACCCTGGACATGAGCGACAACATGCGCTTCACGCCAGAGCGCATCAGCGTCAAGCGCGGCGAGACGGTGCGCCTGCGCGTGGCCAACAAGGGCCAGGTCATGCACGAGATCGTGCTGGGCACGCCGGCCTCGCTGGACGAGCACGCGCAGATGATGCTCAAGTTCCCCACCATGGAGCACGGCGAGCCCTACATGGCCCATGTCTCGCCCGGCAAATCCGGCGACCTGGTCTGGAATTTCAACCGCGAAGGCAGCTTCGACTTTGCCTGCCTCATCCCCGGCCACTACCAGGCCGGCATGCGCGGAACCATCACGGTGACGCAATGAGCGCGCCCCTTCTTCCCCCCCCTTCAGGAGCACCCCATGAAACATGAACGCATGGCATCCGCCCACCCGCGCCGCAGTGCGCTGCGCCGCATGGCCCTGGCCTGCACGGCATTCGCCGCCCCTTCGCTGTGGGCGGCTGCACCCACGGTGCCCAAAGAAGCACCCAGCACCCGCATCCCCGTCGAGGTCTGGAAGGACCCCAACTGCGGCTGCTGCCAGGACTGGGTGGTGCACATGGAGCAAAACGGCTTTGCCGTCACCGTGCACGACACCGGCAACAGCGCCGTGCGCGCCAGGCTGGGCATTCCGGCGCGCCTGGGCTCCTGCCACACGGCCCTGGTCGAAGGCTATGCGCTCGAAGGCCATGTGCCTGCGGCCGACGTGCACAAGCTGCTCAAGCAAAAGCCCAAGGCGCTGGGCATTGCCGTGCCCGGCATGCCCGTGGGCAGCCCCGGCATGGACGGCCCCGAGTACGGCGGCCGCAAGGACCCCTACGAGGTGCTGCTGATCACCAAGAACCTCATGAACAGCGACGTTTCCACCCGCACCTTCACCAGCTACCGCTGAACCCCGGAGCACACCATGCACAACACAGCCCTCCTTGTTTCCCGTACGTCCCGTACCGCACTTGCCGTGCGCCTGGCCCTTGCCGCCGCGCTGATCCCGGCCTGGGCCGGTGCCCAGGCCACGGCCCACGACCATGCGGCGCATGGCGCGCAATCTGCAGAAACCGCACCCGCCGCCGCCAGCCAGGACCTCAGCGAAGGCGAGGTCACGCGCTGGGATGCTCGCACCAGCAAGGTCACGCTGCGCCACGGCGAACTCAAGAACCTGGGCATGCCGCCCATGACCATGGTCTTCCAGCTGCGCGTGGCTGCACCCGAGCCCGCCCTCAAGGCCGGCGACAAGGTGCGCTTTCGCGCCGAGCAGGACCAGGGCGCCTTCGTGGTCACGCAGCTGGAAGTGCTGCGCTGAAGACCGGGTGCAGGGCTGCCGTTTCGGCTAAGGTGAAGGCCTGTCCATCACCGAGCAGAGCAGCGCATGCCAAGCACCGACTCAGACCCCGGCTCCATCACCCGCGTACAGGGCATCGAGGTAGGCCACCACACCGATGCCCGCCGCCCCACGGGCTGCACCGTCGTGCTGGCGCGCGGCGGTGCCGTGGGGGGCTGCGATGTGCGTGGCGCCGCCCCCGGCACGCGCGAGACCGACCTGCTGCATCCTTCCAACCTGGTGCAGCAGGTGCATGCCGTCATGCTCTCGGGCGGCAGCGCATGGGGGCTGGACGCGGCCAGCGGCGCCATGCGCTGGCTGGATGAGCAGGGCATAGGGCTGGATGTGGGCGTGGGCCGCGTGCCCATCGTGCCGGCCGCCGTGCTGTTCGATCTGGCGGTGGGCGACAGCCGCATCCGCCCGGGTGCCGATGCCGGCCATGCGGCCTGCCAGGCCGCCAGCACCGCGCGGCCTGCCGAGGGCAATGTGGGCGCCGGCATGGGCGCCTGCGTGGGCAAGGTCTTCGGCATGGATCGCGCCATGAAGGGTGGCATCGGCACGGCCTCGCTCACCGTGCACGGCGTCACCGTGGGCGCGCTGATCGCCTGCAATGCCGTGGGCGATGTGGTCGACCCCCACAGCGGCGCGCTGCTGGCCGGCGCGCGCAGCCCCGATGGCCGCCAGCTGCACGACACCTGCCGTGCCCTGCTGCGCGGCGAAGAGCCCCGGCCGCTGCTGGCAGGCACCAACACCACCATCGGCGTGATTGCCACCGATGCACGCATCTCCAAGGTCCAGGCCCAGCGCCTGGCCGTGGTATCCCATGACGGCCTGGCACGCGCCATACGCCCCGTGCACACCATGAGCGATGGCGACACGCTGTTCGCCCTGGGCACCGGCCTGGCCGAGCACTCGCTGGGCATGCTGACCCTGTCCGCCATGGCCGCCGAGGCCGTGGCCCTGGCCACGGTGCGCGCCGTGCTGGCCGCGCATTCGCTGACCACGGCCGAAGGGCTGGAGCTGCCCTGCGCCAGGGAGCTGGCCGCCTGCCGGCCCTGACCGGGCTCAGGCCTGCAGCGCAACCGCCCAGGCGTCGTAGCCGTAGACGCCATCGGCATTGCCACCGGCGCGCAGCCAGTTGTTGCCGCGCGAGCCGATCTGGATCTCGCTGGTGCGCTGCATGCGCATGGCCTGGTAGCGCGCCAGGACCTCGGGCACCTGCTGCGGACCCGGGGCAGCATCCAGGTTGCGGGCCAGCACCACGGCGTCCTCGATGGCCATGCCTGCACCCTGGGCCATGAAGGGCATCATCGGGTGGCAGGCATCGCCCAGCAGCGTGATGCGGTCCTGCGACCAGGCCGGCAGGGGATCGCGCTCGTACAGCGCGGTCTTGAGCACGCCATCGCAGGCGTCGAGCAGCGCCCGGGCATCGGGATGGAAATCGGCGTAGAAGCCGCGCAACTCCTCGACGCTGCCGGGCGTGGTCCACGATTCCTCGTGCCAGGAATCCTGGGCCGTGGTGGCGAAGATGAAGGTGTCGCGCCCCTGGTTCAGAGGAAAGGTCACGATCTGGCTTTGCGGCGTGGCGCCCCACCATTTGGTGAAGGCCTGGATGTCGGGCACATGGCGCACGCGCTCGGTGGGCACCACCGCGCGGAAGGCCACCACACCCGTGAAGCGCGGGCTCTCGGCACCGAACAGGGCCGCGCGCACCACGGAGTGGATGCCGTCCGCGCCAATGAGTGCGTCCAGCCCGGCCACTTCGCTGCCATCGGTGAAGGCGATGCCCACGCCTTGCCCCGTCTGCGTGATCTGGCTGGCACGCTTGCCCAACTGCACCTGGTCCAGCGGAAAGGCATCGGCCAGCGCGGCCAGCAGATCGGCGCGGTGGATGGTCAACTGCGGGGCGCCGTACTTGCGCTCGGCCTCGTCACCCATGGTCAGGCGCGAGGTTTCCTCGCCCGTGTCCCAGTTGCGGCTGATGCGGTGCGTGGGCCGGGCGGCGCTGGCGCGCACGGCGGCGGCAATGTCGGCGCCCAGGCCATCGAGGGCGCGCACGGCATTGGGCGTGAGGTTGATGTCCGCGCCCACGCGCAGGAACTGCCGGCTTTGCTCGAACACCAATACTTCATGCCCTGCCTGGTGCAGCGCATTGGCTGCCGCCAGTCCGCCAATGCCTGCTCCGACGATGCCTATCCTCAAACGCGCCATGGTTCCTGTCTCCTGCTGGTGGGGTCTATTCGGTGATGCGCCCCGTGATCCGGAGCGCACCGATGCAGGACATTGTCTTTTTGACAGGCCTCGGGCCTCAACCTCCGCAAGGCCCGAATTGGGCACGATTCGTCCCCATCGGCGCCGGCGCATGTCCGGCAGGCGCCTCAGTCCACGCGCCGCAGTTGCCCTTGCGCCAGCAGCTTGTCGCGCATGCGGCGCGTCATGGACTGGGTGCTGCCATCGGTGGCCGTGAACAGGAACAGCGTCTGCTGCGGGCTGACCCAGGTCAGCTGGGTGCGGATGCACTGCCGGGCGTTGGACAGTTCCACCCAGGTGCCCAGCGCCCAGTCTTCGGACACCACGGGAACCACCGGCGGCGGTGGCTCCAGGGGCAGCGCGGGCTCGGCAGGCATCGGGGCGGCTTCGCCACCGGCCAACGCAGCCT
Source organism: Delftia sp. NA_296.1 (assembly GCF_052692095.1). NCBI lineage: Bacteria > Pseudomonadati > Pseudomonadota > Betaproteobacteria > Burkholderiales > Comamonadaceae > Delftia > Delftia sp. NA_296.1. The sequence goes on along the minus strand of NZ_JBQZGF010000003.1, from coordinate 328,815 downwards.
GCCCCGCAAGCCCAGCAAGGGCCTGCGGCGCTTGTGCAGCCGGGGTGGCCGGCAGCTCATCCTGCAGCGCCTCGGGCAGTTCCAGGTCCTGCTCGGTCAGCGCGCCGATATCGTCCACCATCGGCTGCCGCACATCGAGCGGCACCGGCAGGGAGGCCGCCAGGCCAAACAACGACTGCGGCAGACGGCCCGCCAGGGAGCCGGGCGTTGTCTGGCCAAGCGTTGCCGCACCAGTGGAGGAAGACAGGGATGCCAGCACCGAGTCCGACCCGTAGATGGTCGGCGGTACGGAGTCCAGATAAATGTCCACGCTCTCTATGGGCTGGCGGACCACACCGGCATCCAGCGCGTCCTGGTGCAGGCCGGCCAGGCGCGCGGCAAAGGCCTGGATTTCCTCTTCCGTACGCCCCACGCTGCGCAGGCCGGCGCGCAGCCGGGCCTGCAGCCGGGGTGCCAGCGCCACCAGGCGGTCGGTATCGCGGCCTGCGTGCGCCGACACGCTCCACAGCAGGCTGGGCACCAGGGCCAGATAGCCGCCGGGGTCCCGGGCCTCGCTGCCGTCCACGGGTTCCTGAACGCTGGCGATCACTTCGGCCCAGGGTCCCGTGGCGAATTCCAGAATGTCATCGGGCACGCCCTGGGCGCTGGGCAGGCGCCGGATGGCGGCTGCAATCTGCTCGGCCCTGGGCATGGCGGTTTCGGGCCAGCGCGGGTCCACGCCCCGCCTTTCCACATGCCTGAGCGCAGCCGAGACAGGCCCGGTCACCGTGCCGCCTTCCGGCATTTCGCCAGGACCCACGGGCTGCATGCCGCTGCCGCCCCAACCGTCGCGCAGCTGCTGCAGCACCGTGGCAAAGGCCGACGCATCGGCACGCTGCAGGGCCGCCAGCCGCATGGCGGCGGAATCGGCCACCTGCAGGAATTGACCGTAGCCGGGCGCGGATTCACTGTCGAACCACAGGCTGCGTGCCGTCAGCTCATCGAGCAGTTGGCGCGCGGGGTGGCTGCGGTCTTCAAAAAAGCGCGCGTCCTGGACCACCAGCTGCTGCAGCAGCGGCTCCAGACGGCCCACGGTGCGCTGCACGGAAGGCAGCAGGCGCGTGTCGGCCGCCATGAAACGCATCATGCGCTGCAGGGTGTGCAGCGCGGCGCCGTCGTCGGCGCGCACGCCGGGTGCGGGCTCCTGCTGCTCGGGCGGCTGCAGCGCCTGCATCAGTTGCTCCAGCTGGGCCGAGTGGTGCTGCACGGACTCCAGCGCCATGCAGCTCAGCGAAGTCCAGCCTTCGGGCAGCGCCGCCAGCACGGTGGGTGCCGTCTCGCTGCCCTGCCAGGCGGTGGTCTGCAGGCGGCTTGCGCCGTCCATGGCCGGCGCAAACTGCCCGGGCACGGAATAGGAGGATGTGTGGGCCAGCGCCAACATGGAAGAAGGCGCCGCAGCGGGCGCCTCGCGGTGCGAATCCATCCAGCGTGGATCGGACAGCAGGGCCGCCACCAGGCGCCGCGTCAACTCATCTTCCTGGGCCTGCTGACCAAAGGAGCCATAGGCGCGGCTCTGGGCCACGGCATCGCCATAGTGGGAAGGTGCCCGCCAGCGGCTTTGCCCCGGCAGGTCGGAATGGCGGCGTCCCGCGTCGGGCGAAGGGGCCTGTACCGGCGCCAGGCCATAGGCCGCAGGCTGCACCCCCTTGTCACGCAGGGATTGGGCGATATGGCCGTACTCGGACACCAGCAGCGCACCCAGGTGTTCGCGCATGAAGCCCAGCCAGCAGGCGGCGGAGCCGGGGTCCACCCCGGTGTCGTCGATCACGCGCTGCAGCGCCTGCACATAGCTGTGGGGCCGCAGCGGATTGCGTTCGGGCTGGACACGGTCCAGGCCCTGGACGGCGCTGACCAGGGCGTCGAGCTCGGCCAGCGCGATCTCCACCTGCGGCGCCACATGCTGCAGCAGGCGCTGGTGGGCCAGCTGCGACTGCAGCACGGAGTCGTCCAGGAGGGAGAGGGAGGCGAAATCGGTGGTGCCGGGCACACCGGACGCACCGGACATGCCAGGCACAGGGGGCCAGGCAGCAGCGCCGCCGGATTGACCAAAGCATTCCAGCAGCGCCCGCCCATAGCCCTTGAGCATGGGCGCCCGGTGGCGGGCCAGCAGCTCCAGTGCCTCGGGGATTTCAGCGCGGCGCGGCAGGCCGGAGCCCGGCTGGTCGGCCTGCTCCATGGCATGCGCCGTGCGCTGCAGCAGCCGCAGGATCAGCGCCTCCGAGCCGCGAACAGCCTGCACCAGGCAGGCTTGCAACGCCGCAACAGAAACGGGTGGAGGATTCATGGCCCGAAGAATACAGGCTCCAGCCCGTGCCGGAGGCGCTTTGAGGCTTGCCTTTGATGCTTACTTCAGTGCCTTATAGCGCATGCGCTTGGGCTTGGCACCCTCCTCGCCCAGACGCTTTTTCTTATCGGCTTCGTACTCCTGGTAGTTGCCGTCGAAGTACACCCATTGCGAATCGCCTTCGGCCGCCAGGATGTGCGTGGCGATACGGTCGAGGAACCAGCGATCGTGGGAGATCACCAGCACCGTGCCCGCGTACTCCAGCAGCGCATCTTCCAGCGCGCGCAGGGTTTCCACGTCCAGGTCGTTGGAGGGCTCGTCCAGCAGCAGCACGTTGCCGCCCTGGATCAGCGTCTTGGCCAGGTGCAGGCGGCCGCGCTCGCCGCCGGAGAGGTTGCCGACCTTCTTTTGCTGGTCCTGGCCGTTGAAGTTGAAGCGGCCTGCGTAGGCGCGCGACGCCATCTGGAACTTGCCGACGTTGATGATGTCCAGCCCGCCCGAGATGTCTTCCCACACCGTCTTGTCGTTGGCCAGCGCGTCACGCGTCTGCTCCACATAGGCCATCTTGACCGTCTGGCCCACGATGACTTCGCCGGAGTCGGCCTGCTCGCGCCCCGCGATCAGCTTGAACAGCGTGGACTTGCCGGCACCGTTGGGGCCGATGATGCCGACGATGGCGCCAGCGGGGATGTTCATGGTCAGGTTGTCGATGAGCACGCGGTCGCCAAAGCTCTTGGTGACGTTGTTGAACTCGATGACCTGGGTGCCCAGGCGCTCGGCCACAGGAATGAAGATTTCCTGGGTTTCGTTGCGCTTTTGGTATTCGAAATCGCTCAGTTCCTCGAAGCGCGCAATACGGGCCTTGGACTTGGTCTGGCGGCCCTTGGCATTCTGGCGAACCCACTCCAGTTCCTTCTTCAGGGCCTTGGCACGGGCTTCCTCGCCCTTTTGCTCGGACTCCAGGCGGCTTTGCTTCTGGAACAGCCATTCGGAGTAGTTGCCCTTGTAGGGAATGCCGTGGCCCCGGTCCAGTTCCAGAATCCACTCGGCAGCGTTGTCCAGGAAGTAGCGATCGTGGGTGATGGCCACCACGGTGCCGGTGAAGCGGTGCAGGAATTGCTCCAGCCATTCCACGGACTCGGCATCCAAGTGGTTGGTGGGTTCGTCAAGCAGCAGCATGTCGGGCTTGGACAGCAGCAGCTTGCACAGGGCCACGCGGCGCTTTTCGCCACCGGACAGCTTGCCGATCACGGCATCCCAGGCCGGCAGGCGCAGGGCGTCGGCAGCGATCTCCAGCTGGTGCTCGGAGTCGGTGCCGGCAGCGGCGATCTTGGCTTCGAGCTCGCCTTGCTCGGCGGCCAGCGCGTCGAAGTCGGCATCGGGCTCGGCATAGGCGGCGTAGATTTCATCGAGGCGCGAACGGGCCGCGTTGACTTCGGCCATGGCCTCTTCCACGGCCTGGCGCACGGTGTGCTCCGCATTGAGCTGCGGCTCCTGCGGCAGGTAGCCGATGGACAGGCCCTGCATGGGCAGCGCCTCGCCTTCGAATTCCTTGTCCACCCCAGCCATGATCTTGAGCAGCGAGGACTTGCCCGAGCCGTTCAGACCCAGCACGCCGATCTTGGCGCCCGGGAAAAAGCTGAGAGAGATGTCCTTCAAGATCTGCCGCTTGGGCGGCACGGTCTTGGTGAGGTGGTTCATCGAGAAAACGTATTGAGCCATTCTGGTCCGAGTACTTGAATCGTTGATTTCTGCAAAAACCGGGCAACAAATCGGTTGCACGCCAGCCGTGATTATCCGCGCATGCGACAATACCCTGCGTCACGGGTTCCAGTTGCCCGTGACATCAGCATTCCAGCTGGGGACGATGGACGCTGTTTTCCAGGCTCCCGACATTGAACTACATCCGCCTACGACTGGTCCGGCAACCGCCCTGGTTGCCTCGACAGGCAGATACCCAGCGCCCCGGACGGGCGCATCTTTGATCACATGACATTTGAAGAACTGAATCTGGCTCCCGCCATTCTGAAGGCCGTGCTTGAGGAGGGTTACGAGAACCCGACTCCCATCCAGGCACAGGCCATCCCTGCGGTGCTCGCCGGCCACGACCTGCTGGCAGGTGCCCAGACCGGCACCGGCAAGACCGCTGCCTTCACCCTGCCCATGCTGCACCGCCTCTCGCAAGGCCAGGTGCCGCGCAACAAGTTCGGCGGCAAGGGCATCCGCGCCCTGGTGCTGACGCCCACGCGTGAACTCGCCGCACAGGTCGAGGAATCGGTGCGCAGCTACGCCAAGTACCTGGACATCAACTCCACCGTCATCTTCGGCGGCGTGGGCATGAAGCCCCAGATCGACCGCATCAAGAAGGGCGTGGACATCCTGGTCGCCACGCCGGGCCGCCTGCTGGATCTGCAGCAGCAAGGCTTCATGGACCTGTCCACCGTCGAAGTCCTGGTGCTCGACGAAGCCGACCGCATGCTGGACATGGGCTTCATCCATGACGTCAAGAAGGTGCTGGCCCTGGTGCCCAAGGACAAGCAAAGCCTGCTGTTCTCGGCCACCTTCAGCGACGAGATCCGCGACCTGGCCAACGGCCTGCTGCGCAACCCGCAGTCCATCCAGGTCACGCCCAGCAACACCACCGTGCAGCGCATCACCCAGGTGATCCACCCCGTGGGCCGCGGCAAGAAAAAGCAGGTGCTGCTGCACATCATCAACGAGAACAACTGGAGCCAGGTTCTGGTGTTCACGCGCACCAAGTTCGGCGCCAACAACGTTGCCGAATTCCTGACCAAGAACAACATCAGCGCCATGGCGCTGCACGGCAACAAGAGCCAGAGCGCCCGCACCCAGGCCCTGGCCGGCTTCAAGACCGGCGAGCTGCGCGCCCTGGTCGCCACCGACATCGCTGCACGCGGCATCGATATCGACGAGCTGCCGCACGTCGTGAACTACGAGATCCCCAACGTGTCCGAGGACTACGTGCACCGCATCGGCCGCACGGGCCGTGCCGGTCGCGAAGGCCACGCCGTCAGCCTGGTCTGCATGGACGAAGAAGGCTTCATGATGGACATCGAGCGCTTCACCAAGCAGGAAATCCCTGTGCAGGTGCTCGAAGGCTTCGGCCCTGAAGAGGACGAAGTGGCCGAACCCATCGCCATGGGCCGCCAGACCATCTGGGGCGGTGCGGGCAAGCCGCCCAGCCGTGACGTCATGCAGGCCGCCGCCAAGGCTGCGCGCCAGGAAATGATGGACCGCATCCGCACCACCAAGGCCACCCAGCCCGACCGTGGCGGCCGCGCAGGTGGCCGTGGCCAGGCCCCCAAGGCCGGCTCGGACGAAGGCCGATCCGAAGGCAACGCCGGCGGCCAGGGTCGTGGCCGCAACCACGCCGGTGCAAGCGCCAACAACAAGCCGCGCCGCGATCGCTTCGATGGCCCGGGCAATGGCTCCGGCGCCGCCCACCGCCCCAAGGCAGCCCCCCAGAACGCCCCCAGGCGCGGCCCGCGCCCTGACGGCGAAGGCGGCGGCGGCGGTGTCCGTCGCTTCGATGACCAACCCCCGCGCGCTGATGCCCACCTGGGCACGCAGCTGGGCCATGCACGCAGCAGCGGCCCCCGTGGCAGCGCAGGTGGCGGCCAGCCCGATCCGATGCGCACCAGCGTGGACACCATGGCCGAACGCGGCCGCCGTGGCGGCTTCAACCGCGGCGGCAATGGCGGCAATGGCGGCGGTGGTGGCGGCTTCGGCGGCGGTGGCCGTGGCGGCCCCTCGCGCGGCGGCTACGGTCGCTGACCTGCACCACGGCTCCTTGGCATGCCCTGCGGCAAGCCGAGGAATCCGCCAACAAAAAAGGGCTGCATCTCTCCGGGGCTGCAGCCCTTTTCACATGGCGCAGATTGCGCATTCAGCCGACAGCGCGCCGCAAGCCTGCATGGCTATCATCCCGATAGCATTGCGGCCTGCGGCGATTGAAGGCCGCGCCCTTTTCCCGGATTTCCAAAGACTCCCCCGACTGGTTCCTCAAGGCCACGCCATGACACTGCAGACCCCACACGCCACCCCCTCCAGCCAGCGCCCCGATTCGGAGCTGCCACAGGACAGGTTGCGGTGGTCGGCCCTGGCGTGCGCAGCCCTGCTTTCCGCCTGCGCCAGCACCCCGCTGCCGCCATGGCCCACCACCTCCAAGCCCCAGGCGCCCGCCCCCACCCGGCCGGCTCCTGCCACCCCGGTGGTGCCCCAGGCGACCACGCAGCCCATCGCGCCGGCCAACAACCTGGTCCCCCTGCCCTACAACGCGGCCGTGGCTGCGCGCTTTCCCGATCCAGCCACCCGCTACGACACACCGGGCCTGGCGCCGCAGCGCAACCAGTTCACGACGGCCAGCGAACTGTCTTCCTGGCTGAACAGCCAGGCCAGCAAATCCCTGGGCCGCGACACGCGCCTGGGTATCGTGCAGCCCGGCAGCTCGCAGCGCGGCAGCCCCATCCAGGCCCTGGTGGCCACGCGCGCACCCGGCATTCAGCCGTCGGCGCTCTATGACAGCCGTCGCCCCACGGTCATGCTCGTGGCCGGCCAGCACGGCGACGAACCTGCGGGCACGGAGGCCTTGCTCATCATCGCCCGCGAGCTCGCTCCCGGCGGCCTGCTGGAGCCGCTGCTGCAGCAGATCAACGTGATCCTCGTACCGCGCGCCAACCCCGACGCCGTGGAAGCCGGCACGCGCAACGCAGCCGATGGCACCGACATCGCCCATGACCACCTGCTCCTGAACACGCCGGAGGCCAAGGCCCTGGCCACGCTGGCGCGCGACTACCGCCCCGTCGCCGTGGTGGACCTGCAGGAGTTCCCCGCCGCCAGCGTCTTCCTGCAGAAGTACCAGGCCATACAGCGCTACGACGCCCTGCTGCAGTACTCGGCCACGGCCAACCAGAATGAATTCGTGACCAAGGCTGCGCGCGAGTGGTACACGGCGCCGCTGCGCACCGCGCTGTCGCAGGCCGGGCTGAGCAGCGACTGGTACTACACCACCAGCCAGGACCTGCAGGACAAGTCCATCTCCATGGGCAGCCTTGCGCCCGATTCGCTGCGCAACGTCAGCGGGCTCAAGAACTCGGTGGGCTACCTGGTCAGCAGCCGTGGCTCGGACCTGGGCCGCGCCCACATCCAGCGGCGCGTGCACACCCTGGTCACCGCGTCCACACGCATGCTGCATTCCAGCGCCGAGCGCGCCAAGGACCTCACCCAGGTGCAGGCCTTCGTGGCGCGCGAGACCGCCTCCCTTGCCTGCCATCAGCAACTGGCCGTACTGGCCGAGCAGACCCCCGAGCAGCGCACCCTCACCATGATCCAGCCCGACACGGGCGCCGACCAGCAGGTGCGCGTGGACTGGAACGCTTCGCTGCAGCCGCGCACCACGCTGTCGCGCCCACGCTCCTGCGGCTACTGGCTGTCCGCCAGCGCCCAGCCCGCCGTGGACAGGCTGCGCCTGTTGGGCCTGCAGGTGCTCAAGGTGGCCGAGCCCGGCCAGCTGCTGGCCGACTCGTACAACGAAGCCCGCTCGGCCACGCCCGCCAGCGGCGCCTATGCGCTCACGCGCGGCGCCGTCGAAGCGCCCGTGGGCAGCTACTACCTGACGATGAACCAGCCCATGGCCAATCTTGCCGCTGCGGCACTGGAGCCGGACACGCCCTACAGCTACCTTGCACGCGGCCTGGTGCCCACGATGACCGACATGGCGCGCGTGATGGCACCTCCTTCGGTGGTTTTCGAGGAAGAAGACGACGCCGAATGACGGCAAGGGCGCCAGGGCACGCCGCCAAGCCCTGAGCGCCCGCCCATTGCGGGTATGATCCGCGCTGGCCCGTCAGCGGCCATACCTGCCCGTAGCTCAACCGGATAGAGCAATTGCCTTCTAAGCAATAGGTCGGGGGTTCGAGTCCCTCCGGGCAGGCCATCCTGGCATCCCAAGAAATCCCAATACGTCCAAAGAAGTCCAAGGGCCCGCACTGGTCTCGGGCTTCAGGTACCCCTAGCTTTCGATATCGTCCAACGGCGCCCCGGTGGCGCGATACACGCTTGACGTGATGCCATCCGGGGTGGGTTCGACGTGCCTGACTACATGCCTGACTAACGGCAAGCACCGGGACATTGCCGTGCTCTACGGGCAGGATCGATGGCGCACAAGAGCTGTCTCCTGGCGTCCGCTCGGCGCACATCTAACACGACGGCCGCGTGATCGCACGGTCCCGATTGATTGAAAATCTGGTCGCTCTGGAAAAGCAGCTTCCGGAGGTGGAAGGCATCAAGGTACCCGGCCGGATCATTCATCTGTCAGCGATGAAGATGGAGCTCCGGGTGGTAGCCAGTCGGCTTGCCGGCAGCTCAGTCTTCGTCCAGCGCCTCAAATCGCTCTGCCAGGAAATCCAGCAGCGCCCGCACGGCCGGCAGCAGCCCGCGCCGCGAGGCGAACACCGCATGGATGATCTCGCGCCGTGGCGCCCAGCCCGGGATGACGTGGACCAGTTCACCGCGCGTGATCTGCTCGCGCACCATCATCGAGGGCAGTTGCACCACGCCCACCCCCGCCAAGGCCGCCGCGCGCAGCGCCAGCATGCCGCGCGTGACCAGGCGCGGCCGGTGGCGGATGGCCGCCTGCGTGCCGTCCGGGCCGATCAGGTGCCACACATGCTCGTGCTGCGGCAGGCCCAGGTCCATGCTCGGCAGGCCTGCCAGGTCGGCGGGCACCTGGGGGATGCCGCCTGTCAACAGCTGCGGGCAGGCCACCAGGCATTGCCCGCGCTCGGCGAGCATGCGCATCACCAGGTCGCTGTCCTCCAGCGGCGGCGGGCGCACGCGGATGGCAACGTCGATTCCTTCGCCCACCACGTCCACGCGGCGGTTGGTTTCCTCGAGGTGGATCTCCACGCGCGGGTACGCGGCCATGAAGGCTGCCAGCATGTCGGCAATGCGCGCATCGAGCAGCGCCACCGGGCAGGTCATGCGCACGATGCCGCGCGGCTCGGCGTGGGTCAGCGCGATGGCCTCGTCGGCGGCGTCGGCCTCCACCAGCATCGCCTTGCAGTGGCCGTAGTAGGTCTGGCCGGTCTCGGTGACGGCAAATCGCCGCGTGGAGCGCTGGATCAGGCGCGTGCCGAGACGCTCCTCAAGCTGCGCGATGCGCCGGCTCAGCTTGGATTTGGGCATCCCCAGCGCGCGGCCCGCGGGCGCAAAGCCGCCGTGGTCCACCACCTGCACGTAGTAGTAGAGGTCGTTCAGGTCTTTCATTGCACACCGCCTTCATCGTTCCTCAGATAGGACTCTGATGGCAATTATTAACGACTACCGCGTTCATCGTTCGAATCCTATTCTCTATCCGTCAGCCAAGACCTTTGTCTGGGCGACCCAAGGAGATTCACCATGACCAAGCCCTACGTCCGCCTGGACAAGGACAACGCCGCCGTGCTGCTGGTAGACCACCAGACCGGCCTGCTATCCCTTGTACGCGACATCGACCCGGACAAGTTCAAGAACAACGTGCTGGCGCTGGCCGACATCGCCAGCTATTTCAAGCTGCCCACCATCCTGACGACCAGCTTCGAGAACGGCCCCAACGGACCGCTGGTGCCGGAGCTCAAGAGCCAGTTTCCCCAGGCGCCCTACATCGCCCGGCCCGGCAACATCAACGCCTGGGACAACGAGGATTTCGTCAAGGCCGTGAAGGCCACGGGCAAGAAGCAACTGATCATCGCCGGCGTGGTGACCGAGGTGTGCGTAGCCTTCCCCGCACTGTCGGCCATCGAGGAAGGCTTCGACGTCTTCGTGATCACTGACGCCTCCGGCACCTTCAACTCCATCACCCGCGATGCGGCGTGGAATCGCATGTCGCAGGCCGGCGTGCAACTGATGAGCTGGTTCGGCGCTGCCTGCGAACTGCACCGCGACTGGCGCAACGACGTGCAGGGGCTGGGCACTCTGTTTTCCAACCACATCCCCGACTACCGCAACCTGATCACGAGCCACACCACGCTCACCCAGGGCAATTGAGGAGAAGACCGTGAGCACACCCCAAACCATCGCCAACTTCAACGGCGCCCGCCCGGTCATCGATCCCGACAATGTGGCGATGCTGCTGATCGACCATCAAAGCGGCCTGTTCCAGACCATCAAGGACATGCCCTTCACCGAGGTGCGTGCCAATGCCACCACACTCGCCAAGGTAGCGACACTGGCGAAGATCCCGGTCATCACCACCGCATCGGTGCCGCAGGGTCCGAACGGCCCCTTGATCCCCGAGATCCACCAGTACGCCCCGCATGCCCGGTACGTTGCGCGCAAGGGCGAGATCAACGCCTGGGACAACCCGGAGTTCGTCGCTGCCGTCAAGGCCACTGGGCGCAGGCAGCTCATCATCGCGGGGACGATCACCAGCGTTTGCATGGCCTTCCCCAGCATCGCCGCAGTGCACGAGGGCTACCAGGTCTTCGCGGTGATCGACGCCTCGGGGACCTACTCGAAAATGGCGCAGGAGATCACGCTGGCGCGCATCGTGCAGGCTGGTGTCGTGCCGATGGACACGGCGGCGGTGTGCTCGGAGGTGCAAAAGACCTGGAACCGTGAGGACGCGTTGCAGTGGGCGCAGGCCTACAGCGCAGTCTTCCCGCCTTACCAGTTGCTGATCGAAAGCTACTCCAAGGCGCAGGAAGTGGCCAGGAACGGTGAGCAGCTGGATTCGCAACGCACCTGACTGCGGTAGCACGGCACGGGTACGAGACCGCTTGCCCAAGGTGTCGGCGGCCATGGTGGAATTTGTGGATGAGGCGCAGGACTGAGGCCCCGGCCCCGGTGGCGCTCAGCGCCAGCAGTCTCCCACCGTTCCCAAGGGCGAGATGCCCTTCACGCCCAGGGCGTTCAGGGTGTAGTCGCCGCAGCGCCTGTCCGATGCCTGGCGGCCGGTGCGCGTGGCCTTGAGCGTGTAGCCGCCGTCATTGGCGGTCGTGGCCATCGTCAGGGTGTAGTGGCCGTTCTCGGACTTGTCCCCCCAGGGCAGTCTGAGGTTGGCGACGGAGCTTGTGTAGCCGCCGTTCTGCGCCCGCCAGCGCTCCTGCCGGGCGGCGGCCTCGCCCAGCAGGCTTTGCGCCTCCACGCGCCGCGATCGCAGCACGTATTCCTGGTAGGAGGGGTAGGCGATCGCCGAAAGAATGGCGACCACCGCCACCGTGATCATCAGCTCGATCAGCGTGAATCCATGTAGCTTGCTGCGCACGCATTTCTCCTTGGGGGCCCGCAGGGCCAGCCAGACGGCCGGGGCCGGCAGGCCCCTGTGTGTAGTGGATGGCATGGCGGTCACGGGTTCGCGGGCTGGCGGCGCCAGCTCTGTCGCCCCCGGTCCACTCCGCTGTTGATATCGTCGCCCCCGCTCTTGACTGGGTCTCCGCTGGAGTCGAAGATCTTCGCGCCGCTGATGGTGGGCCTGCCCGGCCCCACCTCGCGGTCGTTGACCTGCTCGCCTGCCAGGTTGTCGGAGGCGTTGAAGATGCCGTCGCCGTTCACATCGAAGGCGACATAGTCGGTCTTGCCCCCGGTGTCGGGATCGATGGCGTAGATCGTGCTGGCCAGGCCCGCGGAGCAGGGGTCGCCCAGCGGTGGCCGGATAGAGGTGAACACCAGTCCCCGCCCGTACAGGCTCATGTCGTAGACCAGTCTTTCTCCATCGCGCGGCAGATCGACGTACCAGCCCCAGCTGTACACATTGGAGTCGGCGGTGCTGGTGGCGTCCTTGTACCAGGTGACCGGGTTGGCCGACAGGGCGAACTTGCCAGGAAAGCCGCTCACCTGGGTGAACTGCTGGGCCTGCAGATCCCCGCGCCCCTTGCCGGCGGTAGGCAGCGGCTGCGGCGCAGTCGTGGCGGGTGTGCCGTAGCGATCCCAGATACCGAACACCGATTGCCGGCGCGTGTCCAGCTTGTCGTCATCCGTCATGAAGCGGCCCGTGCCGAAGGCCACCACATCGCCCTTGCCGCTGGAGTGCCGCACCACGTAGGGTGCGGTGGTGATGGACAGCCGCTTGCCGCCGCTGCGTTCGGACTCGCGTGCCACAAAGAACAGCTGCGCATTCCATGAGCCGCTGGTACCACTGGCCAGGTCCACGCGCCATACATTGCCCGCAAGATCACCGGCATAGGCCACGTCCACCTTGCCATCGCCGTTGTTGTCCACCACGGCGGCGCGCGACAGGCCGTTTTTCGGCGCAGGCAGCGCGTTCAACTCCGCGGCCGTCATGCCTGCCGCGAAATCAAAGCGCCGGATGACCTCGCCACTGGAGACATCCAGCACAAACAGGCTGGACTCGCCGGAGGCGCTGTTCGACGCCTGGTAGCCATTGGACAGGAATACCACCCACCTGCCCTTGGACCGGCCGGCGTCGTTGAGCCGCGCAACGACAGGCGCGGGCATCGAGTAACCCATGCGTTCGTCCTGTTCAACCCCGAACTCCCACAGCAACCGGGGGGAGGTGGGGTCCGTGACGTCCATCGCGAAGACCTGCCGCCCGCCCGCGCCCAGGCTGCCGACCAGCACCCTGTGCCAGGCGTTGCCGAAGTAGACATCGGAGACCACGGGCGTCCCGTCCACGAAGTAGCGGTGGGGAGCGCCGCCCGCGCCATACCGGGACGTCAGGACATTGAGCGAATTCTTCACCCCCGATGGAATGAAGGCGAACTCCTCCTTGCCCGATGCCGCGTCGAAGGCGTGCAGCATGCCGTCGTTGGCGCCCACATACAGCATCTCCTTGGCAGCCTGTTTCGCGGCAAAGGCGGCATAGGTGGCGCTGCCCTCCAGCTTGTCCGCAGCGGAGGCGCGATACAGGCCGCCCTTGACCCGCACCAGCGAGGAATTGACGATATCGCCCAGCACATTGGGCTTTCCGCTGGCCAGGGGCTTGCGCACGCGCAAGTCATCGCGCACCTCGCCACGCAGGAACTCGATGCGCTTTTTTGCCTGGCCATCGGCGGAGTTCGTGGCCGGGTCCGTGTTGAGCACGGCCAGCCAGGACGCATCGGAACGCTGCCCGCTGAGACTGGAGTACGTGAAAGGGCTCAGCGACACGGCACTGCCGGTCCTGCTGGGATAGTAGATCTTGCGGTCATCGGCGGACCGCGCCGACAGGAGTTCCGCCGCGCTCCAGACCAGCGTTCTGTCGCTGGTGGTGAGCTTCTCGCGAATGACGTCGCCGCTCCAGTACTGGACCTCGAACGTGGTCCGGTACAGGTCGGCGCCTTCGCCCAGTGTCGCAGTGGGCATGTCCACGCTGACCGCCGTCACGGAACTGATGCTCTGCAGGATGTCGTTGAACGCCTTGGTCAATTGGTCCTTGAGCGTGCCGGCATTGGTCACCAGAAAATAGTTGTCCGGATCTCCCGTGATCTTGGAGGGGTCGCGGTCCGGCACACCGTACTTGGCGGCATACCACAGCGGCCCCTTCAGGAAGCTGCCCGCATCGGTCGCATTGCCGGGAGTGAAGCTGCGGGTGGCCGTGAGTCCCAGGTTCGTGCATTCCGTGCGCTGCTGGGCCGAGATGCTGCCCCGGCAGTAGCCCGGATCGCGATTGGGTGGCGTGTTGTAGGCGTAGTAGGCCGAGGCCGTGTCCTTGTCACGCACCTCCAGGTACATGCCGTCCTTGGTGGTGCCCGAGATCACATAGCCCATGTGCTGTCCCAGGCCGCCAGCGGCGTATTCGGACACCATGTCGATCTTCACCTTGCCATCGGCCTGCAGCGCGACCGTGTAGCGCGCGATGGCGTCCATGTCATGGTCGGCGCCCTGCTCCACGTCCTCGTAGTTGATGCGGAACTCCGCATAGGGCCGCCCGCCATTGACCGAGGCATCGATGTCCGCCTTGCCCGTGTTGGCAATGTTGACCACGTAGTAGTCAACGATCTGGTTGGTCGGCGTGAAGACCGCATTGTTCACGGTGCTGCCGCCGGCACTGCCGGAGACGGTCTTGGCAAACGGCGCAATGGTCACAAAGCGTTTGCCGCCGATCGGAAAGCGTATTTCCGGCAGCGGTGACGCAATGGCCACGGAGTAGGTCCTCAGCGCATTCTTGCCCTGGCTGTTGCCGAAGATGGCATTCCTGGCGCCGAAACGGGCCACACCGGCGGCATAGTAGGTGCCTTCCTTGCTGGGCTCCTCGGGAGACAGGCCGCGCGCCCAGGACAGGTCTGCAATGGTCTTGACCGAAGGAGCCTGGTCGGCATTGGCCGACGTTGACTGGCCGATGAAGAAGTTCTTCCCGTCTATGCGCTCGGCCGAGCCGATGGCCGCCACCTCGTCAGAGACATTGAAGCCATTGAGGGCGCTGGCACTGACGCTCGCGTAGCGGCTGCCGGGCAGCTTGCCGTCGTAGGAGGGATTGATGTCGCTGAGCACCGTCATGACGGGACGGGAGCAGTACTGGTAGCCGCCCCCGCCTTCGGCCTTGGCCCTGTAGGGCGTTTCCCAGGCGGGCTTGGACAGGCCCAGGGACGCATCCTTGGAGGAGCCGCCGGCGTAGTCATAGATGCCGAGGGCCTGGGACGCGCCGCCGAAATAGCGCATGGTCTCGAACATCATTTCGCTGATGGGATTGCCCCACATGGCGCACTTCGAAGGCTTGTCCAGCGAACTGATGGGGCCGGACGTGATCCAGCCGCATTCCACGTATTTGCCGCCGGTGTAGCCGATCAGGCGCTGGCGGTCTATGTTGGCGACCACGCCATTGACACCCGTCCTGAACTGGCCCGTCTGAGGGTCGACCTCCTCTGCGAAATTGCTGATATTGCGGCGCAGCACGCCGCCGGCGATGTTTTTCTCGTACGAGCCTGTGAGCAGGCCGAAGTACATCTTCCCGTTCTCTCCGAAGTCGTGCAGCAGCCCCGTGGGCTTGTAGATGGTCTTGCCGCCGTTGGGATAGGCCTTGCAGCTGGCCTCGAGCAACTGGACATTGCTGCTGGAGCAGGCCTCCACAAGCAGGTTGTAGTCGGTGATCCTGCTGGTGCCTCGCGCGCACGAATTGCCGCCTGCACAGTTGCTCTGCCCTGCAAAGCCCTCCTGGGACACCCAATCCCAGATCTGGAACGAGGAGTCATTGAGCACGCGCAACTGGGTGATGACGCCAGCGGCCTCCCCCAGCGTGGTGACGGCAAACAGATGGCGCGTACCGGACGCCGGCTGGCGCAGCGGCGCATAGTCCGAAATGCTGTAGACCTCGAGATCCCGCGCAGGGTCATAGGCCTTGCCCCAGCTGTGCGCATCCCTGGGAATGTAGGCGGTCTGCAAAACGGTGCGCGAAGCCGTGTCCTCCGCACGCATGCCGCCATAAAGCACGCGGCGTATGGCATCCATGCGCGATGTGCCCAGATAGTTCAGGAAGTCGCCACTCCAGTTGTTCGAGCACTTTTTCCTGTTGCTTCCGGTCGCTGCCTGCGAGGGCACGAAAACACCCTTGGAATAGCTGTAGCAGACGTTGTTGTTGAAGTAGCCGTAGTAGTCGATCTGGTCCGGCTTGTACCCGACATCGATCACACCGTCGCCGTTGAGGTCGGAGGCATCGTTGTAGGCCTCGTAGTACAGCTTGTGGTCACGCCCCATCACCAGCATGTTCAAGGGCGCCAACGCCTGGTTCACGAACAGCGGCATCTGGGACAGCACGGTGTCCGCGCGCCCCTGGGCATGCGCCGGCGTACTGGCCAGTGCCAGTGCGCACGTCCACAGCGCCAGGGCCGGCCACGCGCGTGCCCGGCCCTGGCGCGCCCTCGGGCCATGCATGGTTTTCCAACTTGCAATGCGAGCCATTGAAGCTCCCTCCCCCTGCTTACTTTATGAACATGTTGACGCTGGACCGCAGGCACAGCGCATCCGCTCCGCAGGCCTGGGCCTGCGACTTTTCCGTGGCCTGGGCATTGACCTCATAGAAGTCCGTGCAGCCGGTGGCGGGTGCATCCAGCGCGGACGTCGCACTACCCGACTTGGGACAGGCGGTCGTGATGTATCGGGGATACCAGTACCCATCGGGCTTCTGAAAACCGGCCGCCTTGGCCTTGGTCGTCCGGAAATCCGTGCCGAGCCCGATGGAGTCCGTACGCACATCGGACACCGAGCAGGGAATGCCGCTGCCCTCGGCCACCGGAGTGCCGGCGCCATTGCAGGGCTTGAGTGCGACGGCATGCTCCAGCAGCTTGCGCTCGCCTTCTCGCAGCGTGCCATCCGCGGTTTCATACAGCCGCTGGCTATCCACCATGTTGGCGGCGATGCGCGCCTCCAGCGTGGCCACGCGCATGCCGACCACCGCCAGCAACAACACCAGCAGCAGCATGATCATGGACACCAGCAAGGCATTGCCGCGCTGGCGCCCGTGCAGGACACAGGACATGCAGCGGCGGCTCCGGGCTCCGATCAGCGCGGTCATGGCATCAGATTCCTCAGGGTGAGCGTGCCGGTGGCCAGTTGCAGCAGGGGGCCGGCATTCGCATCGCATCGGGCCGCGGCGCCGCCCAGTTGCGCCCAACGCTCGCAGACGGTGGAGGCCATGCCCTGCGTCACCTTGCCGGAGCTTTCCAGCAAGAGGGCAAGGCGCAGGGAACGGATGGCTTCCTGCTGCCCGGGCAACGTGGCCGCGAAGGCATCGACCCTGCGTATCGCGCCGGGCGCTGTCTGCCGATCGATGCCGAACTCGAAATGCACCGCCCGCACGCCATCGGCGAGCGGCACAACCTCCTGCGCTGCCCGGCACACCAGCACACCACTTTCAACGGTGTATTTCTCCGCGAACATGCCGGTCGCAGGCGCCGGAGCGTCATAGGGGCCGGCGGCTCCCAGGTTCGCGGGCGTGCCCGCACAATCGGTTTCCGCAGCGTCCCGGGGCTGGAAGCGAAGGCAGATGCTCTGCGCGTCAGCCGCGTAGAGCGCCTGTCCCTGGGCGAACTGGCAGCCGTTGGGATGGGGCGAGGAATCGGCAGGAAATGCGTCGAACATCGCCTGCGAAGGGTCCCTCCTGTAGCCTGCCTTAGAAAACTCGGAGTCCAGCACGGCCAGTGCCAGCCGGCTGTTGCCGAGGTTCTCGCTCTGCCCCACGCGAAAACCGAAGCTCGACAGCCCCTGCATGTAGATGGTGGTGGCAATCAGCACGAGGAACAGGCCGATGGCCAGCGCCACCATAATCTCCACCAGGGACAGGCCCGCCTGTGACGGCATGCGCATGCGGCACGCCCGTGCGCCCGGCCCGCGCTCAAAGCCGCGACCGCAGCGTGAATGTGCAAAATTCATTGTCGCTTCCATCCAGACATTGGCCTTTCTTGACCGGCCAGGCCACCGTCACGGACACCAGGCCATCGGCATCGGCGCTCACGGCGAAGGAGCTGTCGATGCGGTCCGCGGTGAGATCGGGCACCAGCTTGCGGGCCCGGTCGCCCCAGCAGGCCAGGCGCTGCTCCCGCGGCTGCGGCAAAGGCTGGCAGGCCGCAGGGGCTGCGGGCATCGCGGCCCCCTGTAGCTTCTGATAGCCGGCCAGTTCCTCCACGGGCGAGCCCTTCGCGTCAAGGACCGTGGCCGTATCCCCCCGCAGGGTCTCCAGCAGTTCGGAAGCCAGCATGGATGCCATCTGGCGCCGCTCGGTATCCACGGTGTATTCAATGGCACGCACATGGATGCGCACGGCGCCCAGCAGCCCCACGGCCACCAGCAGCACGGCGACGAGTACCTCGATAAGGCCTGCGCCGCGTTGCCTGCGAGAAGAAAAAGGAATGGACATGTTGCAGACCCGTTGCACGCGCATCAGCAACTGCCGCCGGCAGGCAGCCGCTGCTGGCGCACAAGCCCGGCGCGAGTCACTCTCAAGCAGTGCATGCGCGTGGCATGGCGAGCCGTGACGGTCAGCGTGTACAGCGTGCTGGCGCCGGAGAACTGCTTGGCGGTCCCCGTGGTTTCGAACAGGACGCCCTGGGAAGAATCACCGGAGGGCGACACGGTCACGGCATCAGGCACCCGGGCCTCGCGCACCAGTTGCCCCCCCGATTTGGCGGACCATGTCTGCCCCGTGCCCACGAAGCTGCTTTCCACCCGTTTGTAGACCGCTTCGGAGCGAGCCAGCTGCAGCAACGACTGCAACTCGAGGGCAGCCGAGCTGACGCGCTGGTTGGCTATTTGGACGATGAAGGAAGGAGCGGCCAGAGCGGCCAGAATCGCGACCAGCGCCACCACAACCATCATCTCGATGAGGGTGAAGCCACGGGGCCGTTGCCACCTGCCACCTGGACAGCCGTTGCGTGTGTAACCGGGATTTTTCATGCAAGCGTGCTTCTCGTTGGCGGGAGACCATGCGACAGGCCTGCAAGCCCTGCGCCATTGCTCTTGATTGATGTTTGCAATCGTAATTCAACAGCAATGCAAAACACCTATTGACACAGGTCATGGGACAAATATAGGACTTGTCTTATAGAAACCTGCGCAGAGCGCAACACCCCATCCAGCAAGCCCGGCCCGCCGTCCGCGCACGCAAGCTCGGCGGAACGGCCGGCGCAACGGGCATGGCCACGGTGGCGATACGGCAGATCGCGAAGTCAGGCAGGCAGGCCTCGCATCAAACGCCTGAAAATCCACGGCAGCATGAGCGGCCGCAATCCAGCCGCAGCGCGATTGGCCATGCGAATATCCCGCCTGCTTCCAGCCCGAGAAAGAAAAAGTTTTCGCCCAAAGCAAAAATCCCCAGTGCATTTCTGCACTGGGGATTTTCTTGTTTGGGGTGGCTGATGGGGCTCGAACCCACGACAACAGGAATCACAATCCTGGACTCTACCAACTGAGCTACAGCCACCGTTGAAGCATTCGATTATATGCCAAAAACCAGCAGGCAAATGCTTTGGAACAGGCGTTGCGTGACGGATCGGGAGCAGCAGGAACAAAGGCGCATCGGGGGACGCGGGCAACGGGCAGGATGCCGCCATCCTCCATGCAGCCGCAGCCGGCAGGGACCTTGCCCGGCGTACCTGGAGCTTTCGGGGACAACCAGCCCCCCCTGCCGCCCAAAGCAAAAATCCCCAGAGCATTTCTGCTCTGGGGATCTTTTTATTTGGGGTGGCTGATGGGGCTCGAACCCACGACAACAGGAATCACAATCCTGGACTCTACCAACTGAGCTACAGCCACCGTAGAAGAACGCTATTCTATTCCAAAAAACTGCTTGATTTCTGAAATTTCTGTTTTGCTAGAAATTTCTCTCATCAGGGGCGCGGGACCTTGATCTGCACCTTGAGCTGTTTCTTGAGAAGCTCGTAGTATGCCATAGCTTCTGCGACCGCAGAGCTTCGCAGGAAGTCCTGCTTCTGCGCGGCAGCAGCCTGTGCATCATCGGCCGGGCGCTCGACGATGCGGTTGATCTTGACCACGGCATAGCCTTGGGCACCCATGTCAACGCCCGTCCAGGCAGGCAGCTGAGCGGTCGGTGCGCGCAGGGCGGCATCCACCACTTCGCGCGACAGGCCTTCGGGCTGGTCACGGCTGATCACCTTGGCGGCAGGCAGTTGCGCCGCATCAGGCTTGGCCTTCCATGCTGCAAGCTTGGCCTCGCCATCGGCCTTGGCCAGTTCGGCGGACTTTTGCGCCACGTACAGGGTGCGCAGCTTGTCGGCTACCTCGGCCATGGGCAGCGTGCGGGCAGGCGTGTACTCCACCACGCGGCCGGCCACCAGTTGGCTGGAACCCAGCTCCACTGCGTCGGTGTTGCGCTTGTTGTTCAGCGAGTCGCTGGAGAACAGCGCCTCCAGGAAGCGGGGGTTGGCCAGGGGACCCTTGACGTTGGGGCCGGGCTGGCGCGTCACATGGTCTGCCTTTTGCACGGTGAGCTTGAACTTCTCGGCCACGGGCTGCAGGCTGTCCGACTGCTCGTAGACCGCGTTGGAGAAGCCTTCCGCCAGTTCGGCGAACTTGCGCTGGGCCTGCTGCTGCTTGAGTTCGGCTTCCAGCTTGGGACGCATCTGCTCGAAGCTCGGCGCCTTGGGCTTCTTGATGTCCACCAGCGAGATGATGTGGTAGCCGAAGTCGCTGTGCACCACGTCGCTGATGTCGCCCACCTTCATGCCGAAGGCTGCGTCCTCGAAGGGCTTGACCATGGCACCGCGGCCGAAGTAGCCCAGATCGCCACCCGATGCAGCGGAGCCACCGTCCTGCGAATTGGCCTTGGCCAGTTCGGCGAAGCGCTTGGGGTCCTTGCGCAGCTCGGCCAGCAGTTCCTCGGCCTTGGCCTTGGCTTTTTCCTGCTCGGCAGCAGGCGCATCCTTGCTTGCATTGATCAGGATGTGGCTGGCACGGCGCTCTTCGGGGCCGGCCAGGCGCTCGGCGTTCTGGTTGTAGTAGGAACGCACATCGTCTTCGCTCAGCGTAATGCCGGCCTCGATGCTGGGAACGTCCAGCAGCAGGTATTCCACCTTGGCCTGCTCCGATTGCTGGAACTGGCTGGTGTGGGCATCGTAGTAGGCCTTGAGGTCAGCCTCGGTGGGCTGGACCTTGCTGGCGTAGGCGCTGGCTTCAAAGCGGGCCACCTGCACTTCGCGGCGCTGGTACAGCGCATCGATGGCCTGCTTGACCTGGGTGTCGGTCGCAAAGGCCGTACCCGTCACGCCACCCATCACCTGGTTCATGGACAGCTCGCGGCGCAGGTTGGCCTCGAAGCCTTCGGGCGTCAGGCCCTGCGATCCGACCAGGGCGCGATAGGCCTCGGCATCCATCGAGCCGTCAGGCTTCTTGAGCGCGGCAATCGCGGGAATCTCCTGCAGCGTGCGCACCAGCTGGGCATCGGACGCTGCCAGGTGCATCTTCTGCACGGCAGCGGCCAGCACCTGGTCACGCACCATCTTCTCCAGCGTGGCGTAGCGCGCCTGCGGCGAGTCCAGCAGCTTGGGGTCGATGTTGGGGTTCTCGGCGCGCAGGCGATCACTCTCCATGCGGTGCGCGTTCTCCCAGTCGGCCTGCTTGATCTCATGACCATCGACACGTGCGACGATGACGCTGGACTCTGTGAAGTAGTTCTGGTTCACACCCACGAAGATGAACGAGGGAATGATCAGCAAGAACAACAAGATCATCACGAACTTGGAATGCTTGCGGATGGATTCGAACATGGTCTGTCGTCTTTCAATGGCAGAAATAGAAAAGGCGAACTTTCGTTCGCCTTTTGTTCTTGGTGGGTGCTGACGGGGTCGAACCGCCGACCTACGCCTTGTAAGGGCGCCGCTCTACCAACTGAGCTAAGCACCCCACCTTGACTGGTGTCAGTTCAGGGCATCTTTCAATGCCTTGCCCGGACGGAACTTTGGAACCTTGGCGGCCTTGATCTTGATGGTTTCGCCGGTGCGGGGGTTGCGGCCCGTACGAGCAGCGCGCTTACCAACGGCGAATGTGCCAAAACCAACGAGCGACACTGTACCACCCTTTTTGAGGGTTTTCTTCACAGCCTCAATCGTGGAATCCAGTGCACGAGCAGCCGCGGCCTTGGAGATGTCGGCGTTGTTAGCGATGTGCTCAATCAGTTCGGTTTTATTCACAAGATGCCTCTGGAGAAATAAGTGAATGGGATGTCTCTGCGGCCACCAACTTGGCTCGGCCAGAAACCCGGCGCGACGGATACGGAATCTGGCTTGCCGTTCGACGCCTGCCTCGGGGCAGACATCGGTGAATTAAAGCCATCGACCTTCCAGGTGTCAATGCACGCTGCGCATCGCAGCGACAGGGGACGATTCTATGCGGTTTTGGCGCCAGCTTTGGCTTTGCGGCCGGTTTTTTGCGCCCGGCGCAGGCTAGCGGCTTCACGAATTGACAAGGGTTGACAATGGACTTGTCCGCTGCAGGCCTTGCCAGTGCTGCAATGCGCCTCACCGCTTCGCATCCACGACGCCGCAGCGGCTGCCCTGCCTGATTCAAATGCTTCCAAAAAAATAGCAACGCCAGACAGTTTGACGTGTCTGGCGCAGGATCCCGGGAACGGCCGGAAAGGCCCTCAGTGCGTGACCCGCGCGCGGATCTCGGGCAGGGCTTTTTGCAGGTAGTACACCATCGACCAGACGGTGAGCACCGCCGCCACCCAGATCAGCACCTGGCCCCAGACGCCGGTGTCGATCATGCCGAACACGCGGCCGTCATACAGCAGGAAGGGGATGGCCACCATCTGCGCCGTGGTCTTGAGCTTGCCCAGCATGTGGACGGCCACGCTCTTGCCCGCGCCCAGGTGCGCCATCCACTCGCGCAGGGCCGAGATGGCGATCTCGCGGCCGATGATGATCAGGGCCACGAACACATCGGTGCGCTGCAGGTGCACCAGCACCAGCAGCGACGCGCAGACCAGGAACTTGTCGGCCACCGGATCGAGGAAGGCGCCGAAGGCCGATGTCTGGTTGAGCTTGCGCGCCAGGTAGCCGTCCAGCCAGTCAGTGGCCGCGAAGACGATGAACATGACCGTGGCGACCAGGTTGCGGGTCGCCACATCGAACGGCGCGTAGAACACCCCGACGATCAGCGGAATCGCGACGATCCGCGTACAGGTCATCAAGGTGGGGATTGTGAGAAACATGGCCGCCATTGTGTCACGTACCTTGGTGTTTGAGGTTCTGTTTCAAGGCCCGCGATGCAGCCTGCGGGACGGTCATTTCAATGCAATGCACGGTAGATATCTTCAGCCAGCGCGGCCGAGATGCCGTCCACGCTGCACAGGTCCTCGACGGTGGCTTCGGACACGCCGCGCACGCCGCCAAAGCGCTGCAGCAGGCGCGCGCGCTTCTTGGGGCCGACGCCCGGAATCTCCTCGAGCTTGCCGCCGCCCACGCGCACCTTGGCACGCGCCGCGCGCATGCCGGTGATGGCGAAGCGGTGGGCCTCGTCGCGGATCTGGGCCACCAGCATCAGCGCGGCCGAGTCGTAGCCCAGGTAGATCTTCTCGCGCCCGTCGGCAAAGACCAGCTCTTCCAGGCCGACCTTGCGCCCCTCGCCCTTTTCCACGCCCACGATGCGCGAGACATCGAGGCCCAGCTGCTCGAAGACTTCGCGCGCCATGCTGACCTGGCCCTTGCCGCCGTCGACCAGCACCAGGTCCGGCAGTTGCGGCTGCTTGCCCGTGAGCTCGGCACCGCCCGCCTCTCTTTGCGCTTCGGCCACGCGGCTGTAGCGGCGCGTCAGCACCTGGCGCATGGCGGCATAGTCGTCGCCGCCCGTGATGCCTTCGATGTTGAAACGCCGGTATTCGCTGCTTTGCATCTTGTGGTGATGGAAGACCACGCAGGAGGCCTGCGTGGCCTCGCCCGCCGTGTGCGAGATGTCGAAGCATTCGATGGTGAGCTCGTCCAGGTTCTCGCAGGCCAGGTCCAGCGCCTCGACCAGGGCGCGCGTGCGCGCCTGCTGCGAGCCTTCTTCGGCCAGCAGGCGGGCCATCTGGATGTCGGCGTTCTTTTGCGCCATCTCCAGCCAGATACGCCGCTGCTCGCGCGGCTGCTGCACGGCGGTGATGCGCACGCCGCCTTGCTCGCTCAACAGGGCCAGCAGCTTCTTGTCCACCGGATGGCTGACGATGAGCACGGGCGGCACGGCCACGCCGGTGTAGTGCTGGGCGATGAAGGCCTCCAGCACGATGTCCTCGACCGGGCGCGCGGATTCGGCAAGATTGGCCTCTTCCTCGCCGGCGTAGACCGAGGCGGCATCGCCCAGGTTGGCGGGAAAGTACGGCCGGTCGCCCAGGTGGCGGCCGCCGCGCACCATGGCCAGATTCACGCAGGCGCGGCCGCCCTGCACCTTCACGGCGAGGATGTCCACGTCGCGGTCGTCGGCGGTTTCTATGACCTGCTGGTGCAGCACGCGCGACAGCGCCGTCATCTGGTTGCGTACCTCGGCGGCCTGCTCGTACTCCATGCGCCCGGCGTGCTCCATCATGCGGGCCTCCAGCTGGCGCAGCAGTTCCTGGGTTTCGCCGCGCAGCATGGCCTCGGCATTGCGCACGTCCAGCGCATAGGCTTCGGGCGAGATCAGATCCACGCAAGGGCCGCTGCAGCGCTTGATCTGGTAGAGCAGGCAGGGGCGCGAGCGGTTGGCAAAGACCGTGTCCTCGCAGGTGCGCAGCCGGAAGACCTTTTGCAGCAGCTGGATGCTTTCCTTGACAGCCCAGGCGTTGGGATAGGGACCGAAGTAGCGGTGGCGCTTGTCCACGGCGCCACGGTAGTAGGCCATGCGCGCGAAGCGCTGGTGGGCAGGCTCGCCAGCCTGGCCGTCGCGCGCGGCCACGCCGGTGATCTTCAGGTAGGGATAGCTCTTGTCGTCCCGAAACAGGATGTTGTACTTGGGGTGCTGCGTCTTGATGAGGTTGTTTTCGAGCAGCAGGGCCTCGGCCTCGGAGCGCACCACCGTGGTCTCCATGCGGGCGATCTTGCCCACCATGTGGCCTATGCGCGTGCCGCCATGGTTCTTGGTGAAGTAGCTGGAGACGCGGCGCTTGAGATTGATGGCCTTGCCCACGTACAGCAGGCCGCCTGCCGCGTCGAAATAGCGGTAGACGCCGGGCAGGCCCGGCAGCGCTGCCACCTGGGCCAGCAGTTCATCGGAATGGGATTCGGACATGCGCCTATTGTGGCCGCTGCCCGGGCCCGCCGCAGCGGGCCTGCGGGCCCCCGGGCTCTTACTCGGCCTCGATCTTCGAGGACTTGACCACCTGGGCCCAGTTGGACCACTCGGTCTTGACCATGGCGCCCAGCTGCTGCGGGTTCATGTAGTCCGCCGTGGCGCCCTGCTCCTGTGCCTTTTGCTTGAAGGCCGGGTTCTCCACCACCTTCTTGAGGTCGGCCGTGAGCTTGTCGATCACGGGCTTGGGCGTGGCGGCGGGCGCGAACACGGCAAACCAGGAGGTGGCGTTGACGCCCGCATAGCCGGCCTCGGCCGTGGTGGGCGCATCAGGCAGGCTGGGCAGGCGCTGCGCGCCGGTGACGGCCAGCACGCGCAGCTTGCCGCTTTGCACATGGGGCATGAAGGGCGGCGCCGTGCCGAAGGTCAGGTCCACCTGGCCGCCCAGCAGGTCCTGCAGCGCGGGACCCGTGCCCTTGTAGGGGACGTGGACCATCTTGATGCCGGCCTGCTGCTCCAGCATGGCGCCCGTCACGTGCTGCAGCGAGCCATTGCCCGACGAGGCGTAGTTCAGCTTGCCGGGGTTGGCCTTGGCATAGGCCACGAGTTCGGCCAGCGTCTTCACGGGCAGCTCGGAGCGCACCACGATGATCTGCGGCGCCGACAGCACATTGGCCACGGGCTGGAAGTCGCCCTGCTCCCAGATGCGGGCCTTGGTCAGGTGGGGCGAGATGACGTGATAGCCCGAGTACTGCATGAGCAGGGTGTAGCCATCGGCCTCGGCACGCTTGACCAGGCTGGCTGCGATGGAGCCGTTGCCGCCGCCCTTGTTGTCCACCACCACCGACTGGCCGATGACGGGCGCCAGCGCCTGGGCCGCCATGCGCGCCGCCAGGTCGGTGGTGCCACCGGCTGCGGCCGGCACGATCATGGTGATGGTCTTGGCGGGGTAGCCGCCCTGGGCCAGCGCGGCTGTGCCGCCCAGGCCCAGTCCTGCGATGGCCATGGCCACGGCTGCGATCTGTCTGCGTTGAATCTTCTTCATCTTTGTCTCCTTGGTTTGCTCGGTTCTTGTGAATGAGAATGCGCGCCGACCTCAGCCCTTGGCCAAGGCCCGTTCGCGGATGGCTGCAAAGTCGGCTGGTGGCTGGTGCAGGTCCAGCCGGGCACCGGCCTTGGCGATCTGGCTGGCCGTGTCATGGCCGATCAGCGCGGGCAGGCTGCGCGCGGCCGCGACGATCTGCGCCAGGTCCACGCCGGTGTCGTAGCCCATGAGCTGCAGCGCGTGGACGATGTCTTCGGTGCAGGCATTGCCCGATGCGCCAGGCGCGTAGGGGCAGCCGCCCAGGCCGCCGATGGAGGCATCGAAGCGGTCGCCGCCCGCCTCGATCGAGGCCAGCACATTGCCCAGGGCCATACCGCGTGTGTTGTGGAAGTGCAGGGTCAGCCCCAGCTGCGGCCAGCGCTGCCGGAAGGCGGCCACCATGGCACGCACCTGGGTCGGGAAGGCCATGCCCGTGGTGTCGCACAGCGTGATGCCCTGCACGCCCAGGTCGGCAAAGCGCTGCACCCAGTCGAAGACTTCCTGCTGCGGCACGTCGCCCTCCATGGGGCAGCCAAAGCAGCACGACAGCGAGACGTTGACCGGCACGCCCGCCTGCTGCGCCGTGGCCACGACCTGGGCCAGCGCCGCGAACGACTGGCTGCGCTGCATGCGCAGGTTGCACAGGTTGTGGGTTTCGCTGACCGACATGACGAGGTTGAGCTCGTCCGTGCGCGCCTCGATGGCGCGCTCGGCGCCGCGGGCATTGGGCACCAGGGCCGTGTAGATGGTGCCGGGCCGGCGTTCTATCTCACGCATGACGATCTCGCCATCGCGCAGCGCGGGAATGGCCGTGGGCGAGACAAAGGCCGTGACCTCGATCTTGGACAGGCCGGCCTGCGACAGCGCATTGACCAGGGCGATCTTGTCCTCGGTGGGGACAAAGGCCTGCTCCATCTGCAGCCCGTCGCGCGTGCCGACCTCGTTGAAGAAGACGCGGCGGCCCGCGCCCTGCCAGACATCCGTGGGGTGGACGGCATTCATTGGATCACTCCCTTGCTGCGCAGCAGCGCAATCTGTTGGGCCGTGAGGCCGGCCTCGGCCAGCACGGCATCGGTGTCATCGCCCACATGGGGCGCACTGCTGCGCACCGTGCCGGGCGTGAGCGAGAGCTTGGGGACGATGCCCGGCACCTCGATGTCGTCGCCGTCGCGCGTGTGCTGGCTGAGGATCATGTCGCGGGCGCGGTAGTGCGGGTCCTCGGCAATGTCCTTGGCCGTGTAGACCTTGCCGGCCGGCACGCGCGCGGCCGCCAACTGGTCCATCACGGCCTGCACGCTCTGCGAGCGCGTCCAGCCACCGATGACGGCGTCGATCTCGGCGATGCGCGCCACGCGACCCGCGTTGTCGGCCAGTTGCGGATCGTCGGCCAGGTCCTGGCGGCCGATGGTGGCCATCAGGCGCTTGAATATCGAGTCGCCATTGCCGGCCACCAGCACCCACCCGTCCTGGCAGGGATAGGCATTGGACGGCGCAATGCCCGGCAGCGCACTGCCCGCCGCCTCGCGCACGGCACCAAAGGCGCTGTATTCGGGCAGCAGGCTTTCCATGACGTTGAAGACGGCCTCGTGCAGCGCCACGTCGATGACCTGGCCGGCACCGCCGTTCACCTTGCGGTGGTACAGGGCCATCATCACGCCGATCACGCCATGCAGCGCGGCCAGCGTGTCGCCAATCGAGACGCCCACGCGCACCGGCACGCGGCCCGGCTCGGCCGTCAGGTGGCGCAGGCCGCCCATGGCCTCGCCGATCACGCCAAAGCCCGGCAGGTCGCGGTAGGGGCCGGTCTGGCCGTAGCCCGAGATGCGCAGGATGACCAGGCCGGGGTTGAGCGCATGGAGCTCCTCGGGCGACATGCCCCAGCCTTCCAGCGTGCCGGGGCGGAAGTTCTCGACCAGCACATCGGCCTCGGCGATCAGGCGCCGCGCGATGTCCTGGCCCTCCTGCTGGCGCAGGTCCAGCGCCACCGAGCGCTTGTTGCGCGACTGCACCTGCCACCAGACCGAGGTGCCGTTCTTGATCAGGCGCCAGTTGCGCAGCGGATCGCCCGCGCCCGGCGCCTCGATCTTGACCACGTCAGCGCCGAACTCGCCCAGCGTCTTGCCGCAGAACGGCCCTGCGATCAATTGCCCCATCTCGACCACGCGCACACCGTTGAGTGCGCCGGGGGTGGGAACCAGCCTTGTCTGTTGTGTCATGGGTTAGCGCTTCCTCTTTGTCTCCTGCGGCCAGCCTCCGATGGCATTGCCGCGGCGCCGATCTTGCCGCCGTCCGCGCGCGCTGCAAAACGCTCAAGCGCGACGCTGCCATCGCAAACCGGCATGGCAGAACCCAGCCGGGCGGGGCCGGGAGATAATCGCCACCCCATGAAGCTCGACCCGATTTCGCTGCGCCTGTTCGTGGCCGTGATGGAGGAAAGCGCCATCGCCCGCGCCGCCGCACGCGAACACATCGCCCCCTCGGCCGCCAGCCGGCGGCTGGCCGAGCTGGAAAGCCAGCTGCAGGTGGAGCTGTTCACGCGCAGCAACCGCGGCAGCGTACCCACGGCCGCCGCCTATGCGCTGCTGAACATGGCGCGCGGCGTGCTCAACGACCTGGACGGCATCGGCGAGCAGATGCGCGAGTACGGCAGCGGCCTGCGCGGCCATGTTCGCGTGATGGCCAACATCTCGGCCATCACCCAGTTCCTGCCCTCGCAGCTGCAGCGCTTCCTGGACCAGCACCCGCATGTGGACGTGCGCCTGCAGGAGCGGGTGAGCAGCGACATCGCACGCGCCGTGGCCGACAACGAGGCCGATATCGGCATCCTCAACCAGGGCAGCTACGGAGAGAAGATCCGCCTGCGCCCGTACCGGCGCGATCGCCTCATCGTCATCGTGCCCCAAGGCCATGCGCTGGTACGGCGGCGCTCGCTGCGGCTGGCCCAGGTGCTGGACCATGACCTGGTGGGCATGCACGCGGGCAGCGCGCTCAACCACCAGATCACGCGCGCCGCGGCCGACCTGGGCCTGCAGCCCCGGCTGCGCATGAAGGTCACGGGCTATGACGCGCTGTGCCTGATGGTGGCCTCGGGCCTGGGCGTCGGCATCCTGCCCGAAGGCAGCGCACGCCTGTACCTGGGCGCCCTGCCGCTGCGCTGCATTGCGCTGGACGAGCCCTGGGCCGAGCGCCAGCTGATGCTGTGCGTGCGCTCGCAAGAGGCACTGCCGCCCGTGGCGCAGTTGCTGGTCGAACACCTGTGCGAACCCTGATCCCCATGCTTGCCTTCAAACCCATCCCCCCGGCCCCTCTGCCAGAGCAGGCCGTTGTACGGACCTGGGACATCTTCTGCCAGGTCATAGACAACTTTGGCGACATCGGCGTGTGCTGGCGCGCGGCGGCCGACCTGGCCTCACGCGGCCAGCGCGTGCGGCTGTGGATGGACGACGCCAGCGCCCTGGCCTGGATGGCTCCCCGGCCGCACCCGGCCGGACTCAGCGTCCATGACTGGCCCACGCGGGCGCAGGATGTCCCGCAGGCCGTGGGCGATGTGGTCATCGAGGCCTTCGGCTGCGAGATCCCGCCGCCCTTTCTGGCGGCCATCGCGCGCCGGTCACCGCTGTGGATCAACCTGGAGTACCTGTCGGCCGAGGACTATGTGGAGCGCTGCCACCGCCTGCCCTCGCCGCTGATGTCGGGGCCGGCTGCGGGGTTGACGCGCTGGTTCTTCTACCCGGGCTTCACGGCCGCCACGGGCGGCCTGCTGCGCGAGCCGGACCTGGCCGCGCGCCAGGCAGCTTTTGCTTCCGAGGGCCGGCAGGCCTGGCGCACACGCCACGGCATAGGCACCGGCGATTGCGCCATCTCGCTGTTCTGCTACGAGCCCCCTGCCCTGCCTCAATGGCTGGCCCAACTGCATGCAGCGCCCCCTGCGCCGCAGGCCACGCATTTGCTGGTGACCCCGGGACGCGCAGCCGCCGCCGTGCAACAGGCCATGGCCAGCGTGCCCGCCACGGAACAAGGCGCGGTGACCCGGCATGCGCTGCAGCCCTGCCCCCAACCTCAGTTCGATGAAATGCTCTGGGCCTGCGACCTGAACCTGGTGCGTGGCGAGGATTCGCTGGTACGCGCACTGTGGGCGGGCCAGCCGCTGGTCTGGCACATCTATCCCCAGCACGACGACGCCCATCACGACAAGCTCGACGCCTTTCTTGACTGGCTGCAGGCACCAGCCAGCCTGCGCGCCTTCCACCATGCCTGGAACGGTCTGGCACCGGCAAGCACGTTGCCCGCAATCACGCCTGCGCTGCTGCAGCAATGGCAGGAATGCGTGCAGGCGGCACGCTCGCGGCTGCTGCAACAGACCCCATTGATTGAGCAGCTACAAGCTTTCGTGACCGAAAAAAGCTAGAATGCACGTTTTGCCTCCCTGGAGGCGCCGCTGCGGGCGACCGCCAGCCGGCCGCCATCGACCAACCAGGGTTGCACCCGCCGCGGAACTGCGGCAGGCGCACCGTCCCAGCGACTTCGCTTGCCTGCCCTGTTGAGCGGCTCAACCTCAGCCAAGCAAGCTATGAAAATCGCTCAAGAAATCCGCGCCGGCAACGTGATCATGCACGGCAAGGACCCGATGATCGTCCTGAAGACCGAATACGCTCGCGGTGGCCGCGGCGCCGCCACCGTCCGCATGAAGCTCAAGTCCCTGCTGGGCAACATGGGCACCGAAGTCGTCTTCAAGGCCGACGACAAGATCGACAACGTGATCCTGGACAAGAAGGAGTGCACCTACTCCTACTTCGCCGATCCGATGTACGTGTGGATGGATGCCGACTTCAACCAGTACGAAGTGGAAGCCACCAACATGGGTGACGCCATCAACTACCTGGAAGACGGCATGGAAGCCGAAGTCGTGTTCTACGACGGCAAGGCCATCTCCTGCGAGCTGCCCACTTCCGTGGAACGCGAAATCACCTGGACCGAACCCGCCGTCAAGGGCGACACATCGGGCAAGGTGCTCAAGCCTGCCAAGATTGCCACCGGCTTCGAAGTGCCCGTGCCCCTGTTCGTGAGCCAGGGCGACAAGATCGAAATCGACACCCGCACTGGCGAGTACCGCAAGCGCGTCTAAACAACGCTTGCAGTTCCCTCTGCGAAGCCCCTGGCAGTCTCTGCCAGGGGCTTTTTCTTTGGCGGCATGCCGCACGATCAACAAAATTTAACCCGGGTTTAATTGACTTGATATTTTTACCCGGCTAATATCTGCGCCATGACTACCAAATCCAGCGCAGCGGCCACCGAGCCCGCCCCCAGCTACACCATCTTCCAGGGCCATGGCCGTCTGCTCCAGGGGGACAGGCCTGCCGTCCTGCAGTTCCTGCAAAGCCATGAACAACAGGCGCAGGGCAGTGGATCGGCACCGCCGTTGTGGGTTTTCGACGACCACAGCGGCATGCGGCTGGACCTGGACTGGCGCAGCGAGCTGGCCTCAGCGCCTGCCCCCGCCGAAGCCGCCGCGCCCCGCAGCGTGGGCCGCCCCAAGCTGGGCGTGGTGGCGCGCGAGGTGACCTTGCTGCCGCGCCACTGGGAATGGCTCAACCGCCAGCCCGGCGGCGCCTCCGGCGCACTGCGCAGGCTGATCGAGGAGGCGCGCGGCAAGCACGCCGCACAGGATGCCG
Organism: Delftia sp. NA_296.1; assembly: GCF_052692095.1. Classification (NCBI taxonomy): domain Bacteria; kingdom Pseudomonadati; phylum Pseudomonadota; class Betaproteobacteria; order Burkholderiales; family Comamonadaceae; genus Delftia; species Delftia sp. NA_296.1. The sequence goes on along the minus strand of NZ_JBQZGF010000003.1, from coordinate 297,110 downwards.
TGCGCGCCGCCACCGAAGCCGCCTACCGCTTCATGAGCGAGATGGCGGGCGACCTGCCCCATTTCGAGGACGCCAGCCGCGCCCTGTTTGCACGCCAGGCCGAAGCCTTTGCACGGCACACCGCCGCCTGGCCCGAGGATGTGCGAAGCTATCTGCAGCAACTGGGCGGCCCCGTATGGGCGGGCTCACCTGCGGCGCCAGCCCAGGACTGAAGACCTGACCCGGCCCGACCTCACTGCTTTTCTCGTCGCATTACCAGACACAACATGACGAAACCAACCGAACCCCTGCCCCAGGCCGCCGCGCCTGCCGCATCCAGCCACGGCGGGCCGCCCATTGCCGGCAGCCAGCCGCTGTGGCGCACCTTTCTGGTGTTCCTGGGCCCCATGGTGCTGGCCAACATCCTGCAATCGCTGTCGGGCACCATCAACAGCGTCTTCATCGGCCAGATGCTGGGCGTGCAGGCGCTGGCCGCCGTCGCGGCCTTTTTTCCGGTGATGTTCCTCTTCATCGCCTTCGTGATCGGCCTGGGCGCGGGCTCCTCGGTGCTGATCGGCCAGGCCTACGGCGCGCGCATGCATGACAAGCTGCGCGCGATTGCGGGCACGGCCATGTGCATAGGACTGCTGTTCGGCGCCATCGTGGCCCTGTTCGGCGGGCTGTTCACCGAGCCGCTGATGCGGTTGCTGGGCACGCCACCCGACATCATGGAGCAGGCCACGCTGTACTCGCGCATCGTGCTGCTGGGCATGCCGGGGCTATTCGTGTTCCTGCTGGCCACCTCGCTGCTGCGCGGCGTGGGCGACACGGTCTCGCCCATGCTGGCGCTGCTGATCTCCACGGGCACGGGCCTGGCCTGCACCCCGGCGCTGATCGCGGGCTGGGCCGGCCTGCCGCGCCTGGGCGTGGCCAGCGCGGGCGTGTCCATGATCCTGGGCTTCACACTGGCGCTGGCCTGGCTGGGCTGGCGGCTGCGCCGCATCGGCAGCCCGCTGGCTCCCAATGCCGCGCTGTGGAAGGCGATGCGCATTGACAGGACCCTGCTCAAGAGCATCCTGCGCGTGGGCATTCCCACGGGCGTGCAGATGATTGCCTCGTCCATGGCCGGGCTGGTCGTCGTGTCGCTGGTCAACGGCTTCGGCTCCAGCGCCACGGCCGCCTATGGCGCGGTCAACCAGATCAACTCGTTTGCGCAGTTTCCCGTGATCTCGGTCGCCATCACGGCCTCCATCCTCGGAGCCCAGGCCATCGGCGCGGGACGCAGCGAGCGCCTGGGAGCCATCACGGCCACAGCCATCCGCATGAACCTGGCATTGGGCGCCGCACTGGCCCTGATCGGCAGCCTGTTCGCACGGCCGCTGCTGGGCATGTTCATCACCGACGAGCAGGTGCTGGTGCTGGCCATCGAGCTGCTGTACATCGTGCTGTGGAGCGGCCTGCTGCTGGGCTGCTTCATCGCACTGTCGTCCATCATGCGTGCCAGCGGCGATGTGGTCATTCCCACGGCCATCACCATCACGGTGCTCGCCGTGCTGGAGCTGCCCATGGCCTGGTGGCTGAGCCGCGGCTTCGGGCTGATGGGGATCTGGATGGCGCTTCCGCTGTCCTACACCCTGACGCTGTGCCTGCAGACCGCCTACTACAAGCTGGTCTGGAAGAAGCGCCCCATCCGCCGCATGGTGTAAGGCATGCGCCAGGCAAAACAGGCTTCCCGAGGGAAGCCTGTTTTTTTGGGAGTGGGCAAGGCGTCAGGCGTTCAGGTCCAGCACCACGCGCCCTTCGATCTTGCCTTCATGCATGCGCGCGAAGATGTCGTTGATGTTCTCCAGCCGGTCTGTGGACACGGTGGCCTTGACCTTGCCCATGGCCGCGAAGTCCAGAGACTCCTGCAGGTCCAGCCGCGTGCCCACGATGGAGCCGCGCACGGTCACGCCGCTGAGCACCATGTTGAAGATGGGCAGCGGGAAGCTGCCGGGCGGCAGGCCGTTGAGCGATACCGTGCCGCCGCGCCGCACCATGCCCAGCGCCTGCTCGAAGGCCTTGGGCGATACCGCCGTCACCAGGGCGCCGTGTGCGCTGCCAATCTCCTTTTTCAGGTAGGCCGCAGGGTCCGTGGTCATGGCGTTGACCGTGACCTGGGCGCCCAGGCGCCGGGCCAGCGCCAGCTTGTCGTCATCCACATCCACCGCCGCCACATTCAGCCCCATGGCCTTGGCGTACTGCACGGCCATGTGGCCCAGGCCGCCGATGCCCGAGATCACCACCCAGTTGCCGGGTTTGGTGTCGGTGACCTTCAGGCCCTTGTAGACGGTGACGCCCGCGCACAGCACGGGAGCGATCTCGATCAGGTCCACGCTGCCCGGCAGCAGGCCCACGAAGTTGGCATCGGCCAGCGCGTACTGCGCAAAGCCGCCGTTGACGGAGTAGCCGGTGTTCTTTTGCTGCTCGCACAGCGTCTCCCAGCCGCCCAGGCAATGCTCGCAATGGCCGCAGGCCGTGTAGAGCCATGGAATGCCGACGCGGTCGCCCTCCTTCACATGGGTGACACCTGCACCCACGGCGGCCACATAGCCCACGCCTTCGTGGCCGGGAATGAAAGGCGGATTGGGCTTGACGGGCCAGTCGCCCTGCGCCGCGTGCAAATCGGTATGGCAGACGCCGCAGGCCTCGATCTTCACCAGCACATGGCCGGGATCGGGCCTGGGCACCGGGACTTCCTCGATGGTGAGCGGCTTGCCAAACTCCCGCACCACGGCGGCCTTCATGGTCCTGTTCATTCGCGCCATCCTTTCTTTGCGTCAAAGTAGGTACAGCATTTCAGCGAAGCGACCTGAACGCCTTGATCAAAATCAGGCCTTGGACCATCAAGGACAAAAAAAGCGGGCAAGGAAAACCTTGCCCGCTTTTCAGGGATGCGAATGCAGGCCTTACACGGGCTGGCCCACCAGGTCGTGGCCCTGCGTGCCCACGATGCGCGCCTTCACGAAGTCGCCCACCTTGTAGGTCTTGCTGGCCTTCTCGGGCGGCAGCAGATGCACCAGGCCATCGATCTCAGGCGCATCGGCATAGCTGCGGCCCACGCCACCCTTCTTACCCAGGCCCACGGACTTGTCCACCAGCACCTGCATGGTCTGGCCCACGCGCTTTTGCAGGCGCGCAGTGGAAACCTCTTCAGCCACGGCCATGAAGCGCGCACGGCGCTCCTCACGCACTTCCAGGGGCAGCATGCCGGGAATCTCGTTGGCGGCAGCGCCTTCGACCGGGCTGTAGGCAAAGCAGCCCGCGCGGTCGATCTGCGCCTCGCGCAGGAACTGCAGCAGGTGCTCGAACTCCTGCTCCGTCTCGCCGGGGAAGCCCGCGATGAAGGTGGAGCGGATCACCAGATCCGGGCAGATCTCACGCCAGCGCTGAAGGCGCTCCAGGTTCCTCTCGCCGTTGGCGGGGCGCTTCATGCGCTTCAAGACATCGGGATGGCTGTGCTGGAAGGGAACGTCCAGATAGGGCAGCACGCGGCCCGTGGCCATGAACGGAATGATCTCGTCCACGCTGGGGTACGGGTAGACATAGTGCAGGCGCACCCAGGCGCCATAGGGCTCGGCGATCTCGGCCAGCGTCTGCACCAGTTCGAGCATGCGCGTCTTCACCGGCTTGCCGTCCCAGAAGCCCGTGCGGTACTTCACATCCACGCCATAGGCCGAGGTGTCCTGGCTGATCACCAGCAGCTCCTTGACGCCGCCCTCGAACAGCGCACGCGCCTCCTTGAGCACATCGCCCACCGGACGCGAAACCAGATCGCCGCGCATGGAAGGGATGATGCAGAAGGTGCAGCGGTGGTTGCAGCCCTCGGAAATCTTCAGGTAGGCGTAGTGCCTGGGCGTGAGCTTGATGCCCGCCTCGCCAAAGGCGCCCGGCACCAGGTCGATGAAGGGATCGTGCGGCTTGGGCAGATGGGTGTGGACGGCGTTCATCACCTCCTGCGTGGCGTGCGGCCCGGTCACGGCCAGCACGCTGGGATGCACTTCCTGGATCAGGTTGCCGCCATCCTTGCCCGCCTTGGCACCCAGGCAGCCCGTGACGATGACCTTGCCGTTCTCGGCCAGCGCCTCGCCAATGGTGTCCAGGCTCTCGCGCACGGCGTCATCGATGAAGCCGCAGGTGTTGACGATCACCAGGTCAGCGCCCTCGAAGGTCTTGGAGGTCTGGTAGCCCTCGGCGCTGAGCTGGGTAAGGATGAGTTCGGAGTCCGTGAGTGCCTTGGGGCACCCGAGGGATACCATACCTATACGGGGCAGCCGATCCACTTTGACAGCAGTTTCATTCATGGGAAAAACTTCTAAAGGTCTTGTCTATAGCTACCTGCGGTTCTCGGACCCCAAGCAGTCAACGGGGAGCAGCACGGACAGGCAACTGGCATACGCGGAAAAATGGGCCTCAGAGCACGGCCTGCAGCTTGACAGCAGCCTGACCCTCCGCGACGAGGGCCTGAGCGCTTACCACCAGCAGCACATAAAAAGTGGTGCGCTCGGGGTGTTCCTGCGGGCCGTGGAGGACGGACGTGTACCGCATGGATCTGTGCTGATCGTGGAGGGGCTGGACCGCCTCTCTCGCGCAGAGCCCATCCAGGCTCAGGCGCAACTAGCCCAGATTGTAAATGCGGGCATCACCGTGGTCACAGCGAGCGATGGAAAGGCCTACAGCCGCGCACGGCTCAAAGAAAACCCCATGGATCTGGTCTACAGCCTGCTGGTGATGATCCGCGCTCACGAAGAAAGCGACACGAAGAGCAAGCGGGTCAAGGCCAGTATCAGGCGCCTGTGCGAGGGATGGCAAAACGGCACGTACCGGGGACGTGTGCGCCAAGGACGTGACCCCGAATGGATCAAGGAGACAGAAACGGGGTGGGAAATCGACTCTGAGCGTGCAGCGGCCGTGCGCAGGGCAGTTGAGCTGTACACGCAAGGGCACGGGGGCAAAGGCATCGTGCAGCGACTCGATGCCGAAGGGTTGAGGCTGTATTCGACAACGCAGGTTAACGTCACAACCCAGGTCTACCGCATCATCAAGATGCCCCAGCTCGCGGGCATCAAGCCCGTAAGCCTTGACGGCGAGGAATACCAGCTCAAAGACTACTACCCCGCAGTCTTGAGTGCAGACGAGTGGACTGAGCTTCAGCGGGTGGCGGCGCAGAGCGGCCGGCGACGGGTCAAGGGCGATCTGCCACATATCATCACCGGGCTGGGCATCACCGTTTGCGGGTACTGCGGGCGGCCCATGTCAGGCCAGCACCTGGCAACAAAGAAGCGCCTACCCGATGGGCGCATCCGGGACGGATACCGGCGGCTGCTCTGCGCTTCGGCTGCTGCCTATGGTGGTGGATGCGCCGTGTTTGGGAGCACCAGCGTGGCGCCGGTGGAGCGCGCCATCATGTCCTATTGCAGTGACATCGTGAACCTGCAAGCGCTGTATGGGGCAGACCGCAGCCAGGTGCCGCGCACCCAAGTGGCCACAGCCCGCCAGGAGGTGGACCAGATCAGTGCCCAGCTCGACAAGCTAACCGACGCTATGCTGGCCAGCGCCGACGAGGGCACACCGGCAGTATTCGCTCGGCGCGCTCGCCAACTGGAGATGGATCTGGTCACTGCTCAAGCTCGGCTGCAGGCTGCCGAACTGGACTTGGCAGGTGCGGCACGCACAGATATTTCAGGAGCCGATGCTGCCTGGCGTGCGCTGGCTGCAGGCGTGCAGGCACAGGAGATTCAGCCCAGGCTGCAGGCCCGCCAGCTTGTTGCGGACACTTTTGAGCGCATCGTGGTGTACGCCCGTGGCGTCAATCCCCATCCCGATGCCTCGGAGCGAGACTACAAGATCGACCTGGTGCTGATCGCACGCGGAGGCGTCGCCCGGTTGCTGACTGTGGACAGGCAAGGCAATTGGATCGCAGGAGAACAGTCCTCAACAACCCATGAGCCGGAGCAATCCAAGTAGGTCGCTCACCACAAGTCAACAATCGCTCACTCTTGATACTCGAATTAACGTCTACTTATGCAGCGAAAGGACAGACCGCATGCCTCAACTTATAACCTGTCTCGCCCGGTAGCCGCCATCATGTAGGCCCGTCCGCCACCTATCCCAATCGACCAGTGCGTAGTTAGAGCGGTCTGCTTGACGAGGAAATATCTACCTGGTATCTATGCAATATCTGAAATATCGCCCTACTCAAGAAACCCATCTACAAATCAATGACCGCGCACTCATAAATAAAAGCACACTGCTGCAGAAAATGTGCAATTAAAATTCAGAAAATAATTCACATGCATTTTATACATAAAAAAACACCAAAACCCTCTGCACATACAAGATTCGTTTTCTTTAAGAAAAGGTTTTCGCAAATAATAAGCTTTGCGATGCCGTTAAAGCTAGTCTTAGGTGCATTGCTTGGTGCTCTTGGAGGAGCAGGAATAATTTCAGTTCTAAGTGAATACGCAACGTACAGTTTTTCCATATATCATGGATTCAGGCCACCACTTGAAGGAATTCCATATCTAAAAGCCGGAGTTGCGCTTGCTAGCTTCTCTTTACTACTTACTGGCGCAATAGTATTTTTGCTAAGTGTACTACTAGTGAAAGTTGCCCTGTGGTCTTTTGAATATACATTTTACCCACTAATATACACTTTTAACTGGGGAGAAAAACGCAGAGAAAAGGTAAACAAACAATATAAATATGTCTTTCTTCGTTTATCTCAGCGTCCTCTATGGCAGATTATTCTTCTATCTATAGCGACAGGAGTTGTGGGGGGACTTATTGGATATTTTGAAAACTGGCTGCTATTTGAAAAAATACTAAATATAAATATCCCAATAATCTCGGAACTAAATTTAGGATTCGGCGTATATATATTCATATTAACACTGGCACTATCAAATAAAAGAATTATTTGGTGGATAAGTGGGGTAGCAACCTTTCTCTACTTTATGGCCTGGATATATATTCTTTTTAACCCATTGTGGTATGCAGAGTTCCTAAGGACCGTTGGATACGGTGGTGGAATCCCAATCACTCTAGAAATCAAAGACCCCATAAATCAAACGCAACTTCAGAAAATAGATGGATTTCTACTTCTCCGCACTACTGAAGCAGTAATTTATCTTGAAACGGAATCGAATCGAATTATCGAAATCCCACGAGATCGCGTTCTATCGGTGTCTCATGATGGCGGCGGCCTCAGGCGAATTGGTCACAAACTCCCATGACAGAGCTAAAGCAAAAAACTGCGCAGAATATACAAACTCACAGGCTATCGGTATAGCCTTCTGTAGACATGATCACCGGCAACACATACTTGCTAATCCGTTGCTGAAGTCATGGCGTGGGCCAAGCCGAAAGCGCACTCGCAAGCACTGTCTCGGTAGCGGGCGTCATCAGCAATGCGCGCCAGCTCTCCCGCTCGTTCGTCAGCGCGGCGCTGCAGCTCGAGGGCGCCGGTGACTGGCAATAGCGCGAGCCTGGGCGGCGTCGGCAGCGCGGTGCACACAAGCAGTGCCGCCAACAACCAGTCTTACTCCTGCCGTTTGTCTATCTCGAACATCGCGCCTCGCACGGACATCTCCGAGGCTGAAACGGATTAACGGGTACTGGCTGCCGACGTAGAAGCGCAGGAGATCGATCTCGGCAGCAGGCCCGCCAGAATGTCGTGGACACTTTCGAGCGCATCGTGGTGTGCACGTAGGGGATCAGCCGCCCCCTGCGCTTAGAGTGCTACCGAAAAGTGAGCTGATATTGAATGCACACAGCGGCGAAGCAAGAACTTCGTCAGCAAACCGGAAGACGCCTGCAGGTCCGGAATTCCAGGGTTATGTTGCCAGGTTGCGACGCGACATCTAGGCTAGACTTCTAGATCCGTCGAAGGCGACTTTAGCGGAGGTGGGCCGGAGAGAGCGCCAACTCTCCCCGGTCCGATTACAAACCAGAAGGCCTGCAGTTGTCGTAGCGGCAACAGCGCAAGTGTACCCGTGGGACAAACCGTATGGGTATAACGAGTTGTGTAGGCCTTCCTTATGCCTACAAGGCAGAAAGGAAGATACATGTCTTCTTCTACTACTGATCCAAGAACCGACGGTCATTGGATCTACCGACCGTACCGCGTCGTGGATGGGGTACGCCAGTACCCAAAACGCGCCAAGGTGTTCCGCATCTGGGTACCGCAGAACACTCCTGAAGGAGGTGACCGATAGCGCGTGTAGTCTAGACAGGCATGCACAACAGCAACCCCGTGGCCTAGTGCCCCGGGGTTTTTTTATGGATACCTAGCGTCCTCGATATCAAGGATCTTGCCGAGCTGGCTCTGCAGTTCGGCGTACCCGCTCCGACACACAGCCAGGCCCTCGGCTACATCCCGTTCGCTGGCGTATCCGGCAGCGTCGTGCGCAGCGGGGGCAGAGGTCGGGGCCGCACTCGGAGAGTGGCCGGCAGCGGCTCGCACATCATCTGCACGGGAGGCAGCGGCGCCGATGTCGTTGAGCATCCAGACAGTGCCAGTATCGAGACACTGACGACCAGATAGAAGAGCGATTTGCGCATTTGCGCCTCCTAGTTGTTTGCTCAGGGTTTCGAGTGCCGCAGCGTGTTCGCCGGCTGCCGTGTCAGCAGCTTTGCGGTCTACCTTGCGCGCGATATCGGCTGCCTTGTCGGCGAGGCTCTGGGCATTGGCGCGGGCCAGCGCCTCGCGGTCGAGGCTGGCCTGCCAGGCCAGCCCCGTGAAATACCAGCCCCCTGCCGCGCCTGCTGCGGCACAGGCCACGCCCAGCAACACATAGGGCAACGCAGCAGCAGTCACGCGCACGGCCCAGGATTGAGGATTCAGGGCCGCCATGGTCAGACCTCCTGAATGCCCACCAGCGTGCTTTTGCCGCTGACAGTGATCACGCGATTGACGGGCTTGTCCGGCGTGCGTGTGGACAGGTGCACCCAGTGCTTGCCGCCCACGCTTTCATAGATGATCTGCCCGATGCCCAGCGCGTTGACGTGCGGCGCCAGGGCCTTGGCTACAGCGTAGGGCGCGCCGAACTTCGGCGCCACGATGTCAGCGGCCGCGCCGATAGCGTGGTCGCTGCTGGTGACACCGCCCACGGCTGCATTGACGGCGCGCGAGCGGTAGCCGCTGGTCACGACGATGGGCACGCCCAGGTGCGCGCGCACGCGCTCCAGCATCGCGGCCGTGAGCGCCAGGCGCTGCAGGGCCTCGGGCGTGGGCGTGTTGTCCAGGCCCTGGCGCTGTGCCGTGGCGCTGGCCGTGAGTTCGGCCAAGCTGAAATGGGGGGTCATATAGCAGGATAGTGCGGACGCCGGCACCGGGGCAGCAGATCAAGCAGCCACCAGCCAGGCAATCACATTCGAGCTAGGTGACCTGGTGCGCATAAAAGCTGGCCTCAATGGCACAACCGGGCGCCCACACAAAGAGTGCGGCCGCGTGGGCGTGGTGCGCCTTGGAGATCTGTCACTGATCGTGGAATTTGGCGCCGGCGTGGGCCAGCGTGCGGGTTTCGAGGCCGAAGAGCTGGAGCCCTACACAGCAGACCCCATCGTCGGTAAGCGCGTGCGCGTTCTCAACCCAAACAGCGCCTACCGCTGGCAGGACGGCACAGTTGCGGGCCTCACGGCCGAGGGCTGGAAAGTAGAGTTTTCGGGCAAGCCTGGCGCCGCCGTCAAGGCTGAGATTTTCGACACCAAGGAACTGGAGAGCCTGGCATGAGCGGACGCCGTAAACCATTCCGCAGCCGTTGGGCAGGCCGACCCGACACATTTGCCGTGATCAATCACCACGGCACCAAGCTGACGAGCAAGGAGATCGCCTCCATCATCGACCCCGTGCGTGAATGCTTCGCGCAGATCCGCGCCGGCACAGCCACCGAGCTGCACGCCACTGTCATGCACAGCACTATCCAGGTGGCCCAGGAGGTAGAGCGCGGGGGCATCGTCCACGGCCTGGCCGAACATTTCGACAGCGCCCAGGCCGCATGCGAAGCCTACTTCGCACGCTGCCGCGCCGGCAGCGCATGGCATCCCAGCGCCGTGCACTTCTACGAACTGGGCGCCCTCACCACCGCGATTGATCTGCATGAATTCCAGTTGCAGCAGTTGACGGCCCACGAGATCCAAGAAGTGACGCGCAGGCTGATCGCTCGCACAGAGAGCAGCGGCGGCGAAATGCTGCAAGCTGATAGCGACCTGAGCACTACAAAGCCGTACCGCAAGAACAGAGGGGAGGCACACGCATGATCGGCACACAACCCACTGGCGCCATCGAGGGCGTGCAAATCAGCGCTGTGAGCCATGAGGGGCTGAGCGTCAGCATCAATGGAAGGCCCGGGCGGCTGGCCATCATTACCGAAGACGGCCAAGTCATTGCCGCTGGCACAGACGTGGCGCGCGAAGCTCAGGCTGTTGCCGTCAACTGCTACCGCAACTTCCTGCAGGGCAAAGGCTTCTTACGCATCCTGAGCAACCCAATCCACACAGTCAAGGCAAATGTGCCAGAGTAGAGACTGCAGTGCCCCAACAATAAGCCCTCCGACTAAGCTCTGCGGGCTTTTTTCTATTGGATAGCAGATAGATCTAAGGAACTTCTGCAAAAATCGACTTGTGCCGTGAACATCACTTCCGGCAGGAGCTATCGTTACAGTCACAAAATATACAGCCTGCACGCGACTGACATCTGGAAAGGTTGAACTGAACGGCACGCAGCAGGACGTATTGATTGGGGTATAGGTTTCCTGAGACGTAAGCGGCAAAATAAACACTTAAATGAGTTGGCAAAAAATGGCCAAGAGAAAATATAGATTTTAATAGAAATTATGCAACCTCCTAAAATCCGATTTCACTAGAGCCAATTAATAAATAAGCCTATTAATCTTAGATACTCTCAAATTAATTGAAAATGGTAATATTTAATGACAATGCTTTATAAATATGTAGACGCCTCCTACTTCGATAAAATATTTCCTAATGAAACAGGGGGAACGTTCAAATGCTCATATCCAAAAGATTTCAATGATCCATATGAGCTTTTTTTAACGGTTGAATTTGACCAAGACCCTGAAGGAGCTGCATTCTATGAGGAAATCGTTGGCAAACTGCAACAATTACCAACCACATGCTTTTCACGCTCCCCAACAGTCATTCCAATGTGGGCTCACTATGCCAGAAATCACTCAGGAATAGTTATTGAATTTTCAGAGGAAAAATTGAAAGCCGCCTTTCCTCAAGGCAATTTTGATAATGTCACCTATCGCGACACACCCTTGCAAGGTCTGAAATCTCTATTCGATAGAGCTCAATATATTGGAAAGCCTCGTTATTTTCACATGCTGCAAAACGGCTTGTATTTTGCAGCCTACTTCACAAAAACAACAGCGTGGGCATACGAATTAGAGCGCCGAATGATTTTGAACGACAGCGAAATGCGAAAATTGGATGGCCTTATGCTTATGGATGTACCTGCAGAATGCATAACTTCTATCACAGTAGGTGCGAGAGCTTCCATCGAAACTAAACGGCTGGTTGAAAAACAGTGTAATTCAATGGAATGCGATTATATTGAAATGAGAATTGGCCGCTCTTCAGCAACGCCGTTTTTCATCAATGAATCTGGAGACACAATAATTTTTGATGGCGAAGGTTTCCAACAAACGAATAAATATTGCCAATCCTGCAAGGAGCCCACAACTACAGAAAGTGAAAAATGCTCCTGGTGTGGGATTGAAGAATCTCATCGGAAAGATGCAGCAGGCCGGAATACATATCGCATATTGCAACACCATGGCTTGCTTGAACGTTATATTGAAAGCATGCAAGAAATTGATCGACGCCATGGCAGCTAAGCCGAAAAATTTCCGCCCTTCAAGGCGAGACGAGAGCCCTTGTCTAACAGTTATGAAAAAGCTACAACTACCTAGATCAGCCCAATCGCCGCCCACCAAATATTCTGAACATAAACTTCAGGTGAGCGATGAAGCAACAAGCGGTCCGCTTGTCTTCTGCCATCCAGGTCATTCCACTGGGGCAACGAGGTCTTTCACATATCTCAATTTTTAGAATGCACAATCCGCAACCCGTTTGTAAGGGCGTCAGCGACAACTGACCTGCAAGCCTGCTCGTCTTCAATCAACAGGAACCGCTTTGTCAATGTATTGATAAGACTGCGATACACCTCTTGAGCCGGTAGATCGAAGACCTTCAGGCCCATCGACTGGCAATCCAGTTGCAGCTTCCGGGCGACCCGACTCTCATGCACACCAAGAGAGAATGAGCGCAAGCCCCTCAGTTGTTTGAGAACATCTGCAGCAGACGATGTTTTGAGGACCGCTGACACCGAGCGGAGTGCCTTGATCTCAGCGAGAGTCGGCCCATCGACGCCAAACGCGACCAACACTTCTGCCTCGTCTCGCGTGTGTTCCAGCACCACCCAACCAGGCTCGGTGCCATCCCAGAGGTAGCTGTATTCCGCGTTAGCGCTCATACAGTGCACCTAAACTTGCGAGGCCTTTGAAGGGTATGGATGCAGCATCCTACGGGCCCCCAAGAGACACGAAGCCCACGCGCGGAGCGGCCGCGCCGGCAGGGGTTGTCATGGTTGTTGCGTCGCTCGTGGGATTCATCAGGGGCGATATTGTCCAGTTCTGCGTGAACTTGGCACATCGACCCCGAACTTATCCCTGAAAGCTCAGCTGCCGCGCTTGATGCCCAGGGCACCCAGCATCTGCTCGGTCTGCTTTTGCATCTGGTCCTGCATCTGGGTGAACATGTTCTGCGACTGCTCCATGTAGCTGCTCATCATGTTCTGCATGGCGGGCGGCTGCATGCGCATGAACTGGCTCCAGGCCTCGGGCGAGGTGCCCTGCGCCTGCTCGGCCAGCTTGTTCTGGAAGTCGGTGAACATCTGCACGTTCTTTTCCAGATAGGAGCCCATGTAGCCCTGCATGGCATGGCCGTAGAAACGGATGATGTTGGCCAGCACGGTCTCGGAGAACATGGGCGCGCCGCCGGCCTCTTCTTCCAGAATGATCTGCAGCAGGATGCTGCGCGTGAGGTCTTCCCCGCTCTTGGCGTCCTTGACCACCACGGGCTCGTTGCTCATCACCAGCTGCTTGACTTCCGTCAGCGTGATGTAGGAGGACGTGTTGGTGTCGTAGAGACGGCGGTTGGGGTATTTCTTGATCACGCGCTGGGCGCTGGGGGCGGCGGCTGTTGTCGTCTCTTGCATTGCAATGCTTCTCCTCTTGTACGTGCTTGTACGGGCAATTGATCTATTGCACTGCAACAGATTCTAGGCAGCGCACACAGCACCTGGCGCAGCAGTAACCCTGATGGTGATCAACGCATGCGACAGAGCGAATGGCTGCCTTGCCGCCGTCCGGGCAAAAAAAATCCCGCTTGAAGCGGGATTTTCTGCAGCCCCTGGTGAGACTGCTTTGTTTGGTAGGCGCGATTGGACTCGAACCAACGACCCCCACCATGTCAAGGTGGTGCTCTAACCAGCTGAGCTACGCGCCTGTCGTTTGTTGAAGCCGCAAGTATAGCAGTGCAAAACAGGGCTTCCGGGCAAGTTGCGCAGTTTTTCCGATCACAGCACCCTGGCGCGTTCCAGCATGGCGTGCATCAGCACATTGCAGCCTGCGGTGATGTCGGCCGGCGTGGCGTCCTCGATCTCGTTGTGGCTGATGCCGTCCTTGCAGGGGATGAATACCATGCCGGCCGGTGCCAGCCGCGCCATGTAGACCGCATCATGCCCGGCGCCCGAGACGACGGGCATGTGCGAGTAGCCCAGGGCCTTGGCGGCGCGCGCCACCGCATTCACGCAGTCGGCATGGAAGGGTTGGGCGGGGTAGCTGGACACCAGGTTGATCGCTATGGGCAGGCCCGTCTCCCGGCTGATGCGGTCGGCCACGGCGCGGATGTCGGCGTCCATGGCTTCGCAGTCGGCATCGGTGGCGTTGCGCAGGTCGATGCTGAATTTGACCTGCCCAGGAATCACGTTGCGGCTGTTGGGATGGACCTGCACCATGCCCACGGTGCCGCGCCCGTGGGGCGGATGGCGGTGGGCGCAGGCCACCACTTCCTGCATCAGTTGCGCGGCGGCCTGCAGCGCATCCTTGCGCAGGGCCATGGGCGTGGGGCCGGCATGGGCTTCCATGCCCGTGACCACGCAGTCGTACCAGCGGATGCCCAGCACGCCGGTGACCACGCCAATGGTCCTGGCGTTGTCCTCCAGCACCGGGCCCTGTTCGATGTGGGACTCGAAGTAGGCGCCGATCGGGTGGTCGCCCGGTTCCTGGCTGCCCACATAGCCGATGCGCTCGAGCTCGCCCTTGACGGTCTTGCCTTCGGAGTCGGTGGCCGCATAGGCATGCTCCAGCGTGAAAGCCTTGGCGAACACGCCCGAGCCCATCATCACCGGCACGAAGCGCGAGCCTTCCTCGTTCGTCCAGAAGGCCACCTCGATGGGCGCTTCGGTCTCGATGCCGTGGTCGTTGAGCGTGCGCACCACCTCCAGCCCCGCCAGCACGCCGTAGTTGCCGTCGAACTTGCCGCCCGTGGGCTGGGTGTCGATGTGGCTGCCCGTCATGATGGGCGGCAGGCTGTTGTCGCGCCCGGGCCGGCGCATGAAGCCGTTGCCGATCTTGTCGATGGTCACCGTCATGCCCGCCTCGCGCGCCCAGCGGGTCACCAGATCACGGCCCTGGCGGTCCAGGTCGGTCAGCGTCAGGCGGCAGACGCCGCCCTTGGGCGTGGCGCCGATCTGCGCCAGCTCCATGAGTGAATCCCACAGCCGGCTTCCGTTGACGCGCAGCTGCGCAATGTCCTGCTTCACTTGGGTATCTGTATCCATTGCGGTCTCCTTGTCATGCGGGCTTCAGCGCGCCACGGCCGTGGGCTGCAGCGTGGCGGCGCGGCGCTGCACCGCGTCGAAGTTGGGGCCGAAGGCCGGGCGCTTGATATAGCGCCCCTTGCCCATCTCGGCACGCAGATCGCCCCGCGCATAGGCCACCACGCCCTGGCTGATGGTGTGGCTGGGCATGCCTTGCACGGTGCGGCCCTCGAAGATGTTGTAGTCGCCCTTGGAGTGCTGGGTCTTGACCGACAGGGTGTGGGTGGCGGCAGGGTCCCAGACGACCAGATCGGCGTCGGCCCCCACGCCGACCAGGCCCTTGCGCGGATAGATGTTGAACAGCCGGGCGGTGTTGGCCGAGGTGATGGCCACGAATTCGCTGGGCGTCAGCCGGCCGGTGTTCACGCCCGCATCCCAGATCACGGCAAGGCGCTCTTCCACGCCGCCGGTGCCGTTGGGGATCTTGGCGAAGTTGTCCCGGCCCATGGCTTTCTGCGCGGCGCAGAAGGTGCAATGGTCGGTGGCCGTGGTGTGCAGCTGGCCCGACTGCAGGCCCTGCCACAAGGCCTCCTGGTGGCCCTTGGCCCGGAAGGGCGGGCTCATCACATGGGCGGCGGCCTTGGCGAAGTCGGGGTCGCGGTACACGCTTTCGTCGATCACCAGATGGCCGGCCAGCACTTCGCCATACACGCGCTGGCCACGCGCACGGGCCGCGGCAATGGCCTGCGCCGCCTCGGTGCAGCTGACATGCACCACGTAGATGGGCACGCCCAGCACGCCGGCGATGGCGATGGCGCGGTTGGCCGCCTCGGCCTCCACCATGGGCGGGCGGGCCAGCGGATGGCCCTCGGGCCCGGTGATGCCCATCTTGGCCACTTCCTGCTGAAGAAGGTAGACCAGCTCGCCGTTTTCGGCATGCACCGTGGGCATGGCGCCCAGCTCCAGCGCGCGCTTGAAGCTGTTCACCAGCGTTTCGTCGTCGCACATGATGGCGTTCTTGTAGGCCATGAAGTGCTTGAAGCTGTTGATGCCCTCCTCACGCACCAGCGTGCCCATGTCGGCATGGACGCTGTCGCTCCACCAGGTGACGGCCACGTGGAAGGAGTAGTCAGCCGCAGCCTTCTCGGCCCAGCCGCGCCATTTGCGGTAGGCGTCCAGCAGCGGCTCCTGTGGATCGGGAATGACGAAATCGATGATGCTGGTGGTGCCACCGGCCAGCGCCGCCGCCGTGCCGGTGTAGAAGTCATCGGCCGTGACCGTGCCCATGAAGGGCAGTTGCATGTGGGTGTGCGGATCGATGCCGCCGGGCATGACGAACTGCCCCGAGGCATCGATCACCTGCGCCCCGGCCGGCACCAGGGCAGCCACATCCGGCCCCACGGCCGCGATCGCCCCATCCACACACAGCACATCGGCCTTCTCCTGCCGGTCTGCATTCACCACCGTGCCGCCACGCACCCATACCGAACCCTGTGATTGACCCATAGCGTCATGCCTCCTGTTGGTTGGTCCGGCCTATGCCTTGCTCAGCGCGGGAGCGCCCTTGGTCACCTGGCCTGCCATGCCGATGCGGTAGACCACGCCGGCAATGAACAGGCCGATGAACCATGCGTAGTCATAGGCATGCTTGAAGAAATCACCCACGTTCGGGAATGCAGCGGGGAACGCCGCGTGCAGGAAGCCGGGCAGGTTGGGCGCCACGCCCAGGGCGAAGGCCGCCACGGCCACCCAGTTCCAGCCGTTGGAGTAGCGGTAGACGCCCTCTTCCCTGTAGAGGTCTTCCACCACCAGCTGCTTTTTGCGCACCAGGAAGTAGTCCACCATCAGAATGCCCGCGATCGGCCCCAGCAGGGCCGAGTAGCCGATCAGCCAGGTGAAGATGTAGCCCTCGGTCGATTCCAGGATCTTCCAGGGCATCATCACGATGGCAATGGCCACCGTCATGTAGCCGCCCACGCGGTAGCTGATCTTCTTGGGCGCCAGGGCGGAGAAGTCATAGGCCGGCCCGACCAGGTTGGCCGCCAGGTTCACGCTCACGGTGTCGATCAGCAGCACGATGAGCGCGATCAGAACGGCAGCGCCCGTCATGCGGCTGGCAACATCGACGGGGTCCCACAGGGCCTTGCCGTAGATCACCACGGTGCCCGATGTCACCACCACCGCCAGCATGGCCAGCAGCCCCATGGGCACGGGCAGGCCGATGGCCTGGCCCACGACCTGGTCCTTCTGCGACTTGGCAAAGCGCGTGAAGTCCGGAATGTTCAAGGCCAGCGTGGCCCAAAAGCCCACCATGGCCGTCAGCGACGGCCAGAACACCGACATGAACTGGCCCGCCTTGGGACCGCCCGGCGCGTACTGCGAAGGCTGCTCCATGATGGGGCCGAAGCCGCCGGCCTTCTGGTAGACCCAGCCCAGCAGCACGAAGCAGATCAGGATCTTGAGCGGCGCAGTCCAGGTCTCAAGCTTGCGGATGGACTCTATGCCGTGCACCACGAAGTAGAACTGGATCGCCCAGAACACCAGAAAGCACACCAGTTGCCCCACATTGATGCCCAGGCCCGCGATCTTCTCGCCTTCCAGCGGATGGCCCAGCAGCACGCCCAGCAGGGTGTAGATCATCATGCCGCCGAACCAGGTCTGGATGCCGTACCAGCCACAGGCCACCAGGGCCCGCAGCAGGGCGGGCAGCTTGGCCCCGTGGGTGCCGAACGAGGCACGGGCCAGCACGGCAAAGGGAATGCCGTACCTGGCCCCGGCATGGCCGATGAGCAGCATGGGAATCAGCACGATGAGATTGCCCAGGAACACCGTCATCACCGCCTGCGACCACGACATTCCGTTCGTGATCATGCTGGCGGCCAAGGTGTATGCCGGAATGCACATCACCATGCCTATCCACAGGGCGGCGAAGTGGTACCAGGTCCAGGTTCGCTGCCTGGGCAGCGTGGGTGCGAGGTCGTGGTTCCACAGGCTGCCTGTGGACTCACCGGAATGCGGGGCATGCGACATTGCGAAGCTCCTTCTCGAAGAGAGAAATCACCAATCCATTGCTGATCCAGGGTCTGACCTTTTCCATCAAGCGCATTTCGTGCCAGGTCGGCCCGGATGCGGGCCGTGCGCCGACCTGCCGCAATGCCCCCTCTAGCCCTGCGCCGTCACGGCCTGGCGCATGGGGTTGTTCGGATGCGTGGTCCAGTTCGCATACTCCCCGGTGACCGTCTGGCCGGTGCGGGGGTCCACCTCGCCCGGCTGCAGGCTGCGCATGGTGATGCACTCGGGCACGGGGCAGATGGACACGCACAGGTTGCAGCCCACGCATTCGGTGTCATCCACCTCGAACCGGCGCACACCGCCCTCCTTGCTGAAGGTGATGGCCTGGTGGGAGGTGTCCTCGCAGGCCACGTGGCAGCGCCCGCACTGGATGCAGCTGTCCTGGTTGATGACGGCCTTGTCGATGTGGTTGAGGTTGAGGTCCTTCCAGTCCCTGACCGTGGGCACGGCCCGGCCCTGGAAGTCCTCGATGCGCGCAAAGCCGTGCGCGTCCATGTAGTTGGACAGCCCGTCGCACATGTCCTGCACGATGCGAAAGCCGTAGACCATGGCCGCCGTGCACACCTGGACATTGCCGCATCCCAGCGCAATGTATTCGGCCGCGTCCTTCCAGGTGGTGATGCCGCCTATCCCCGAGATGGGCAGGCCCGCCGTCTGCGGGTCGCGCGCGATCTCGGCCACCATGTTCTGGGCGATGGGTTTCACGGCCGGGCCGCAGTAGCCGCCGTGCGAGCCCTGGCCATCGGTGCTGGGGTGCATGACCAGGGTGTCCAGATTCACTCCCATCAGCGAGTTGATGGTGTTGATCAGGGACACCGCATCCGCGCCGCCGGCCTTGGCCGCCCGCGCCGGAAAGCGCACGTCGGTGATGTTGGGCGTCAGCTTCACGATCACGGGCAGCCGGCTGTACTGCTTGCACCACTGCGTGACCATCTCGATGTACTCGGGCACCTGGCCCACGGCCGCCCCCATGCCGCGCTCGCTCATGCCGTGCGGGCAGCCGAAGTTCAGTTCCAGCCCGTCGGCGCCGGTGTCCTCCACCATGGGCAGGATGCGCTTCCAGCTTTCCTCCACGCAGGGCACCATCAGCGAGGCGATCAGCGCGCGGTCAGGCCAGGCCTTCTTCACGCGGGTCATCTCCTCCAGGTTGGTGCGCAGCGGCCGGTCGGTGATCAGCTCGATGTTGTTCAGGCCCATCACGCGCCGGTCCTGCGCCATGAGGGTGGAGTAGCGCGGCCCGTTCACGTTGACCACATGCGGGTCCTCGCCCAGCGTCTTCCACACCACGCCGCCCCAGCCGGCCTCGAATGCGCGGGTGACGTTGATCTCTTTGTCCGTGGGCGGTGCCGAGGCCAGCCAGAACGGATTGGGGCTGGAAATGCCCAGAAAGCGGCTGCTGATGTCTGCCATGTCAATGCTCCTTGAAAAGCGCGGGCACAGCCGCTCAAACCCCGGCCGCCACGGCGCTGGTCAGCGCCTGGTGCATGGCTCGCGCGGCCACCTTGCCGTGCTCCACCGCCTGCACGGTCAGGTCCTGGCCACCGGCGCGGCAGTCGCCGCCGGCCCACACGCGCGGCACGCTGGTGCGGCCTTCGTCGTCGGTGTCGATGCGGCCGTCACGCAAGGCAATGGCCGCGCCCGCCGGCGTGCCGACATAGGTCTGGCCAATGGCCTTGAGCACCATGTCGGCCGGCACGTCGAACACCTCCTGCGTCACCTGCAGCCTGTCGCCCTCCACGCGGGTGCTGGCCATGCGCACGCCGCAGACCTTGCCGTCCTGCACCAGGATCTCCTGGGGCGCGGCCCACAGCCGCAGGTTGACGCCATGGGTCTGCGCCCATTCCTGCTCCACCCAGGAGGCGGACAGCGCATCCTTGCCCCGGCGGTAGAACATGGTGACCTCGTCGGCGCCCAGCAGCCGGGCCTGCACGGATGCATCCACCGCCGTCATGCCGCCGCCGATCACCACCACGCGCCGGCCCACCGGCACCGTGGATTTGTCGGCCGCCTGGCGGATGTCGGCAATGAAGTCCACCGCATTGCGCAAGCCTTCGGCCTGCGGCTCGGCCGCGCCCAGCGCATTGACGCCCGCCAGGCCCAGGCCGAGGAATACGGCGTCGTGCGCCGCCAGCAGCGAATCCAGCGTGAAATCTCGCCCCAGCCGCTGGTTGTTGCGCGGCGTGATCCCGCCCACGGACAGCAGCCAGTCGATTTCCTTCTGCGCAAAATCGCCCGGAGTCTTGTAGCTGGCCAGGCCGTATTCATTGAGCCCGCCCAGCTTGGGCCGGGCGTCGAACAGCACCACCTCGTGGCCCTGCAGCGCCAGCTGATGGGCGCAGGTCAGGCCGGCAGGCCCTGCCCCGACCACGGCCACCTTGCGACCCGTGGCGGCGGCACGCTGGAACAGCGGTGCACCATCGGAGGCCATGAAGGCATCGGTCGCATAACGCTGCAACGCACCAATTTCGACCGGCTTGTCTTCCTGGGTGTTGCGCACGCAGGCCTGCTCGCACAGCTGCTCCGTGGGGCAGACACGGGAGCACATGCCGCCCAGCGGATTGGCCGTCAGGATTTCGCGCGCCGCGCCACGGACGTTGTCCTGGGCGATGCGGGCGATGAAGGCCGGCACATCGATGCTGGTGGGGCAGGCCGTGGTGCACGGCGCGTCATAGCAGTAGTAGCAGCGCTCGGCCTCGATCAAGGCCTGGGAACGGTTCAGCGCGGGATGGGCGTCGGAGAAATTGGCCGCGTAATCGGCCAGGTTCAGGCGGCCGGCGGCAATGCCGCAGGCGCGTTGCGCGGGGCTATCCATGGTGCATCCTCCAGAGTCAGGATTGAGGGCGTGAAAGGGGCCGCGGCATGCAGGTGCACGCCGGGCCATCTCGGACAACGCAAGGCGGGCCGCAGGAAGGACTCCTGAACGGCCCCGGATCCAACAACACAGTCTTCGGAGGTTTCATCGTGGTCCTCGCATGTGTAAGTGACGCCTCTTGTCGGGCGCACTGGGGGTGGAACGGAATTTACGCGGGTGAAAAAATTTACCAATCAGTAAAATCACCCAGAAAGTCGTCAGCAAGAAAGATGCCAGACAATCGCACCAAAATGGCGCCACTTATCCCGACTTACCATCTGCGCAATGGCAACCCTTTCTGACAATGCGCCCCCTTCCCTGGCACGATCGGCCACGCGCAAACCCACGGCTGCACGCCTGCGCAAGGAACTGAACATCCTGCAGACGGCCGAGCTTCACTTTGCGCAATACGGCTTCGAAGGCGCATCGCTGGAACTGATCGCGCACGACGCCGGCCTGAGCCGCCACAACCTGCTGTACTACTTCGCCAGCAAGGAGGAGCTGTACCTGCGCGTGCTGGGCGACGTGCTGACGCAGTGGCTGGCTGGCATGTCCGACCTGCTGCGCGGCGACGACCCTGCGGAGGCCCTGCGCATCTACATCCGGGCCAAGCTGCAGTCCTCGCGCGAACGGCCCCATGGCTCCCGTGTCTTCACGCGCGAGGTGATGGCCGGTGCGCCCCGCTTCGGGCAGGCCATAGCGAGCCAGGTGGGCCCGGCGCTGGCGGCGGACGTGCAGGCCTTCGAGCGCTGGGTGGCGCAGGGCAAGATTGCCCGCGTGGATTTCACCCACCTGATGTTCATCCTCTGGTCCGTGACCCAGGCCTATGCCGATCAGCAGGCCCAGTTCGCGCTGCTGTTGGGCCGGCCGGAACTGACCGCCGACGACTACGACACGGCGGCCGATCTGATCTACCGGCTGGTAATCCGTGGCCTGCAGCCGGATACCGCGGCTCTCGCACAATGAGCGCATGAATCACAGCATCCGCCTGAGACCCCTGGAGCGCGAAGATCTGCGCTCCGTGCATCTGCTCAACAACAATGCCGCCATCATGCGCTACTGGTTCGAGGAGCCTTACGAGACCTTCGACGAGCTTTCCGCGCTCTATGACGCCCACGTGCACGACCAGACCGAGCGCCGCTTCATCGTCGAGCACCAGGGCGATCGCGCCGGTCTCGTCGAGCTGGTGGAGATCGACCTGATCCACCGGCGCGCCGAATTCCAGATCATCATCGCCCCCGAGCAGCAAGGCCAGGGCATCGCAGCCCAGGCAACGCGGCTGGCGCTGGACTATGGCTTCAAGACGCTCAACCTGCACAAGATCTTTCTCCATGTGGACCAGGAGAACGAGAAGGCCATCCACATCTACGCGCGCATAGGCTTCGTGCAGGAAGGCGTGCTGATCGACGAGTTCTTCGCCAACGGCCAGTACCGCAACGCCATCCGCATGTACCTGCTGCAAAACGACTACCTGCAGGCACAGGCCGGCATCGGCACCTGAGCGCGGACCTTCATCCTTTCGGCGACCTCTTCCTGGCAGCCGCCTCGTTGAGGGCGGCTGCCTCGCGCACCAAGTCCTTGAACGCTTGCGCATCGATCTCCTCGCCCTCGCGGATATCGATGGCACGGCGCACCTTGCCTTCAAGGCTGGCATTGAACAGGTGCTGCGGGTCGGCCAGCGATGCGCCTTTGGGAAAGGTGAGCTTCACGGCCGATTGGTAGGCCTCGCCCGTGCACAGAATGCCGCTGCACGACCAGACCGGCACCGACCATTTCCACTCTTCCGCCACGTCCGGAAGCGCTTGCACGATGAGCCGGCGCACATGCGCCAGCACCTCGCCGCGCCAGTCGCCCAGCTCGGCAATGCGCTGGTTGATCAATACGCTGGCCGACGCGGCCGACTCGGGCGAAACTGTCTTGATCATCCATGTCTCCCAAAGTGATGCATGTTCGATCACAAGACAGGCCAAGGCAAGACCACAGGGAGAACGCACAAACAAAAAAGCCTTCTGAGTGATCAGAAGGCTTTTTGCATTCCATCTGGCAATGGAAAATTGGTAGGCGCGATTGGACTCGAACCAACGACCCCCACCATGTCAAGGTGGTGCTCTAACCAGCTGAGCTACGCGCCTGTGTTTGTTCGAGAAAGCGATTCTAGCACGGCTTTTTCAGCCTCCAGGCAAAAATGCCTGAACATGCTCAACGCCGCCGCGCCGAACGCACGCCCGCCACGGCGGCCACGATGCCCAGCACCTTGCTCAGGCGGCCCGAATCGGCCACCTCCACGGTGAAGGTCATCCAGGCCGTTCCCTTGACGGACTGGGTCTGCACGCCAATGACATTGGTCTTTTCGCGCGCAAAGACTTCCGAGATATCGCGCAGCAGGCCCTGCCGGTCCGCCGCCTCCACGGACACATCGACCGGGTAGACGGCTGAGGCCACGGTGGCCGCCTTGGGCTGGCCCCAGGCCACATCGATCACGCGCTCGGAATTGCGCGCCGCCATCTCGCGGAAGTTGGAGCAGTCGGAGCGGTGCACGCTCACGCCCTTGCCGCGCGTGACAAAGCCCCGGATGTCGTCCGGCGGCGCAGGCTTGCAGCACTTTGCCAGCTGGGTCATCAGCGAGTCCACGCCAACCACCAGCACGCCGCCCTTGGGCGAGTCCGTGCCGCGCGCCTTGCGCACGAGGGTGAATTCCTCGGGTTCTTCCTCCACCTCAGCGGGCCGAAGCACGGTCTCGATATTGCGCAGCGAGTACTCGTCCTTGCCGACGACCTCGAACAGCGCATCTGCCGACTTGAAGCCCAACTGCACCGCCAGCTCCTCCAGCTTGACGGCGGTCTTGCCCTCGCGCTGCAGCAGCTTTTCGACGGCCTCCCGGCCGCGCGCGACGGTCTCGTGCGTGGCCTGGGCATTGAACCAGGCGCGCACCTTGGCCTTGGCACGGTTGCTGGTCAGATAGCCCAGGTCGGCATTGAGCCAGTCGCGCGAGGGGCGGCCTTCCTTGACCGTGGTGATTTCCACGGTCTGGCCGTTTTGCAGCGGCGTGTTCAGGGGCACCATGGCGCCGTCCACGCGCGCGCCACGGCAGCGGTGGCCCAGGCTGGTGTGCACGGAGTAGGCAAAGTCCACGGGCGTTGCGCCCTGCGGCAGCTCGATGACGGCAGCGTCGGGGGTGAGCACGTAGATGCGGTCCTCGAACAGGCCGCGATGGTGCGCGCCCGCCAGGTCGCTGCCCCAGGCCAGCAGCTGGCGCAGCACGGCGATCTTGGCGTCGTACTCGCTGCTGGCAGTGACGCCCGCGTATCCCTTGGTGCCCGCCTCCTTGTAGGCCCAGTGGGCGGCCACGCCGTGCTCGGCATGGTCGTGCATGGCCTGGGTGCGGATCTGGATCTCGATGGCACGGCCCGTCTCGTCGCGCACTACGGTGTGCAGCGACTGGTAGCCGTTGGGCTTGGGCTTGGCGATGTAGTCGTCGAACTCCGCCTCGATGGGCGTGAACTGCTCATGCACCCAGGACAGGGTGGCGTAGCAGTCCTTGATCGTGGGCACGACGACACGCATGGCGCGGATGTCGAAGACCTGGTCGAAGTTCAGCGACTTGCCGCGCATCTTCTTGACGATGCTGTAGATGTGCTTGGGCCGGCCCTGCACCGTGGCGCTGATGCTGTGCGCACGCAGATCGGCCTCCAGCCGCGCCCGCATCTGCTCCATGTAGGCCTCGCGCTCCACGCGCTTTTCATCGAGCAGACGAGCCACTTCACGGTAGGTCTCGGGCTCCAGGAAGCGCAGGGACAGATCTTCCAGTTCCCACTTGATCTGCCAGATGCCCAGCCGGTTGGCCAGCGGCGCGAACACCGTCAGCGCCTCGCGCGCAATACCGGGAGAGACCGGGCGCTTGCTGGCGGCGTAGTAACGCAGCGTCTGCAGGCGCGAGGCCAGCCGCAGCAGCACGACACGCAGATCGCGCGAGAAGCCCAGCAGCATCTTGCGCACGTTCTCGGTCTGCGTGGCCTCATCGTCCAGATACTGGCCGCCCAGCTCGGCGCCGCGCGCCTGCTGCTGCACGCGCATGAGCTTGTTGGTTTCCACGGCCAGGGTGGCGAAATTCTCGCCAAAGGCCTTGGCGATCACTTCCTGCGGACGATTCAGGTGCACGCTGGCATGCACCAGATAGATCGCCGCCTGCATCGTTTCGGAGCCACCGATGGTCTTGAGGATGGCGGCCACCGCATCGGCATGGGCCATCGTGTTCTCGCCGGACTCCATGGTCTCGGTGGCGATCAGCGGCTCGGCAAAGGTGCGCGCGCGGGCCAGCGCGTTGACCTGTTCGGGCAGGGTCTGCGACGTGGCCGTGATCAGGTGCGGCAGAACCGCCGGCACCTGGCCCGGCGCGGCTGCGGCGGGCGAAGGCGCCTGCACGGCGGCCTCGCTGCTGGCGGTCTTCATTCGTCACTCTCCCTGGCCTGCTCGGCAAGATTCATGGTGCTTGGCAAGCGCTCTTCTCCCCATAAGAACCGGCACAGCAAGGCCACCTGCCCTGCTGCGACGAAGGTGGGCGCATGCCCCACCCCTTCAAATTCCACGCAATGCGCCTTCGGGCCGCGCTGCGCCATGGCCTGCGCCGTGGCCGCAGTCAGCAGATCGGACTGCGCACCACGAACTAGCAAGACGCGTGCCTTGATCTGGTCATACAGCTGCCACAGCAGCGCTTCGCCGGCCTGGGCCATCTCGGGCGTCATCTGCTGCATGGGCACTGCAATCTGCGGGTCGTAATGCAATACCAAGCCGCCATCGGCGGCCGGGCGCATCATAGGTCGCGTCAATCGCGACCATTGCCCTTCGCTATGTGGGCCGAAGCCTTCGGAAATCAAGAGCAGCGCATGGGCTGCCTGTTCAAGATTTTCAAAATGCACGCCCTTGCCCAGGTACTGACCTATGCGCTCCAGGGCAGACCACTCGATGACAGGCCCCACATCGTTGAGCACCAGCCTGCGGATGGGCGCCGGCAGCGGCAGCCCCGGCTGGCCTGCAAGCGCCATGCCGATCAGCCCGCCCATGCTGGTGCCCACCCAATCCAATTGTTCGACAGGCGCCTGCGCATGCACCTGGGCCAGCAAGGCCAGCATGTCGGCTGCGTAAAGAGGCACCTGGTAGGCGGCCGGATCCTGCAGCCAGTCGCTTTCGCCACGCCCGACCACGTCGGGGCAGATCACGCGGGCGCGTTCGCTGAGCCGCTCGGCCAGCACGTCGAAGTCACGCCCCTGGCGCGACAGGCCGTGCACGCAGACCACGACATGGGGATGGTGCGGATCGCCGGTGCGATTCCATTCCCAATAGGCCATGCGGTGCGACGCATTCTCTTGAGCAGCCGGGCTGGCAGTACGGCTCCAGGGTGAGGCACGCCCGGCAACTGCCGGGCAGGATACGTAGTTCAGCGTAGGATGATTCATGGAAACGCATTCGCGGAGCCGGCGCCGATAATGGCTGTGTTGCATCGTACATTCATTCGGAGACTCTCTATGTTGAAAGGCAAGACCGCCCTCGTGACCGGTTCGACCAGCGGAATCGGCCTCGGGATCGCGAAGGCGCTGGCCCGCCAGGGCGCCAATATCGTGCTCAATGGTTTCGGCGATGTGGACGGCCCCCGTGCCGAAGTGCTGGCCGCAGGCCAGGCCGCCGGCGCCCAGGTCGCCTACCACGGTGCCGACATGAGCCGCGTGGCAGACATCGAGGACATGGTCCAGTACAGCGTGCGCAACTTCGGCCAGATCGACATCCTCGTGAACAATGCCGGCATCCAGCACGTGGCACGCGTGGAAGACTTCCCGCCCGAGCGCTGGGATTCCATCATCGCCATCAACCTGTCCAGCGCCTTCCACACCTCGCGCCTGGTCCTGCCCATGATGCAGGCGGCCGATGGCGGCAAGGGCTGGGGCCGCATCATCAACGTGGCTTCGGTGCACGGCCTCGTGGGCTCGGCGCAGAAGTCCGCCTATGTTGCGGCCAAGCACGGCATTGTCGGGCTGACCAAGGTCACGGCCCTGGAGAACGCCACCTCCGGCATCACCTGCAATGCCATATGCCCCGGCTGGGTGCTGACGCCGCTGGTGCAAAAGCAGGTGGACGCCAAGGCCGAGCAGCACGGCATCAGCAATGAAGAAGCCAAGAAGCTGCTGCTGGGCGAAAAGGAACCCTCGATGCAGTTCACCACGCCCGAGGAGCTTGGCGAGCTGGCCGTGTTCTTCTGCTCGCCCGCTGCCGCCAACGTGCGCGGCGTGGCCTGGAACATGGATGGCGGCTGGGCTGCGCAGTAATCGCGGCCAGACAGGACCACTGCCAAAAAAGGAGCGCCACGGCGCTCCTTTTTTCATGGATGGGTCACCCGGTCAGTACATCTGCACCGAACCCGACACGTGGACCATCACCTGCGCCTTGCCCGCTTCCACGGACACGGCATCCATTTCCGCGCCAGCGGCCTTGGCGGACATGGCCATCATGCGCGGACGCGGCATGGGCACCGAGGTATCGCTGCTGCTCACGTTGACCTCGCGCAGGCTGTAGTTGGCAAAGCCGAAGCTCTTGGACAGCGTGGTGGCACGCTGCTTGAACTGTTCGATGGCCTTGGCCTGGGCCTCGCCCTCGACCTTTTCACGGGCCTCGCGCGACAGGCCGAAGCCCACTTGCGACAGCGTCATGTCCTGCACCTGGGCCGCCGTCTGCGTGATGCGCGCGAAGTCGCGGCCCTGCAGAAGAATCTCGGCGCGGCCCTGCCAGCCTTCCACCTTGTTGTCCTTGCCATAGCGCGGATAGATGCCGAAGCTGCCGGTGCTCACATCCATCTGGCCCGACTGGGCGCTGCGCTTGGTCACTGCCATGGCGGCCTCGACCACTTTCTGCAGCTGGGACTGGACCGTGGCCGCATCGCGCCCTTCGCGCGTGGCCGACAAGGTGGCGGTCAGCAGGTCCTGCACCACATCCACCGAGCCTTCTGCAGACAACTGCACCACATTGGCCGGCTGTGCCTGCGCCGAGGCGGCGTTCTGCGCCCAGGCACCGCTGGCACAGGCCAGCGCAGTGGCCGCGACCACGGACTTGACCCAGGGGCGGGACAGCTGTTTGGAAAGCTTGCTCATGCGTTCACCCTTTGAAATGAAAGGTAGTTCAGGGATACAACTGCATGCCGCCCTTTCGCTACGGCATGCCGCCAGATGGTGACAGGTGTGGAGCCGTTCAGGCCTATTCGCCCCGTCATTCACAACATTATTGCAACGATAAATGCATCAACGCGGTGAACCCATAGTTAAATATTCTAAAGACACATTTTCCGTTCTAAATTTAAACGCAACATCTGTAACACACGGCAAAAGTTCGGGGTTTTGACCAGACTTTTCAGCCCAAGCTGGTAACAATGGCGGCTGTTACAAATGACCGACCGAGGATGAACATGGCCACTACGACCAACCGCACCGACAAGATCCTGGTGGTGGATGACGATGCGCGCATCCGCGACCTGCTGCGCCGCTACCTGACGCAGGAAGGCTTCGAGATCATGATTGCCGAAGATGGCAAGGCGCTGAACCGCATCCTGCTGCGCGAAACAGTGGACCTGATCGTGCTTGACCTGATGATGCCCGGCGAGGATGGCCTGTCCATCTGCCGCCGCCTGCGCTCGGCCAATGACCGCACGCCCATCATCATGCTGACCGCCAAGGGCGAGGATGTGGACCGCATCGTGGGCCTGGAAGTGGGCGCCGACGACTACCTGGGCAAGCCCTTCAACCCGCGCGAACTGCTGGCCCGCATCCATGCCGTGCTGCGCCGCCGCCCGCCGCAGGAAGCGCCGGGCGCGCCTTCCGGCGACAACGAGGTGGTGAGCTTCGGCCCCTTCACCTTCGACCTGGGCACGCGCGTGCTGCAAAAGAACGGCGAGGAACTGCCGCTGACCACGGGCGAATTCGCCATGCTCAAGGCCCTGGTGCGCCACCCGCGCCAGCCGCTGTCGCGCGAGAAGCTGGCCCTGCTGGCGCGCGGCCGCGAGTTCGAGCCCTTCGACCGCAGCCTGGACGTGCAGGTCTCGCGCCTGCGCAAGCTGATCGAGGAAGATGCTGCCGCACCGCGCTATATCCAGACGGTCTGGGGTGTGGGCTACGTGTTCGTACCCGATGGCGCGAACTGAAATGCATCACCCCCTGAGGCGCTGCGCGCCTTCCCCCTCTCTCGCTCCGCGGGAGGGGGACGACGCCCTCGCCGCGAGGCGGCTCTTGCTCGGCGTCCCTGGGTTGGGGCCGTAACGTTTTATGTGCCGTTGACAATGCGCAGCGCCAAAACCTCACCCTGTCGACCGAGACAACCGGTAACGCAGGCTGGCCGGCACAGGCGTAATCTCGCAGCCGGCCCCTAGAATGACGAACCGCATTCCATGAGTTCCTTCACCGTCCCGCCCCACGACGCCACCAGCCCTGCGCCGCTCGACTACGAGCGGCGCATGACTGCGCGCTCTCCGCTGGGACTCAATCTTTTCTGGCGCACCTTCTGCCTGCTGGCCCTGCTGCTGGTGGGCAGCATCCTGGCGTGGCTGCAGACGCTGCGCGCCTTCGAGTTCGAGCCACGCACGCTGCACACCGCCCAGCAGATCGCCTCGCTG
Source organism: Delftia sp. NA_296.1 (assembly GCF_052692095.1). Lineage (NCBI taxonomy): Bacteria > Pseudomonadati > Pseudomonadota > Betaproteobacteria > Burkholderiales > Comamonadaceae > Delftia > Delftia sp. NA_296.1. The sequence goes on along the minus strand of NZ_JBQZGF010000003.1, from coordinate 267,674 downwards.
GTCAACCTCAGCCGCGCGGCTCTGGTGCATTCGGATGCCATCAACCGCGTCTCTCTGATCAAGACCATGGCCGATCAGGAAGGCGTGCGCATTCTGCCGCGCGAGCCTGGTGACAGCTTCGAGCTGCTGGACCAGAGCACGCTGGGCAAGCGCCTGACCGAGGAGCTCACGCGCCGCCTGGGCTACGGCACCATCGTGGCGCGCAGCGTCAATGGCGAACCGGGGCTGTGGGTGGGCTTCACCATCAATGGCGACCGCACATGGCTGCTGATGGACCGCTCGCGCTTCACGCCGGCCAGCGGGCGCACCTGGCTGATCTGGCTGATCACGGCCGGCCTGCTGTCCCTGGCGGGGGCGGCAGCCATCGCGCGCCTGATCAACCGGCCGCTCAAGCAGTTGAGCTATGCGGCCAACCGCGTGCGAGATGGCGACTTTGACGCGAGCCAGCTCGACGAGGAAGCCGTCACCAGCGAGATCCGCGAGGTCAATATCGGCTTCAACCGCATGGCGCAGAAACTGGCCCAGCTGGAGCAGGACCGCGCGGTGATGCTGGCTGGCATCTCCCACGACCTGCGCACGCCACTGGCCCGCCTGCGGCTGGAGACCGAGATGAGCGTGGTGGACGACGTGGCGCGCGAGCACATGGTGGCCGACATCGTGCAGCTTGACGCCACCATCGACAAATTCCTGGACTACGCCCGCCCCGACCATGTGACCCTCAACCCGGTCAACCTGCATGCCGTGGTGTCTTCCTGCGTCTATGCGGTGCAGGACCACCGCGAGCTGCAGATCAGCATGGCCGTGCCCGAAGGCGTCTATGTGCTGGCCGACGAGGTGGAACTGGCGCGCGTGATCTCCAACCTGTTCGAGAACGCACGCCGCTACGGCAAGACGCCCGAGACCGAAACCACGCATGTGGACGTGACGGCATCTGAGCGCGAAAGCTGGGTCGTGATTCGCATCCGCGACCATGGCCGTGGCGTGCCGCCCGAGCAGCTGGCCAGCCTGACCCAGCCCTTCTTCCGTGGCGACTCTGCGCGCACGGCCGCAGCGGGCGCGGGCCTGGGCCTGTCCATCGTGGACAAGACGGTGCAGCGCATGGGCGGCGTGTTTGCGCTGTCCAACTCCTCCACGGGCGGGCTGGTTGCCCATGTGCAGTTGCAGCGTGCCTCGGGCGTGGCCAAGGGTGCCGAGCCCGAGCAGCGTCTGCAGCGCCCTCAGATCAAGCGCCAGCTGCCTCCGCGTGCGCAGGACGGCGCCCTGGACGGAGAGGACTGAGCCCGCAGCGCGCGTTCGTCAGATACGTTCGGCAGATACAAAGGCCCCGGCGATCATTGACCGATCGCCGGGGCCTTTTGCATGGGGATGGCACCCCGCTGGTCAGGCGCGGAACAGCAAGGCGGCGGCGCGCGCCTCCATGGCCTGTTGCTGGCCCACGGGCCCGAGCTTCTCGGCCGTCTTGGCCTTGACGTTGACCTGGTCCAGCGCCAGGCCCAGCGCCGTGGCGATGCGCTCGCGCATGGCAGGAATGTGCGGCGCCAGCTTGGGGGCCTGGGCAATGATGGTGCTGTCGATGTTGCCAATCTCCAGGCCCGTGGCGCGCACGCGGCGCGCCGCCTCCACCAGCAGCACCAGCGAATCGGCGCCACGGAATTCTGGGTCGGTGTCGGGGAAATGCCGGCCGATGTCGCCCAGCGCCGCACCGCCCAGCAGCGCATCGGTGATGGCGTGCAGCAGCACGTCGGCATCGGAATGGCCCAGCAGCCCCAGCTCATGCGGCACCTCGATGCCGCCCAGGATCAGCTTGCGCCCGGGCACCAGGGCATGCACGTCCCAGCCCTCGCCAATACGAAAATTCATGTGAAACATTCCAGGTTCAGAAAAACGGATTGCCCGACGCCTGCGGCTGGTCGCGCTTGCCCCGGTAGCGTTCCAGCGTCGCGCCATGCGCGCGCTGCGACAGCACGGCGGCAGCCAGCGCAAAGTCGTCGGGATAGGTGACCTTGAAGTTCTGCGCGCCGCCGGGCACCAGGCGCGGGCGCTGGCCCACGGCCTCCATGGCGCTGGCCTCGTCGGTCACGGCCGATCCCGCGTGCTCCAGGGCATCGAGCAGCGGCGCGATGCGAAACATCTGCGGCGTCTGCGCCAGCCATTTGTCGCTGCGGTCCACCGTGCCCGCCACGCGCACCCCGCCAGGCCCGGTCACGGCCGTCTTGAGCGTGTCAGGCAGCTTGTGCGCCAGCAGGCCGCCCACGGCATCGTGCTCGCAGGCGTCGATCAGGGCATCGATCAGTTCGGGCGTCACCAGGCAGCGCGCGGCGTCGTGCACCAGCACCCAGTCATGCGCGCTCGCACCGCGCGCCAGCAGCTCCTTCAGGCCATTGGTCACGGATTCGGCCCGCGTGGCGCCGCCGCAGGCCGCCGTGGAGTAGCGCGTGGGCGACGGACCCGGTAGGCCCTGGCGCCAGAAATCATCGCCAGGCGCGATCACTACCAGGGTGTGGTGCACGCGCGCTGTGCCCGCAAAGGCGGCCAGCGTGTGCGCCACCATGGGCGCACCGGCCACCAGGTGGTATTGCTTGGGCAGTTCAGGCGCAGGCGCATCGGGTGCGATGGCGCGCGAGCCCGTGCCCGCACAGGGGATCAAGGCCCACAGGCGGGCCGGCTCCAGGGACGCGGGCGCAGCCGCCGCAAGCAGATCTGTCATGGAGGCGCATTGTAGTGACGGCCATGCGCCACCATGGACATGCGGGGATGCCTGAATGGCCGCCATGCGTGCTGGCTAAAATGGTTCGATACCCCTCTGCGCGTGCCGAGGGGTTTTGTCGTTACTTCGCCCAGGCGCTGCGGCGCCCACGTCCAAGCACCATGGAACTGCCCAAGCTCACTCCCGGAAAACGCTTCACCCTGCCCCGCCCCGTGGGCAGCGCCGACGCCCTGCTGCTGGCCCGCCTGGGCGAGCGCGAGAAGGCTGCTGGCCGGGTGACGGCCATCGTCACGGCCGACGCCTCGGATGCCCAGCGGCTGATCGACGAGATGGCCTTCTTCGCCCCGGGCCTGCGCTGCGCGCTGTTCCCCGACTGGGAGACCCTGCCCTACGACAGCTTCTCTCCCCACCAGGACCTGATCAGCGAGCGCCTGGCCACGCTGTGGCGCATCAACCAGCGCGACAAGGAGCATGGTGCCGACGTGGTGCTGGTGCCCGCCACCACGGCGCTGTACCGGCTGGCGCCGCCCTCCTTCCTGGCCGGCTACACCTTCGAGTTCAAGAGCGGCCAGAAGTTGGACGAGGCCAAGCTCAAGGCCCAGCTGACGCTGGCCGGCTACCAGCATGTCTCCCAGGTGGTCAGCCACGGCGAGTACGCGGTGCGCGGCGGCCTGATCGACCTGTTTCCAATGGGCTCGCTGCAGCCTTACCGCGTGGATCTGTTCGACGACGAGATCGACTCCATCCGCACCTTCGATCCCGACACCCAGCGCAGCCTCTACCCCGTGCCCGAGGTGCGCCTGCTGCCCGGCCGCGAGTTCCCCATGGACGAGGATGCACGCGCCAAGTTCCGCCAGCGCTGGCGCGAGCTGCTGGAGGGCGATCCCACGCGCAGCCGCATCTACAAGGACATGGGCCAGGGCATTGCCACGGCCGGCATCGAGTACTACCTGCCGCTGTTCTTCGACGAAACGGCCACCGTGTTCGACTACCTGGGCGCCGATGCCACCGTGGTGATGCATGGCGACCTGGAGCCGGCCTTCCAGCGCTTTTGGCAGGACACCAAGGAGCGCTTCCGCCTGGTGCAGGGCGACCCCGAGCGCCCGGCCCTGCCGCCCGAGGTGCTGTTCCTGTCCGCCGACCAGTTCTACACGCGCGCCAAGGAGCACGCCCAGCTCGCGCTGCGCCCAGGCACCGAGGACGTGGCCGACAGCGCCATCTTCCAGAAGCTGGAGGACCTGTCCGTGGTGCGCGGCGCGGAAGACCCGCTGGCGCGCCTGCAAAGGCACATTGCCACCAGCGCCCACCGCATCCTGCTGCTGGCCGAGTCCGATGGCCGGCGCGAAAGCCTGCTGGACTTCTTCCGCGCCTCGGGCGTGAACCCGCCGGTCTTCGACTCGCTGGCCGAGTTCCAGGGCGATGCGGGCGAGAAGGTGGGCATTGCCACGGCCGGCCTGATGAACGGCTTTGCCTGGGTGGAGGCAGGCCTGGACTTCGTCACCGAGACGGAGCTGTTCGCCACCAGCCCCACGGGCCGCAGGCGCCGCCGCCAGGAGCAGGTCAGCGATGTGGAGGCGCTGATCAAGGACCTGTCCGAACTCAAGGTGGGCGACCCCGTGGTGCATTCGGACCACGGCATCGGCCGCTACCAGGGCCTGGTCAACATGGACATGGGCCAGAAGAACCCTGACGGCACGCCGGCCGTGCAGGAGTTCCTGCACCTGGAGTACGCGGGCAACGCCGTGCTCTACGTGCCCGTCAGCCAGTTGCAGCTGATCAGCCGCTACACGGGCGTCTCGCCCGAGGACGCGCCGCTGCACAAGCTCGGCGGCACGCAGTGGGAAAAGGCCAAGCGCAAGGCGGCCGAGCAGGTGCGCGACTCGGCAGCCGAGCTGCTGAACATCTATGCGCGCCGCGCTGCACGCCAGGGCCATGCCTTCCGCTACTCGCCCCAGGACTACGAGCAGTTCGCCAACGACTTCGGCTTCGAGGAAACGGCGGACCAGCGCGCTGCCATCCACGCCGTGATCCAGGACATGATCAGCCCCCAGCCCATGGACCGCCTGGTCTGCGGCGACGTGGGCTTCGGCAAGACCGAGGTGGCGCTGCGCGCGGCCTTCGTGGCCATCACGGGCGGCAAGCAGGTGGCCTTCCTCGCGCCCACCACGCTGCTGGCCGAGCAGCATTACCAGACCCTGGTGGACCGCTTCTCCAAGTGGCCGATCAAGGTGGCCGAAGTCTCGCGCTTTCGCTCGGGCAAGGAGATCACGGCGGCCGTCAAGGGCATTGCCGACGGCTCGGTGGACATCGTCGTGGGCACGCACAAGCTGCTGTCGGAGTCCACGCAGTTCAAGAACCTGGGCCTGCTGATCATCGACGAGGAGCACCGCTTCGGCGTGCGCCACAAGGAAGCCATGAAGGCCATGCGCGCCGAGGTGGACGTGCTCACGCTGACGGCCACGCCCATCCCGCGCACCATGGGCATGGCGCTGGAAGGCCTGCGCGACCTGTCCGTCATCGCCACCGCGCCACAGCGGCGCCTGGCCATCAAGACCTTTGTGCGCAACGAGGGCACGGGCGTGATCCGCGAGGCCGTGCTGCGCGAGCTCAAGCGCGGCGGCCAGTGCTACTTCCTGCACAACGAAGTCGAGACCATCGAGAACCGCAAGCAAAAGCTCGAGGAAATCCTGCCCGAGGCACGCATTGCCGTGGCCCACGGCCAGATGCCCGAGCGCGAGCTCGAACGCGTGATGCGCGACTTCGTGGCCCAGCGCTACAACATATTGCTGTGCTCGACCATCATCGAGACCGGCATCGACGTGCCCAGCTCCAACACCATCCTCATCAGCCGCGCTGACAAGTTCGGCCTGGCCCAGCTGCACCAGCTGCGCGGCCGCGTGGGCCGCAGCCACCACCAGGCCTATGCCTACCTGATGGTGCCCGACCTAGACAGCCTGACCAAACAGGCCCAGCAGCGGCTGGAGGCCATCCAGCAGATGGAGGAACTGGGCTCGGGCTTCTACCTGGCCATGCACGACCTGGAGATCCGCGGCGCCGGCGAGGTGCTGGGCGAGAACCAGAGCGGCAACATGATGGAGGTGGGCTTCCAGCTCTACAACGAGATGCTGTCCGAGGCCGTGCGCAGCCTCAAGGCCGGCAAGGAGCCCGATCTGCTCAGCCCGCTGTCGGCCTCCACCGACATCAACCTGCACGCGCCGGCCCTGCTGCCCAACGACTACTGCGGCGACGTGCACCTGCGCCTGTCCTTCTACAAGAAACTGGCCACGGCACGCACCAGCGACCAGATCGACACCCTGCTCGAAGAAATCGTGGACCGCTTCGGCAAGCTGCCGCCCCAGGCGCAGACGCTGATCGACGTGCACCGCCTGCGCGTGCTGTCCCAGCCCTACGGCGTGGTCAAGGTGGATGCGGCGCCCGGCGTCATCAACATCACCTTCAAGCCCCAGCCGCCCGTGGACCCGATGGCCATCATCCACCTCATCCAGAAGAACAAGCACATCAAGCTGGCCGGCAACGAGAAGCTGCGCATCGAGCGTGCCCTGGACAACCCCAAGGACCGTGCCCAGATGGTGCGCGACGTGCTGCGCAGCCTGGGCCAGCCGCTGGTGGAGGCGAAGGCGGCCCAGCCCGCATAGAACGCGTCGTTCCAGCCATGTTCCTCGAAGCGAGCATCGCCCTGCTGGCCCTGGCCACCGCGCTGTGGCTGTGCCCCTGGCGCATGCTGGCCGGCCGCACTGGTCCGGGCGGCCCGCAGGACCGCATGGCCTCGCCCCTGGTCACGCCGCTGCTGGGCGTGCTCGTGCTGCTGCCCTGGATCTGGGCCCTGCCCACGCTGCACCGCATGCCGCTGCAACTGCAGTGGTCATCTGCGCCGCTGGTGGTGCTCATGCTGGGCTGGCCTCTGGCCGTGCCGCTGCTGCTCATCGTGGGCGGGCTGGCCGCCCTGTTGTCGCCGGCCCTGGGCTGGGGCGATGCGCTGGGCATCTCGGTCTGGCAGGGCATCGTGCCCGCCACGCTGGCCATGCTCTGGGGTGCGGCGCTGCGGCGCTGGCTGCCGCACCAGATCTTTGTCTACATCCTCGCGCGCGGCTTTGCAGGCACGGTGCTGTGCGTCTTCATCGCCGCGCTGCTGGCCCAGGCAGCGGGCCACGCCCTGCCCGGCGTCAACGAGGATCTGTCACGCATCGCGCGCTGGCTCATGGCCTGGGGCGATGCCGTGGTCACCGGCATGGTCACCGCCATCTTCGTGGTGTTTCGCCCCCAATGGCTGGCCACCTGGTCGGACGCCATCTACCTGCGCCAGCCGCCCGCAGCCTGACGGCAGGCCCGCCACTGGATATGATTTGCGCCTGTTTCCCGCCAGCCCGGCGGCCCGTTCCCTTTTTGCAGCCCCACCCATGACCGATGTCACCGAATTCGCGCCCGGACTGCTGATCCGCGGCATCCAGCCGCCACTGAAGCTGGCCGACTACAAGCTCATCGCGTTCGACATGGACTCGACGCTGATCACCATCGAGTGCATCGACGAGATCGCCGACGCCACCGGCAAGAAGGCCGAGGTCTCGGCCATCACCGAAGCCACCATGCGCGGCGAGATCACCGACTTCAAGGACAGCCTGCGCCAGCGCGTAGGCAAGCTCGTCGGCGTGACCGAGGCCGACATGGCCCGCGTGCTGGCCGAGCGCCTGAAGCTCTCGCCGGGCGCCGAAACCCTGGTGCGCGCAGCCCAGGCCGCGGGCCTGAAGGTGCTGCTGGTCTCGGGCGGCTTCACCTACTTTGCCGAACATGTGCGCGGCATGCTGGGCATCGACTTCGTGCGTGCCAACGTGCTGGAGATGCGTGACGGCGCACTGACCGGCGGCCTGATCGAGCAGCCCTGGGGCGACATCTGCGACGGCGCCGAAAAGCGCCGTACCCTGCTGGAAGTCGCCTCGCTGCTGGGCATTCGCCCCGACCAGTGCATCGCCGTGGGCGACGGCAGCAACGACATTCCCATGATGCAGGTCGCAGGCCTGTCCGTGGCCTACCACGCCAAGCCGCGCGTGCGCAACGAAGCCAAGGTCTCCATCACCGAAGGCGGCCTGGACCGCCTGCTGGAAGTCCTGCGCTGAAAACGGGCGGCAGCGGCGGGCGCAGGCCGCTGCGCCGCTCCGCAATCAATGGCTTTTGAAGCAATCAAAATTGATAGCAAAAGCCATTAAAAGCACTCAAAAACCCACTCATCGAGTGGGTTTTACGTTGTTGTAAACCAACTGCCTAAGCTGGCCATATCTGCGAGGTTTCCTGCCCGTGGCCTCTGCGTGCAAGCGGAAGACACTGGATGGGCTGACGCCATATGCCTCCGCAATGGCACGCTGCGGGATACCGGAATCAGCAAGCTGGATGATCTCGTTTGCATCCTGCAATGGGATGCTCGGTGGCCGGCCAAGGGTCTTGCCCTTCTTGATTGCCTCAAGCTGCCCCGCCATGCACCGCTCTCTAATCAAGCTTCGCTCAAACTCTGCAACAGCGCCAAGGACCTGCAGCATCATCCGCCCCATTGAAGTCTCCACGTCGACGGGCTCTGTGAGGCTCCGAAGCCTGGCCCCAACTCCCTGCACATGCTCAATGATGCGGATCAAATCGCGGAGACTGCGAGCGAGCCGGTCCAGCTTGTAAACGACGAGCTCATCACCACGACGAAGACGCAGCAATAGAGCTTCGAGCTCGGGCCTGTGCTTCACCGCTGATCGCTTTTCCTGAACAACCTCATGACACCGTGCCGCGACAAGTGCACTCGCCTGCATTGATGTGTCTTGATCGAGCGTGCTGACTCGCGCATACCCATAACGCATACGTTCTCCTAGCGTATTTTGTGGAAATGAAAATGCCTGCAGCAATACCGTTTTTCCAGGGCACGCAGCAGGCTTGGTCAGTTTGCGAGGGTTTTGCCAACGCGCGAAACGCCTCGGCTTGCGAGGGCTGCGGCTAAACGATGTGTTCGACCTGGTCGAGATCTGGAAGCGCGGGCCAGGCGCGGATTTGACCTGGTGGGCGATGGCGCCGGGCATGTTGCGCGGCAAGTGTTGACATGGGGCGATGCCCCATACCCCTCAGCAGCGTAGCCTGAATTGCTTGTCTCTCGAAAGACGCCGCTCTTCGGTAATCCAGGGTCTGCTGTCAACTCGCGCCAAGCCATCCAGCCACTTGATGCGCTCATCGAGCTGCTGGCAGGCTGATCGATTCGACGGTGCTTCTGCACTCGAAGAACCGGATGAATAGGGCGCACTGGACAGCGATTCCGCATTGCGTTTTTGGCTACGTGCCATCTCGACCTGGTCATCCCACGAAGCAGCCAGAGGCACCCTTGCGATCCGTTCGACAGTCCACCCTCGAGCAGAGCAATGTTCATGATTCCAATACAGCCGCCCAGGTGCAGCTCGACACAAAAATATCTCTTTGGTTTGCGCGCCTCTGGGATCTGCCAAGGCAGGCGATGTATCGACCTCCTTCGCGCCTTTACACGGCTGGTTGCTATATGTATTGCCACATCGATACACCTGAGCATTTGCCGAGCTAGTCAGAAGGACGAATAGAAATACTGTCGCTGCTTTGAGTTGCATAGACAGGGTTGTAACAGAATCAATCTGTCAACACAGATCTCACCTGAGCATTGCGTCGCGCGAGCGCAGCGCTGTAGCCTTCATGCTGCGGCTCCTGCTGCGCGACGAGCTGGGGGGCCAGATGGAGCGGCGCCGCTGAAGTTTGTGTGGGCCGGTCGCTACGGGCGCCGGTCGCTGTGTCAATGACCACCGGCTTATCACCGCGGCCGCTGGCTGTGTACGGCGCATCGCAGGTCACTGGACGCACCACGCTTTGATAGGTGACCGTCGCCATGCAGTGCGCCAGGCGGTGGACCTTGTAGCCAGCTTGCACCAGGTCGTCGCTGGTGACATCAAACACGCGGCGCCCCTCACTGCTAACCACAAATGTGATCTGGTCCCTGCCCTGCTTACGGAGGTCGCCAGTCATGTGCAGCAGCTTGCCAAACAGCGGGTCTTTGACCTCGGGTGCAGTTGGGGTCGCCGAGGTGCCTGCAGGCTGCTGTGGGGCCTGGGCGGGGGCTTGCTGGGCCTGTGGCGCGGCAGCGGCATGCTGGACATGCACAGGCTGGGCCGCAGTGGATTTTTTGGCTGCAGGCGCGGTCTTGTGGCCCCATACGCTGGTGTCGTCCTGGGGCCAAAACGCGTAGACCATGTACGCGATGGCCAGGACCCAAAAACACCAGGTGAAGCGGCGGAATTTAACAATGAAAGGCGACACGTCCTGGACCTTCGATTCCGAAGATCCGCTGCTTTGCGTGTTGCTCTTGTAGAGCCCGAAGTACTTGGATTCGTACTTGCGGCGATCCGTCTGGATGACAGCTCCACGATAGCCCGCATGGACTTTCCGAATGTACTCATCTGCGTTGCCCAGGATGTCGGCCTTGCGGCACTTGATCATCGTGGCCACGAGCTGGGCAATCGGCTGGTTGATGTCGCGGAATGATTGCGTCATCAACAGCACTTCGGCGTTGTAGTGCCGATGCAGCTTGAACCACTGCACAACCGCGTCAGGCGTGCCGATCTTTGGGAGCGCAACGTGGCATTCGTCGATGACGTACAGCGGGCCTTGATCCTTATCGCCCCGCCATGTGCTGTAGTAGTCCCACACAGACCCGAAGGTGAAGATGTTTTCGGGCTGGGGTTCGGGCTCGCGGTCAGTCCACAGCCGGAATGCCTCATGCTCGGCGATGTTGGCGGCGTTCCAGTCGCCAATCCGCGGCGCCGGCCGGGTGCGAATCTCGATCAGATCGCGCCAAGCCGGATTGATAGCCGCAAAGGCATCGACGTTGAGCGGCAGGTTCGTGATGACCTTGCGACCAGCCCTGAGCGCAGGCAGGACGTGATACGCCACAGCCTCATAGCTCTTGCCAGAGCCGGGGATACCTTCGAGTCCATTGACGCTCATGAGCCAAGCCTCGTGAACGGGATGAGCTGCAGCGCGAGCCGGATGCCGATGGCCGTGGTGATGATCGCCACAGCAGATCCAACACCGCACAGCGCCATGACGTTGAGGATCTCGGCAGGCAGGCCGCCAGCTGGAGCAAACCCCTGCAGGCCACTGATGTCAAGAGCCTTGACTGCGGACACAACCAGGTCGAGCAATTTTTCGATGACCCAGCACACAAGGTCCGTGGCCATATCCCACAGCGCCTTGAGGACGTTGACGACCAGGTCAGAGAAAAACTTGACCAGAGTCGTGACGGTCTCTTTCAGCCAATCGACATAGTCGGTGAATGCGGACTTGAGCCAGTCCACAAAATCGCTGATGGTTTTCTTGAGCCAGTTGAGCATGATGTCAGCCCCCAAACACGAGCCGACGCGCAAGCAGCAGCGCGGACAAAATGGTGATGGCCTTGAGCACGCCCCAGAGCCAGCTCGGTGGCGATATGTCGCGCTGGCCGAAGTTGCCGATACCGCCCATGTCGAGGTCAATGATCCAGGTGGGAGGGGTGCCTCCGTCTGCTACTTTGGGCATCAGATCCCCGACGAGATTTGAAATCGGTGCGCTCTTGATTTCTGCAGTCTTCGCGCTCCAGACGCCTGCTATGCCGTCGGGGTATTTGGCCGTGTAGAGCTTGGGTTGCTCAGGGGCACCAAACTTACCAAAGGCAGGCTTGCCGGGCAGCGTGGGACCATCGTTATCTTCACAGTCGGCGCCTTCGCAAGAGCCACTGCCTGAACCGCTGCCAGAGCCCCCGCCAGTGCCCGTACCCGGCTTCTTTGTTGGGTCGAGTGCGCCACACACAGCACTACCGGAGTTTTTGGCGCAGTAGTCATCTTTGGTAGTCGTGGTGCTCGTAGTGGTTGTACCAGTCGTGTTGCCGCTGCTGTCTTTACCAGTGGTTGTCGTGGTCGTGGTACAGCTATTGCCTGTGCATGTGGTTTTCGTGTCGGTCTTTGTAGTGGAGCCGTCCGGGTTTTGTTTCGTCTCAGTCTTGTTATCGCCCTCTGCCCCGGACCAAGGAATGCAGACATCTTTACCATTAACAGTCCCTGGTTGACCATTGCATTTTCCAGGATCTTTAGCCCCCGGCGGGGTAATGTCTTTTTCTTCGGGAGTGCCCTCATTAAGCTTGTTAATCACATCGGGATTGCAAGCAGATCCAACATAGTTACCCTGCCCTTGAGTCCACCATTTCCCAGAATCATCCTGAGTGGCGACTGTGGTCCCATTAGACAATAGACATCCTTGCGTACAGCCTGGGAAAGCTGGATTCCATCCTGATATATCGCCATAGTACGGCTCACCAGCCTCTATGCAACTAAAATCACCGCTCTTTCCAGGAGCACGGAATAATTGGGATAGTCCCAATTTCTTCTTATCAGCACACCAGTTTTCCAAACCTGCACAGGGCTTATCTTTTTCAGGGAAGCAACCACCATCGCCCTGCACAAATCCAGGCTTGCACACACATTGCCCATCAACAAGCTCAGAGCCTTGCGCGCATTGCTTCGGTCCATCCTCAATACACTGAAGGCCCTCCAGTTTGTAGCCCGCAGGACAGACCGGGTTTTCGGCGATACAAGCAGTGCCGCCACTGCCGCAACCGCCCACTTCGTAACCAGCCCAAGGGACACCACTTATCACACCGCTAACCTGTGTGTAGGTGTAGCAAGCGCCAGTATCGGGATACGAGCGCTTATGCGCCGCGATGATGTCGCTAACGCAAGAGCCGCTATTGCTGTAAGCGTTACCGCCACCATATGGCCGCCAAGTCCATGTGGGCTCAACAGCGCTGGCATGTTGCATGCACAGCAGGAGCAGCAAAGCGCAGATCAATCGATAGACGAGACGCATGCGCTAGATCCTCGCAAGCATGAAAAAACAAATCGCCCCGATCGCGCCGATCAGCGCGAATACGGCGTGAACAGCGACAACCAGGGCGACGACCAACATGACTAACGCCTGTTAGATTTTGGCGATGATGCGCTTGACGACCGAGGGGCCCTTCATGACCAGGGCGATGCCGACGATGACCAAGCACAGTGCTGTAGCCTTGGCGGCAATGCCGGAGATGTCCACGGCATCAAACAGGTCATCCATACCTGCGGCCTGCGAGGCAGTGACGGCCATGGCCATGCCAGTTGCTGCAACAGCCTTGGCGCCGAATTTGCGAGCAATCGCTCGTGTTTGCTGGAACATGATTTTTCCTTAAAAAGTTGGTTGAAAAGGTGCGAACTTGCACCACAGAGCCGCAGGGCTCTGGGCTGCAACCTCAGAGACTGCGAACCGTGCGCAAGGCAACGCCCAGGCCGAAGCCGAGCATTGCGAGCGCGAAGACAAGACCGAAGCCGATGCCGACTGCTAAGGACACGCTGCCAGGCGTGATGCCAAGTGCGGACAGGTCCTGCAAAGTGACCTCGGTTACCGCGACCTGGTGCATGGCCTGGCAGGGCACTTCCCCGGGCTGCAAGCAGACGAAGTAGCCAGACATCAGCGGTCCACGAAGTCTTCGTAATCGCTTTGCGAATCCGTATCGATGGACCCACACTCTGTACAAGCAACTTCGTCGGAACCCTCCTCTTGATCGGTGTCGAAAAACGATCCGCAGCCATAGCAGACATAGGTACTCATGGCTCTACTCCTGAAGAAAAATCGGCACGCTGGCGAGCGGCCGCGATGCGGTCACGGCGGTCGAAATAGCGACCAATCAAGAGGACGCAGCGCGCAGCGACATGGACGAAGGCGCTGAGCACCACGGCACCGCAGATGCCCCCCGCGACCGCGATAAAAAACAGGCCCGCGATGAGCTGTTGAAACTGGTCATGAGTGAGAGCGTCCATGGCTAGGCTGCAGCCTTCATTGCCGGGGCCTGCTGGCGGGCCTCAGGGCGAGCGGCAGCCGGTACCACTGCATCCGCTGCAGCAGGCCGTGCCGGGGCCTGCGCGAGGGTCTCCACGGGCCGCACACCGATGACGACTTCACGGGACTCTTTGCCGTTGCTGACGCGCTCGACTTCGAGCTCGGCAACGAAGGGCAGTGGGATGTGCTGCATGCGAAACACAGCATCCGCGTCGGGCATCTTCCAGTCCTCGACGGCATAGCCGCCCTTGAAGTTCTCGCCCGGCTTGTTGTAGCGGTCGTCCAGCTTCACGCGTGCGTACACGGTGCCGCTGTTGATGCCCTCTCCGTTCACAAAGCCCTTGAAGGCTTTCATTCCCACAACTTCAACCATGAGTGCCATTTCGATTCCTTTCGGGTGGCGGTAGCTCGTACCAGTCAGGCATGGACACCGGGCCGAGCTTGATTACCCGGGTCCTCGTTTTCAAAGGGACGACGTTGCTTTTGATGGCGATATCGACCCCGTACGGAAGGAGCTCGCGCCGATGCCTGTAGAAGGTGGCGCGGCTCAGCTTGGTGGTCAGGTCGTCGCCGGCCTGCCACATGCGATAGGTGGACAACAGAGCCTTGGGAAGTTCGGACAACTCGTCCACGTCAGCGCAGGCGCGGGTGAGCACTTCGCAGCGCTGCTCGAACTCCATCTCGATTTGCTTCATGTCGAATCCCCCGAGGAAGTGGCAGCCCATGTCGTGCAGCTTGGTTGCCTTGAAAGTCATCTCCACACGCACCAGGCCAACGGCATCGCACCAGTCGGCAAGCTGCAGGACATATGGATCGACGGGGGCCTTTTCGAACGTCGAGGAATCAGCGACGCGGCCCGCATGGCGGCGCAGTTCCGGCCCCTTGAGATAGGCCTTGAAATAGACACGGCGGGAGCCGCGACCGAAGTCCACGGTCTCGCCATCGCCGTAGGTCCCAGTCTTCAGCCGACTCGCCTGCTGGCTCTGCAGGTAGCGCATGAAGTGGTAGGCGTTTTCCTTGCCGCCCACGCTCCAGTTCTGGGTCACATCGACGCGCGTAACCACAGCGCCGGTCCAGCAGGTGCGAGGCTCGCCCTTGAAGTTCGTGATGAACTTTTCACCTTCGGTGAACGGAGGCAGGCCCAGCGAGAGCAACAAGCGGTTGATGATCTGCAGGCACTGCATGAACGAGTAACCGAACACGTTGTCGGTCCTGCCCCACTTCGAAACGTTGCCCTCAAACCAGACGGTTTCGCCGTCGCAGCGCACGAACACAGCAGTTTCGAATGAGCCTTCGATACGCGATTTCTTGAGCGTGATCGATTCGACCTGGCCATCGCTGTCGATGCGCATGAACGCACCGTCCGATATCTGCGGCAGGCCGCCGCATGCGTGCCGCTGGTAGATCGAAAGCCAGTCGCAGAAGCCGACGAGCTGGGCTTTTGTGATGGGCGCGGGGTACCACTCCGCGCGTCCGGCCCGGCGCTCTGCCAAGTCGACAACGTTGCCCGGTACGGCAGCGTCCAGAACAGGAAAAGTCTCATCGGTGAGACTAAAGTGACGTGTTACAAGCACGTCACGCCCTCCGGGCCCCGGCGCGGACCCTCCCCCGCAAGCGGGGCCCCCTCCGCTCCGGTGCCCTCCGCAGCGCACGAGCAGGGCTCGCACAGGCGCACCTGACGGCAAGGCACCGTGAAGCGCGCGGCTTCCGGGAACGAGGTTTCGACGGTCCAGAGATCCTGACCGTCAGGGGTGGTCCATGCGTTGCAGATCTGCGCGCAGTACAGAACGCCGCGCCGCATGATCTGGACATGCTGTGACTGGAGGGTGTGACCGACCTGGGCTGCAGCACGGCAGCGCGCGGCATGCTCCGCGTGGGTGTAGGGGCGGCCTGTCATCGGGGCACATCCCAGCGGCCAGCGGTGCAATAAGCACCGGAGATGATGTAGCCCGCTTCTTTGGCGCAGGCATCGCGCCAGTTGCGCGCGGCCACAGAGTCGGGGCCGCAGGAGCGCAGGGCTGTGCGATACATGACGACGCACTTGAGCAGGTATCGGGCCTGTTCAGAACGGGGTGGGTCGAGGCGGCGGCTCATTGGTCGCACCGCCCAACCAAGCAGCAACTGCGATTGACGAATCCGTGACGCAGACCGAGCTCACAGTCAAATTCCATGAGCCCGAGAGCAAACACGCATGCAGCCATCAGGGCAAACAACACGGCGAACATAAAGTAGCCACGCTGATGGGTGCCCCCCACCTGGTCGTCCTGGTCGGGAGCCGCCAGGCGCGCGGCCAGGCTTGTTTGACCAGGTGGAGGACGGAACGAAGATCGAGGTTTAGGCATGCTGGCGGCTCCTGGGTTGTGATGAGGAGCCGCCTGCTCTGCTTCTGGCGGTAGGCCCGGCTGTTGTTCACTGCCTGCGACCGAGCAACGTGTCCCCCTAAAAGCGCCTTGTTCAGACTCGGGGCCGGCTCCAAAACTAACGACTCGTTAGCACGCAGATACTAACGAGTCGTTACCCAATCGACTAACGAGTCGTCATATCATCAAAAGCACTTGACGACCTGGAGCAACCATGACCTCTACGATTGAGCTGCTAGAAAAAGCGCTGAAATCCAAGCGAGCTGCCACCTGGTGCAAAGACCTGAATATCAGCTCCGCAGCTTTTGCTCAAGCAAAAATGCGTGGCCGTCTGAGCCCCGTGCTTGCTGGAAACATTGCTATGGATTTAGGAGAAGACGCCAGCAAATGGATGGCGGTCGCGGCCCTTGAAGCAGAACGAGAAAGCCCGCTCCGGGACCGACTGCGGGAGCGGTTGCTGCTCCGCAATCAATAGCTGAGAATGTTCTGTGGGCTTGCTTTTCCGGCAAGCCCCAGTCTTTTCTACAATGCTTCACGCAGCCCCATAGGCCACCGCCCCAGCGCCGGGTGGCCCACCTACAACAGCAGGCTGCACGCCGGCGCATCCGCGCGCCGGTGCTTGGAATCTCCTTCCCCATCCCCATGTGACACACAAGGCCACAGGCTGCCCGCATACGGGCAGCCTGTGGCGCGCCGACCGGCGCGGGCCCGCCTGCGCCGACCGTGTACATGACCACCATGATTGGAAAAAACTCCGTGAAGACTTCGTTCCGCGCCACTGCCTCCGTGATCGCCCTGGCCATTGCATCGCTGACCGTGCCCACGCTGGCCCAGGCCAAGCGCATGGGCAGCGGCGGCAAGTCCGTGCGCCCGGCGTCGATCGGCAAGGCCCCCGCTCAGCCCGCAGCGCCTGCGGCGCCCACCGCCAGCAAGGCGGCGACTCCGTCCACCCCCGCCGCACCGGCCGCACCTGCAGCCCCGACCGCTGGGGCAGCCCCCGCTGCTGCACCTGCGGCCGGAGCCGCCCCCGCTGCTGCTGCACCTGGCGCGGCTGCCGCTCCCGCAGCACGCGGCTCCGGCATGATGGGCACGCTGGGCGCCGCTGCCGTGGGCGCCGTTGCAGGCTCCATGGCCGGCAATGCGCTGGCTGGCGCCATGACCCCTGAAAAGGACGCGGCCGCCAAGGAAGCCGAAGCCAAGGCCAAGGCCGCTGAAACCGAGGCAGCCGAGCTGCAGCGCAAGGCCGACGAAGCCAAGGCCAAGGCAGAAGCCGCCCGCGCTGCCGCCAAGTAAACCGCCTGCGTTTTTCCCCGAAAAGGCCGCGCCCGTCGCGGCCTTTTGCTTTATAGGGCGGCCATTTCAGCGCGGCCCGGCGCGCAGCGGCTGCAGCAGGTGCGACAGGCCGTTGTGGTCCAGTTCCTGCATCAGCGCCAGCAACTGGCCCAGCTCTCCCTTGGGGAAGCCTTCGCGTGCAAACCAGTTCAGATAGTTGCCGGGCAGGTCGGCGATCAGCCGGCCCTTGTACTTGCCATAGGGCATGTGCACCTGCACCAGCTTTTGCAGCATTTCGGAGTCCATGGCGGCGATGGTACGCGCTGCGGCATCGCAAGAATCTGCATAAAAAGCCACAGCCTTATAACCAAATAGCAAAATTGTTCATTGCGGCTGCTGGCGCCGCACTAGACTATGCGCCTGCCTGCCGTACCGCCCGATACAGAACCACTCCACCGGGCCTGCGGCGTTTTTGCAACCCGTTGAAGAAAGTCCTCCGGTCATGTTGAAGAAAGCCCTCTCCGCAATCGCGATTGCCACGCTGGCCCTGACGGCCCAGGCCGCCGACGTGCTCAAGGTCGGCGCCACCGCCGTGCCCCATGCAGAAATCCTCAACCATGTGAAGCCGGCCCTCAAGGCCCAGGGCATCGACCTGCAGATCAAGGAATTCAGCGACTACGTGCAGCCCAATGCGGCCGTCGAGGACAAGCAGCTGGACGTGAACTTCTTCCAGCACCAGCCCTACCTGGACAGCTACAACAAGGACCGCAAGACCTCGCTGGTGGCCGTGCCCAATGGCAAGGTCCACGTGGAGCCTTTCGGCGGTTACTCGCAGAAGATCAAGAACGTGAAGGATCTGAAGGACGGCGCCACCATCGCCATCCCCAACGACCCCTCCAACGGCGGCCGCGCCCTGATCCTGCTGGCCAAGCAGGGCCTGATCGAGCTCAAGGACCCCAAGAGCCTGACCCCCACGCCGCTGGACGTGGCCAAGAACCCCAAGAAGCTCAAGTTCAAGGAACTCGAAGCCCCGCTGCTGCCACGCGCGCTGGCTGACGTGGACCTGGCCCTGATCAACACCAACTACGCCATCGAGGCCAAGCTCAATCCCACCAAGGATGCGCTGTTCATCGAAGGCTCCGATTCGCCCTACACCAACATCGTGGTCTCGCGCCAGGACCGTGCCAACGATCCCAACATCGCCAAGCTGATGAACGCGCTGCACACGCCCGACGTGAAGAAGTTCATCCTCGAGAAGTACAAGGGCGCTGTCGTTCCTGCGTTCTGAGGCGCAGGGAATGCAGCCGCTCGGCTGCATCCTGTCCCCGCAAAAAAAACGCTGCCTCGGCAGCGCTTTTTTCATTCCCCTTCCCTGGTATCGCCACTCAACCTGCAGGCGTCACCTCGGCCGGCGCCTTGGCCGCCGCAGCGGGCCGCGTGATGGCGCTGCCCATGGCCGCGCCCATGATGCAGGCGATGGCCAGCCACTGGGTCCCCACCAGGTGCTCATGCAGCAGCAGCATGCCCATGAGGGCGGCAATCGCAGGCTCCGTGGCCAGGGCGATGCCGAAGGTGGCCGGTGGCAGGCGGCGCAGGGCCATCATCTCCAGCGTATAGGGCAAGGCGCTGGAGATGGCCGCCACCACCAGACCGAAGGCCAGGATGGACGGCTGCAGCAGCTTGGCCCCCGCTTCGGCCACGCCGAAAGGCACCACCACCATGGCGGCGAACACCAGGCCCAGCGACACGGCCTGGCCGCTGGGAATGCTGCCCAGGCGCTGCCCCAGCAGGATGTACAGCGCCCAGCAGATGGCAGCGCCCACGGCGCAGGCAATGCCCACGGGCTCCAGCACCAATCCGCCCGCGCCGGCGCCCCCTATCGGCAAAATCAGGGCCAGCCCCGCCACGGCCAGCGCCAGCCAGACAAAGTCCACCGGCCGGCGCGAGTGGTAGATGGCCACGGCCAGCGGACCGGAGAATTCGATGGCCACGGCCAGGCCAAAGGGAATGGTGCGCAGCGCCATGTAGAACAGCAGGTTCATGGCGCCCAGCGCCACGCCGAAACGCAGCAGCGCCCACGCCTGGGGGCGGGCCAGCGTCCAGCGCCAGGGCCGCCAGATGGCCACCAGGATCAGCGCGGCAAAGCCCACGCGCAATGCCGAAGTGCCCTGGGCGCCCAGCACTGGAAAAAGCTGCTTGGCAAGAGAAGTGCCCACGCCCAATGCCGTGACCGAGCCCAGCACGGCCAGCAGGGGCCAGGCGCGGTTCCATGTGGTGTTTGTTGTCATGGCCCGTACGATATTGCAGGCCAGCGATGCAAAAGGCTCGTTTTGGGGCCTCTTCGCGCAACATTCGCTCTTTCCGACCGCCCCGCATCCGTTTTCCGCCCCTTCCCCATGCCCGCCATCGCACTCGATACTTTTGACCGCGCCATCCTCGACGTGCTCCAGCGCGACAACCTCACGCCGCAGCGCCTCATTGCCGAGCGGGTCCACCTTTCGGCACCGGCCGTGCAGCGGCGCATACGGCGCCTGCAGGAGCTGGGCGTGATCACGGCCAACGTGGCCGTGGTCGATCCCGTGCGCACGGGGCGCCCGCTCACCGTGCTCATCAACGTGCAGCTGGCCAACGAGCGCCCGGACCTGTCCCTGGCCTTTCGCGCGCGCGTGGCGCGCGAGCCCGCCGTGCAGCAGTGTTACTACGTGACCGGGGAAGCCGACTATTCATTGATCGTCACGGCTGCCGATATGCAGGAGTACCAGGCGCTGGCGGCGCGGCTGTTCTCCGGAGACGACAACATCCGGCGCTACACCACCTCGATCGCTCTGGAACGCATCAAGACCGGGCTGCAGTTGCCGATGGCAGAACACAAGCCCGACAATGAAACAAGTTGACACAACCTAGACATACACCAGGAGACTGCTTTGAGCGCACCTTCACCGGACAGCATGGCCCGCCTCGTCGCCACACGCACCCTCGACAAGTACGAGCGTGACTACTATCCCAAGCGCGACCGCATCACCATTTCCTTCCGGGGCGACCTGGCCGAGCAATACAACTACGACAAGATCCAGCCCTTGTCCGAGGCCCAGCGTCATGGCCACAAGGTCGTCATCGAGGCGACCAGCCAGAAAACCGGCGCCACGGGCCACTACTGCATCGAATGCAACAGCTGGAACCTCATCGAGGCCGTGGGCACCTGGGCGCCCGGCGAGCAAGCCCCGGCCGCAGACTGATCTGCGCCGTCAGCCACCTGCCGGTGCCAACGCGCTGCCAGCCACCCACCAGGCCAGCGCCAGCATCATCACGCCCGTGAGGCCATCGAGAACGCGCCAGGCCTGCGGCTTCTCGAACAGGCGCTTCATGCGGCGGCCCGCAAAGGCCAGCGCCACGAACCACGACAGGCTGGCCGATGCGGCGCCCACCACATAGACCCACTTGAGCACGCCTTCCTGGCGCGCGCCGATGGAGCCCATGAGCAGCACCGTGTCCAGATAGACATGGGGGTTGAACAGGGTGATCACGGCCAGTGTGGAGACCACGCCCAGCAGGCCACGCGGGGCCAGTTGCCCGCCCGATGCCGCCAGTTGCGCATCGGGCGCCATGGCCATGCGCCACAGCGCGATCAGTCCATAGGCCAGCAGGAACAGGGCGCCGCCCAGCGTCAGGTAGCGGGCCAGGTCGGGGTTGTCGCCCAGCAGCCGGGCCATGCCCGCCACGCCCAGGCCGATGAGCACCACGTCGCTCACCACGCACCAGGCCACGCAGGCGCGCACATGCTGGCCTTGCACGGCCTGGCGCAGCACATAGAGGTTCTGGGCGCCGATGGAGACGATGAGAGACAGGCAGACCGTGAAGCCCGCCAGCCAGGAAGAAGAAACATTTGCAGTCCACATGGCCGGGATTGTCTGGCCGGCAAATGGTTAAGTAAAATTACATTTACTCAACCAAATGAAGAATATCTAAATGTTCGACTACGCCGGACTCGAGGCCCTGGCGGCCGTGGTGCGCGAAGGCAGCTTCGAGCGCGCGGCGCGCAAGCTGCATGTCACGCCCTCGGCCGTTTCCCAGCGCATCAAGCTGCTGGAGGAGCGTGTGGGCCAGGTGCTGGTGCTGCGCGGCCAGCCCTGCTCGGGCACCGATGCGGGCCGCAGGCTGTGCCTGCACCTGGAGCAGGTGGCCCTGCTCGAAAACGATCTGCGCCGCAAGAACCCGGAGCTGGTCCCCGAGGGCCAGACCGCCCTGCCCACGCTCAAGCTGGCCGTCAATGCCGACTCGCTGTCCACCTGGTTCATGGATGCCATGTCCGCCTTCACGCGCGACGGCAATGAGCTGCTGGACATCAGCATCGACGACCAGGACCACACGGCCAAGCGCATCCGTGAGGGAGAGGTGCTGGCCGCCGTCACGGCCACTTCCTCGGCCATTCCCGGCTGCAATACCTGGCCGCTGGGCCGCATGCGCTACGTGGCGGCGGCCAGCCCCGACTTCATCCGCCGCTACCTGAAGGACGGCATCACGCCCGAGGCCATGGCGCGCACGCCCATGATGAGCTACGGCCGCAAGGACAGCCTGCAGGACCAGTGGCTGCAGCGCCTGGGCGCGGAGGGGCGGCGCAACACGCCGCGCCACTTTCTTCCCTCCAACCAGGGCTATACGCGGGCCTGCGAGCTGGGCATGGGCTGGGGCATGCACCCGCCGCTGATGATCGGCGCGCAACTAGCCGAAGGCAGCCTGGTGGAGCTGCTGCCCGGCAACGACCTGGACATTCCCATGTACTGGGCCCATGCGCGCAATGCGCAGGCCAGCCTGCAGCGGCTGACCGACTGCGTGATCCAGGCCGCGGCGGCCTGCCTGGACCCGATGGAGTGAATGGGCAGCGGCGATGGCGATGGCGACAGCGACGGCGGCGCCGTCCGCGCCCGGCTCAGGACTGGCGGCCGGTGTCGTCTGCCGGGGTGGACGGCTCAGCCTGGGCCTGGTCGTTGCGTTCCGGCCGCTGTATGGTGCGCACGGCCGCGCGCACGCGGGTCAGGGTGTGGAAGTCCAGCAGGCTGGTGGCCATGATGGTTTCCCAGAGAAAGCAGGCCAGGGCCGAGAGAAACATCAGCACGCCGAACAGAAAGCCCAGCACCGCATAGCCATGGCCGTTGATGCCGTAGGCCTCGCCCAGGAACAGCAGGGCAATGGTCAGGCCGATGCAAAAGCCGCAGACGGTCAGCAGCCCTATGCAGACATTGGCCAGCCGGCCGCGCTTGCGCAGAAAGTGCAGTTCCGTGAGGCTGCGCGCGATGAAGTCCTCTTCCTGCGGGTTGCGCAGCAGTTCTTCCAGCTTGCGCGCGCGGTCGATGATGCGGGCCAGCCGCCCCGCAACGGCGCCGATCATGCCGGCCACGGCCGTCAGAAAGAACACCGGCGCCAGCGCCAGCTGGATGCTGTGGGTGACGGTATCGGCGTCTAGCGACCAATTGATCATGCGGTCCTCTGCGTGCTTTCTGTTGTCTGGTGCGGCCATGCTGCCGTGTTTTCGCGCGGACAGTATTGTGGCCGCAAGCGGGGCCGGCAAGAGGCCATGTCGCCAGCTTTTGGCATTCAGCGGGCCGGTGGCGCTGCCAGCATCTGCCGGCACAGCGACAGCATCTCGGTCAGCAGGGCAGGCGCCTGGTCGCGCCGGCAGACCACGCCCAGGGGCGCCAACCTGCCCGTCAGCCGCACATCGAGCCGGCACACGCGCGCATGGGTCTGCAGGCCCGGCGCAATGCTCAGCGGCACCAGGGCCACGGCGCCGGGCTGGCTCAACAGGCCCTCCAGTATCGGCAGAGAAACGGTGGAGACGGGAAACCAGGGCGCATCGGGCAGCGCCTGGAGCACCTCGGCCTCGAAAATCCCGCGCACGGCGATGTTGGCCGTGGGCAGCACCCAGCGCGCGCCGGTCAACGCCTGCAGCGGTACATCGCGGCGCCCGGCCAGTGCATGCGAGCGTGCGGCCACCACCACGGCCGTGTCGGCCAGCAGCGGCTCGAAGACGAAGGGGCCGGGCAGCAGCGCCGGCTCGCGGCAAAACACCGCGTCCAGCCCGCCGCCCAGCAGCTGGGACAGCAGCCGGGTGCTGGCGTCTTCGTGCACATCAACATGCACCTCGGGGTGCTCGGCATAGAACCGCGCCAGCAGGGGCGAAAGAATGGCCAGGGCTGCCGCCGGAATGGCGCCCAGGCGCAGCGCGGCCGCCGCGCCCCGGCGAATGGCGGCCAGCGATTCCGCCACCTCCTCCAGTGCGGCCAGCACGCCGCGCACCGTGTCCACCAGGGTCTGGCCGGCCAGCGTGGGGCGTATGCCGCGCGCATGCCGCTCGAACAGGCGGATGTCCAGCACGCGCTCCATCTCGGCCAGCGCCTGGGTGGCGGCCGACTGGCTCATGTGCAGCGTGGCGGCGGCCTGCACCACCGAGCCGCATTGCTGCAGCGCCACCAGCAACTGCAGCTGGCGCAGGCGCACATGCTTGGTCAGGCGCGAATACAGCAGCCGCCCCTGGGGCGTGGCCGCATCGTCCAGGCCGTCGCGGTCATCGAAGTCATTGCTCATGGAAGTCTCAGTGTTTTCCCCAGGCAGGCCCTGGCGCGCCACAGGTGGCGCAGGGCAAGCTATCGGAACGGCTTATAGCTTGGCACAAATACCGTGGCCCATGCGGGCGGCAGGATTTCTATAGTCGCCTGCATCGGGAGCCGGCGCGGCCCAGGCCTGCGGCTCCTTCCCCCGTAGATGGAACCCATGCCATGCAACCCAAACCCCTCTTTCAGCTGCCGCGGCGCACCCTGCTCTCGCTGGGCACGTCCGGTCTTGCCGCCGTGTTGTGCGGCCTCACCCTGGCCCACACGGCCTCCACGGCCCATGCGGCCGACGCCTATCCGAACAAGCCGGTCAAGCTCATCGTGCCCTTTGCGGCAGGCGGCTCCACCGACATCGTTGCGCGCGTGATCGCAGAGGGCCTGCGCAGCACGCTGGGCCAGCCCGTGGTGGTGGACAACAAGGCCGGCGCTGGCGGCCTGATCGGCACCGAAAGCATTGCCCAGGCCGCGCCTGACGGCTACACCATCGGCATGGCCACGGTGAGCACGGCCACCATCAATCCCTCGCTGTACACGCGCGCCGCCAAGCTGGAAGGCAGGCTTTTGCCCGTGGCCAACCTGGTGACCATGCCGTCGGTCTACATGGTCCACCCCAAGATGGGCGTCAAGGATTTCCCGGGCTTTCTGGCCAAGCTGCGCGCCCAGCCCGGCGCCTACAGCGCGGGCGTTCCGGGCCTGGGCACGCTGGGCCATCTGATGGTGGCGTCCTTCAACGAGACCATGAAGACCCAGGTGCAGATCGTGCCCTACCGCGGCAACGGGCCGGCGCTCAACGATGCGCTGGCCGGCATGGTGCAGGTGATGACCGACCAGCTGCCTTCGGCCATGCCCCAGATCAAGGGCGGCAAGCTCATCCCCGTGGCGCTGTCGGGCGACAGCCGCTCGCCCGACCTGCCCGATGTGCCCACCTTCAAGGAGCTGGGCTACGCGCAGCTCAACGAACTGGGCATCAGCTGGTTCGGGCTGGTCGTGCCGGCCGGCACGCCACCGGCCATCGTCCGGCAGTTGCAGGATGCGTCGGTGAAGGCTGTGCGCCTGCCCGAGGTGCAAAAGCACCTGAAGCTGCTGGGCGCCTCGGTCACCGAGATGGACCAGGCCCGCTTCCCGGCCCAGATCGCCAGCGAACTGCAGCGCAACAAGGCGCTGCTGGACAAGGCAGGAGTGAAGCCGGAATGAGCGCAGTCGAGCATCTCCAGGACTTCTTCCAGCAGCAGTCCCCGCGCATGGCGGCCCTGGCCGACAGCATCTGGTCCCTGGCCGAGCTGCGCTATGCAGAAACCGCTTCTGCCCGGCTGCACATCGATGCGCTGGAGCAGGCCGGGTTTCGCATCACGCGCGGCGTGGCCGGCATTCCCACGGCCTTCCTGGCCGAATGGGGCGACGAGGGCCCGGTGCTGGCCTTCCTGGGCGAGTACGACGCGCTGTCGGGCCTGAACCAGCAAAGCGGCGCCCTGGTCTGCACGCCTTCCACCGACAGCCCGGGCCTGGCGGGCCACGGCTGCGGCCACCATCTGCTGGGCACCTCGGCGCATTTCGCGGCCGTTGCGCTGCAGGAGCACCTGCGCCGCAGCGGCGCCAAGGCACGCGTGCGCTACTACGGCTGCCCGGCCGAGGAGGGTGGATCGGGCAAGACCTTCATGGCGCGCGCCGGGGTCTTCGACGATGTGGACGCGGCGCTGACCTGGCACCCGGCCAGCTTCACCGGCGTGTTCAGCCAGAGCACGCTGGCCAACATCCAGGCGAAATTCATCTTCCACGGCAAGGCCTCGCATGCCGCGCATTCCCCGCACCTGGGCCGCAGCGCGCTCGACGCCGTGGAGCTGATGAACGTGGGCGTGAACTACCTGCGCGAGCACATGCCCACCGATGCGCGGGTGCACTACGCCATCACCGACTCGGGCGGCCTGTCGCCCAACGTGGTGCAGGCGCGCGCCGAGGTGCTGTACCTGGTGCGGGCCGCACGCAACCACGAGGCAGCAGCGCTGTATGAGCGCGTGCAGAACGTGGCGCGCGGCGCCGCGCTGATGACGGACTGCCGGCTGGAGATCGTCTTTGACAAGGCCTGCTCCAACCTGCTGCAGAACCGCACGCTGAACCAGGTGATGTATGCGCAGATGCAGGCCCTGGGCCCGCTGCACGTGGACCCCGGCCTGCATCGCCTGGCCGGAGACTTCCAGGCCACGCTGGACAGCAACGACGTGGACCAGGTCAGCCGCCCGCTGGCCAGCGTGCTGCGCGGCAAGGTGCCGGCCGTGTTCGAAGGCCTGGCGCCCTACGATCCTGCCGTGGAGGACACCCTGTTCGGCTCCACCGACGTGGCCGATGTGAGCTGGATCACCCCCACCGTCCAGGCCTGGGTGGCCTGCTACGCCTTCGGCACGCCGCTGCATTCCTGGCAGATGGTCTCGCAAGGCCAGTCCGGCCTGGCCCACGCAGGCATGGTGCGCGCCGCCCAGGTGCTGGCGGCCACGGCCATCGCCTTGCTGGAGCAGCCCGAACGCATTGCCCAAGCCAAGGCGGAACTGCTTGAGCGCCGGGGCGGCCGACCCTATGCGTGCCCGATTCCTGCGGAGGTGCCGTTGCCGTTCATGCGGGGGTGATGGGCTTGGCTCGCCCTGGATGATGGACTCGTACCCCATGCCCAGTTCCCGGGCTTGCCCGGGCTTGCCGGGGCTTGCCCCTTTGCGCTGCCGCAAACCCACCCCGCCGCCGCGTTGACCCATCACAAGCCCTCCGCGCCAGGCCACGGCGATAGTTGGATCGGGACCCCACCGATACCAACAAACCACAGGAGGACTTGTGAAGCTGATGATTGATCTTTTTTCCACCGACTACGGCCTGATGAGCCTGGGCGCCATCGTCTTCATGCTGATCATGGCGGGCTTTTTCCTGCGCCTGTTCCTGGGCAAGATGAAGCACGTGGCCAACAAGCCGCTTGAATGAAGAAATGCCCAGGCAGGGGCTGGCCTGGGCATTCGCACGCAGCAGCCCTGCGCACTCAATAGTGCGGGGGCAGTTCGTCGCGCAGATGGGTCGCGCCGCCGGCGGGTCCGCCTTCGGGCACCCGGCGGCGCAGGTCGCGCAGCTCGTCAAGCAGCCGGTCGATCTGCTGCTGCTGGCGGTAGATGGTCAGGTTCAGCTGCTCCAGCAGGTCTTCGGTGTAGCTGGCCTTGATCTCCAGCTCCATCACGCGCGCCTGCAGGGCATCGGCGTCTGCGTGCCCGCCGCCATGTTCTGCGTCGTCAGCCACGCTCATGCCTTGAGCGCCTGGGCCAGGCGGGCGATGCCTTCGCGGATCTTGTCCTCGTCAGCCGTGGCGAACGAGAGGCGGAAGCTGGTGGCATCGGGTTTTTGCGCAAAGAACGGCGCACCCGGCACAAAGGCCACGCCCTGGGCAATGGCCCGCTTGGCCAGCTCACCGGCATCGGCCAGCGCGCCGCCCTTGCCGGTCAAGCGCACCCACAGGAACAGGCCGCCCTGGGGCTGCAGGAATTCCACGGCATCGCCGAGGTGCTCGCGCAGCGCATCGCCCATGGCCT
This sequence comes from Delftia sp. NA_296.1, assembly GCF_052692095.1. Classification (NCBI taxonomy): domain Bacteria; kingdom Pseudomonadati; phylum Pseudomonadota; class Betaproteobacteria; order Burkholderiales; family Comamonadaceae; genus Delftia; species Delftia sp. NA_296.1. Next base: position 240,262 of record NZ_JBQZGF010000003.1, on the reverse strand, counting down.
TGGCGCGGCGCGCGTAGACCTCGCGCACATGGGCCAGGGTGGCGGGCATGGCGCCGGACTTCAGGTACTGCGCGGCCGTGGCCTGGGCAAAGGTGCTGGTGTGGGCATCGCTGAACTGCTTGCACATCACGGCGCGGCCCAGCAGCTCGGCCGGGGCCACCAGCCAGCCAATGCGCAGGCCAGGGCTGAGCACCTTGCTCAGCGAGCCGCAGTGCGCCAGCCAGTCGCGGCTGCCGGGCACCTCGCTGGACAGCGCCAGCAGGCTGGGCGGAGGCGCTTCGCCAAAATACAGGTCGCCGTAGGGATCGTCTTCCACCACCAGGGTCTGGTACTTGACGGCCAGCTCCAGCACCTTCTTGCGGCGCTCCAGGCTCAGCATGGCGCCGCTGGGGTTGCCGAAGGTGGGGATCAGGTAGACCAGCTTGGGGCGGTGCTCGGCAATGAGTTGCTCCAGCGCATCGACCTGGGCGCCTTCGGCATCGATGGGCGCGCTGATGACTTCGGCGCCGTACAGGCGGAAGCACTGGATGGTGGCCAGGAAGGTCGGGCCTTCGACGATGACCTTGTCGCCGGGGTTGATCATGGTCTTGCCCAGCAGGTCCAGCGCCTGCTGGCTGCCCGTGGTCACCACCAGTTGCTCGGGGGCCAGCTCGCGCACGCCCTTGCCGGCCATGAAGGCGGCGATCTGCTCGCGCAGCGGCTGGTAGCCTTCGGTCGCACCGTACTGCAGCGCGGCGCCCGGCTCCTGCTGCAGCGCAGCCTGGGAGGCGGCGCTGATGCCGGCCACGTCGAACATGGCGCTGTCCGGGAAACCACCCGCAAAGCTGATGATGCCGGGCTTGCCCAGCAGCTTGAACAGCTCGCGGATGGCGGAGGTTTCTACGTTGTTCAGACGGTCGGCGAATTGCATGGGCAGGAGTCTCTTTGTCGGTGCAATGAAAAGGCGAAGCCTGCATTGTCGCCAATCCTGCCGCAGCTTTCCTGCACGATTAGAAGCCCCCTGAGTCGATTCGCGCCTTCCCCCTCTCTCCCGAAAGGCAGCTGCGTTCAATCCACCTTGATGTCGGCTCTGGCGGCCACGGCGCGCATTTGCGGCAGTTCGCGCTCTATGCGCTCCTGCAGCGCGCTGGCCGGACCCCATGCGGGCGACAGGCCGATGTCCACCAGCTTTTTCTTCATGGCCGGCTCGGCCATGGCGTCGGCCAGCGCCTTTTCCAGCTTCTTCTGGATGGGTGCGGGCAGGCCGGCCGGGGCGAGGAAGGCAAACCAGGTGTCCATGGCAAAGCCCGGGTAGCCGCTTTCGGCCACGGTGGGCACCTGGGGCAGCAGGGCCAGGCGCTGCGGGCCCAGCGCTGCGATGGGACGGATCTTGCCGGCCTTGATCAGCGGCGTGGTGGCCACCACCGTGTCCACGGCCACCTGCACCTGGCCGCCCATCAGCGCGGTGAGGCTGGGCGAGCTGCCATTGAAGGGCACATGCACCATGCGCATGCCCGTGGCGGTCTTGAGCATTTCGCCGCCGAAGTGCACCGAGGATCCCGTGCCGAAGGAACCGTAGGACAGCTTGTCGGGGTCGGCCTTGGCCAGGGCCACGAGTTCGGGCAGCGTGCGTGCAGGCGTTTCGTTATGGGCCACCAGCACCAGGCCCATGTCGGCCACCAGCCCCAGCGGCGTGAAGCTGCGCAGCGGGTCATAGGGCAGCGGGTTGCGGATGGCGGGGTTGAGCGTCAGCGTGGTGCTGGCGCCCAGCAGCAGCGTGTAGCCGTCGGGCGGAGCCTTGGCCACCAGCGCGCCCGCCACCACCGTGCCTGCACCGGGGCGGTTTTCCACGACCACGGGCTGGCCCAGCCGTTCACCCAGCGAAGTGGCCAGCAGCCGGCCCAGGATGTCGGTGGCGCCGCCCGGCGCAAACGGCACGACCAGCTTGATCGGACGATCCGGGTAGGACTGGGGCTGGGCTTTGGCTGCGGGCAGCGCAAGTGCCGTGGCACCGGCCATCAGACACGACAGAAAACGGGAACGGGACAAGGCCATGGCGCGGATCTCCTGGGGGACGAGGGAACGGGAACCTGGGAAAACTCGATGCAGCGGTTTCAGTCGAGCAGCGGGCTGCGCACGCGCGAGAAGCCGCCGGCCTGGTCATAGGCATGGCCGATCTGCAGCACGGCCAGATCGGCCTGCGCCGGGCCGATGATCTGCAGCCCGGCAGGCAGCCCCTGCGGCCCGAAGCCTGCGGGCGCGGCCAGGGCCGGCAAGCCGGCCATGGTGGCGGGCACCACGGTCTGCATCCAGCGGTGGTAGGTGTCCATCTCGCGGCCGCCCACGGCATGCGGCCAGTCCAGCGCCGCATCGAACGGGAAGACCTGGGCGGAGGGCAGCACCAGAAAGTCGTAGCTGTCGAACAGGCGGCGCAGGGTTTCGTACCAGGCCGAGCGCACACGCGCCGCGTCATAGACCGCCATGGCCGGCAGCGCCAGGCCGCGCTCGATTTCCCAGAGGGCCTCGGGCTTGAGCAGGGCATGCGTGGCCGGGTCGCGGTACAGGGCGGCGTTGGCACCGGCCACGCTGAAGCTGCGCAGGTCGATCCAGGCGCGCCACAGGCGTTCGAAGTCGAAGGCCGGCACGGCCTCTTCCACCGTGCAGCCGATGGTCTTGAAATGCTGCAGCGCCGCGCGGCAGGTCTCCAGCAGGCCGGGCTCGGTGGGCAGGTGCCCGCCCAGGTCCCCCAGCCAGCCGATGCGCAGGCCCTTGCAGTCGCGCTGCAGCTGCGCGGTCCAGTCCTTGGGCGGCTCGCTGCGGCGCGTCAGCGGCAGGCGTGCATCAAAGCCTGCCTGCACGGACAGCAGCAGGGCCAGGTCGGGAATGTCCCGCGCCATGGGGCCGGCCACGCTGAACTGCTGGAAGAACACCTCCTCCGAAGGGCCATGCGGCACGCAGCCCACCGAGGTGCGCAACCCATAGACATGGTTGAAGGCGGCCGGCGTGCGCAGCGAGCCCATCATGTCCGAGCCATCGGCCACGGGCAGCATGCGCAGCGCCACGGCCACGCCGGCCCCGCCGCTGCTGCCACCTGCCGAGCGCGAAGGATCGAAGGCATTGCGCGTGGTCCCGTAGACCGGGTTGTAGGTATGGCCGCCCAGGCCGAACTCGGGCGAATTGCTGCGCGCAACAAACAGCGCACCGCCTGCGCGCATGCGCTCGAACACCACGCAATCGGTCTGCGAGACCTGGCCCGCGAAGATGGGCGATCCCTTGGTCGTCACCATGCCGGCCGCCGGCATGATGTCCTTGGGTGCCTGGGGAAAGCCGTGCAGCGGCCCCAGGCTCTGGCCGCGCGCCAGCAGCGTGTCCAGCTCGCGGGAGCGGCCGCGCAGCCAGTCCCGGTCCAGCGGAGACACCAGCGCGTTGACCACGGGGTTGAGGCGGTCGATCTGTGCGCAATAGGCATCCAGCACCTCCACGCAGGACAGATCGCGGCCCTGGATGGCCTTTGACAGCGCGACGGCCGACATCTCCACGACGCCACCACCCCCGGTGGCCAGATCCGGCTGCTGCGTTGCGGTGCTTGCGTTTGGCTCCATGGATTTCCTCGTTTTTGTGACAGAACGAAGTCAGCATAAGCAGGCGAAATTATTTCGACAATCGCCTTTTTCTTGGCTTATCGTTGCGTTTTTCGCAAACCACGAGCAGGCCACCATGCTTTCCAACCGCCTACAGGACACGGCCCTGCGCTACTTTCTCGAAGTGGTGCGCAGCGGCTCGGTCAGCGAAGCCGCCACGCGGCTCAATGTCTCGCCCTCGGCCGTGAGCCGCCAGGTCGCCGGACTGGAAGAGATGCTGGGCGTGCCGCTGTTCGAGCGCCGCCCGCGCGGCATGGCGCCCAGCCCGGCAGGCGAGCTGCTGGCCGCCCACGCGCGCCGCGGTGCGCTGGAGGCCGACCGTGTGGTCTCCGACATCGAGGCCCTGCAGGGCCTGCGCCGGGGCGTGGTGCGCGTGTGCAGCTCGGGCGGCTTTGCCATCGAGTTCCTGCCACGCGCCATGGCGCTGTTCCGCGAACAGTACCCGGGCATGCAGTTCCACCTGCGTGTGGAGGCGCCTGCCGCCGTGACCCAGGCCGTGCTGGGCGGCGAGGCCGATGTGGGCCTGACCTACAGCCGCGCGGCGGCACGTGACATCGAGGTCTGGCACCGCCAGGTCTCGCCCGTGGTCGCCATCATGCGGCCCGACCATGCGCTGGCCCGGCATGCCAGCATCACCCTGGCCCAGATGCATCCCCATGCCATTGCCCTGCCCGAGGACGCCAACACCGCGCGCCAGCTGTTCGACATCGCCTGCAGCCACCGCCGCCTGGTGTTCGAGCCCGCCCTGGTCAGCGGCCAGTTCGAGACCCTGGTGCACTTCGTGCTGCACGGCGGCGGCCTGTCGCTGGGAGGTGAGGTCACCATGCGCGAGCGCGTGCGACGAGGCGAGCTGCATGCGGCGCCCATCCGCGAGCGCGGCATGAATGCGCGCGCCATCGAGCTGCAGACGCTGTCCGGACGCACCCTGTCCAAGGGCGTGCGGGCCTTTGTGGAGCACCTGCGGGAACTGCTGCCGCCTGGGTAGGAGGAAGAGGAGAAGGGAACGAAGGAAGAAGAAGAAAAAGAAGGGGAACGGGTCTCAAGCGCAGTGGCAGGCGCTCAGGCCAGCCCGCCTTCCAGCTGGCGCTGCGCCCAATGCCACTGCGCCCGGCGTGTGGCCTGCCGCAGCCGCTGTGCCAACGCCTGGCGCTCAGGCAGGCCGGGCAGGTACTCGGCCATCTGCACGCCGCGCAGTCCCAGTTCCAGCAGCTCGATCTGCTCGGAGCTGTTGCCCGTGCACAGCACCATGCCCATCGGCGTGTTCTCGCCCTGCTCATGCTCATGCCGGTCCAGCCAGCGCAGGTATTGCTCCATCTGCTCCTTGTCCTCGGCCGTGAATTCGCCCACCTTCAGCTCCACCGCCACCAGCCGCCGCAGCTTGCGGTTGTAGAACAGCAGATCGAGGTGGAAGTCCTGCTCATCCACATGCATGTGCATTTGCCGCGCCACCAGGGTGAAGCCCGTGCCCGACCGCAGCAGGAAGGCCTCCATCTCGCGGATGATGGCGGCCTGCAGGTCGCCCTCCTGCCAGGCATCGTGCAGCCCCAGAAAGTCGAAGATGTAGGGATCGCGCATGAACAGCGCCGGCGACATGCGCTCCGTGCTGCGCGGCGTGACCGGCTCCTGCGCGATCAGCGCCTCGGCATCGCAGGGCAGCGCCAGGCGTTCATAGAGCTGGGAGTCGATGCGGCTGCGCAGCGTGCGTGCGCTCCAGCGCTCGAGGCTCGCCATGCTGGCGTAGTACTCGCGCTGCACTGGGTCCTTGATCGCAATCAGCACGATGAAATGCGCCCAGCTCAATTTCCGGGTCGGCGAGACGACCAGGGGCTGGTCGGGAAACGCGGTGGAGAACTGCGTCATGCGCCACAGGTTCTTCTCCGAGAAGCTGCTGCCATAGTCCTGGACCAGATGACCGGCCAGCACCGGCAGGACCTCATCGCTGCAGCCTGCCTGCCGCACCTCGGATTCATGGCCATGGATGTGCTGGCCGATGTGCCAGTACAGCAGGGTGAGTTCACTGTTGACGTTGGCTGCCACGCGAAGCCGCGCGGCCTCGATCAGGTCCCGCACATTGCCCAGCAGGGCCTGTGACGATGCGAGCGCGGGAGAAACGGATATCTTGCGAGTGGCCATGTGGTCGCCCCCCTCCTGGTGGCGTGATGTCTGGATGTCTGGTGTCGGCGGAATCGATCCGGCCGACTATTGCGATGCGGCCTTGGCCAGTCAACGCCGCATCTGCATAACCAGACGATCTGACCCTGGCAGACATGAAAAATCAGAACATTCCTAGAGCCTGTTACGCACTTTCAAATACCCGCGCTTGCATGACAATGCACGCCACATCGATGGATACGCGCCCCCACAATGAAAACCACCAGCATCGAACCCTTCTTCGCCACGCTCAAGGCCGCCAATCCCTCGCCCCAGACCGAGCTGGAATACACCAATGTGTTCGAGCTGCTGTCTGCCGTGCTGCTCTCGGCCCAGGCCACGGACGTGGGCGTGAACAAGGCCACGCGCAAGCTGTTTCCCGTGGCCAATACGCCCCAGGCCATCCTGGACCTGGGACTTGAAGGGCTGGAGGGCTACATCAAGACCATCGGCCTGTACCGCAGCAAGGCCAAACACCTGATGCAGACCTGCCAGATCCTGGTCGAGCGCCACGGCGGCCAGGTGCCGCGCACGCGCGAGGAGCTGGAAGCCCTGCCCGGCGTGGGCCGCAAGACGGCCAACGTGGTGCTCAACGTGGCCTTTGGCGAGCCCACCATGGCCGTGGACACGCACATCTTCCGCGTGGGCAACCGCACGGGCCTGGCGCCGGGCAAGACGCCGCTGGCGGTGGAGATGCAGTTGATGAAGCGCGTGCCCCCGGCCTATGCCGTGGACTCGCACCACTGGCTCATCCTGCTGGGCCGCTACGTCTGCCAGGCCCGCAAGCCACGCTGCTGGGAGTGCGTGGTGGCGCCGTACTGCGACTACTCGCCCAAGACGCCTGCCCCGGCTGCGGGCAAGCGCTGAGCCTCAATCGGCCTTGAAGCCCGTGGCCGCCACGGCCTTGCCCCAGGTGACCGTATCGGCGCGCATGATGCGGGCGAGTTCGTCGCCCGTGGTGCCCGTCACGCGGAAACCCGCCTCCTCCAGCCGGCTGCGGCTGTCGGGCTGCTGCAGGGCGCGCACGATGTCGGCCTGCAGCCTGGCCACGATCTCGGGCGGTGTCTTGGCGGGCGCGACCACGCCGAACCAGGAATTGAACTCCAGCGACGGATAGCCCTGCTCCCGGATGGTGGGCAGCTCGGGCATGGACTGGGTGCGCGTGGCGCCCGTGCTGCCCAGGGCCGTGAGCTTGCCGGCCTTGACCTGGGGCGCGGCCAGGGCCGCCGTGGCGAAGACGGCCTGCACGTCGCCGCTGAACAGGCCGCCCAGGGCATCGTTGGTGTTCTTGTAGTGCACGGGCTCGGGCTTGAGCTGCACGGCATTGCCGAACATGAAGGCGCCGAAATGGCCGGGCGTGCCGGCACCGAAGGTGGCGATGAACAGCTCCTTGCGCTGGCGCGCCCAGGCCACGAAATCGGGCACATTGCGGGCCGGCACCTTCTGCGGATTGACCAGCAGCACGAAGTCGGAGGTGACGACCTGGCTGACGGGCACGAAGTCCTTTTGCGGGTCGTAGGGCAGGCGCTGGTAGGTGTTGGGCGCAATGCTGAGCTGGCCGGTCTCGCCCAGCATCAGCGTGTAGCCGTCAGGCACGGCGCGTGCCGCCTCGCTGGCGGCGATGAGGCCGCCAGCGCCCGGCTTGTTGTCCACGACCACGCCCAGGTTGCCCCATTGCTCGGAGAGTTTCTGCGCGAGCAGGCGCGCCACGATGTCCGGCCCGGTTCCCGCAGGAAAGCCGACGAGCAGGCGCACGGGCTTGCTCGGAAAGGCCGGCTGGGCGCCGACCACGGTCCAGGGAGCCAGCCCGGTGGCCAGCACGGCGGCAAGTGCGCAGGCCACGGCGGTGCGGCGCGACTTCGATGCCTGGTTTTTCATGTGTCTTGTCTCCTGCATTGTGGGTATCGAGAGGGGAAAGGCGCGGCTCAGAGCAGTTCGTGAAAGCGCATCTGCACGCGATCGGGATGGCGCGCGCCGGTGCCGAAGAACAGGCGCTCGTTGATCCAGGCCAGCGCACGGCTGGCCGTCTCCATGCGGGGCGCGCAGCGGAAATAGATGTGCGCGGGGTCCACGGGCTCGCCGCGTGCCAGCTTTGCCATGTGCGCCGGGTCGCCGCTGCGCAGCGCCTGGTTGCAGACATAGATCAGGTCGCCGGCATCGGTCTCCAGCACATAGCGCGCATCGAGCTCGGCCAGCCCGCCGTGCACGATGCGCTGGAAGTCCGCGCCTCCGGGCAGCACGCGCGCGCTCCAGCCGTCGCCCCGGGCCGTGCCGCCCAGGATGGGGATCAGTCGGCGCCCGCCGTGCGCCGTGGCACCGACCTCCTGCGGCGGGCCTACCTGCACGCTCAGGTCGGCGAAGAAGCGAAAGCGCGGATCGGGCAAGGCCGCAAGCTGCGGCACGTCATCTGGCATGGTTCTGGGGCTCCGGTGGATGGGATCGGACCTAGCATAAGCACCATTGCCCGGGCCGGCCGTCATCCCGGAAGATGACAACGCCCTGCCCGCCCCTGCTATCCCTTGAGACACTGGACCGCCCCCTCCGACACCCCTGACGCCAGCGCCCTGGGCGCCCATGCGTCCGGCCATGCGTCCGGCCACGTGCCCAGCCACGCCATCGGCCACATGGTCGCCAGCCTAGGCGAGCCCGGCTTCGCCCGGCAGGTGCTGGAGGCCATGAACCCGCTGCTGCCCGCCGCCTCCTGGTCTGTCTACCGCACGGGCCCGCGCAGCCGGCCGCAGCTGTTCCTGTCGGCCAGCAGCGAGGCGCGCGACACCACGCGCGACTGCTGGTGGGCCTATCTCTCGGGTCCTTATCTGCGCGACAGCACCTGGAACCACGGCGACGCCGGCCCGGCACGCAGCACGGCGCTGTGCCACATCACGGCCCAGGAGGTGGAGGGCGAGCACCGCGCCCTGGTCTACGACGCGCACGGCATGGCCGAGCGCGTGTCCATCGTCGAGCACCAGGACGACGGCGGTGTGTTTGCCGTCAATTTCTATCGCCACCAGCACCAGAGGGCACTGGGCGATGCGCAGATCGACCGCTTCGGGAGCATGGCGCCCGTGCTGCTGGCCCTGGCGCACAAGCACATTGCGCTGACGCAGGCGCAGCCCGCCGTGGTAACGGCCTTGGCCCCGGCCCCGGCCACCCCACCCAGCCAGCCCCGGCAGCGGCAGACACTGCCGGCCCTGCGCATGCGCCTGCTGCAGGCACAGCCCGACCTGACGCCGCGCGAACTCGATGTCTGCGCCCGGCTGCTGCAGGGCATGACGCATGAGGGCATTGCCTGCGACCTGTGCCTGAGCCTGCCAACCGTCAAGACCTACCGCAACCGCGCCTTTGCGCGGCTGGGCATCCACTTTCGCAGCGAGCTGTTCGCGCTGGCCATGGAGCCGCAGAGCTGAGGCCTTGCGTCAATCCAGCGATGCGCCGGACGCCTTGACGATGCGCGCCCACTTGGCGATGTCCTCGCGCAGCAGGGCCGCCATCTGGGCGGGCGGCACGGGCCTGTCCGCCGGCCCGGCCAGCTCCACGCCCGAGGCTTCCAGCCGGGTGCGCAGATCACTGGCCGCCAGCGCGCGGGCCATGCCGTCCTGCAACTGCGCCAGCACCGGCGCGGGCACGCCTTCAGGCGCAAACAGACCCACCCACAGCGTGCCGTTGTAGCCGGGCACGGTCTCGCCAATGGTGGGCACATCGGGCAGCAGCGGCGAGCGCGCCGCGCCGCTCACGGCCAGCGCACGCAGCCGACCGGCCTGGATATGGGGCAGCGTTGATGGCAGGCTGCCGAACAGCAGCGGCACCTGCCCGCCCAGCACATCGTTGAGCGCGGGCGCCACGCCCTTGTAGGGCACATGCTGCAGCTGGATGCCCGCCATGCTGTTGAGCATCTCGCCCAGCAGATGGTTGAGCGTGCCGTTGCCGGCCGAGGCATAGCGGAACTCGTCGGGCCGGCCCCGGGCCATGGCGATCAACTCGGGCACGGATTTGGCAGCAAAGCCGGGGTGGGCCAGCAGCACATTGGGCACGGAGCCGATCAGGCCGATGGGCCGGAAGTCCTTCACCGGATCAAAGCCCGGCTTGCGGTACAGCGCGGGGTTGATGGCCTGGCTGCTGCTGATGGTCATCAGCAGCGTATGGCCGTCGCGCGGCGCCTTGGCCACGGCCTGGGTGCCGATGTTGCCGCCCGCGCCGGGCCGGTTCTCGACCACCACGCTGGCGCCCAGCACCTCGGCCAGCTTCTGGCTCACCAGCCGGCCCACGATGTCATTGGTGCCGCCGGGCGCCTGCGGGACGATCATCACGATGGGCCGCGCGGGCCAGGCCTGGGCACGGCCCAGCACGGGCAAGGCAAGCGCGGCGGCCACCAGGCTTCGGCGGCGCAAAAGGCTCGACGGCAGGGGAAAGGAAGAATCCGGCATGGTCATGTCTCCATTTGGTCTTGTCGCAAGCCCGCATGGTTGCCCGTGCCGGGCCAGCGCACAATCGCGCATTTCCTGACCCGGCCTTCGGAATTGACAAAGCCTTGACCCCGCCCATGCCCTCTTCGCCCTTCATGCCCCTCATGCACTTCGACCTGACGGACCTGCGCCTGTTCGTGCATGCCGCCGAACTGGGCAGCCTCACGCGCGCCTCGCAAAGGCAGCACCTGTCCCTGGCCGCAGCCAGCCTGCGTATCAAGGCGCTGGAGGAGCAGGCGGGCATGCCCCTGCTGTACCGCGAGGCGCGCGGCGTGCGCCCCACGCCGGCCGGCGAAGCCTTCCTGCACCATGCGCGCGGCATGCTGCTGCAGTCCGAGCAGCTGCGCCACGACCTGCAGGAGTACGGCGCCGGCCTGCGCGGCCATGTGCGGGTGTTTGCCAACACCACGGCCGTGACCGACTTTCTTCCCGAGATCCTGCCCGCCTTTCTTGCCGACCACCCGCGCGTGAATGTGGACCTGCAGGAGCGGCCCAACGCCGAGATCGCGCGCGGCGTGCTCGACGGCCGGGCCGACCTGGGCATCGTGGCCGGCCAGGTGGATACGCTGGGCCTGCAGACCATCCACTTCAGCACCGACCGGCTGGTGCTGGCCACGCCGCGCGGCCACCGCTTTGCGCGGCGCAAGCGCATTGCGTTTGCCGAGACGCTGGACGAGGACGCCATCGGCATGCAGCAGGGCAGCACGCTGCAGACATTTCTGGCAGGTGTGACCGAGCGCCTGGGCAAGCCCATGAAGCTGCGCATACAGCTGTCCAGCTTCGACGCCATGTGCCGCATGATCGGCGCCGGCGTGGGCATAGGCATCGTTCCCGAGAGCGCCGCGCGGCGCAACCGCGAAAGCATGGGGCTGGCGCTGATCGATCTGACCGACGCATGGAGCGTGCGCGAGCGCCGCATCCTCGTGCGCGACCAGGGCCGGCTGCCGCGCCATGCGCAGGCCCTGATCGAGGTGCTGCAGGCCTACTACGCCGCGCCTGCCGTCTCCTGAGCCTGCGGCGCACCCTGCTCCACCAGGCTGGACAGCGAAAGGACCTGCCCGCCGCCCGCATCGAAGTTGCCCGGCTCCAGCCAGCGCTGGTAGGCCGCGCGCAGCGCCGGCCATTCGCTGTCGATGATGGAGAACCATGCCGTGTCGCGGCTGCGGCCCTTGTAGACCACGGCCTGGCGGAACACCCCCTCGAACTGGAAGCCCAGGCGCGCCGCTGCGGCTCGGGACGGCGCGTTCAGGCTGTCGCACTTCCACTCGTAGCGGCGGTAGCCCAGCTCGTCGAAGGCGCGCTGCATCAGCAGGAACTGCGCCTCGGTGGCCGCACGCGTGCGCTTGAGCCGGCGCGAGTAGCAGACAAAGCCCACTTCCATGACGCCGCTGGCCGTGTCCACGCGCATCAGCGCCAGCGAGCCGATGGCACGGCCCGTGGCCAGGTCGATGACGGCGTGGTGCAGCGGGTCATCGCTGGCCTGGGCGGCCTCGGAAAAGCGCAGATAGGCCTGGGCATCCGCGAAGGGGCCTACCGACATGTAGGTCCAGTCGCTGGCGTCCGGCGCCTGGCTGAAGGCATCGAACAGATCGGCTGCATGGCGCGCGGCGGACAGCGGCTCCAGCCGGCAGTAGCGGCCTTGCATGGGCGTGCGCGGCGGGCGCTGGCGTGGGGTCCAGTTGGGAAGGTCGTGGCCTACGGGTTGGGAGTGGGCATTGAGTGCGGGGGGCATGGGAGATTCCTGGTCAGGTCATTTGGCAGGGCCACGATAGCGCTGGCGTGGCATCATTGAAAGTGCCATATCTCCCTTATTTCATGGTGCCACGCCATCCATTGCATGCACGCCTCCGACCTGCTGACCAGTCCCTTGCAATCCGGCCCTGGAGCGGCTCCCCGCCAGCGCCAACTGATCCAGCGCCTGAAGCAGGCCATCCTGGCGGGCCGCCTGCCGGCCGGCGACCGCCTGCCGGCCTCGCGCGCGCTGTCGGAGGATCTGGGGGTCTCGCGCAACACCGTGCTCATCGCCTACGAGCAACTGGCGGCCGAAGGCTATGTGATCGCCGACCGGCAGGGCACGCGCGTGGCGGCTGTATCCACCCATTCCACGGCAGCCGCCGAGGCGGCAGCCGCGCCCCCTTGCGCACCCCGCACGGCCCGGCGCCTGGACCGCATCGCGCCCACGCGCCATGCCATCGACCGCAGCCTGCCCCTGACGCCGGGCACGCCCGCCCTGGACAGATTCCCCCTGCCCGCCTGGCGCCGTTCGCAGGACCGCGCATTGCGCCTTCCCGCCAACGCCACGCTGGACTATGGCGATCCTGCGGGCGAGCCCGCACTGCGCCAGGCCATTGCGCAGCACCTGCGCATCTCGCGCGGCGTGCGCTGCGATGCCTCGCGCATCATCGTCACCGAAGGCGCCCAGGGTGCGCTGGACCTGTGCGTGCAACTGCTCACCAACCCGGGCGACCATGCCTGGCTGGAGGAGCCCGGCTACCGGGGCGCCAAGTCGGCCTTTGCGGGGGGAGACCTGTGCGTCAGCACACTGCGCGTGGATGCGGATGGCGCAGCCATCGCGCCCGGCCTGTGGGACAGCCATCCTCCACGGCTGATCCAGATCACGCCGTCGCACCAATATCCCACGGGCGCCGTGCTGTCGGTGGCGCGCCGGCTGGACCTGCTGGAGCGCGCGCGCCGCGCGGGGGCCTGGATCATCGAGGACGACTACGACAGCGAATTCCGCCACCAGGGCACGCCCATCGCAGCCATGCAGGGCCAGGTGCCGGATGCGCCCGTGCTCTATGTGGGCACCTTCAGCAAGACCATGTTCCCGGCACTGCGCCTGGGCTTTGTGGTGCTGCCGCAGGCCCTGGCCACCAGCGCGGCATCCGCCGTGCAGGAGATGCTGCGCGGCGGCCACCGCCTGGAGCAGCTGGCCATGGCGGACTTCATGGAAAGCGGCCAGTTCTCGCGCCACCTGGGGCGCATGCGGCGCCTGTACCGCGAGCGCCAGGCGGCCCTGCGCGAGGCGCTGGCCACGCAACTGGGCGTGGAGCACGAGGTGCTGGGCGGCCACGGCGGCCTGCATCTGACGGTGCGGCTGCCGCCGGACCTGTCCGACCGTGCCATCGTGGAGCAGGCGCGGCGCGCCGGCATGAACCCGGGCGCCCTGTCGTCCTTCGCCCTGGCACCGCTGCCCCAGGACAACGGCCTGGTGATCGGCTATGGCAACACCGATGCCGCGCGCTTCGGCGCGCTGGTCAGGCGGCTGGGCAAGCTGGCGGCAGCTGCGTTACCGCGCTAGCCGCGGCGCGGCTCCAGCGGCTATGCCTCCTCCGAACGCGTGCTCACCCCTGCCTGCGCAAAGCTGGCCATCTCGCCCAGCATGGCACAGGCCGACACCAGCAGCGGCCAGGCCAGGGCCGCGCCCGAGCCTTCGCCCAGGCGCAGTTGCCAGTCCAGCAGCGGCTCGGCACCCAGGTGGGCCAGCATGCGCACATGGCCGGGCTCGCCCGAGCGGTGCGAGAAAACGCAGCGCTCCAGCACGGCCGGCTGCAGGCGGCTGGCCACCAGCACGGCGGCCGTGGTGATGAAGCCATCGACCACGATGACACGGCGCTCGGCGGCGGCCTGCAGCACGGCGCCCACCATGGTGGCGACCTCGAAGCCGCCCATGGCCGCCAGCGCGTCCAGCGGTTCCGTGGCCTGGGCGTGCAGCTGCAGCACCTCCTGCAGCACCCCGATCTTGCGGGCCAGCCCGGCCGCATCCAGGCCGGTGCCCGCACCCGTAACCTCGGCCAGCGGTTCGCCGCACAGCCGCGCCAGCAGCAAGGATGCGCTGGAGGTATTGCCAATGCCCATCTCGCCCAGCAGCAGCGCATTGCCCGGCAGCTGGCGCACCAGGGCCGCGCCGTTGCGCAGGGCCATGGCGCATTCGGCGGCTGTCATAGCCGGGCCCTGGCTGCAGTCGCGCGTGCCGTAGCCCAGCTTGCGGCGCCACAGCCGCGGCTGGCCGGGCTGGGGAAGCTTGTCGTCGGGGTCCTGCTCGCGCGCGGGAAAGTCGCGCGCCACGCCGCAGTCCACCACGTTCAGCGCCAGCCCATGCTGGCGTGCCAGCACGCTGACGGCGGCGCCGCCGGCCATGAAGTTCTCGACCATCTGCCAGGTCACATCCACCGGATAGGCCGACACGCCACGCGCCGCCAGCCCGTGGTCGGCCGCAAACACCAGCATCTGCGGCTGCTGCAGCACCGGCCTGTCCTGGCCCAGGATGCAGGCAATGCGCAGCGCCAGCTGCTCCAGCCGCCCCAGCGCGCCCAGCGGCTTGGTCTTGTGGTCTATGGCGTGCTGCACGCGCTGGGTGAAGGCGGCATCGGCCAGGGAGGCGATGGCGGCATTGGCGCCATCGTGCGAGTGTTCTGTGGGTGCAGCGGAATGCGGGGTGGGCGTTGACATGGCGAAGCGGCCTTGGCCCGGGACGGGCGTGGCGGGCGGATTGCAAAGGCGCAAGTATGGCGCGCCGCGCAACTCCGGCAGAACCATCGGCCTCTTTCCTGACGCCAAGGACGGTCTGGGCGTCGATTGCCGCAGCAGGCCGTACAGGCCGGCCCGTTCTGAGACAATCGCTGCCACACGTGTCTCCCCAGCCCCCCACCCCCTCCATGACGGTTTCCTTCTCGGCCATCCAGCCCGGTCTCAAGCTTGCGGACCAGGTTGCCCGGCAGCTGGAGGCGCGCATCCGCGCCGGCAATCTGCAGCCGGGGCAGAAGCTGCCGACCGAGGCCGAGCTCGTGCAGCAGCTCGAGGTCAGCCGCACCGTGGTGCGCGAGGCGGTGTCCCAGCTCAAGTCGCGCAACCTGGTGGAATCGCGCCAGGGCAGCGGCGTGTTCGTGAAGGCGGCAGGCATAGAGCCACTGGACTTCGAAGGCCTGCCGGCGGCTGGCAGGAATGCGCTGATCCAGATCACCGAGGTGCGCCGCGCGCTGGAAGCCGAGGTGGCCGAGCTCGCGGCGCGCCGGCGCAGCGAAGAGGACATGCAGCGCATCCACGATGCGGAGAGCGCCCTGGCCGAGGCCGTGCGGCTGGGCCGTGACGGCGTGGAGGAAGACATGGCGTTTCACCGCGCCATTGCCCAGGCTTCGGGCAACCCGTTCCTGATCAGCACGCTGGACTACCTGTCGCAGTTCCTGCGCGGCGCCATGCGCATCACGCGCGCCAACGAGGCGCGGCGCGAGGACTTCGGCAAGGCCGTGGAACGCGAGCACCACAGCATCGTGCTGGCCATCGAGGCCGGCGACCCCAAGGCCGCGCGCAAGGCCGCCGCCACGCACATGGGCAACGCCATAGACCGCATCCACCGCGCCGACGCCAGCTTCTGGGAGCAGGACGGCGAACGCCTGGCCCGCGACATCCTGGCCGCCAAGCCCTGAACCTCCGAAACCACCCCTTGGCGCATGGCCAAGGGTTTTCACCTTGTTTGGGTTTTTGCGCAAAATTTGTATGATGACCTGATGACAATATCAGTCACAACTCTTTTTCCAGCCGGCACACCTGGCCTTTGCCTGGGCGTTCACCCATGAGCGACGAATCCCGCATCCGCGAGCAGATCTGCGCCACCGGCGCCAGCCTCTTCCAGCGCGGCTACACCGTCGGCGCTGCCGGCAACATCAGCGCGCGCCTGCATGACGGCTGGCTGATCACCCCCACCGACGCTTGCCTGGGCCGGCTCGACCCGGCCGAGCTGTCCAAGGTCGATGCCGGCGGGCAGTGGGTCAGCGGCGCCAAGCCCTCCAAGACCCTGGTCCTGCATCGGGGCATCTACGGCAATGACGGCGAAGCGCGCGCCGTCATCCACACGCATTCCACCCATCTCGTGGCGCTGACGCTGTCCGGCGTCTGGCGCGAGGACGAGGTGCTGCCGCCCATCACCCCCTACCAGGTCATGAAGGTGGGCCGCATCCCGCTGATCCGCTACCGCCGGCCCGGCGATCCGCAGGCCGCCGCCGAGGTGGCCGCGCTGGCCGGCCAGGTGCGCGGCGCCTTGTTCGAGCGCCTGGGCCCCGTGGTCTGGGAACGCTCGGTGGAGCAGGCCAGCCATGTGCTGGAAGAGCTGGAGGAAACCGCAAGGCTCTGGCTCATGACCCATCCCCGGCCGCAGCCCCTGGACGCGGCCGCCATCGACGAGCTGCGCACCACCTTCGGGGCGCGCTACTGATTTGCACCGCGGCGCCCACGGCCGCATTCCACCACCCAGCCCATCCACAGCCGCGCAGCCGCCAGGCGGCGCATCAAGCGGCGAATCAAGCGGCGAACCCAAGGGAGACTTGAAATGACGACAACGGATATCGCATCCGGCCAGGCCGGGGCCCACCCTGCCCAGGCCGACTCTCCGGAGACGGCGCGCGCCTACGCCAAGGTGTTCTGGCGCCTCGTGCCGTTCCTGATGCTGTGCTATGTGATCGCCTACCTCGATCGCGTGAACGTGGGCTTTGCCAAGCTACAGATGTCCCAGGACCTGGGCTTCAGCGAGACCGTGTTCGGCCTGGGCGCAGGCGTGTTCTTCATCGGCTACTTCCTCTTCGAGGTGCCCAGCAACCTGCTCATGCACCGCCTGGGCGCGCGCGTCTGGATCGCCCGCATCATGATCACCTGGGGCATTCTGTCGGCCATGTTCATGTATGTGGAAACGCCCACGGGCTTCTACATCCTGCGCTTTCTGCTGGGCCTGGCCGAGGCGGGCTTCTACCCCGGCGTGATCCTGTACCTGACCTACTGGTACCCGGC
Source organism: Delftia sp. NA_296.1 (assembly GCF_052692095.1). Lineage (NCBI taxonomy): Bacteria > Pseudomonadati > Pseudomonadota > Betaproteobacteria > Burkholderiales > Comamonadaceae > Delftia > Delftia sp. NA_296.1. Next base: position 223,248 of record NZ_JBQZGF010000003.1, on the reverse strand, counting down.
CCACCGGCGCGCCAAGATCGTGGCGCTGTTCATGTCGGCCATCCCCGTGGCCGGCATCTTCGGCAACCCGCTGTCGGGCTGGATCATGCAGGCCTTCCACGGCGACCATGGCCTGCACGGCTGGCAGTGGATGTTCCTGATCGAGGCCATCCCCGCCCTGGTGATCGGCGTGGTGACCATCTTCTATCTGGACAACGGCATCTCCAGCGCCAAGTGGCTGACGGCCTCCGAAAAGCAGCTGCTGGCGCGCGAGATCGAGCTGGACCAGCAGCACTCAGGCGCCCAGAAGCATTCGCTCAAGGCCGTTTTCGCCGACCGCCGCGTCTGGTGGATGTGCCTGATCTACTTCGCCTTCGTCGCCGGCCAGTACGGCCTGACCTTCTGGATGCCCACGCTGATCAAGTCCACGGGCGTCACGGGCGCGCTGAACATCGGCCTGCTCAGTGCCATCCCCTTCCTGTGCGCCATCGTGGTGATGAACCTCATGGGCCACAGCGCCGACAAGCGCCGCGAGCGCCGCTGGCACCTGATCGTGCCCGCGCTGATGGGCGCCGTGGGCTTTGCGATGACGGCCTTCTTCGCCGACAACACGGTTCTTTCCCTGATCTTCCTGTCGCTGGCCGCAGCCGGCGTGCTGACCTGCGCGCCGCTGTTCTGGTCGCTGCCCACGGCCTTCCTATCGGGCACGGCGGCGGCGGCGGGCATTGCCATCGTCAACTCGGTTGGCAACCTCGCGGGCTTCGCCAGCCCTTACATGATCGGCTACCTCAAGGACCTGACCCAGTCCACGCAGGCCGGCATGTTCGTGCTGGCGGGGGTGCTCGTGGTGGGCGCCATCGCGGTCTGGCTCACCCCCGCAAAGATGGTCAACCGCTGACCGGCCTTTCTTCCCATCCTTCAAGCTCCAAGCCCCAAGACACATGAAAGTACTGATCACCGGCGGCGCCGGATTCCTGGGCCAGCGCCTGGCCCGCAAGCTGCTCGAACAGGGCGCGCTGACGCTGGCCGGCACCCGCTGGCCCATCCACCAGATCGACCTGCTCGACGTGGTGGCCACCCAGGCCATTGACGACACGCGCGTGCGCTCCCTGGTGGGCGACATTGCCGACCCGCAGGTGCTGCGCGGCGCCATAGACCAGGACACGGCCGTGATCTTCCATCTGGCCGCCGTGGTCAGCGGCCAGGCCGAGGCCGACTTCGACCTGGGCATGCGCATCAACCTCGATGCCTCACGCGCCCTGCTGGAGACCTGCCGCGCCGTGGGCCACATGCCGCGCGTGGTCTTCACCAGCTCGGTGGCCGTCTACGGGGGCGACCTGCCCGACACCGTGCTGGACGGCACCGCCCTGAACCCGCAGTCCTCCTACGGCACGCAAAAAGCCATTGCCGAGCTGCTGCTGGCCGACTACACGCGGCGCGGCTTTGTCGACGGCCGCGTGCTGCGCCTGCCCACGATCAGCGTGCGCCCTGGCCGGCCCAATGCGGCCGCCTCGTCGTTTGCCAGCGGCATCATCCGCGAGCCCCTCAACGGCGAAGCGGCCAACTGCCCCGTGGGTGCCACCACGCGCCTGTGGCTGCTGTCCCCGCGCCGCGCCGTCGAGGCCCTGGTCGCAGGCTGCGAACTCGATGCCAGCGCCGTCGCCGACCGCCGCCCCATCAACCTGCCCGGCGTGTCCGTCAGCGCAGGCGACATGGTGCGCGCGCTGCGCGAAGTGGCTGGCGACGAAGTGGCCAACCGCGTGAGCTGGCAGCCCGACGACAAGGTCGAGCGCATCGTCGGCAGCTGGCCCGGCCGCTGGGATACCGCGCGCGCCAACCAGCTGGGCCTGCGCGGCGACGAGGACTTTGCGGCCATCGTGCGCGCCTACATCGCCGATGACCTGACACCCCCACGCCAGCCATGAACCACACCACTGCCATACCCCGCGCCGTCGGCGTGATCGGCCTGGGCGCCATGGGCGCCGGCATGGCGCAAAGCCTGCGCCGCGCCGGCCACCACGTGCATGTCCACGACATCCGCTCCGAGGCCGCAGCCGCCTTCGCCGCCGAAGGCGGCACGGCCTGCGCCACGCTGGCCGACATGGCCGCTGCCTGCCGCATCATCGTCAGCGTGGTCGTCAACGCCCAGCAGACCGAGGCCGTGCTGTTCGGCGAAGGCGGCATCGCCCCCGCGCTGCAGCCCGGCTCCGTCTTCGTCATGTGCTCCACCGTGGACCCCAACTGGTCGGTGGCGCTGGAGGCCAGGCTGCAGGCGCAGGGCGCGCACTACATCGACGCGCCCATTTCGGGCGGCGCGGCCAAGGCAGCGTCGGGCCAGATGACCATGATGACGGCCGCCCGCCCCGAGGCCTATGCCGCCTGCGAAGGCGTGCTCGACGCCATGGCCGCCAAGGTCTACCGCCTGGGCCACAGCGCGGGCGCGGGCAGCAAGGTCAAGATCATCAACCAGCTGCTGGCCGGCGTGCACATCGCGGCAGCGGCCGAGGCCATGGCCCTGGGCCTGCGCGAAGGCGTGGACGCAGCCGCGCTCTACGAGGTCATCACCCACAGCGCGGGCAACAGCTGGATGTTCGAGAACCGCATGGCCCACGTGCTGGCCGGCGACTACACCCCGCTGTCGGCCGTGGACATCTTCGTCAAGGACCTGGGCCTGGTGCTGGACACCGCGCGCCACAGCAAATTCCCGCTGCCCCTGGCCTCCACGGCCCACCAGATGTTCATGCAGGCATCCACCGCCGGCCATGGCCGCGAGGACGACAGCGCCGTCATCAAGATCTTCCCGGGCATCACCCTGCCCCCGGCTTCATCGGAATCCCCATGACCCTTCTTCTGGGCTGCATAGCCGACGACTTCACGGGCGCCACCGATCTGGCGAACAACCTGGTGCGCGCAGGCATGCGCGTGGTGCAAAGCATTGGCGTACCCGCCGGCCCGGTGGACGAGGGCGTGGACGCCGTCGTGGTCGCGCTCAAGTCGCGCACCATCGCGCCGGCCGATGCCATTGCGCAATCGCTGCAGGCCCTCGAATGGCTGCAGGCCCAGGGCGCCAATGGCCGCGCGCCGCAGATCTACTTCAAGTACTGCTCCACCTTCGACAGCACGCCGCAGGGCAACATCGGCCCCGTGACCGATGCGCTGATGGACGCGCTGGGCTGTGGCTTCACCATCGCCACGCCGGCCTTCCCCGACAACCAGCGCACCGTCTTCAAGGGCCACCTGTTCGTGGGCGATGTGCTGCTCAGCGACAGCGGCATGCGCAACCACCCGCTCACCCCCATGACCGATGCCAACCTGGTGCGCGTGCTGCAGGCGCAGACACGGCGCAAGGTGGGGCTGATCGACCATGTGGCCGTCGCGCAGGGCGAGGCGGCCATCCGCGCGCGCATCGCCGCACTCCAGGCCGAGGGCGTGGGCATGGCCGTGGTCGATGCCGTCTCCAACGACGACTTGCTGCGCCTGGGCCCGGCCCTGGCCGGCATGCCGCTTGTCACAGCGGGCTCGGGCGTGGCCATCGGCCTGCCCGCGAACTTCGGCATCCAGCCCACGGCCCAGGCCGCTGCCCTGCCAACCGCCACCGGCCTGCAGGCGGTCGTCTCGGGCAGTTGCTCGGTGGCCACCAATGCACAGGTGGCGCACTTCATCGCCTCGGGGCGCCCTGCCCTGGCGCTGGAGCCCCTGCGCATCGCTGCCGGCGAGGACGAAGCCGGCAAGGCCCTGGCCTGGGCCCGTCAGCACATCGCCAGCGGCCCCGTGCTGATCTACTCCACCGCCGAATCCGCGGCCGTCAAGGCCGTGCAGGGCCGCCTGGGCGTGGAGCAGGCCGGCGCACTGGTCGAACAGACCATCGCCGCCATCGCCCGGGGGCTGGTCGAGATGGGCGTGCGCCAGCTCATCGTGGCCGGTGGCGAAACCTCGGGCGCCTGCGTGCAGGCGCTGGGCATCGAGCAGATGCGCATAGGGCCGCAGATCGACCCTGGCGTACCCTGGTGCCATGCCGCCTCGCCCCTGGCGCCGCAGGGCCTGCACCTCACGCTCAAGTCCGGCAACTTCGGCACCACGGACTTCTTCACCAAGGCCTTCGGCGCGTTGCAGCGCGCCTGATGCCACACTCAGCCTCCGTTTTCAGGAAAGCCTTCATGCCCCGTTTCGCCGCCAACCTGTCCATGCTCTACAACGACCTGGACTTTCTTGACCGCTTCGAGGCCGCCGCGCGCGACGGCTTCCAGGCCGTCGAATACCTGTTTCCCTACGACTTCGCCCCCGAGCAACTGGCCCGGCGACTGCAGGACAACGGCCTGCAGCAAGTGCTGTTCAACGCCCCGCCCGGCGACTGGAACGCGGGCGAGCGCGGCCTGGCCTGCATCCCCGGGCGCGAGGCGGAATTCGCCCAGGGCATGGAGCGCGCCATCGCCTATGCCCGGGCCCTGGGCTGCCCGCGCATCCACGTCATGGCCGGGCTCAAGCCCGCAGGCGCCAGCGATGACATCCTGCGCGCCACCTACATCGCCAACGTGCGCCATGCCGCACGGCTGGCCGCGCCCCACGGCATCGCCATCCTGCTGGAGCCCATCAACGGCCGGGACATGCCAGGCTTCTTCCTGAGCCGCCAGGACCAGGCCCACGCGCTGCTGGCCGACATCGCAGAGTCCAACGTCCAGGTCCAGATGGACCTCTACCACTGCCAGATTGTCGAGGGAGACCTCGCCATGAAGATCCGCCAGTACCTGCCCACGGGCCGCGTGGGGCATGTGCAGATCGCAGGCGTGCCCGAACGCCACGAACCCGACGTGGGCGAGGTCAACTACCCCTACCTGTTCCGCCTGCTGGACCAGCTGGGCTACGACGGCTGGATAGGCTGCGAATACCGCCCCGCGCGCGGTGCGGCTGCGCACGCTACCAGCGAGGGGCTGGGGTGGATGAAGGAGTGGCTGTAGGCCCGGGCAGATACTCCCGCAGCGCGCGCACCAGCGGCGAATCATCGGCACACCGCCAGACGGCTACCGTCTCCACGGCCGTCCTTTCCCCCAGCAAGGGCCGGTAGACCACACCTTCACGGTGCAGGGCCTGCACACAGGCGGGCACCAGCGCCACGCCCAAACCGCCAGAGACCAGGCTGACGATGGTATGCATCTGCCGCGCCGCGAACAGCCGGGGGCTGAAGCCGTGGCGCATGCAGGTGGAGACGATGGCATCGAACATCAACGGCCCCTGGTGGCGCTCGAAGCCCAGGAAGCGCTCCTGGGCCAGTTTCTCCAGCGCGATGCGCCGGTTGCGGGCCAGTGGATGGAACTCGGGCAGGGCCATCACCAGCGGCTCGCTGCGCACCAGCACCGAGTCCAGTGACGCGGGCAGGTCCGGCGTGCGAAAGACCAGGCCGATGTCCAGCCGCCCGCTCTCGACGTCATGTGCGATCTGGTCGGTCGTGCCCTCCTGCAGCGACAGCCGGACCTGCGGATAGTCCTCGCCAAAGCGCCGCAGCGTGTCCGGCAGGAAGGAGTAGGCCGGCAGGCTGATGAACCCGATGGACATGGAGCCCATGAGCCCCTGCGAGGTCTCGCGTGCGCGGCGCCGCATGGTGTCGGCAGCGGCCAGCACGGCACGGGCGTCGCGCAGCGCGTCCTCCCCCGCCTGCGTGAGCACGATGCGCCGCGACGTGCGCTCCAGCAGGGTCACGCCCAGTTCCTCCTCCAGTTCCTTGATGGCCAGGCTCACGGGGGGCTGGGTCAGGTGCAGGCGCTCGGCCGCGCGGCCGAAGTGCATCTCCTCGACCACGGCCACGAAGCAGCGCAGGTGTCGCATGTCCATTCATAGCCTCCGCAAATCGATCCATATGAATTGCAAATTTCCTTGCATTGAACCAGATCCTTAGACTGCGCTGCAGGCCTGTACGCACCATCCCGCGCCCAGGACAACACAAGCTGAATACAAAGCAGCAGCAGGAGACAGACATGCCAGAGCGCCTCGCGGGCCTGCCCAGGCCGCGCACCCTCATACACCCCGGCCCCTGCAGCGTCGTGCGGCTGGACCACCGGCAAGCGCCTGCGGCGCGCCACCTGCGGCTGGCCCTGGCGCCCGGGCTGACGCTGTTCGAAGCCATCGTCGGCGCACTGTCATCGGCCAGCGTCGAGAGCGCCTCGCTGACCTTGCTGGAAGGCGATCTTGAAGACCTGGATTTCTGCGTGGCGCCGCCCGACCGCAGCGGCCATGCCGTGGCCACCTACGGCCCGCCCGCGACACTGCGGTCCGCCAGGCTGCTGTTCGGCAACGCCACGCTGGGGCGGGCCGAAACAGGCACCCCGGCCGTGCACTGCCATGCCGTCTTCTCCAGCGCACAGGGCCAACTGCTCGGCGGCCATGTGCTCACGCAAAGCTGCCGCATCGCCAATGCACCCATCAGCGCCCTGGCGACCTCGCTGGAGGGGTTCGGACTGCGCATCGCCTACGACCCCGAAACGCGCATGCCCCTGATGCGCCCGGCCACCGCGCAGGTCCGCCATGGCTGAGGCCCGCATGGTCGAGTCGGGCCGCATGGGCCGCGTCGCCTATGCGCGTATCGCCCCCAACGAGGACCTGGTGCTGAGCGTGGAAAAGCTCTGCGCGGCACAGGGCTTTCGCAATGCGTTCGTGCGCGGCGCCCTGGGCAGCCTGGTCGATGCCTGCCTGGCACGCGCCGATGGTGGCTGCCTGCTGCTGCGCGGGCCGGCCATCGAGGTGGTCAGCCTCGCCGGCGAGGTGCGCTGCCAGGACGACGGCTCGCTGCGTGCATCCCTGAGCGGCGTGGTCGCCGACACCACCGGCCAGGTGCATGGCGGTCCTTTCGTGGCCGGCGCCAATCCCGTCTGCATCACCTTCGAGCTGACCCTCGAAGAGTGGCTTCCCCACCCTCCCTCGCCTGCGACCCCAGATTCAGGAGCCTGTCCATGAACCCACGAGATTCCCATCCATCCCCCGCACGCGTCGCCGTGGTCACCGGAGGGGCGCGCGGCATAGGCCGGTCCATCGGCGAATGGTTTCTCCAGCGGGACTGGCGCGTGGCGCTGCTGGACATCGACAGTGAAACGCTGGAGCGCACGGCGCAGGACATGGACTGCCCGGCCCGGCTGCTGTGCCAGCGCTGCGACGTCTCGGACCCGCAGCAGGTGGACGATGCCGCCACCGCCGTCATGGCGCGCTGGGGCCGCGTGGATGCGCTGGTCAACAACGCCGGCGTGGCGGTCTTCAAGCCCGTGCTGGAGACATCGTTCGAGGAGTGGCGGGCGGTCATGGCCACCAACCTCGATGGTGCCTTTCTCTGCACGCAGGCCTTCGGTGCCCGGATGGCCCGCAACGAAGGCCACAGCGGCGGCAGGGGAGCCATCGTCAACATCGCCTCCATCTCGGGCCTGCGGGCCAGCACCCTGCGCGTGGCCTATGGCACGAGCAAGGCCGCGCTCATCCACATGACGCGCCAGCATGCGGTGGAACTGGGCAACCTGGGCGTGCGCGTCAACGTGATCGCGCCGGGGCCGGTGGAGACCGAGATGGCCAAGCTCGTGCACAGCGTCGCCATACGCTCCGACTACCACGACGCCATCCCGCTGGGCCGCTACGGCACGCCAGAGGAAATGGCCGAGGCCGTGGGCTTTCTGTGCAGCGACGCGGCCAGCTTCATCAACGGCCAGGTGCTGGCCGTCGACGGCGGCTTCGATGCCGCAGGCGTGGGTCTGCCCACGCTGCGCCGCCGCCTGGCCGAGGCACCGGCCACGGTGCAGTCCGCGCATTCCTGAACACCGCCCGCACCACAGGAGCCACGCCATGAACCCACCCCGCATCATCGGCTGGGGCCACACGCCCTTCGGAAAGCATGCCGCAGCCGATGCCGAGCAACTGCTGCGTGACGCCATCGACCCGGCACTGCAAACCGCCGGCCTGGAGCCCCGGGACATCGACGGCATCTTCGTGGGCCACTTCAACGGCGGCCTCCTGCCCCAGGATTTCAGCGCGAGCCTGGTGGCCCTGGCCGTGCCTGAACTGCGCCATGTGCCCGCCACGCGCAGCGAGAACGCCTGCGCCACCGGCTCGGCTGCCATCTGGGCTGCGCTCGACGCCGTGCAGTCCGGCCGCATACGTTGCGCGCTGGTGGTGGGCTTCGAGATCATGAACGCCCAGCCCGCGCACAAGATTGCCGAGATCCTGCTGCGCTGCTCCTGCGTGAGGGAGGAAGCTGCCACCCCGGCGGGCTTCGCAGGCGTGTTCGGGCAGATCGCCACCCGCTATTTCGAACGCTTCGGCGACCAGAGCGATGCGCTGGCAGCCATCGCGGCCAAGAACCATGCCAACGGCGTGCACAACCCCTTCGCCCACATGCGGCGTGACCTGGGCCTGGACTTCTGCCGCCACGCCTCGGACCGGAACCCCTTCGTCGCGGGCCCGCTCAAGCGCTCGGACTGTTCGCTGGTATCCGACGGCGCGGCGGCCCTGGTCATCTCGCGCCAGGCCTGCGGCAACGCCAGCGTGGCGCCCGTGCGCTGGCGCTCGCGCACCCAGGTCAACGACTTCCTGCCCCTGTCGCGGCGGGACCCCACGCGCTTCGAGGGCGCCGCGCTGGCGTGGCAGCGCGGGCTGGCCGATGCAGGCGCCACGCTGGCCGACCTGGGCTTCGTGGAAACACACGACTGCTTCACCATGGCCGAACTGCTGGAATACGAGGCCATGGGCCTGGCTCCACATGGCCAGGGCGCGCGCGCCATCCTCGACGGCAGCACATGCCGCGACGGGCGGCTGCCCGTCAACCCGTCGGGAGGCCTGAAGTCGCGCGGCCATCCCATAGGCGCGACAGGCGTTTCCCAGCACGTGATGGCGGCCATGCAGCTGTCAGGCTCGGCCGGGGCCATGCAACTGACCGCGCCCCGGCTGGGCGCCGTCTTCAACATGGGCGGCGCGGCCGTGGCCAACTACCTGAGCATCCTGGAGGCCGCATGAACAGGCTTGCACCTGCGAACATCGCTGCAGTCCCCGCGCCCCAGGCCGCCAACCTGTCGCTGCTGCTGTCCCAGACGGCCGCCCTGTTTCCCGACAGGCCCGGCCTGATCCAGGGCGATCGCCGCTGGACCTGGGCGCAGATCGATGCGCGCGTCAATGCGCTGGTGCAAGGCCTGCGCGCGCTGGGCATGCAGGCCGGTGACCGCCTGCTGGTTCAGTCGCGCAACGGCATCGCCCTGTTCGAGAGCTGCTGGGCCGCCTTCCGGCTCGGCGCCGTCTGGGTGCCGGTCAACTTCCGGCTTACACCATCCGAAGTGGCCTGGCTGGGCCACGCCAGCGGCGCCACCGCCATGCTGGCCGAAGAAGAATTCGCCAGCCATGTGGACGCCGTGCGCGCCGCCTCGCCAGGGCTGCGGCAGGTGATCACGATCGGCCGGCCGCGCCAGGCCCATGGCGAGCATGGCTACGAGCAGTTGCTGGAGGAAAACGCGGGTGCACCTGCGGCGGCGGCGCCCGTGGATGCCGATACGCCGCTGTGGTTCTTCTATACCTCCGGCACCACGGGCAGGCCCAAGGCCGCGATGCTCACGCATGGGCAGATCGCCTTCGTGGTGGTCAACCACCTCGCCGACCTGATCCCGGGCACGGACGAGCACGACTGCTCCATTGCCGTGGCACCGCTGTCGCACGGCGCAGGCATACATGCCCTGCTCAACGTGGCGCGCGGTGCGGCCACCGTGCTGCCCACCGCCGACAGGCTGGACCCTGCCGAGGTCTGGGAGCTGGTGCAACGGCACCGGGTCACCAACCTCTTCGCCGTGCCCACCATCGTCAAGCGGCTGGTGGAGGACCCTGCGGTGGACCGCTTCGACCACGGCTCGCTGCGCTACGTGGTCTATGCGGGCGCGCCCATGTACCACGCCGACCAGCAGCGCGCGCTGCGCAAGCTGGGCCCGGTGCTGGTGCAGTACTTCGGCCTGGGAGAGGTGACGGGCTGCATCACCGTGCTGACGCCCTGCATGCACCTTCTGGATGATGGCGACGGCAGCGCCAGTCCCGCCGACACACTGATCGGCACCTGCGGGCGCCCGCGCACGGGCATGGAGGTCGCCATCCTCGACCACCAGCTCCAGCCCGTGCCCACGGGCGCCATCGGCGAGATCTGCTGCCGCGGCCCCGCCGTTTTCGCGGGCTACCACGACAACCCCGAGGCCACGGCCCAGGCCTTGCGGGGCGGCTGGTTCCACACGGGCGATCTCGGGCGGCTGGACGCGCGGGGCCTGCTCTACATCACGGGGCGGGAATCGGACATGTACATCTCGGGCGGCTCCAACGTCTATCCGCGTGAAGTCGAAGAGGCGCTGCTGACCCATCCCGCCGTGGCCGAGGTCGCCGTGCTCGGCATGCCCGACGCCACCTGGGGCGAGATCGGCGTGGCCGTGGTGGTCGCGCACGGGAACGCCGATGCCGCCGCAGGAGGACTCACGGCCGAGGCGCTGCTGGCGCACCTGGAGGGCCGCTGCGCCCGCTACCGCTGGCCCCGCCAGTTCCACTTCTGGGACGCCCTGCCCCGCTCGGGCTACGGCAAGGTGGCCAAGAAGGACATACGCGAACGCCTGCTGCAGGACACGAGGCAGGGAAAAGAGCAGGCCATCCAGCCCACGTGACGCAGATCCACCCCGGCCCGCACGACACAAAGACAACGCCCAGGAGACAAGCCATGACCCTTTCCCGACGCCACGTGCTGCACGGTGCCGCAGCCGCCGCCTGCACCCTGCCAATGGCCCTTGCACACCGCGGAGCCTTTGCCAGCAAGGCGCAATTTCGCTACAAGTACGCCAACAACCTGCCCGCCACGCATCCCATGAACATCCGGGCACTGCAGATGTCGCAGGCCATCCTGGCCGAGACCGGGGGACGGGTGGACATCCAGGTCTTTCCCAACGGCCAGCTCGGCGCGGACACCGACGTGCTGGGCCAGCTGCGCTCAGGCGGCGTGGAGTTCTTCACGCTGTCGGGCCTGATCCTGTCCACCCTGGTGCCGGCGGCCTCCATCAGCGGCGTGGGCTTTGCCTTCGACGGCTACGACAGTGTCTGGAAGGCCATGGACGGCGAACTGGGCGCCCATATCCGCGCCCGCATCGCCCAGGCCAACCTGGTGGCCATGGAGCGCATCTGGGACAACGGTTTCCGGCAGATCACCTCGTCCACGCGCCCCATCGCGGGTCCCGCCGACCTCCAGGGCTTCAAGATCCGCGTGCCCGTCTCTGCGCTGTGGACCTCGATGTTCAAGGCGCTGGACAGCGCGCCCGCGTCCATCAACTTTGCCGAGGTCTATTCCTCGCTGCAGACGAAGATCGTGGACGGGCAGGAGAACCCGCTGGCCATCATCTCCACGGCCAAGCTCTACGAGGTGCAGAAATACTGCTCGCTCACCAACCACATGTGGGACGGTTTCTGGTTCCTGGCCAACCGCCGTGCCTGGGAGAAGCTGCCCCCCGACCTGCGCGACATCGTGGCACGACACATCAATGCCGCAGGCCTGCGCGAACGCGACGATGTCGCCGAGCTCAACGCCGGCCTGCAAAAGGAGCTGGCCGCCAAGGGCCTGGCCTTCAACACCGCCGACACCGCCGCCTTCCGTGCGCGGTTGCGCAAGGCCGGCTTCTACGCCGAATGGAAGCGCAAGTACGGTGACCAGGCCTGGGCCGTCCTCGAGCGCAGCGTCGGGGCGCTGGCATGACTGCACCCCAGGACAAGCCCGCCCATGCCCCGCACAATGCCTGGACCGCATGGGACCGCATCGACCGCTGGATGGGCGCGGCCGTGGCTTGCGCGGCAGGCCTGCTGGTGCTGGCCGATATCGCCGTGCTGTTTGCGGGAGTGGTGGCACGCTTTGCCTTCCACCAGCCACTGGTCTGGGCGGATGAACTGGCCTCCATGCTCTTCATCTGGCTGGCCATGCTGGGTGCCGTGATCGCCCTGCGGCGCGCCGAGCACATGCGCATGACGGCCCTGCTCTCGCGCCTGTCGCCTGCGCGCCGGGCCCTGTTCGACGCCATCGGAACCTGTGCCACGCTGGCCTTTCTCGCCCTGGTGGCCTGGCCCGCCTGGGAATGGGCAGCGGACGAGCGCTTCATCACCACGCCCGCGCTGGAAATCTCCAACATCTGGCGCGCTGCGGCACTGCCCGCCGGCATCGTGCTGATGGCCGTTTTCTCGGTGCTGCGCCTGGTGCGCAGCGGCGAAAAGGCGGCGGCCTGGACGGCACTGGCCGTGGTGGGCGCCATCATGGCGGCGTTCGTGCTGGCAAACGGCATCTTCGGCATCTTCGAGGACCTGGGGCGCCTGAACCTGCTGGTCTTCTTCGTCGGCGTGGTCGCGGCCTGCGTGTTCAGCGGCGTGCCCATTGCCTTTGCCTTCGGCCTGGGCACGCTCGGCTATCTGGCCCTGGCCACGGACACCGCCCTGCCCGTGATCGTCGGCCGCATGGACGAGGGCATGTCCCACCTCATCCTGCTGGCCGTTCCGCTGTTCGTCTTCCTGGGGCTGCTGATCGAGATGACGGGCATGGCGCGCGCCATGGTGGCTTTTCTCGCGGGCCTGCTCGGCCATGTGCGCGGCGGCCTGTCCTATGTGCTGGTGGGGGCCATGTACCTGGTCTCGGGCATCTCGGGCTCCAAGGCCGCCGACATGGCGGCCGTGGCTCCGGCCCTTTTTCCCGAAATGCGCAAGCGCGGCGCGGACGAAGGCGATCTGGTGGCCCTGCTGTCGGCCACGGGCGCGCAGACGGAAACCGTGCCGCCCAGCCTGGTGCTGATCACCATCGGCTCGGTCACGGGCGTGTCCATTGCAGCGCTGTTCACGGGCGGACTGCTGCCGGCGCTGGTCCTGGGCCTGTCGCTGTGCGTGGTCGTCTGGTGGCGCTCGCGCCATGACCGGCCGCCGCAGGCGCAGCGCCAGCCCTGGACGCAGATCGCACGGCTGGGTCTCATCGCCCTGCCGGCGCTGGCCCTGCCCTTCGTGATCCGCGCGGCCGTGGTCGAGGGCGTGGCCACGGCCACCGAAGTCTCGACGCTGGGCATTGCCTACGCGGCCATTGCCGGCCTGCTGATCTACCGCCAGTTCGACTGGCGCCGCCTGGGGCCCATGCTCGTGGCCACGGCATCGCTGTCGGGCGCCATCTTGCTCATCATCGGCACGGCCACGGCCATGGCCTGGGGACTGACCCAATCGGGCTTCTCGCGCTCGCTGGCCGAGGCGATGGCCGCCCTGCCCGGCGGGGCGCCCGCGTTTGTCGCGGTTTCGCTGCTGCTCTTCGTCATCCTCGGCTCGGTGCTGGAAGGCATACCGGCCATCGTGCTGTTCGGCCCGCTGCTGTTTCCCATCGCACGCGACCTGGGCATCCACGAAGTGCACTACGCCATCGTCGTCGTGCTCGCCATGGGCCTGGGCCTGTTCGCCCCGCCGCTGGGCGTGGGCTACTACGCAGCCTGCGCCATAGGCCGGATCCACCCGGACAAGGGCCTGCGGCCCATCGTGGGCTACCTGCTGGCGCTGCTGGCGGGCACGGTGGCAGTGGCGGCCGTGCCCTGGCTGTCGATCGGATTCCTGTAGAAGCGCGGCCGCCCGCGATCAGGAATATTCCAGATCGCTGTGCTTGCCGACCACCAGCCGGCCGGCCGACAGCGACATCATCAGCAGCGCAATCCCCTCATGCATGATCAGCGTGTGCGTGTTGCCGGTCTCCACCATCTTGCTGCGCAGCGACTCGCGCACCTGGGGGGAGCCGGTCACGTCGATGATGATGTCCACCGCCGCATCCACCAGATCCATGAACCGTGTGGTGACCGGCACGCCACGCGCACGCGCCAGTGCGATGCCGGGCTGGTCCAGGTCCAGGTCGGCCACTCCGAGCAACTGCACGAAAGGCGCGTCCAGCAATTGCTGCAGCAAGGGAGTGCCGGTCTGCCCCGCACCAATGACCACGATCCGGAAGGCTTGCATGGGTTGAATCCTTTTCCATATGGGAAGTACGGCGCCATCATAGAAATGCCTTGCCGGTGCGCGCCGGTCCGGGGCGGGTGGAATGGGTTTGTATGACCCAGGTCAAATCCGGTGGACAGGGGCGTGGTGGCGGACCCTCCCACATCAGCGGTATCCGCGCCGCAGCGCAGGCACCGCCCTTGGTCAGGTATCCGCGGTTGAGATTCGATACTGACTTCAGTACCATTCAACACATCGATGCCAATAAGGAGCGACCGTGCACAACACCTTGACTGCCGCAGAACTCAAGCGCCGCGGCATGGCAGCCATTGAGGATGGACTCCGGCATGGCCCTGTCCACCTGATCAAGCGCAACCAGGCAACCGCGGTGGTGCTGTCCGAGAAGGAGTACCGGAAACTGCTGGAGCAGGCTCCGCAGCCGCACCACGGCATGACAGCGGTGCAATGGTTGCTGTCGCAACCCACCACAGGCGCCCGCGAGAAGGCGGAGATCGATGCATTCCTGTCAGGGGAGCGCGACTGGTGATCGCCTTTTTTGATGCCAGCGCACTGATCTACCTGCTGCAGGCCCGAGAGCCTTTTGCCAGCCGTGCCCGGGCCGAGCTCCAGGCGCTGCATACGGCCTATCCGGGCATGGCATCCGCTGTGAGCCGGCTGTCCTGGCTGGAATGCCGCACCGGCCCCCTGAAGTCGAATGACTCGGCCGCGTTGGCAGTCTTCGACACCTTCTTTGCCCGGGCGGACCTGATCTGGGTGGAACTGAGCCGCGAGGTGGTGGAGTTGGCCACCGCGATCCGCGCGCGGCATGGACTGCGGACCCCCGATGCCCTGCACGCCGCCAGTTGCCTGCAACTGGGACCACACCACACGCTCTTGACGGGGGACGCTGCCTTCCAGAGGGTTCATTGCCTGAACGTGGTGCTTCTGGCCTGAATGCAGCTGCCGCTGCCGCCTGCATTCGCCCACAAAAAAACCCGCCGGCTTCGTGGCCCGGCGGGTTTTCTCAGGTGAACAACAGCAGACGCTGTTATTGCCTTACAGGAACCTGCTCCGTGTATTCGCGCAGCACGCCGCCGCCTTCGACGGAGCCGCTGACTTGGCCGTCCTTGACGCGCTCCACGCAGGAGCGGCGGTCGCCTTCGTTCTTGAAGACATCGCAGCGGGCCACGGCATTGCGCTGGAAGTTGTCGCCCGACTGGACGCCGCCTCGGCGCGATTGCTCCTGGACGGCGGCGGCCTCGTGCTGGGCCGGGTCGCGGCGGTCATAGCCGCGCTTGGCGGTCCGCTTGGGCTCGGCGTGCTTCTTGTGGTGGTGATGGGGCTTGGCCTTTTCCGCAGCGGGAGGCGGGGGCGGCGCGCCATCAGGGCCAGGGGCGGGCTGGGCGGTGGCCAGGCCGGCCATGCCCAGGACGGCGGCGCCAATACACAGCTGCAGGGGACGGATCCATGGATTCTTCATAGCTTCACTCCATTCCTCGTGAAAAAGTCAAGGCCCAAGCATGCGTGTTTTCCAGCTCGCCTTTTATCGGTACAGCACGGCTGCGCATGCAGTCCATGGCCTACATATTGCCGCGCGCCGCGTGAGCGGTACCCGACCTGGGTCAAGCCTGTGTGGCAAACCAGCGCTGAACGCCTTCGGCCATGCGCGCGAAGACGCTGTCCAGCGTGGGGACCTCGGCGCCCCACAGGGCGTGCAGCACGTCCGCGTTCTCGAACAGGCCGTGCCAGTAGCAGCCGGCGATGCGGCCGTCAGGGCTGTGCCACAGCAGGCCCGGCACAGGCTCGGCCACGGCGCTGCCGGCAGCCACCATGTCGGGGCGCACGCTGGTCTGGCCGTGGTGGATTTCATAGACCCGGGCCTGCACGCCGGACAGCGGCGCCAGCGCACCCGGCAGCGGCGGCAGTTGCACGCTGGCGGGCAGCACGGTCTTGCCGGGCGCGAACAGGGTCGTCAGCGGCAGCAGGCCCAGGCCGGCCGCGTTGCCGTCCACGCCGTGCAGGTCGATCAGCGCCTCGCCCAGCATTTGCAGGCCGCCGCAGATGCCCAGCACCTGCCGGCCGGCCGCAGCGTGGGCGGCGACGGCAGCATCCAGGCCCTGGGACCGCATCCAGGCCAGATCGGCGGCCGTGGCCTTGGAGCCCGGCAGGATGATCCAGTCGGCGCCTGCCAGCTGGGCCGGCGTGCGCGCCCAGGCCACGCGCAGGCCCGGCACCTGCAGCAGGGGCTGGAATTCGTCGAGGTTGCTGATGCGCGGGTAGGCAATGATGGCGATGGTGGTGTGCACGGAGCGCCCCACCCCTCCTCCAGAGCCACGGTCGTCAAAGACGCCATCCTCCTCCGGCAGGCCATGCTGGAACTGCATGGGGATGGTGGCCACGGTGGGCACGCCGGTGCGCTCCTGCAGCATCTGCGGGGCGGGTGCCAACAGGCTGGCGTCGCCCCGGAACTTGTTGAGCACAAAGCCGCGGATCAGCGCCTGTTCTTCCGGCGGCAGCAGCGCCCAGGTGCCGTAGAGGTGGGCAAAGGCGCCGCCACGGTCTATGTCGGATACCAGCAGGCAGTGCGCGCCGCAGTGGCGCGCCACGCGCATGTTGACGACGTCGCTGGCATGCAGGTTGATTTCTGCGGGGGAGCCGGCGCCTTCGATGACGACGACATCGTTGTCGGCGCGCAGGCTGTCCAGCGCCTCGGCGATCTGCGGCCACACGCGGGCGCTGCGGCCGCGCCAGGGCAAGGCCGATAGCTCCTCGCTGACCCGGCCCAGCAGCACGACCTGGCTGCGCATGTCGGCCTCGGGCTTGAGCAGCAGCGGGTTCATGCGCACATCGGGCGCGCAGCCTGCGGCCAGGGCCTGCAGGTACTGTGCCGTGCCGATCTCGCCCCAGGCACCGCCCGGTGCGCTGACCACACGCGCGTTGTTGCTCATGTTCTGCGCCTTGAAGGGCGCCACCTTGTAGCCCTGGGCGCGGTACCAGGCGCACAGCGCGGTGGCCACCCAGCTCTTGCCGGCGCCGCTGCTGGTGCCCAGCACCATCACGCACAGCGCAGGGCGCTGGCCGGGGGTGGGCAGGGGCAGATTCACGGCAGCGGGTTCATTCGATTGCATGGTGTTTCTCCATTGGCTGCCAGGCGGCCAGCAATGCGTTCTGGGATGCAGGCGCCAGCACGCCCATGCGCACGCAGCCGGGCAGGCCGAAGCTGTCGCAGTCGCGCAGCTTGATGCCCTGCGCGCGCAGTTGGGCCAGACGCGTCTGCATGGCGTCGCCCTGCTGGGCTTGCGGCCAGCGCGCCACAAAGTAATTGGCCTGCGAGCCGGGCAGTACCTGCCAGCCCAGGCACTGCACCAGATCGAGCTGCTGCGCCTTCCAATCGCGCAGCCGTTGCAGGCTTTGCGCCAGCCATTGCCGGGTGGCCGGTGCGGTCCAGGCGGTGAGCATGGCCTCGCCATGGGCGCCCACGGGCCAGGATGGGGACAGGGCACGCAAGGCCTCGATCTCGTCATGCGACACACCTTCGGGCGCAATGGCGTAGGCCGCGCGCACGCCGGTCATGCCCAGGGCCTTGTTGGGGGTCCACATCTGCCAGGCATCGCGCACCTGGGAGGGTACGGCGGGTTCCATGCCCAGCTCCAGTCTGAGGGGCGCATAGGCGCAGTCGATCACGCGCCAGGTGCCGGGCGGTGCGTGCTCGCTCCACAGGGGCCAGACATCCTCGGGCTGGCCCAGCGGGCTCGATGGTGCGCAGGCCCAGTGCAGGCCGGGACCGGCCTCGGCGATGCCGTCGCGCGCGGCCAGCGGCAGGCGCCAGACCTGGGCCGCGTGGACGTAGTCACCGTAATGGTGGGCCGGCAGGCTGGCGACGGCAGCGCCCTCGCGCGCCGCATGCATGGTGATGCGGTGGATGAAGTCGCTGGCGCTGGCCGCGATGACGATGCGCTCGGCCGGCACACCATGAAAATCCGCCAGCCGTACGCGCAACGCCGTGTAGTGCGGGTCCGGGTACTGGGCCGCGTGTGCCTGGGACAGCGCATCCAGCGCTTGCGGGCAGGGTCCGCAGGCATTGCGATTGGTGGAGAAATCGTGCGCGGGCACGCCCAGCGCATCCGTGCCACCGTGGGTGACTGTCATTGGTTTCATCGTGTCTGCCCCGTCATCACCCATCCAAGGACCAGCGCGAGGGCCGCCCCTGCAGCCACCAGCATGGCGACCACGCAGCCCGCATGCGCCACGGCCTGCTGCAGCTCGGCCGCCTGCGGCACGCGGCCTTCGGGATTGAGCACATAGACGCCGGGCTTGCCCAGGCGCACGCCCAGCAGCCTTGCCATGGCGCCCATGGGCCAGCCGCCGTTGGGCGAAGGGGTGGCGCGCGCATCCTGGCGCAGGCCGCGCCATCCCCTGCCCCGGCCAGCAGCCAGGCCGGACAGCACCAGCAGCAGCGCGGTCAGGCGCGCCGGTATCCAGTTGAGCAGGTCATCGGCACGCGCCGCCCATTTGCCGGCCCATTGCCAGTGGCGCATGTCATCGCCCTGCCCCCGCCAGCCCGGGTAGCCCCACATGGCATCGGCCGTGTTGGCCAGGCGATAGAGGGCCGCGCCCGGCAGGCCGGCCACGGCGAACCAGAACAGCGGCGCCAGCACGGAGTCGCTGAGGTTCTCGGCCAGGGTTTCGATGGCGCTTTCGCGCACCTGGCCTGCGTCCAGCCGTGCCGTGTCGCGACTGACCAGCCAGGTCAGCCGCTCGCGGCCTGCGGGCAGCGACTGCTGCAGCGCGGCTTCCACGGCCAGCACCTCGTCGCGCAGCATGCGCCAGGACAGCAAGGGCTTGAGCAGCACACCCAGCACCAGCGCCCCCAGCCACCAGGGCATGGGCGGCAGCAGCCACTGGATGCACGCATAAATGGAGAAGAACAGCAGCGCCAGCAGGCACCAGGCGATGGCCCCCAGGGCAAAGCGCGGCCAGTCGCGCGCATGCTCCTGGCGCGGGGCAACCATCCGCCCGGCCGCGCCCAGCAGCCGGCCCATGGCGACCACGGGGTGCATCCACACGGGGGGCTCGCCCCAGAGCCGGTCGATCAGCAGGGCCACGGGCACGGCCAGCGCGGCGGCCAGGGCGTGGCGCGCCCAGGGTTCGGCTTGGACCTGGGCCTGCGGCTGCGACAGCGCCTGCCAGCACCACCACAGCGGGCTGAGCGCGGCGCCCAGCAGTTGCCAGGAAGGGCTGTCGCTCATGCCTGCGGCTGCGGACCGGCGGCGCGCTGGCCCCAGAAGTCGTCGTAGAGCATGTCCTGCAGCGGCGCACGGCTGGCCCATTTCTGCTGCTGCAGCATGGGTTCGGCGTAATAGGCGGACACGGGGCCCAGGCACAGCACGGCCAGCGGCCGGCTGCCCACGGGCATTTGCAGCAGCGCGGCCAGCACTTCGGGATCGAACAGCGAGACCCAGCCCAGGCCCAGGCCTTCGGCGCGCGCGGCCAGCCACAGGTTCTGGATGGCGCAGGCGGCCGAGGCCACGTCCATCTCGGGCAGGGTGCGACGGCCGAAGACATGGGCCTCGCGCCCCGGCGGCATGGCGACCACCAGCACCTCGGCCGCGTCCAGCACGCCCTGGACCTTGAGCTGCATGAAGTCTTCCTCGCGCTCGCCCAGCGCACGCGCGGTCTGCAGGCGTTCCTGCTCGATCACGGCATGGATCTCCTGGCGCAATTGCGCATCGCGCACGCGGATGAAGCGCCACGGCTGCATGAAGCCGACGCTGGGCGCATGGTGGGCCGCGCGCAGCAGGCGCAGCAGAACGTCGGGCGCGACCTCGCCGCCGCAGAAGTGGCGCATGTCGCGCCGCTCATGGATGGCGCGGTAGACGGCTGCCCGATCGGCCTCGGCAAAGGGATGGGCGGCAATGGTCTCTGGTGCCGAAGGCGAGGATGCCGGAGATTCCGGCGGATGCTGTTCGCTGCTCATGCCGCCATTGTCCCCCGCAGGCTGCAGGCCTGCGGGCGGCATCAATCCTCAATGCCGCGTTGGGCGGGAATGCCGGCCTGGAAGGCGTGCTTGACCAGTTCCATGCGCGTGACGGTATCGGCCACGGCGATGATTTCCTCGGGGCAGCGCCGGCCCGTGAGCATGACGTGCACGTGGCGCGGTCGGTCGGCCAGGGCCTGCAGCACAGGCTCCAGCGGCAGCCAGCCATAGATCAGCGGATAGGTGATTTCGTCGAGCACGACCAGGAAGTGATCACCCGAGAGGATGGCGGTGCGCGCACGCTCCCAGCCCTCGCGCGCGATCTGGGCCGACCGCTCATGGTCCTGGCTCTTCCAGCTGAAGCCGTCGCCCAGTCCCTCGATGGGCATGCCCAGCTGCTCGAACATGCGGTGCTCGCCAAAGCGCGCCGTGGGCACCTTCATGAACTGGAAGATCTTGACGGACTTGCCCCGGCCATGCGCGCGCAGGGCCAGACCGAAGGCCGCCGTGCTCTTGCCCTTGCCGTCGCCGGTGTTCACCAGCACCAGGCCACGGCGTTCGCCTTCGGGCTTTTCATAGGGCTTTTCCGTCGGGGCCTGTTCGATCTGCATGGGTCTGTCATCCTCAAAAGTTGCACACGCTGCGGCGGGCATGCGCCGCAGCGGAGCGCCACTTTAACCGAGGCGGACGCCCAACCGGCGCTGCAGGGCACGCACGGCGCTGTCCACCGTGGTGAGCACGGGCAGGCCCGTGGCGGCCTCGCAGGCGGCGCGGGCACGCGCCATGCTGAACTGGGCCAGTGCAATGCGCGTGCAGCCACGCGCAGCCAGGACCTTGGCCTGCTCGACCACCAGGCGGTCATGCGTGGCGGTGTCGCCCCGGTTGAGCGCGTCCATGGCGCCATCGGCCAGGGCGGGCACGAGTTCGATGCCGGCCGGAAACTCCGGCGGCATGGACTGCAGCGTGGGCGCGAAGCTGGAGATCAAACCCAAGGCCCCCTGCTGGCCCTGCACGGCCTCCTCGATCATGGCCTCGTTGGGCTTGAGCACGGGCAGCGGCGCATGGCGCGCGGCCACGGCCTCGATGCAGGGGCCAAAGGCCGAGCAGGTGAACAAGATCCCCTGCGCGCCCGTGTCCACGGCGTACTGCGCCAGGCGCTGGAAACGCTCGTGCATGGCGGCGTCCAGCCCGCGCCCGTTGCGCGCAAGGTCGGCCGAGAGGCTGTCGTCCAGCAGGTTCATGCGAACCGCCTCGGGCCAGTCGCGCGCAAAGGCTTCGTTGATGGGAGCGACGGAATGGCTGAGGGCGTGGATGAGGGCGATGCGGGTCATGGATGGGGGAGTCTGGAAAGGAAAGTAAAGAAACTATTGGGGCGCCAGCCGGGTGAACTGGGAGCGCGGCAGCAGGCGCTTGAAATCGGCATCGAAGCTGACCACATGCTCGCCCTGGTGGATGGCGGCGGCGGCCAGCCAAGCGTCCGGCACGTCATTGGCGGCAAGCGCCTTGTCGGCGCACAGTTGCCTCAACGCCGGCCATTCGGCACCCAGCACGGCCTGCTCAACACCGGGCGATGCCAGCAATGCGTCGATGAAGCGCAAAGCCTCGGCCATGGGAGTCGGGTTGACGAAGATCTTCGGATGCGTGACCAGGCGCAGAAAGCTCGCCACCACCATGGGCTGCAATTTCAGCAGCACGCCCTGGCTGGCATCGGCCATGGCCTGCTTCAGCCAGTCGCGGGCCACCGAATGATGGGGGTGGTCGCTGCGCGATGCCGCCACCAGCAGGTTGACATCGGGCGTCATGGTTGTTCCTGCTGATCGGCGGCATCCAGCAGCGCGCGGTTGCTCAGTGCGTCCAGCCCCGGTGCCAGTCCGCCCTGGCCGTGGTAGACGGGAAGGCGCACGCGCCGGGCAGGCGCCTGGGCCTTGCGCAAACGCAATTGCAGGCCCTCTTCTATCAGGCGCGTCAGGCTGGTGTGCTGCTGTGCCGCATAGGTCTTCGCCTCGGTCAGCAATGCGTCGTTGAGGTCAAGCGTGGTCTTCATGGCGGCCCCCGGAGCAGGAATTTCGTACAGATTTCTCGCAGAGATTTTCTCGTACAGATTTCTGTATGTTAGAAAAATTCTGCCGGCAGGGCAACCAGGCCGGCCTGCGCCCTTCAGATGCCCTTGGACGAGGGATGGGCGAAGGCCTCGCGCGTCTCGGCGTTGAGCGGGTAGTTGATGTTGATGTTCCTGGGCGGGATGGGCGACATGAACCAGCGGTTGTAGAGCTTTTCCATCTCGCCGGACTGCATCATGCCCGTCACCACGCGGTCCACGATGGCCTTGAAGCCGGCATCGTCCTTGCGCAGCATCAGGGCCTGGTTTTCGGTGCGCAGGCTTTCGCCGGTGATCAGGTAGTCCTGCGGGTTCTTGGCATTGGCGATCTGGCCGGCGAGCAGGATGTCGTCCAGCACGAAGGCCTGGGCACGGCCGCTCTCCACCAGCATGAAGGAGTCCGAATGGTCCTTGCCCGAAAGGTTGGTGATGTCGAGGTTGCGGCCCCGGTCTGCCTCGCGCAGCAGGCGGAAGGACGTGGTGCCCGCCGTCGTCGCCACGGTCTTGCCCTGCAGGTCGGCGACGGAGCGCAGCCCCGAGTCCGCGCGCACCAGCATGCGCACGTTGTAGCGGAAGATATCCGGCGAGAAGGCCACCTGCTTTTGCCGCTCCACCAGGTTGGTGGTGGAGCCGCACTCCAGGTCCACCGTGCCGTTGGCCACCAGCGGGATGCGGTTGGCCGAGGTCACGGCCTGCAAGCGGACCTGCAGTGCGGGCAGCTTGAGCTGGGCCTTGACCTCGTCCACGATGCGCCGGCAGATGTCCATGCTGTAGCCCACGGGCTTGAGGTCGCCATCCAGGTAGGAAAAGCCGAAGGAGGACTCGCGGTAGCCCAGCGTGATGGCCCCGGCCTGCTGGATCTTGGCGAGCGTGCCGCTGTCCTGGGCATGGCTGACGGCCAGCGGCAGCAGCGCGGCGATCAGGGCGCTCGCCACGGCCAGGGCCGTGCGCTTCAGGGTCGGGCGGGATGGGGTCATGGGGACACTCCTGTGGCGGGGTTGGGGAAAGCATGGGAAAGCGTGGAAGTGCGCGCGAGCGCAGGAACGGATCAGAGAACCTGGGCGAGTGCGGTCTCGATGGACTCGGCCAGGCGCGTGGCTATGGTCTGCAGCTGTTCCCGCGTGGCGATGAAGGGCGGAGCCAGCAGCACGTGGTCGCCCGCACGGCCATCGGCCGTGCCGCCGCCGGGGTAGCACAGCAGGCCGCGCTGCATGGCTTCGGCCTTGATGCGGACGTTCAGCTTCAGGCCTGCATCGAAGGGCGTCTTGTCGGCGCGGTCGGCCACCATTTCCACGCCCCAGAAGAAGCCGCGCCCGCGAATGTCGCCAACGTGCTCGCCCACGCGGCGGTGGCTGCCCAGGGCCTGCGCCAGCATCTGCCCGAAGGCTTCGCCATCGGTACGCACCTTGTCCAGCAGGCCGTCGCGCCGTATCACGCGCTGCACGGCCAGCGCCGCCGCGCAGGCCACCGGGTGGCCCAGGTAGGTATGGCCGTGCTGGAAGAAGCCGCTGCCGCGCGACATGGCATCGACGATGCGCCCCTGCGCCAGCACCGCGCCCACGGGCTGGTAGCCACCGCCCAGGCCCTTGGCCACGGTGATCAGGTCGGGCACCACGCCTTCCTGCTCGCACGCATGCAGCGTGCCCGTGCGGCCCATGCCGCACATCACCTCGTCCAGGATGAGCAGCACGCCGTGGCGGTCGCACACCTCGCGCACGGCCTTGAAGTAGCCGGGCACGGGCGTGAGCACGCCGGCCGTGGCGCCGCCCACGGTCTCGGCCACGAAGGCGATCACGCTGCGCGGGCCGTGGACGCCGATGGCCGCATCCAGCTCGTCGGCCAGGCGCTGGCCGTATTGCTCAGGGATTTCATCGTCGCGCTGGTCGCGGTAGGCGTTGCAGGGCGAGACATGGGTGGCCGGCACCAGGAGGGGCGCGAACGGCGCGCGCCGCCAGGCATTGCCGCCTACGGCCAGCGCACCCAGCGTGTTGCCGTGGTAGCTCTGGCGGCGCGCGATGAAATGCGTGCGCTCGGGCTGGCCGATCTCCACGAAGTACTGCCGTGCCATCTTGAGCGCGGCCTCCACGGCCTCGGAGCCGCCGCTGACCAGGTAGGCGTGGCTGGTGCCTTCGGGCGCGCCGCGCACCAGTTCCTGGCCCAGTTCCTCGGCCACCGCAGTGGTGAAGAAGCTGGTGTGGGCATAGGCCAGCCGGTCGATCTGGTCATGCATGGCGGCGATCACATCGGGATGCCCGTGGCCCAGCGAGGACACGGCCGCGCCGCCCGAGGCATCGATATAGCTGCGCCCCTGCGCGTCGCGGATTTCCAGGCCGCTGGCGGCGACGGCGACGGGGGGCGTGTGGTGCAAGTGACGATGGAACACATGGCTCATGGCAGTTCTTTCAAGGAACAAATGTTTCATCGCATTATTTGACGGAACATTTGTTCCGTCAACAGAGACTTCAACAACAGCCGTTCCAAGCCGGCCCGTGCCTGGGCTACAGTCGGCGCAGCCAACACCGCCCTTTTCCCCTCCTTTCTCCTGAAAACCCATGTCCGTTCAAGACGACATCCGCCAGCGATTTGCCGAGCTGAGCCCTGCCCTGCAGCAGGTGGCCCGCTTCGTGCTGGAGCATCCCAACGATGTGGTCACGGCCTCCATGCGCAGCGTGGGCACGCGCGCCGGCAGCCCGCCCGCCACGCTGGTGCGCTTTGCGCAGTGGCTGGGTTTCGACGGCTGGCCGCAGCTCAAGCAGGCCTTCGCGCAGGACATGGGCCTGGGCAGCGACGAGGCCTACGGCCAGCGCGCCAAGGCCCTGGTGGGCCGCGCAGGCGACCACGACCTGGTGGGCGAGACCTTCGAGGTGCACCGCCGCAATCTGGAGGCCACCGAGCGGCGCCTGGGCGATGCGCTACAGCAGGCCTGCGCACTGCTGGAAAAGGCCCGCAGCGTGCATGTGGCGGGCTTTCGCGCCAGCTACCCCGTGGCCTTTTCCTTCGTCTATGTGTACCGGCTGCTGCGCGCCAGCGTGCACCTGCTGGACGGCCAGGGCGGCACGCTGGAGATGCAGTGCCGCGCCATGGAGCGCGGTGACGCATTGCTGGTAGTCGCCTTTGCGCCCTACTCGCGCGAGGCGCTGGCCGTGGCCCAGGCCGCCAGGGATGCGGGCTGCCGCATCGTTGCGCTGACCGACAGCCCCGCCTCGCCCCTGGCGCTGCTGGCCGACGCCACGCTGCTGTTTTCGCTGCACAGCCCGTCGTTCTTCCCCTCCATCACCTCGGCCGTGGCGCTGTCCGAGGCCCTGGTGGAACTGCTGGCCAGCCGCGCAGGCAAGGGCGTGGTGCAGCGCATCGACCAGGCCGAGGAGCAATTGTTTGCCAGCGGGGCGTATCTGGAGGCACCTCGGTCGAGGAAAACCGGTCGCGACTAGCCCAAGGCCGAAGCCGCCATTTGCGCCACAGCCATCGCAGCGCCAGGATCGTCGCCGTCTTCCATGCTCCAGACCGCAGACAGTCCCGACCAGGCCAGCGCCCATTGCAACAGGCGCCTTTGCTCTATGCCCGAGACTTCGGCAATGGTGGCCATGCGGCGCGCAAAGCGCCCCGGCGCCAGCGCGCTGGCGCGGTCGGGATTGCTCAGTATGTTGGCGTAGTCAAAGCCGCGCTCGCCGTGCAGGCCCTTGGGATCGATGGCCAGCCAGCCCAGGGGGCCGAAGTCCAGCACATTGCCGTGGTGAAGGTCACCATGCAGCAAGGTCACGTCGCGCGGTGCGGCCAGCAGCTCGCGCGCCGTGGTGGCGCACAGGCCGAGCAGGCTGGCGGTTCCATGGCCTTGTGCAAGCAATGCATGGAACCACTGCGTCAGCGGCACCAGGGGTGGCAACGCCTTGGCGCGCGGCAGGTGCAGGCGCTTGGCAGCGGTGCACAGGATGCGCGTGGCCTGCTCATCGCGCGCGCCACGGGCCATCTCCACCAGCGATTCGGGTCCTGTGGCGCGCAGCATCAGCAAGGCCGGCCCTTCCTGGGCCAGCACGGGCGCGGCACCATCGCCATTCCACCAGGCCATCAGCTGGGCTCCAGCCACTTCCTCGGGCTCCAGGGCGATCTTGAGCATGGCGGGCGTGCCGCCCTGGCGCACGGGCAGCAACACACCGCGCGGCGTGGACAGGGGCTGGCCATCGATGGTCAGAGCCCAGCGGCTCAGATACGGCTCGTAGTGAGACATTTTTTGGAAAGGCAATCAAGGCGCCGCGGCTTGCCCCCGCAGCCGTGGCAGGGCCAGCCACTGCCCGTCGATGGCGCGGATGCGCAGCCGGTGCTCGAACACGGCCTCCAGCGCCGCATGCGTGGCCGCGTCGGCGCAGGCGCCCTGGTGCAGCACCTGCCCCTTGTCGAGAATGACCAGTTCCTGGGCCTGCAAGGCCATCGATATCTCATGCAGCACGCTGACCACGGTGCGGCCCTGGGCGACCAGGGCCTGCACGCATTCGAGCCAGTCGGCCTGGTGCGGCGGGTCGAGGTTGGCCAGGGGTTCGTCCATCAGCAGCACGCGGGCCTGCACGGCCAGGGCGCGCGCCAGCAGCACGCGCTGGCGCTCGCCGCCAGAGAGACTGCCCACGCTGCGCATGCGCCAATCCCAGCCCTGGGTCTGGCGCAGGGCCTGCTCCACGGCGGCATGATCTGCCTGGCTGGGCGCAGCCAACCAGCCCTGGTGCGGCAGGCGGCCCAGCATGACCACGTCCCGGACCCGCATGTCGCCGGCCACGGGCTGGTTCTGGCCCAGCCAGGCGAGCGAGCAGGCCCGTTCGCGCGCACTCCATTGCCGCAGCGGGCGGCCCAGGAGCTCCACCTCCCCTTGCACGCCAGCGCCGGACTCCATGCCTGCCAGGGCGCGCAGCAGCGTGGATTTCCCGGCGCCATTGGGGCCGACGATGGCGGTCCAGCGGCTGGCGGGCAGGGCCAGGCTCAGGCCGCTCAGGACTTGTCGATCGCCCAGGCGAACCTTCAGGGCGCGCGCTTGCAGGGCGGGGGCCAGTGCCGTCATGCGCCCTCCCCGCCGCGCAGGGCGTGGCGGCGGTGCATGAGCCACAGCAGGTAGCTGCCGCCCAGCAGGGCCGTGAGCGCGCCCACGGGCAGCTCTTGAGGGGCGATGAGCCAGCGCGCCAGCAGGTCGGCGGCCAGCAGCAGCACAGCGCCCATGCCCGCGCTGAGCACCAGCAGCCAGCGGTGCATGGACCGCACCATGGAGCGCACCAGATGCGGCGCGGCCAGGCCGACGAAGGCGATCAGCCCGGTCTGCGCCACGGCCGTGCCCGTGGCCAGGGCCAGCAGCAAGATAAGCACCATGCGCAGCGGCGCCAGCGGCAGGCCCAGGCTGTGGGCCGTGGCCTCGCCCAGGGACAGGCCGTCGAGCACGCGGCCCAGGCACCAGGCGCCCAGGGCGGTGGCCAGCAGCACGGCCAGCATCAGCGCGCAGGCGCCCCAGCCGATGAAGGAGGTGCTGCCCAGCATGAAGGCCTGCATGGCCTGCATGATGTCCGGGTTCATCAGCAGCACCAGCGATGCGGCCGCGCCCAACACCACCCCCACCACCACGCCGGCCAGCAGCAGCCGCATGGTGTTGTGCACGCCCTGGGCCAGCACCAGGGTCAGCAGCACGGCCAGGGCCGCGCCCGCAAAGGCCGCGCCCGTGACACCCAGGCGCGCCAGGCCCGCCAGTGCGAAGGGCGAGGCGCCCAGCGCCGCCATGCTCAATGCAACGCCCAGCGAGGCGCCCGAGGCACTGCCCAGCAGATAGGGATCAGCCAGCGGATTGCGGAACACGCCCTGGGCGACGGCCCCGGCCAGCCCCAGCAGGCCGCCGGCCAGCCACGCGCCCGCCGTGCGCGGCAGCCGGATCTCGGTGACGATCTGCCAGGACAGCGGATCGCTGCGCGCCGCCCACACGCTCTCCCAGCCCGTGCTGCCCACGCCCGCCCCCAGCAGCATGAGCAGGGCACTCACGACCAGCAGGGCCAGTGCCATCCAGGGCGCAGCCAGGCCGCTGTGGTGCCTGCGGGCCTGCCTCACCGTGCGGCCCCGTTCAGGCAACGCGCCATCAGCGCAGCGCCCTCGGCCATGCGCGGGCCGGCGCGCACCAGCACGTCCAGCTCGGCCGGCACAAAGCGGCAGACGCGCCCGGCCTGCATGGCACGCATGCGGCCCCAGCCCGGATAGGGCTCGCCCGATGTGCCCAGGCTGCGGTCGCCGCCCAGGATGAAGTCCGGATCGGCGCGCACCACGAATTCAGGGTTGATGCGCGGGAACGGCCCCAGCTGCGCACCCACGATGTTGCGCATGCCCAGGCGCGCCAGGGTCTCGCCGATGAACGAAGACTCGCCTGCGGCAAAGGGGCCGCGGTTGACCTCGAAATACACGGTCTGCCCGCGCAGCGCGGGGGCCATGCTGCGCTCCACCTCCTGCATGCGCGCCTCGATGGCGGACCAGACACGGTCGGCGCCCTGCGCGGGCGGCAGGTCCAGCAACTGGCCCACGGTGCGCAGCACGGCCTGCGCATCGGCATGGGTGCGCGGCTCCAGCGCCACGACCTTGAGGCCCAATGCCTGCAGCCGCGCCACCGAGCGCGAGGCCATGGACACCAGCACCAGATCGGGCTTGAGCGCGACGATGGCCTCGATGTTGGGATCGATTCCGCCGCCCACCACGGGCAGAGTCTTCACATGGGCCGGCCAGTTCGAATAGCGGTCCACGCCGACCAGGCGCTGGCAGCCGCCCAGCTCGCACACGGTCTCGGTCAGCGAGGGCAGCAGGCTGACGATGCGCTGCGGCGGCTGTGGCAGCTCCACCGGAACGCCCCGCCCGTCCGTGACCCGGATGGCAGACTGCGCCGCAGACAGCGCCAGTGCCAACGCCAGGCCCCACAGGGCGAGACGCCATGGCCTCACGGCTGCGGGCCCTTGAGCGCCAACGGCAGGCCGGCGCACATCAGCGTGACGGTTTCGCAGCTTTGCGCCGCACGCTGGTTGAGCACACCCAGCGCATCCACAAAGGCCCTCACCTGCGATCCCAGCGGGATCACGCCCAGGCCGATCTCGTTGCCGACCAGGATCACCGGGCCGGGCGCAGCTTGCAAGGCGGCCAGAAAGGCCGTGCATTGGCCCTCCCATCCGCGCGCCAGTTCCTCGGAAGGCTGGGCCGGCATCATCCAGTTGGTCAGCCACAGCGTCAGGCAGTCCACCACCAGCAGGCGCTGCGGCGTGCTGTGCCGCGCAAGCATGGCGGCCAGGTCCAGCGGCTCCTCAAGCGTGGCCATGCCGGGCACGCGCTCGGCGCGGTCGCGCCGGTGGCGGGCGATGCGCTCGCGCATTTCTTCGTCCCAGGGCTGGCCGGTGGCGATCAGCGCGGCCTCGCGGTCCAGGGCGCCATCGAGCCAGGCGCGGGCCAGCAATTCCGCACGGCGCGACTTGCCGCTTTTCTGGCCGCCCAGAATGAGTTGGCTGCGCGCAAGCGAATAGGTGGAGATCTGGTCGGTCATGACGCCTGGCCTGCGGGAATGTCAGCGCCCAGCAGCGCCGCCACGGCGCGCGGCTGCGAGGCAAACCAGGCATGGAAATAGCTGGCGTGCACGCTGCCCTGGCGGTACAGCGCCTCGCCCCGGTCGGGCTGGGGAGCCTGGCCGGGGCGGCTGCTGCGCCCGGCCTCGGCCATGGACGTGTCCAGCCGGCTGTAGTGGAAGGTGTGGCCGCGCAACAGGCCCCAGGGCGTGGGCAGTTGCTGCATGCCCAGGCCGGCCAGGCGCGGCTGCATGCGCGCATGGCCGGGCAACAGGCCCCAGAGGTCCGTGGTCCGGCCCGCAGTGTCGGTCAGTCGTTCGCACAGCGCGAGCATACCGCCGCACTCAGCCCAGACCGGGCGGCCGGCAGCCACGTGGGCGGCAATGTCACCGCGCAGCGCGGCATGGGCGGCCAGCGCGTCCAGGTGCAGTTCCGGATAGCCGCCGGGCAGCCACAGCGCATCGCACTGCGGCAGGCGCTCTGCGGCCAGGGGCGAGAAGAAGGCAATCCGCGCACCCATGGAACGCAGGCAGTCGAGGTTGGCCTGGTAGATGAAGCTGAAGGCCGCATCACGCGCCACCGCCACGGTGCGGCCCGCCAGCCAGGGCTGCACGGCTTCGGCAGGTTCCGGGCACGGTTCAAAGTCCACGGACCAGTCCTGCCAGCTGGCGCCCTGCCCGGCTTCGGCCTGCCAGGGCAACTGGCCCAGCGGCGTGGCCAGCAGCGCATCGGCGGCCACGTCCAGGCGCTGCAGGGCATCGTCCAGCTCATGCGCGGCAACCAGGCCCAGGTGCCGCTCGGGCAGCAGCGAGGTGGCGCCTGCACCCTGCACCCGCGCCAGCGCGCCCAGCCACAGCGAAGGCTCGCGCAGGCCGGCAAGCAGCAGGTCGGCATGGTGGGCGCTGCCCACGCGGTTGGCCAGCAGGCCGGCCCAGCGCAGGCCGGGCCGGTAGTGCTGCAGGCCATGGGCCAGTGCGCCAAAGGTGCCGGCCATGCCCGAGGCGTCGATCACGGCCAGCACCGGCAGGCCCAGCCGCTCGGCCACATCGGCCGCGCAGGGCGTGCCGTCGAACAGGCCCATGACGCCTTCCACCAGGATGAGGTCGGCCTCGCAGGCGGCAGCGTGCAGGCGCTCACGCATGTCGGCCTCGCCCGTCATCCACAGATCGACGCTGTGCACGGGCGCGCCGCTGGCCAGCTCGTGCCAGTGCGGGTCCAGGAAGTCAGGGCCGCACTTGAACACGCGCACGCGGCGCCCCTGGCGCGCATGCAGCCGCGCCAGTGCAGCCGTCAGCGTGGTCTTGCCCTGGCCCGAGGCCGTGGAAGTGATCAGCAGCGCCGGGCAGCGTGCCCCGCCCCGGCCAAGGTCAATATTCATGTGTATTTGTTTGCTCCGTGCGACGCTGCCTGGAACCGGCCGCTCCGCCAACGCGGCGCATTGTAGTGCGCACCCCCGCCGTATCCGCACCCGACCCGCACCGCGCCCGCAACCAATGCTTACGCATTACACCCCGCCGAAGCAGACGCGTCCTACACATGGCGCTACGATTTTGTGAGACAGTCTGCCGCCTGCGCTCGAATACCTGAGCACGGCGCTGACGTCAAGCCTTCTAAGCCCCCTTGCTATCAGGTTTCCTCGGATACTTCCACGGAATGCGCTCACTTCGTTCGCACGTCCTACAATCTCAGCGTCTATGACCTCCCAGACTTCCCTCGACCACATTGCAGAGCGCGTGGAGCGCCTGCTGGTTCGCCACGAGGAACTGCAACGCACGAATGCGCTACTCGCCGAACAGGTGGCGGCCCTGACCCAGGAGCGTGATTCACTGCGCTCGCGGCTCAACGCCGCCCGGGCCCGCGTCGATGCCCTGATCGAGCGCCTGCCCTCCAACCAAGGGGCTTGACCCCCTTCGCAACCGCCGACGCCCGAACGCCCATGAAGCAGATCGAAGTGCAAATCCTGCAGCAAAGCTATGTGCTGACCTGCCCCGATGGCCAGGAAGAGCGTCTGCTCGAGGCCGTGCGCCGTGTGGACACGGCCATGACCCGGATCCGCGACAGCGGCAAGGTCCGCTCGCGCGAGCGCGTGGCCGTGCTGTCCGCGCTGAACATGGCCTTCGACGTGCTGGACCGCGAAGCGCAGGAAAGCGCCATGGCCACGGCCCAGGCCGAAATGCAGTCCCTGCATGACGAGGTCACTTCGCAGCATGCCGCCCAGTCCCTGCCGCCCGAGCCCAGCCCCGAGGAACTGGCCGAGCGCCAGCGCCAGCAGGCCCTTGCCGAGCAGCTGGTTCTGCGCCTGGACCAGGCCCTGGAAAGCGATGCTCGGCTGCTCTGAGCCGCTGCACTCCCCGTCTATCCAACGGCCTCTTCGGAGGCCGTTTTTCATGGCATCGGCCATGTCAATGGAAAGCCCATGCCGTTCAAAGAACTTGATTGCGGGCCTGCTCAATCGCCGTAGAATGGAGGCGTCTGCAAACCCGCCGGGCTTTATAGTTCCTTGGACCAATGCTCTATGAGCCCGGGCTTGGTACATTGCCATTCGAGCGTGATCGTCTCGCGTTAGATGAACCCAACGTCTGGCTGCCCTTGCCCCCCTGAACCCCGGTTCAGGATGACGGCCCGGTGGTCTTTGCAGACACCTGATTCCAACCCGGCGCACCTCCACGGTGCGCCGGGTTTTTTGTTGCCCTCCCCGCCCCTCCACTACCGATCTTCTGCCGCATGCCTGACCTGCTGTTTCTCGAACTGGCCCTGCTGGGCCTGTGCTCCGGCTTCCTGGCCGGCCTGCTGGGAGTGGGCGGCGGCATGGTGCTCGTGCCGTTTCTGACCTACTTTCTCGACAAGCGCGGAGTCGGCCCGGATCTGTCCGTGAAGATGGCGATCGCCACGGCCATGGCCACCATCGTGTTCACCTCGATCTCCAGCCTGCGCGCCCACCATGGGCGCGGCGCCGTGCACTGGGACATCGTGCGCAGCCTGGCGCCGGGCATCATCACGGGCGGCCTGCTCGCCAGCCTGGGCGTTTTCGCGCTGCTGCGCGGCAAGTACCTGGCACTGTTCTTTGGCGTATTCATCGGCTACATGGCGCTGCGCATGCTGCGCAGCAACAGCCAGCCCACGGCCACGCGCGCCCTGCCCGGCCCGCTGGGGCTGTACGGCGCGGGTACGGGCCTGGGCTTCATCTCGGGGCTGGTGGGTGCGGGCGGGGCCTTCATCAGCGTGCCCTTCATGATGCGCTGCTCGGTGCCCATGCACATGGCCGTGGGCACCAGCGCGGCACTGGGGTTTCCGATTGCCGTGGTGAATGCGGCGGGCCTGATCTTCACCGGCGCGGGCGACGCGGGGCGCCCCGAATACTCGCTGGGCTACCTGTGGCTGCCGGCCCTGCTGGCCCTGGCCTGCTGCAGCGTGCTGACGGCACCGCTGGGGGCACGGGCCGCGCACCGGCTGCCCGTGGGCCAGCTCAAGCGCATCTTTGCCACGCTGCTGTTCGGCCTGGCGGCCTACATGCTCTGGAAGGGCTTGAGCGCAGGCAGCTGAGCGCTCGCGGCCTGGGCCATTCTCTGCCGGTAGGCGATGGCGCCAATGCCGGCGCGCTGCGCCTGCAGGCATTCGCCGAACTGCTCGCGCGGCAGGCCCGGGGCACACAGAAAGCCCTGGAAGTAGTGGCCCTGCATGCGGTGTATGGCCGTCAGCTGCTCGTGCGTTTCCACGCCCTCGGCCACGATCTCCACGCCCAGCGCCAAACCCAGGCTGATGATGGCGCCGACGATGGCCTGGTCGCCCTCGTCGCTGGGCAGGCCGCGCACGAAGCTCTGGTCGATCTTGATCTTGGAGATGGGCAGCTTCTTCAGGTAGGCCAGGTTGGAGTAGCCGGTGCCGAAGTCGTCAATCACCATGCCCACGCCCAGATCGGCGATCTGGCATACGCGCAGCGCCATGTCCTGGGCGTCCTGCAGCAAGATGCTTTCCGTCAGCTCCAGCTCCAGCAGCTGGGGTGTCAGGCCGTAGCTGCGCAGCAGCTCGGTCACCCGCTCGACAAAGCCTGACTGGCGGAACTCCAGCGCCGACACGTTGACCGAGACCTTGATGGGCATGCCCTGCTGCTGCCAGCGTGCAGCCTCCTGCACGGCCTGCTCCATGACCCAGGCGCCCAGCGTGACGATGTAGCCCGACTCCTCGGCCAGCGGGATGAAGACACCCGGCGAGACCACGCCGAATTCGGGATCGGTCCAGCGCAGCAGCGCCTCGGCGGCGACGATGCGGTCGCTGTCTATGTGCACCTGGGGCTGGAAGTAGACCGCCATGCGGCCATGCTCCAGCGCCTGGCGCATGGCGTGCTCCAGCTTCATGCGCGACAGCAGGCCGGCGCTCATCTGCGGCTGGTAGAAGCTGAAATGGCCCCGGCCCCGCTCCTTGACGCGGTACATGGCGGTGTCGGCCTGGCGGATCAGCTCATCCAGCGTGAGGCCATCGGCCGGGTACTGGGCCACGCCGATGCTGCACTGCACGGAAAAGCCCAGGCCGTCGAGCAGGAAGGGGCGCTCCATCTCCTGCAGGATGCGCTTGGCCACCGACGCGGCCAGCTCGGCGTTGCAGCCCTGCAGATAGAGCACGAACTCGTCGCCACCCAGGCGGCACAGGATGTCCACGGGCCGCATGCAGTCGCTCAGGCGCTGCGCGACCAGCTTGAGCACGCGGTCGCCGAACTGGTGGCCCAGCGAGTCGTTGATGATCTTGAAGCGGTCCAGGTCGATGAACAGGATGCTGAACACCGTGCCGCCTGCGCGCGCGGCCTCGATGGCTGCATCCACGCGCTCCGTGAGGTTCAGGCGGTTGGGCAGGCCGGTGAGCGCGTCGCTATAGGCCAGCTGTTCAATGCGCTGCTGGGCCACGCGCTGCTGCGTGAGGTCGCGCATGAAGCCGATGCTCTGCACCACGTCGCCCTGCGCGTTGCGCAGCGGCACCCAGGACAGGCGCACGGCGCAGCGCGCGCCGCCGGCCTGGCGCAGCCACAGGTCGCCCTCCCAGAAGCCGCCCTGGTGCCACTGGATGCGGGCCAGGTCGCCCAGGGTGTCGGCCTGGCCTTCGGAGGCCTCGAACAGCGACTCCACCGTGCGCCCCTGCACGGGCATGCCGCCGAGCAGGCGCTCGCAGGCCGGGTTGGTGCGGGCCACATCCATGTAGCCGTCGGCAATGAAGATGCCGTCCAGGCTGGACTCGAAGACGCGCGCGGCCAGCTCCAGGCCCGCCTGGGTCTGGGCCTCGGCCGTGATGTCGCGAAAGGAAAAGATCCGCCCCATGGGCAGGCCCCGGCGCAGCTGGGGCACGGCGCGGCGCTCCAGGATGCGCCCGTCGCGCAGGTCCAGCACGTCGGCCGCCTCCATCAGGGGCTGGGCCGACAGCAGCTTCAACTGGCGCGCATAGGATTCGGCATCGCGCACCTGGCTGGCCAGGTGGTCGAGGATGGCCACGTCGTTGCGGCGCACCAGCAGCGCCTCGGGAATGCCCCAGAGCGTGGCAAAGCGGTGATTGAAGGCGCGGATGCGGCCATCGGGATCGCAGACCAGGATGGCGTCGGCCGCGGACTCCAGCGTGGCGCGCAGCTCGCCCAACAGGCTCTCGAACTCGGCCTCGTGCAAGGCCTGCTCGCGCCGGTCCAGCATGCTGACCAGCAGCACCTCGCCGTCGAGCGCGCGCACGCGCATCTCCACGGGCGCCAGCTGGCCATCGGCGCGGCGCACCTCGGCAATGAACTGGGCTCCGGCCTGCCAGTTGAAGGGATCGCTCCAGAAAGCCTGCTGCTGCGGCGTGGCGGCCAGCACCTGCACGGGCAGGCCCGGGGCCGCATCGGCCTCATAGCCGGTGACGGATTCGCTGGCGGCGTTGGCGCGCAGCACCTTCAGGGTGCGCGCATCGATCAGCCACAGGGCCTCCTGCAGTGCATCCAGCAGGCGGGGCCAGGCGCGGTTGAGCGCTTGCTTGTTCAAGACGCCACCTTCGGTGGATCCAACTCCACCGCCCGTTCAAAGTAATAGCAGACACGCCGGCGCGGCGACAGGTAGTCCAGCGCATCGCGCGGCAGCTGCGCGGGCGCCACTCCCCGGCGTATGCCCAGCTCGGGAAACAGCTCCAGCGCCAGCACGGGCGCCTGCGCGGCCGGCACGCCGGCATCGTGCACCATCACCGAGGGCTTGAGCGGGCGTGATGCATTCACGGACATGACCATGGCATGGCGCCCGTCGGTCAGTTCCACCACCGAGCCCGGGGGGAACACACCCATCATGCGGATGAAGCCATTGAGCACGGGCGCGGCGAACTTGTCGCGCAGCCGGCTGAACAGCATGGACAGGGCCTCGTGCGGCGTATGCGGCGTCTGTGCATCGCCGGGGTTGCACAGGCGGTCGTAGCTGTTGACCAGGGCCAGGATCTGGCCCGTGAGTTCCATGTCTTCGGCCACCAGGCTCAGCGGGAACCCCGTGCCGTCGGCCCATTCATGGTGCTGGGCGATGGCTGTGGTGACCTGGGCCGACAGGCCCATGCGCATGGCAATGGCCACGGATTCGCCCACATGGCGCTCGTAGCGCTCGCGCAGGGCGTCGGGCACGGAAGGCTCCAGGGCCAGGCCGTGCATGCCTTCGACACCGGCCACGGGCTTGCCCGCGTCATGCAGCAGCGCCGCCAAGCCCAGGTCGCGCAGCAGCGATTCCTGCAGGCCCAGGGCCCGGCCCAGAAGCAGGCTGAGCACGGTCACGTTGACGGCATGCACGCTCTGGCTGCTGCCCACGCCATCGGACAGCAGGTGAATGGCCACGTCCTGCGGGCCCGCCAGTTCGGCCAGGCAGCCATCGACCAGGGCCTCGGTGGGCATGCGCGCCTGCTCGGGCGCGCTGGCGATGGTGGTCTCTATGGCCACATAGCCGCGCTCCACCTTCTGAAAGCGCGCATTGCAGTCCTCCAGCCGGCCGCGCCAGTCGGGCACGGACAGCAGCAGCGGTGCTGGCGCAGGTTCGGTGGGTGCAGGCTCGGGGGCCACCACGACGGGCGGCAGCTCCTGCGGCGGCGGGGTGCGCACCTCGGCGGGCCAGGTGTCGCTTTTGTGCGGGACACAGCGCACCACCTCCAGGCCCAGGGATTTCAGGGTCTGGATCTGTGCGCTGGAGGTGATCTTGAAGCTGCTGACCGGAAAGGGATGGTTCAGCCACCCAACATCGAGCTGGACAAACATGCCCGGACGGAGGTCTCGGATATCGATGAGGACGGAATGGTTCACGCGCGGCAACGGCCCCGAGGCTGAAGGAATCGGCAATATGTAAGCCGATGATTCGGGCATTATCTCCAGTTCTGAGGGCCTCGCAGCCAATCCGCGACCCCAGGTGCCAAGTCTGGCCTCAGCTGTTGCTCAACGGCACCAGAGGCTGGGCTTGTAGATCAGGTCCATCCACAGCGCCCATACGGCCACGCCCACCAGCATCAGGCCGGCCAGGCGCGTGCCCCATTCGGCGCGCAGGCCGTTCAGGCGCTGCCGGCCCAGCCGCCACAGCCAGGGGCCGGCCACCAGCCACAGCCCGCTGCCCACGCCAAAGGCCGCCATGGCCAGCGCGCCCTGCAACGGGCCGCCGCTGAGCGCGGCGACCAGCACGGCCGAATACAGCAGTCCGCAAGGCATGAGCGCCCAGGCATAGCCTGCCGCCAGCGTGCCGCCCGGCGCCGACACCCAGGGCTGCACGCGCCGCCAGGCAGCGCGGCCGGCAGACTCCAGCCAGGCGGGCTGGCGGGCCTGCACCATCATGGCCAGGCCCCAGGCCATCACGGCGACATGGGTCAGTGTCCAGAACGGCTGCAGCGCCGTGGTCTGGCTGGTGAGCCAGGACAGGCTCTCCATGGCCAGGGCCGAGGCAGCGCCCAGGCTGGCATAGCCGGCCAGACGGCCGCCGTGGAACAGCGCCGTGCGCAGCCACAGCCGGCTTTGCAATCCATGCACGGCCACCACCTGCGAGCCGCCGCCCTGCCCCGCCCCGCCCGTGACCACGCCGCAGGGCGCAGCGCACATGGCAAGGCAATGGGGCCCGCCGACGAGCCCCATGATCAAAGCGGTCCAGAGCAGCGACAACAGCATGGGGCCTAGATGATCCTCGAAAACCGCGCCCGGTTCTTGTCCGCCTGCAGATATCGGTCAAACAGCATGGCCACGCCGCGCACGAAGTACCAGCCCATGGGCGTGACCTGGAATCCCTCGTCGCTGATCTGCACCAGGCCCTTGACCTGCAGGTCCTCCAGGGCCGCCATCTCGGGCGCGAAGTACTCGCGAAAGCCCAGCAGCCAGGCCTGCTCCATGGGCTCGAACAGCACGGCGCCCTGGCACATGATGGCCATGATGACGGCGCGGCGCACCAGGTCGTCGCGCGACAGCGCCAGGCCCCGCACCACGGGCAGGTGGCTGGCGTCGATGGCGTCGTAGTACTCCTCCAGCGTCTTGGCGTTCTGGCTGTAGCTGGCGCCCACCTTGCCGATGGCCGACACGCCCAGCGCAATCAGGTCGCAGTCGGGCTGGGTGCTGTAGCCCTGGAAGTTGCGGTGCAGCCGGCCCTGGCGCTTGGCCACGGCCAGCGAGTCCTCCGGCAGGGCGAAGTGGTCCATGCCCACATAGACATAGCCACCGTCCATGAACGCGGCGATGGAACGCGACAGCATGGCCAGCTTGTCGGCCCCCTGGGGCAGATCCTCGGCCGCAATGCGCCGCTGCGGCTTGAAGCGCTCGGGCAGGTGGGCATAGGCATAGAGCGCGATGCGGTCGGGCCGCAGCGCGTTGACCTGGGCCAGCGTGCGCTCGAAGGATTCGGGCGTCTGCTTGGGCAGGCCGTAGATCAGGTCCACGTTGATGGAGGCAAAGCCCAGCTGCCGCGCGGCCGCCACCAGCTCGAACACCTGCTCTGCCGGCTGCACGCGGTGCACGGCGATCTGCACCTGCTCGTCGAAGTCCTGCACGCCGAAGCTCAGGCGGTTGAAGCCCAGCTCCTTGAGCACGGCCAGGCGCTCGACGCTGACGGTGCGCGGATCGACCTCGATGGAGTACTCGCCACCCGGCTCCAGCTTGAAATGCTCGCGCAACAGGCCCATCAGCGTGCGCAGCTCGTCGTCGGAGAAGAAGGTGGGCGTGCCGCCGCCCAGGTGCAGCTGGCTGACGGTCTGGCCCTTGCCGCAATGGGCCGTGTGCAAGGCCATCTCGCGCGCCAGGTAGTCCAGGTAGACGGCGGCGCGATCGTGGTGGCGCGTCACGATCTTGTTGCAGGCGCAGTAGTAGCAAAGCGACTCGCAAAAGGGCACGTGCACATACAGCGACAAAGGCATGGCACGCGCTGCGGTACTCGATTTGCGTTGTTGCAGCGCCAGGATATAGTCCTCTGCACCAAAGGCCTCGACAAAGCGGTCGGCGGTAGGGAACGAGGTGTATCGGGGCCCCGGTACGTCAAAGCGACGCAGCAGCTCTGGGGTGACAGCGGTCATGGGTTTTTTCCTCTAATACCTCGACTGTGCCGCAGCACATCGGTCATGTCCTTGACTCATATCAAGAGTTGTTTGAGGGACTGCTGCGACAATTTGATCCAACTCATCGCAATCCACGAGGTCACCGCCGGCACGCTGTGTGCCGCTGATGTTTATCACTCCATGAACCTTCAGACCATCAAAGCCTCCTGCTCCAACTGCAACCTGCGCGAACTGTGCATGCCCATGGGCCTGGATGCCGAGCAGATGCAGCGCATCGACGACATCGTGGCCACGCGCCGCAAGGTCAAGCGCGGAGGCCTGCTGTTTCGCAACGGCGAGACATTCACCTCGCTGTACGCCATCCGCACCGGCTTCTTCAAGACCTGCGTGGCCACCGAGGACGGACGCGACCAGGTCACAGGCTTTCAGATGGCCGGCGAGATCATCGGCCTGGACGGCATCGTCAACGACCACCACACCTGCGATGCCGTCGCGCTGGAAGACGCCGAAGTCTGCGTCATGCCCTTCGACAAGCTGGAAGACCTGTCGCGCGAGGTCACGGCCCTGCAAAACCATGTGCACAAGGTCATGAGCCGCGAGATCGTGCGCGAGCACGGCGTGATGCTGCTGCTGGGCAGCATGCGCGCCGAGGAGCGCCTGGCCGCCTTCGTGCTCAACCTGGTGCAGCGCCTGCATGCGCGGGGCTTTTCCAAGTCCGAACTGGTACTGCGCATGACGCGCGAGGAAATCGGCAGCTACCTGGGCCTGAAGCTGGAGACGGTGAGCCGCACCTTCTCCAAGTTCGCGGACGACAACATCATCGAGGTGCGCCAGCGCCATCTGCGCATCCTGGACACGGAGGCGCTCAAGCGCATCGTCAACAGCCAGCAGTGCCAGTGAGGCTGCAAGGGCAGTAAGCATTCATCCGCCAATGAACAAGGCCCGCTGTCGCGGGCCTTGTTCATTGCGGCGGGCTCTCGATCAGTCCCGCCCCAGCCCCTGCATGGCCAGGTCCGGGTCGGGCTCGGAGACCACGCCGTCATTGAGATCACGGGCCGAGCGGCCCAGCATGGTGGTCATCAGGCTGGAGAGCATGGTCACGCCCCAGAAGGCGAAGAAGGCCAGCGTGTAAATGCCCTGGCGCGACCAGCCCAGGTCGCCGAGCCAATGCAGCTCCAGCGGGTCCACAAAGGCAAAAACCAGCATCTCCATCACGGCGGCTGCCAGAAAGGCAGGCCAGGCAATCCACATCCAGCGTTGGGCCAACATCAGCGATCTCCTTGTGCTGTCGAGGGGTCGACTTCATTGTGCGCCGCGCCAACGCATGGCGCCAAGCCCCGCAGCGCCCTGCACGCCTGTAGGAAACCCTCACCCGTCGCGCATGCCGGAGATGCGATCCGCCATGCAAAAAGGCCGCGACTGCGGCCTCTTGCAGGGGTGCACGGCGATCAGCGGTCCGTGGGGTGATCGTGCGCGGGCGTGGCCGCATGGTTGCGGCC
Organism: Delftia sp. NA_296.1; assembly: GCF_052692095.1. Taxonomy (NCBI): domain Bacteria; kingdom Pseudomonadati; phylum Pseudomonadota; class Betaproteobacteria; order Burkholderiales; family Comamonadaceae; genus Delftia; species Delftia sp. NA_296.1. The sequence continues at coordinate 182,682 of NZ_JBQZGF010000003.1, read as the reverse complement.
GGTGACGGCGGGCGCCATGCTCTTGGGCACTTCGCGCACGCCATCGGCACGCTCGTTGATCGTGATGCCGTTGCGGTAGTAGTCGGGATCGATCACGGGATCGGCGCCGTTGATGGCGATGATGGCCGTGATCACGGCAGCGACCACCACGGCCGCCGGGCCGGCCACCACCAGCCAGACATGGCCGAACTTCCACCAGGGCTTGCCGGCGTCGGGGTGCGAGGGAGCCTGCGCGGGCGCGGACACTGCGGGACTGGAAGACATGGGAAACCTCTTTCTTTCAGGCGGCAGGCGCGGACCGTGCCGCGCCTGCCAGGAACATCACCGGGGCACCAGGAAGACGGCCTTTTCGGACGCGCGTCCCGCGCCCGAATGCACGGCATCGATATCGAAGAATACGGTGTGCGAGCCCGGCTCGGCCGAACCGTAGGGAATCTGCAGGCGCGCCGCAATGCCGCGCGTCTCGGCCGGGCCGACCTCGACTTCCTGCTCGGACGCCAGCTCCAGCCCATCGAGGCCATGGGCGCTGATGCGGTAGCGCTGGGCCTGCTCGGTGGCATTCATGATCTGCAGGCGGTAGACATTCTCCAGCTTGCCGCCCGCCACGATGCGCGACAGCGAGGCGCGGTCGCGGATCACGTCCACCTTGACCGACTGGCGCAGCGCCAGGCTCACGATCATGGCCACGCTCAAGCCGATCAGCACGGCCGAGTAGATCAGCACGCGCGGACGGAAGATGCGGCGCAGCACCTGGGCACGCCGCCACAGGCCGGCCATGGCGTTCTGCGTGGTCAGGCGGATCAGGCCGCGCGGGTACTCCATCTTGTCCATGATGGAATTGCAGGCGTCTATGCACAGGCCGCAGCCAATGCATTCGTATTGCAGACCGTTGCGGATGTCGATGCCCACGGGGCAGACCTGCACGCACATCTTGCAGTCGATGCAGTCGCCCAGGCCCTGGGCCTTGTAGTCCACCTTCTTGGTGCGCGGTGCACGCGGCTCGCCCCGGCCCGTGTCGTAGCTGACGATCATGGTGTCCCGGTCGAACATGGCGCTCTGAAAGCGCGCATAGGGACACATGTACTTGCAGACCTGCTCGCGCATGTAGCCCGCGTTGCCATAGGTGGCAAAGCCGTAGAACAGCACCCAGAACATCTGCCAGCTGCCCTGCAGCGCCAGCAGCTCGCCGCCCAGCTCGCGGATGGGCACGAAGTAGCCCACGAAGGTGAAGCCGGTCCACAGCGCAATGGCGATCCACAGCAACTGCTTGAGCGACTTCTTCCAGGCCTTCTCGAAGGTCCAGCCGTTCTTGTCCAGCCGCATGCGCGCGCTGCGGTCGCCTTCGACCTTGCGCTCCACCCACATGAAGATCTCGGTGTAGACCGTCTGCGGGCACGAGAAGCCGCACCACAGGCGCCCGGCCACGGCCGTGAACAGGAACAATGCCAGCGCCGAGATGATCAGCAGGCCAGCCAGGTAGATGAAGTCCTGCGGGTACAGCACCAGCCCGAAGAGATAGAAGCGCCGCGTTCCGAGGTCGAACAGCACCATCTGGCGCTGGCCCCACTCCAGCCAGGGCAGGCCGTAGAAAACCAGTTGGGTGAGAAACACCAGGGCCCATCGCCAGCGTGCGAAGACACCGCTGATGGAGCGCGGGTAGACCTTCTTTTCCGACTCGAACATCGACACCAGCTCGCCCGGATCAGGCGTGGCCGGCGTGATCGGAATGACTTTGCGGGGAGGCTTCCCGGTGTCATCCCCGCTCTCGGGCTTCATGGTGGGTTCCTTTGTTTTTTTGAAATATCTGAAAACTCAAAACGCAAAAAGGCGGCGCCGCAGCGCCGCCCCTGTGCTTACTGACGGACTGCGCCGTCTTTGTGCGACATGCCCCAGACATAGGAAGCAAGCACCGCGATCTGCGCCTCGGTCAGCTTGTCCTTCTGGGCAGGCATCTCGTTGTGCTTGCCGTTGTTGATCATGGCCGTGATGGCGGCCTCGCCCCAGCCGTGCAGCCAGATGTCATCGGTCAGGTTGGGCGCGCCCAGAGCCTGGTTGCCCTTGCCGTCCATGCCGTGGCAGGCTGCGCAGGCCGTGAACTTGGACTTGCCCAGCGAGGCCTTGAGCGAGTCGTGCGGGCTGCCCGACAGGCTCAGCACATAGTGCGAGAGGTTGCGCACATCGTCGGGCGTGCCGACGGCAGCGGCCATGGGCGGCATGATGCCGATGCGGCCACCCGTGATGGTTTCCCTGATCTTCTCGGGCGTGCCGCCATGCAGCCAGTCGCCATCGGTCAGGTTGGGGAAGCTCTTGCCGCCGCGTGCATCCGAGCCGTGGCACTGTGCGCAGTTGTTCATGAACAGGCGCTCGCCGATGGCCATGGCCTGGGGATCCTTGGCCATGTCTTCGGTGCTCATGCTCGTGAACTTGGCGTACAGCGGCTCCAGGTCCGCGCGGGCCTTGGCCATCTCGTTTTCATAGGCGCCCAGCTGCGTCCAGCCCAGCTTGCCCGCGAACGAGCCCAGGCCCGGATAGGCCGCCAGGTAGGCGAAGCCGAACACCGAGGTGATGATGAACAGCCACATCCACCACTTGGGCATGGGGTTGTTCAGCTCGCGCAGGTCCTCGTCCCAGACGTGGCCCGTGGTGTTGTCGGCCGAGGGGACCACCTTCTTGCGTGCGGTGAGATACAGCAGCAGCAGGCAGCCGATGATGCCGCCCAGCGTGATCGCCGTGACATAGATCGACCAGAAGTTGTTTACGAAATCGCTCATGGGAAGTTCTCGTTCTGGTGGAGGGACTCAGTCTTGCTCGAACGGCAGCTGGGCGGCCTCGTCGAAACGGGCCTGGTTGCGGCGGGCGAACGCCCACCACCAGATGCCGATGAAGCAGGCCAGCGAGGCCAGCGTGGCCACGATGCGCATGGTGGTGATGTCCATGTCGCTCTCCTTTACTTGACCGAACGGCCCAGGACCTGCAGGTAGGCGATGACGGCGTCCATTTCCGTCTTGCCCTTGACCTGCTCGGCAGCGCCGCTGATTTCCTCGTCGCTGTAGGGCACGCCCACCTTGCGCAGCGCGCTCATGTGCTGGGCGACCACGGTGTCATCCACCTTGTTCTTTTCCAGCCAGGTGTAGGCAGGCATGTTGGACTCGGGCACCACGTCGCGCGGGTTGTTCAGGTGGATGCGATGCCATTCGTCGCTGTACTTGCCGCCCACGCGGTGCAGGTCGGGACCCGTGCGCTTGGAACCCCACTGGAAGGGGTGGTCATAGACGAACTCGCCAGCCACCGAGTAGTGGCCGTAGCGCATGGTCTCGGCGCGGAAGGGGCGGATCATCTGCGAGTGGCAGTTGTAGCAGCCCTCGCGCAGATAGACGTCGCGGCCCATCAGCTGCAGCGGCGTGTAGGGCTTGAGGCCCGCCACCGCTTCCGTGGTCGACTTCTGGAAGAACAGCGGAACGATTTCCACCATGCCGCCGACGGCGACCACCAGCAGGGTCAGCACGATCAGCAGGAAATTGTTGGTTTCCACCTTCTCGTGGGAAAAGCTCTTGGGAGCGCTATTGTTGTGATCGGACATGAGTAATGCTCCTAGACGCTCAGGCGTGGGCCACGACGGCAGGCACGGCCACCTTCACCGAACGGCCCGAGATCGCGGTCTTCCAGGTGTTCCACAGCATGACCAGCATGCCGCCCAGGTACAGCAGGCCACCGGCCACGCGGATCACGTAGAACGGATAGCTGGCCTTGACGCTTTCGACGAAGGTGTAGGTCAGCGTGCCATCGGGATTGACGGCGCGCCACATCAGGCCCTGCATCACACCGGCGATCCACATCGCGGCGATGTACAGCACGATGCCGATGGTGGCCATCCAGAAGTGCAGTTCGATGGCGCCCACCGAGTGCATCTTGGTCTTGCCGAACAGGCGCGGGATCAGGTAGTACAGCGAGCCCATGGTGATCAGGCCCACCCAGCCCAGGGCGCCCGAGTGAACGTGGCCCACGGTCCAGTCCGTGTAGTGCGACAGCGCGTTGACGGTCTTGATGGACATCATCGGACCTTCGAACGTGGACATGCCGTAGAACGACAGCGACACGATCAGGAAGCGCAGGATGGGGTCGTCGCGCAGCTTGTGCCATGCGCCCGACAGCGTCATCACGCCGTTGATCATGCCGCCCCAGCTGGGAGCCAGCAGGATCAGCGAGAACACCATGCCCACGGACTGCGTCCAGTCGGGCAGCGCGGTGTAGTGCAGGTGGTGAGGACCCGCCCACATGTAGGTGAAGATCAGCGCCCAGAAGTGGACGATGGACAGGCGGTAGCTGTAGACCGGACGGCCAGCCTGCTTGGGGATGAAGTAATACATCATGCCCAGGAAGCCTGCGGTCAGGAAGAAGCCCACGGCGTTATGGCCGTACCACCACTGCACCATCGCGTCCTGCACGCCGGCGTAGGCCGAGTAGCTCTTCATCCAGCCGGCCGGAATGGCTGCGCTGTTGACGATGTGCAGCAGCGCCACGGCGATGATGAAGGCGCCGAAGAACCAGTTGGCCACGTAGATGTGACGGACCTTGCGGATGCCGATGGTTCCGAAGAACACGATGGCATACGAGACCCAGGTCACGGCGATCAGCAGGTCGATCGGCCACTCCAGCTCGGCGTACTCCTTGCCCTGGGTGTAGCCCAGCGGCAGGCTGATGGCGGCGGCGAGAATGACGATCTGCCAGCCCCAGAAGGTCAGGCTGGCCAGCTTGGGCATGAACAGCCGCGTCTGGCAGGTGCGCTGCACCACGTAGTAGCTGGTTGCGAACAGCGCCGATCCGCCAAAGGCAAAGATCACGGCGTTCGTGTGCAGCGGACGCAGGCGCCCGTAGCTCAGCCATGGAATGCCGAAGTTGAGTTCCGGCCAGGCCAGCTGCGAGGCGATCAACACCCCGACAGCCATGCCTACCACCCCCCAGACGACGGCCATGATAGAGAACTGCCTTACGACGGAATCGTCGTAATAGACAGCGTTTTTATTTGAACTATCCATCGTGCACCCCTTAGATTGCTATCAAAGTGTTACGTTCTTCGCTCCCGGGCGTGTTGACCCACGTCAATCGTCCCGAAGAATGCGCTCACCCTCTTGCTCCACACTCTCGAACTGCCCGCGATACACGGCCCACCACAGGGCCGCAAGGATGGCCAGCACCAGCACCACCGACAGCGGGATCAGCAAATACAAAATATCCATGGTCAGTTCCCCGTGGCGCTGACGCGCCACCCACTGCGCCCAACACCGGCGCCCCGCCAACAAAGGGCGCCGAGCAAGGGCCGCCCCGCAGCGAGGGCGCCGTCCCCCTCCCTCGCGAAGCGAGAAAGAGAGGGGGAAGCGGCGCAGCCGCTCAGGGGGTGTTTCAAGTTCTACCTCCCCACCGTTGCGGTGGAGCCCGTCTTCATCGCGACGGACGCTGCGGGCGCAGCAGGCGTGCCCGTGTGTTTCGTTGCAGCCAGTGGCAGGCTGCGCGCAAGGCGCGCGGCATTCATCACCACCAGCAGCGAACTCAGTGCCATTCCCAGGCCGGCCACCCAGGCAGGCATGAAGCCCGCCAGGGCCAGCGGAATCGACACCGCGTTGTAAGCGGCTGCCCAGGCCATGTTCTGGCGCACCACCTGCAGCGTGCGGCGCGACAACAGGCATGCCTGGAGTACCAGTTCCAGGCTGTCACCCAGAACAACGAAATCTGCGCGCGATTGTGCCAGGGGCACTGCTCTACCAAAAGCAAAAGAGACATGCGCTCCAGCTAAAACTGGGCCGTCGTTGAGGCCGTCGCCCACCATGGCCACCTGGTGGCCGGCAGCCTGCGCCTGCTGCAGGCGCTCCAGCTTGTCCTGCGGGCTGCAGCCGCCTTCGGCCTGGGTGATGCCCACGCGCGCCGCCATGGCGCGGGCCGCGTCCTCGCGGTCGCCGGACAGCAGCATCACCTGCACGCCATGCCGGTGCAGCGCCTGCACCACGGCGGCGGCCTCGGGCCGCACGTCCTCGCTGAGGACGAAGCGGGCCAGCGTGTGCCAGCCCTGCGAGGTCTCCTCGGCCAGCAGCACCCCCTGCACGGGCTGCTCCCCGGCCAGGCCTGCGTGCAGGGCCGAGCCCAGCCGCAGATGGCGGCGCGCGCCGGGGCGCTGCACCCAGGCGTCCAGGCCCAGGCCGGCCATTTCCTGCATGGTGTCCAGCTTCCAGTCGGTGGCGGCATCGGCGCCAGCCTGCGCAATGGCGCGCGAGGCCGGGTGGATGGACTGGCGCGCCAGCAGCGCCGCCAGTGCCAGCACTTCGTCGGCATCTTCGCCCGCAGCAGGCTCGAAGGACGACAGGGCCAGGCCATCGCGCGTGAGCGTGCCGGTCTTGTCGAACACCAGGGTGTCCACGGCGGCCAGCGCCTCCAGGCCCTGCAGGTTGCGCACCAGCACGCCGCTGCGCGCCAGCGTGCCGGCGGCGGTGAGCATGGCCACGGGCGTGGCCAGCGACAGCGCGCAGGGGCAGGTGACGATGAGCACGGCCACCGCCACCATCATGGCCTTGCCGGGATCGGTGGGCCACCACCAGATGGCGGCGCCCAGCGCAGCCAGCAGCACCACGACGAGAAACGGCCGCGCCACCTTGTCGGCCAGCTGGGCCAGGCGCGGCTTTTGCAGCGAGGCGCTTTCCATCAGGCCCACGATCTGGGCGAAGCGCGTATCGGCGCCCACGCCATCCACGCGCACATCGACCACGGCATCCAGGTTGTAGCTGCCGGCCGTGACGGTATCGCCCTCGGCACGCAGCACGGGCGTGGACTCGCCGGTGAGCAGGGCCTCGTCGGCATGGGTGCGGCCGCGCACGATGGTGCCGTCGGCCGGGAAGGCCTCGCCACTGAGCACGCGCACCCGGTCGCCCGCCCGCAGGCGGCGCGTGGCCACGCGCTCGAAATGGCCGGCTGCGTTCTCGCGCAGCACGGCATCGGGCAGGCGGTTCATCACCGCTTCCAGCGCGCCGGCCGTGCGGTCGCGCAGGCGCAACTCCAGCCAGCGGCCGGACAGCAGGAAGAAGACGAACATGGTCAGCGAGTCGTAGAAGACTTCCTCGCCGAAGGGCCCCGAAGGATCGAAGGTGCCCAGCGAACTGATCACGAAGGTGATCAGCATGCCCAGGGCCACGGGCAGGTCCATGCTCACGCGGCGCTGGCGTATGTCGCGCAGCGCGCTGGAGAAGAAGGGGCCGCAGCAAAACAGCACCACGGGCAGCGAGATGACCCAGGAGGCCCAGCGCAGCAGCGTCTCCATCTCCTGCGACAGGTCGCCGGGGCGGGCCACGTAGGCGGGCCACGCATACATCATCACCTGCATCATGCAAAAGCCGGCCACCAGCCAGCGCCACAGCGCCCGGCGGCTCTCGGCCTGGCGACGCTCGCGCGCAAAGGCATCGCGTGCGGGAAGCGCCTGGTAGCCGGCGCGCCGCACGGCCTCCATCCACTCGGAGGGAAGCACCTGCGCGTGGCGCCAGGTGACACGGGCGCGGCGCGTGGCAGCACTGACTTCGGCCTTCTCCACTCCGGGCACGGCACGCAGCGCATCCTCGATGGTCAGGGCGCATGCGGCACAGTGCATTCCTTCCAGAACGACGTGCGAATCCCAGGCGGGAAAGTCGGTGGGTTCCTTGGAAGGGTCGGCGGGAGTTGCGGGGCCTGCGGGCCGTCCGAACGAACTCCACTCCTGCGGATCATCCAGCAGCCGGGCGGTGGCCTGCTGCGAGGGCGAGGGGCCTGAATCAAGCGCCGCCACTGCCGCCTCGCTGGATGGGGCTATCGTGGTGTGGGGCATGGTTCTTAGCGTAATCGGGCCGCATGATAAGCGTATTGACATTAATCAACCGTTAACTCATGGTTGGGTCTATGCTGACTTCATCCCATCCATCAGCACACACGAAAGGAGCACGCATGTACAACCGCATCCTGATCGCCACCGACGGTTCCGAGCTTTCCGACAAGGCCGTGGACAGCGGGCTAGGCCTTGCCGCGCTGTGCGGCGCCAGCGTCGTCGTCGTCCAGGTGGTGCAACACTATCCGCGCAGCTACTTCGAGGGCGGCGAGACCGTGGACCTCAAGCAGATCGAGCGCATCGAAGGCCAGTGGACTTCCAACGCGCAGACCGTGCTGGATGCCATCCATGCCAAGGGACAGGCTCTGAAGGTCAACGTGACCACCGAGATCGTCAAGTCCGACCTGGTCGCCGAAAGCGTGATCGACGTGGCCAAGCGCCGCGACTGCGATCTCATCGTCATGGCCTCGCACGGACGCAAGGGCCTGCAGCGCCTGCTGCTGGGCAGCGAGACGCAGCATGTGCTCACGCACACCCATATCCCCGTGCTCGTCCTGCGTTGAAGGGTAGCGGCAGCCTCGGCGGCCGCCACACAAAAAAAGGCATCGGCGGCGCCGATGCCTTTTGCTTTTTCAATCAGGCCAGGGCGCAATCCGCACCCTGGCGCCAACTCAGGCGAACAGCTGCTTGTGTTCGTCGCGCAGCAGGTTCTTCTGCACCTTGCCCATGGTGTTGCGCGGCAGCTCCTGCACTACGAAGCAGCGCTTGGGAATCTTGAAATTGGCCAGCTGGCCCTTGAGCGCATCGACCACCGCCTGGGGCTCCAGGGCGGCACCGGGGCGCGGCACGACCACGGCCACGCCCACTTCGCCGAAGTCCGGGTGCGGCACGCCGATCAGGGCGCTTTCGGCCACGCCGGGCAGCTCGTTGATGAAGCCTTCGATCTCGGCCGGATAGACGTTGTAGCCGCCCGAGATGATCAGGTCCTTGCTGCGGCCCACGATGCTCACATAGCCCCGCTCGTCGAGCTTGCCCACGTCGCCCGTGCGGAACCAGCCATCGGCCGTGAACTCCTCGGCCGTCTTCTCGGGCATGCGCCAGTAGCCCTTGAACACATTGGGGCCACGCACCTGGATGTTGCCGATCTCGCCCACGGGCACCTGCTCGCCTGCGTCGTCCACGATGCGCACGCCCACGCCGGGCAGCGCAAAGCCCACGGTGCCGGCGCGGCGCTCGGACTGGCCGCCGTTGTGCGCGTCGGCGCGGTAGGGATTGGAGGTCAGCATGATGGTCTCGCTCATGCCGTATCGCTCCAGGATGACGTGGCCGGTGCGCTCCTGCCAGTCGCGGTGCGTCTCCACCAGCATGGGTGCCGAGCCCGAGATGAACAGCCGCATGTGGGCCGCCGCCTCGCGCGTGAGCCGCGCGTCCGCCAGCATGCGCACGTAGAGCGTGGGCACGCCCATGAAGACGGTGGCGTCGCGCATGCGCGAGATCACCGTGCCGGGCTCGAACTTGGACAGCCAGATCATGGGGCTGCCATTGATCAGCGCGCCGTGGATGGCCACGAACAGGCCGTGCACATGGAAGATGGGCAGCGCGTGGATGAGCACGTCGCCGTCCTGCCAGCCCCAGTAGTCCTTGAGCGTCTCGGCGTTGGACAGCATGTTGCCGTGCGTGAGCATCGCCCCCTTGCTGCGGCCCGTGGTGCCGCTGGTGTAGAGGATGGCGGCCAGGTCGTCCTCGCTGCGCTCCACCACCTCATGCTCGTCGCCATGGTGGGCCGCGCGTTCCAGCAGCGTGCCGCTGCGGTCGTCGCCCAGGGTGTAGACATGGGCCACGCCCGAGGTGAAGGCGATCTTGGAGACCCAGCCGAAATTGCCCGGCGCGCAGACCACGACGGCGGGCTCGGCATTGCCCACGAAGTATTCGATCTCGGCGCTCTGGTAGGCCGTGTTCAGCGGCAGGAAGACATGGCCGCTGCGCAGCGTGGCCAGATAGAGCATCAGCGCCTCGACCGACTTTTCCACCTGCACGGCGATGCGGCTGGCGGGCGGCAGTTGCAGCGACTGCAGCAGGTTGGCCATGCGCGCGCTGCCACGGTCCAGGTCGGCCCAGCTGTAGAACAGGCTGGCGCCGTCCGCGCCTATGGCCTCTACGGCCCACTTCTGCAGATCCTGGGGAAAGGCGGCGCGCAAGGCAGCGAACAGATTGCGGTTGGTCATGGCTGTGAAGAAGAAGGAAGAGTCCGCGGGAAGCAGGGAAATCTCAGGCACGTTCATGGTTGGGCGAAGGCTGCGCCACGGACAGCTCGCGCAGGATGCGCTCGCGGTCCGCGTCCAGCGCGGGCGGCTGCCTGCGCACCAGGGGCTGATCGCACGCGGCCAGCAAGGGGTTGCCCGCCACGCGCAGCGTCTGGCCACCGGGGGCCTGCACCTGGGCCAGCATGCCGCGCTCGCGCACCTGGGGGTGCTCGACGACATCGGCCACGCTGTTGTACTCCCCCGCCGGGATGCCATTATCAGTGAGCAGGCGCAGCCAATGCGCCCTGGGACTGTCCCGCAGGCGCGCCTCCAGCGCGGCCTTGAGTTCGGCCTGGTGCTCGCAGCGCAGGGCATTGCCGGCAAAGCGCGCGTCCCCGGCCAGTTCGGGCAATTGCAGCAGGCTGCACAGCTTGCGGAACAGCGCATCGCTGCCCACGGCGATGACGAACCAGCCGTCCTGCGCCGCGAACACATCGAAGGGTGCCATGGACGGATGCCGCGTACCCATGGGCCCCGGCACGCTGCCCAGCGCACCGAGCCGCGCCACGGGGTTCTCCAGCAGGGCCACCTGGCAGTCGAGCATGGAGACATCGACACGCTCGCCCTGCCCCGTGCGGGCGCGGCGCATGAGCGCAGCCTGCGTGCCGATGACGGCATACAGCCCCGCGCCCAGGTCGCCGATGGACACGCCTACGCGGCAGGGCCCGGCGCCCGGGTGGCCGGTCACGCTCATCATTCCGCTCATGGCCTGCACCACCATGTCGTAGGCAGGAAAGCCGCTGTAGGGCCCCGTCTGGCCAAAGCCAGAGACCGACGTCATCACCAGCCGGGGATGGCGCACATGCAGGGTCTCCCAGCCATAGCCGAGCTTGTCCATGGTGCCGGGGCGGAAGTTCTCGACCAGCACATCGGCGCCTTGCAGCAGGCGCTCGAAGACCTCGCGGTCCTGCGGCTGCTTGAGGTCCAGCGCAATGGATTCCTTGTTGCGGTTCACCGACAGGAAATAGGCCGAGCCCCCGTCCACAAACGGCCCGATGCCGCGCGCATCGTCGCCCGTGCCGGGCTGCTCCACCTTGATCACGCGCGCGCCCAGGTCGGCCAGCATCTGAGTGCACATGGGTCCGGCCAGCACGCGCGTGAGGTCGATGACGGTAAGGCCTTCCAGCGGCAGGCCCGTGGCTTGTTCATTCATGGTTTGCTCATTCATATTCACTGCAATCCGGCGCCGGAACGCTGGGTCAAGGCCTTGGACTCCTGCCCTTCCTTCAAGGCCCAGGCACGGAATTCCTCAAGGGATGCCGAGGGCGCTGCCAGATTGCCCTGCTTGGCCAGCCTGGCCTTCACATCGGGGTCTTCCAGGGCCTTGGTGCTGGCATCGAACAGCTTCCTGGCCACCTCCTCGGGCAGGCCCGCCGGGGCGAACAGGCCGAACCAGAACGTGTAGTCAAAACCCGGCACGCCGGACTCCTTCATGCCCGGCAGCTCGGGAAACAGCGGGGAGCGCTCGGCCGTGCTCACCGCCAGCATGCGCAGCTTGCCCGCCTGGGCCAGCGGCAGCACCGAGGGCGGCGTGCCGAAGGTCAGGTCCACATCGCCGGCGGCCACGGCCTGTATCGATGGCGCACCGCCCTTGAACGGCACATGCAGCATGCGCAGCCCGCCGCTGGCGCCCGCGAACGACAGCGTGGCCAGGTGCGTGATCACGCCTGCGCCCGAGGAGGAATAGCTGAGCTTGTCGGGCTGGCTGCGCGCCAGCGCCACCAGGTCGCCCACGCCCTGGCCCGGAAAATCCTTGCGCACGGCCAGCAGCATGGGGGCCGAACTCCAGCGCGTGATGCCCGTGAAGTTGCGCGCGCCGTCATAGCGCGCGCTCTTGTAGAGCAGCTGGTCCGAGCCATAGATATTGGCGCTGCCCAGCAGCAGCGTGTAGCCGTCGGGCGCTGCACGCGCCACATGCTCGGAGGCCAGCGTGGTGCCGGCGCCCGGGCGGTTGTCCACCAGCAGGGGCTGGCCCAGGATCTTGCCGACCTTGTCGGCCACGATGCGCGCCACCGCGTCGGCGCCGCCACCGGGCGGAAATCCCACGACCAGCGTGACGGGCCGGGCGGGGTAGGACTGGGCCATCGCGCCACCGGCCAATCCGGCCAGCAGCAACGACAGTGCAAAACGCTTGAACATGGCTTGTCTCCTGTTTATTGATACCCCCTGAGTCGCTGCGCGCCTTCCCCCAAAGGGGGACGACACCCTCGGTGCGGGAGAGGCCCTTCCTCGGTGTCCCCGAGTTGGGCCGCGCCGGTTCCGTGGGCTGTGGGCGGTAGGCAGCACCACGGGCAATCTGCGTGTATGCGGGAGGATGCGGTTCAGCGCCCCTTGAACTCCGGACTGCGTTTCTCGCGCCAGGCCCGGCCGCCTTCCTGCAGGTCTTCGGAGGCGATGCTGCGCTGCACCTCGCGCGTGATCTCGGCCACGTCATGGCGGCCGCGCGCGATCAGGTTCAGGTGCTTTTTCATGCCGAACAGGGGGATGGGCGCCATGGCGGCCAGCGTGCCGGTGAGCTGCTCCACGGCCGCGGCGAAGGCGGCGGGATCGGCCAGATGGGTGAGGAATCCGCAGGCCTTCATCTCCGGGGCCTGGATGCGCTCGCAGGTCAGGAACAGCCGCTTGGCCGTGTCCAGGCCCAGGCGCGAGACATAGCGCTCCAGCCCGCCCGCGTAGAAATGCAGGCCCAGGCGCGCGGCCGGCATGAACATCTCGGCCGCCGTGCTGCCCACGCGAAAATCGCAGGCCAGGGCCATGTCCGTGGCACCGCCGTAGACGCCGCCGTGGATGGCCGCCACGGTCACGGCGCGGCATTGTTCGATGGCGTCCACCATCTCGCCGAAGCTGCTGCCCTCGGTCTGGCTGCCCTGGATCTCTGATATATCATAACCACTGCAAAAGTACTTGCCTTCGCTGCGCAGCACCACCACGCGCACATCGTCGCGCTGGTTGATATGCTCCATGTGCGCGACCAACGCGCCCAGGTCCTCCGGGGCCAGCTTGTTGGCCGCTTCGGGACGCTGCAGCGTGATGGTGGCCAGGTGATCCTGGATGTCGAGTCTGGGTGTCATATGTATCAGTCAGTCAATCAGATATATTTGAATTAGAAAATGCTTCCAGCCAAGCAGCCATTGGAGAAAACCCCGGCCACGTCCAGCCTGCAGGAGCGTATACGGCAATCGCTGGAAGACGAGCTGCGCTCGGGCGCCATGCGGCCCGGCGACGCCATCGACGAACCGGCCCTGTGCGAACGCTTCGGAGCCTCGCGCACCCCCGTGCGCGAGGCGCTGCTGCTGCTGGTGGCCAAGGGGCTGGTGGAGATCGTTCCGCGCTCGGGCATCTATGTGCGGCGGCTGGATGCGCGCGAGCTGGTGGCCATGATGGAAGGCCTGGCCGAGCTGGAAGGCGTGCTGGCCCGGCTGGCTGCCACGCGCATCCATGCGCAGCTGCGCGAGCGGCTGCAGGCGGCGCTGGCACACACCGCCGCCTGCGCCCAGGCGCAGGATGCCGAAGGCTATGTGCAGGCCAACATGCAGCTGCACGAACTGATATACGAGGCCAGCGGCAACGACTTCATCGTGGAGCAGACGCGGCTGCTGCGGCTGCGCATCACGCCCTACCGGGGCCGCATGTTCGAGAAGCCCGGCCGGCTTGCGCGCTCGCAGCAGGAGCACGCCACCGTGGTGGCCGCCATCTGCGCAGGCCAGGCGGAGGTGGCCGCCGAGGCCATGCGCCAGCACATCTGCGCAGGCGGCAGCGCCTTCACCGACATGGTGCTGGGCGCGCCCGCGCAGGCGGGCTACGAACGCCCGCGCAAGTCAAGGTAGCCCGAAGAGGGCTCAGGGCCGCACTTCAAAGGCCAGGAACTGCGTGACCTGGTTGTCCGCGAAGTTGTTGTCGGCCACCAGCACCAGGGTGCGGTTGCCGTTGGCCAGGCGCGGACCCCAGGAGATGCCTTCGATGTTGTCGAGCTTGACGCCCTGGTAGGTCACGGGCATTTCCAGCAGCAGCTCGCGCTTCATGGGCTTGTAGCTGGCGCCCACCAGGCTCTTGAAGCTGCGCACGTCGGTGGTGTCCGGCTCGATGGTGGCGCGCGTCAGGCGGATGGTGTTGCCCACGCCATCGGCAAAGGCGCGCTCGATGGCGATGAACTCGTTGTTGGAGACCGCCAGCAGCTCGGGCAGGCCGTTGTCCGGCGGAAAGCTGCCGCTGGCGGCCTTGTCCAGGGGAATCTTCGGCAATGCGTAGGCATACTGCGCGCCCGACTTGCCCGTGGCCGGATCGAGCTTGAGGACGCGGATGACGCTGCCCGCTGCCAGCGTGGTGAGGGGGCCGTCTTCCACCAGCGCATCCTCGTTGGCCGTGAACACGCTGCCGTCGGGCGTGACGGCCAGGGCCTCGAACAGCTTGTTGTTGCGCCCTCCGCTGGTGGTGTTGTCCACGTAGTTGAAGGCCGCAGGCGTCTCGAAGTCGCGCACGAAGCTGCCGTCGACCTTGATCTCGCGCACAAAGGGCTGGAACAGGCTGGCGGGGTCGGTGCTGAAGTTGCCCTCGCTGGACACGTAGAGGTTGCCGTTGGGCGCCACGCGGATGCCTTCGGGGTCCACGGTGCGGCGTGTGCTGGGCAGCGGCTGGCCGTCGCGGCCCTTGAGCGTGACCATCTTGCGGATGGTCACGGCCTGGATGGCCTTGTCATCGAACTGAATGCCCAGGTTGTAGAAGCGCGGCGTGCCACGCTCGCCGCCGCGCTCATCGGAGATGGCCCAGTAGCTGCCATCGGGCGCGCGGTCAAGGCCGGAGATGCCGCCGAACTCCACGCCGTCGAACAGTGTCTTGGTCCTGATGCTGTAGTCGCCGATCAGCCGCAGCGAGCCGATGGTCTCGGGGCCGTCGTCGCTGCCGCCGCAGCCTGCCAGGCCCGTGGCCGTGCCGAAAGCCAGGACCAGCGCGAGCAGCACGGATGCGGGCGAGCGGACCTTGTCTGCCTTGTTCATATTCCCTCCCAGGATGGATCTCAGAAGGGATGGACCGTAGCGAAGGCCCGTGACAGGGTGGTGACATGCACGCGCATGCCGCCGCCCTGCCCCTGCCCTGCCCCTGCCCTGCCCCTGCCCTGACCAGCCCCTCGTCCGCTACTCCAGCTTGGCGCCCGAGGCCTTGACCACCTGCGCCCAGCGCGCGATCTCGCCATGCACCATGGCCGCGAACTGCTGCTGGTTCATGCCGCCGTAGTCGGCGCCGTTGCGCGCCCAGATGGACTTGATCTCTTCGGCCGAGCCTATGCGCTGCACCTGGTCGATGACCTGGGCCTGCACGGCCTGCGGCGTGCCCTTGGGCGCCCACAGGCCGTACCAGGTCGTGACCGTGTAGTCGGGCAGGCCGGACTCGGCCGCGCAGGGCACGTCCGGGAAGGCGGGGTTGCGCTTGTCGCCAGAGACCATCAGCGCGCGGATGCGACCGCTCTTGATGTGCTGGGCCGACGAGCCCAGGCCGTCGAACATCATGTCCACATTGCCGGCGATCAGGTCCTGCAGCGCCGGGCCTGCGCCCCGATAGGGAATGTGGGTGATGAAGGTATTGGTCTGCAGCTTGAACAGCTCGCCGGCCAGGTGGTGCGAGGTGCCCGCGCCCGCCGAGGCGTAGTTGAGCTTGCCCGGCCGCTTGCGCAGGTCGGACAGCAGCTCCTGCACGGTCTTGTGCGGCACGTTGCGCGGGTTGACCACCAGCACCTGGGGCACGCTGGCCAGCAGGGCCAGCGCGATGAAGTCGCGCTCCAGGTCATAGTCCAGGCGCGGGTACATGGATGGCGCAATCACATGGTGGGTGCCGCCCATGAAGAAGTTGTAGCCGTCCGGCGCCAGCTTGGCTGCGTAGCTGGCGCCCAGGGTGCCGCCTGCGCCGCCGCGGTTGTCGATCACCAGGGTCTTGCCCGCGCTCTTGGCGAACTGGGCCGAGAACGGCCGGGCAAAGGCATCGGTGCCCCCGCCGGCCGGAAACGGCACGACCAGGTTCACGGGTTTGGACGGCCAGTCCGCCGCCGCGCGGGCTGCCATGGGCAGGGCCAGCGCGGCCATCGAGGCCCCGGCTGCGCGCAACACCGCGCGCCGCCCCGTGGGGTGGGAAGCTTGCATGACTTGTCTCCTTGTCGCCTCTTTGAGGCTGTCTTCGTTGTCAGGCGCAGCAGTCCCTGTGCAAGAAAAGGGGCACGGCCTGCGCCGCGCCCCTTTTCATTTGCACAGGGCTTCGATGTCCGAGGACACCGGTATGCGGCCCTGCGCCAGCAGGCCGCGATGCTTGTCCAGGCGCTTGAGGTCGTAGAGGTAGTTGACCATCAGCCCCAGCGACTGCTTGAGTCCCTTGGCCGACAGGTCGGCCGCCCAGTTGAGCCGCTCCACGCGCGCGCCGTTGCCCAGGTGAAAACGCGCCACCGGGTCCAGCGGCCGGCCCTTGGCCGTCTCGCGCCCCAGATAGTGGGCAGCGCAGAACAGCAGTGCGCGGCGCACGGGTGCGTCGGGCTTGAGATCCTGCGGCGCGTCCAGCGCCGCCAGCAGGTGCTCGGCGCCCATGCCGCCGGCCTTGAGCTCGAAGGCCTTGCGCTGGCGCTCGTCCATCTTCTCCAGGATGGCATCGCCGTGCTTGGCGATCCAGGCACGCAGGCCCGGAATGGGAGACAGCGTGGCGAAATGGCGCAGCCGGGGGAACTCGCCCGTCAGCGTCTCCACCACATGCTTGATCAGCGAGTCGCCAAAGCTCACGCCGCGCAGGCCGGCCTGGGTGTTGCTGATGGAGTAGAAGATGGCCGTGGTGGCGCGGCCCAGGTCGGCGGCCGCCGCCGTCTCGTCCAGCAGCGGGGCGATGCTGTCGGACATCTTGTCCACCAGCGCCACCTCCACGAAGATCAGCGGCACGGTGGGCATGCGCGGGTGGAAGAATCCGTAGCAGCGACGGTCGCTGTCCAGGCGGTTCTTGAGGTCGGCCCAGCTGCGGATGTCGTGCACGGCCTCGTACTGGATGAGCTTTTCGATCAGCGAGGCCGGCGAGTCCCAGCTCAGGCGGCGCAGCTCCAGCAGGGCCACGTCGAACCAGTTGGCAAACAGATGCTCCAGCTCGGCGTCCAGCGCGGAAAAGCGCTGCTGCTCCGCCTTGGGCAGGGCCAGCAGTTCGGCGCGCAGGTCCACCAGAAAGCCCATGCCGCCCTGGGGCTGGGCAAAGCGCTGCAGCAGCCGCGTGCGCGGCGACATCAGCGCGCGGCGCAGGTCCATCTCGGCCTGGCCGCGCTCGGCATCGCTGGCCGCCGTGTCATAGCGCTTGCGCGCGGCCATCAGGGCTTCGGTATCGGGGCCGAACTGCTCGACGATCAGCGCCCAGAAATCCTTGTGCGCAGGCAGCTCGGCCTGGGCGTACCAGTCCATGAGCAGTTGCGCATGGCGGCCGCCCTCGACATCGCTCAGGCCGGCGTCGGCGGCAGCCTGCAGGTCTTCCATGAGCTTGCGCAGCTCGCGCGGGGACAGCACTTCCTGGCCGCGCCGCAGGGTGGCCTGCAGGCGCTGTGCCGTGCCGCGCGGCGCGGGTCCCTTGGCTGCCTCGCCCTCGGACTTTGTTGCAGGCGCAGCCGCATCGGTGCTGCGAAAGCGGGACACATTGCGGGCAATCCAGTCAGTAGCCAGACCCATTCAGAAGTTCCTCCATGTCAAGCGGTCACGGGACTGTCATGCCGCCAATCGGCCAATGACAATCTTTTGCTGCTCACATTATGAGAGTCTGCACGGCAGACCGTGTACGCCGATGTCGCGTTCTTGTCTTCGGGCTATCCCCATGCATGCCCCTGTCCCCTCTCGCGTCAACCTTGCACAAAAAAACAAAGCGGGCACCAGGCCCGCTTCGTATCCGTGCGTACCGCCGGCCTCAGGCCGGCTTGCCCGCCTGGGCAGGATAGGCCGGGCGCCCCGCGGCCCAGAACCACATGGCGATGCCGCCGATCACCATGGGCACGCACAGCCACTGGCCCATGCTCATGCCCAGCGACAGCAGGCCCAGGAAGTCATCGGGCTCGCGGAAGTACTCGGCAATGAAGCGGAAGGCGCCGTAGCCGACGAGGAAGACCGCCGCCACCTGGCCCGGCTTGTGCTCCTTGCGCGCATACAGCCACAGCAGCACGAACAGCAGCAGGCCTTCCAGCAGGAACTGGTAGACCTGCGAGGGGTGGCGCGGCAGCATGGAGCCGCTTTGCGGGAAGACCATGGCCCAGGGCAGCTCGGGGCTGGCGAAGCGGCCCCACAGTTCCCCGTTGATGAAGTTGCCGACGCGGCCGGCCGCCAGGCCCGTGGGCACGCAGGGCGCGACGAAGTCGGCCACCTCCAGCCAGGAGCGGGCCCGCGATCGCGCGAACCAGACCATGGAGGCGATCACGCCGACCAGGCCGCCATGAAAGCTCATGCCGCCCTGCCAGACATAGAAGATCTCCAGCGGGTGGCTCAGGTAGTAGCCCGGCTTGTAGAACAGGCAGTAGCCCAGCCGGCCGCCGACGACCACGCCGAGCACGCCCAGGAAAAGAATGTCTTCCACGTCCTTGCGCGTCCAGGCGCGGTCGCCCTGCATGCGCACGAAGGGCGGGTGGCGCAGCCTGCGCGTTCCCAGCCAGAGGAAGAGGCCGAAAGCGGCCAGATAGGTCAGGCCGTACCAGTGCACGGCGAGGGGCCCGATCTGCAGGGCCACGGGATCGATCTGCGGGTACATCAGCATGGTCGGCATTGTGCCGCAGCGCCGCATGGCCGGCGCCGGCCAGGGGTTGGAAAGCTGGCGGCGCGGCGGTTCAGCCCGGCTGGCTTTCCTGGATGGCCATGAGCTTGTCCAGGGCCGCGAACAGATGGCGCTGCTCGGTGGAGGTCAGCAGTTGCTCCAGCTCGTCTTCCAGCTGCACCACCACGCCCTCGGCCCGCGCCTGCAGCGCGCTGCCTTCGGCCGTCATGTGCAGCTGCTGCAGCCG
This sequence comes from Delftia sp. NA_296.1, assembly GCF_052692095.1. Lineage (NCBI taxonomy): Bacteria > Pseudomonadati > Pseudomonadota > Betaproteobacteria > Burkholderiales > Comamonadaceae > Delftia > Delftia sp. NA_296.1. Next base: position 163,556 of record NZ_JBQZGF010000003.1, on the reverse strand, counting down.
GCGGTCGCGCGGATCGGGCTGGCGCCCGATGAGCCCGCGCTGCACCAGGCGCTCGACCACCGGCACCAGGTTGGAGGGCGAGATGTCCAGCGCCTCGCCCAGCTGGCGCAGGTAGATGCCGGGATTGGAGTGGATCAGCACCAGGATGGAGAACTCGCTGGGCTTGAGGTCCAGTTCGGCCACGCGCCGTGCGAACAGCTTGTGGATGTGGATTTCCGCGCGCGTGAGGCGGTAGCCCAGGAAACGCTGCAGGCGCGACTGATCGACGGCGGGTTCGGAGGAGCTGTCCATGGACACGGATCTGGAAGAGGAAGAAGGCACACCGAGGCAAAGCCGCCCCGGCGCCTGCGGATCTTCAGGGCCGGTGCGGCGTTCCATCATAAAAGCCCCGGCTGCCCGCTCAGGCCACGGCAGCCGGCAGCGGCGTGCGGGCGGCGGACTCGGTGCGGCGCAGCCAGTGCTCCGCATCCAGCAGCCCATGCGCGAAGAACCAGGCCGCGCTGTCCGCCTTGGAGCGGCGCAGCGCCGGATCGGCCAGCGGCTGGCTGACACGCGCCGCGCGCGCCCAGGCAAAGGCCATGCACAGCGTGCCGACCAGGCGCAGATAGTCCTCGGCGCAGCGCGCCAGCAACGGGGCGTCGCCCGCGGCGCGGGCGCACAGCGCGCCCGTCAGCGCTTCGGTGCGATCGCTCCAGCTGCGCAGCGCGCCGGCCAGGCCGGGCTCCATGCCCGCCGCCTCGCAGGCAGCGGCCTCCTCGCGCAGTGCCGCCAGCAGCGGTGCCAGCGCGGCCCCGCCGCTGGCCGCCACCTTGCGCTGCAGCAGGTCCAGCGCCTGGATCTGGTTCGTGCCCTCGTAGATCATGGCGATACGCGCATCGCGCAGCGTCTGCTCTATGCGGTACTCGTGCACATAGCCATAGCCGCCGAAGACCTGCAGCGCCTCGCTGGCCAGCGCAAAGCCCCGCTCGGTGAAGAAGGACTTGACCACGGGCGTGAGCAGCGAGGCCAGTGCGTGGGCCTGGGCGCGCTCTGCGGCATCCGGCGCCTGTTCGGCCAGGTCCAGCTGGTGGGCCACCCAGCCTGCAATGGCGCGCATGCCTTCGGTCCACACACGCAGGTCGGCCAGCATGCGCTGCACGGCCGGCTGCAGGGCGATGGGGTCGGCGGGGCCCTGCGCATCGGCGGGACGGGGCTGGGAACGCATCTGGCGGCGCTCGGCCGCATAGGCGCGCGCCAGTTGCCAGGCCATCTCGGCATGGCCCAGGCCCTGCAGGCCCACGTGCAGGCGGGCGGAATTCATCATCACGAACATGGCGGCCAGGCCCTGGTGGGGCTGGCCGACCAGCCAGGCCTGCGCACCCTCGAAGCGCATGGCGCAGGTGGCGCTGCCCTTGATGCCCATCTTCTTTTCGATGCCGTCGCAGTGAATGGCGTTGGGCAGGAACCCGCCGCCGTCCTGGGGAATGCCGCGCGGCGCCAGGAACAGCGACAGCCCGCGCGTGCCCGCCGGCGCATCGGGCAGCCGCGCCAGCACCAGGTGCACGATGTTCTCGCTCATGTCCTGGTCGCCGCCCGAGATGAAGATCTTGCTGCCGTCCAGGCGGTAGCTGCCATCGCCCCGGGGCCGGGCCTGGCTGCGCAGCAGGCCCAGGTCGGAGCCAGCCTGGGGCTCGGTCAGGCACATGGTGGCCAGCCAGCGCCCGCTGACGATGTGCGGCAGGTAGGTGGCACGCAGGTGCGCGTCGCCATGCGCGTGCAGGCAGGCATAGGCGCCGTGCAGGATGCCCGGGTACATGGTCCAGCCATGGTTGGCCGAGGCCAGCATTTCGTGCAGCGCGGCATCCAGCAGCTGGGGCAGGCCCTGGCCGCCGGTCTCGGGCGCGCAGGCCAGGGCCGGCCAGCCGGCTTCCACGAAAGCCGCATAGGCCTCGGGAAAGCCGTCGGGCGTGCGCACCCTGCCCTCTTCCAGTCGGCAGCCCTGCAGGTCGGCCGGGCCGTTGAGCGGCGCCAGCACGTCGGCGCAAAAGCGCCCGGCCGCCTCGACCACCATGTCGGCCGTCTCCTGGTCCAGGGCTTCATGGGCCGGCATGCGGCGCCAGTCGGCCTCTGCACCCAGCCAGTGCTGCTGGACGAAGCGGATGTCCTGCAGCGGCGGCTGGTAATGCGAGCAATGCGATGCCTGCGCGCTCATGCCCGGCCCTCCATGGCCGCGACCAGGCGGCGGTAGGGGCCGATGGCGCTGGCCAGGCACAGCACGGACAGCAGCGCGGCCAGGGCGGACACCAGGCCCAGCGACAGGCCCACGAGCTTTTCGTCATGGAAGACGAAGTCCGTGAAAAAGGCCACGAGGAAGGGGCCGAGCCCCAGGCCGATCAGGTTGATCAGCAGCAGGTAGATGGAAGTCACCTGGCCGCGCAGCTGGTTGGGCGTGACCGCCTGCAGGATGGGCGGCGCCAGTGCCACCGGCATGCCCAGGAAAAAGGTGGTGACCGCCACGGCCACCAGGGCCACCGTGGGCGAAGGCGCAAAGGCCAGCACCAGGCCGGTGATGATGAGCACGCCGGTGGCCACCAGCGAGATGACGATCGAGCCCACCTGCTTGCCGCGCGCCGTGAGGTAGTCGGCCAGGAAGCCGCTGAGCAGCATGCCGCCAATGCCGAAGGTCAGGATGATGACGCCGTAGGCGGGGCCGATCTCGCCGGGCGTCCAGCCCCACTGGCGGATGAAGGTGGCCGGCAGCCAGGCCGTGACGCCGAAGGTGATCATGGCCGTGATGCCCGGCGCCAGCAGCAGCGGCAGGAAGGCGCGCTTGTTGCGGAACACATGGGACAGATCGGGCGCGGGGCCTGCTGCAGCGGCGGCCCTGGCGGAGGCGCCTGCCGCCTGCAGGCCGCGGCGCACCGGCTCGCGCACGGTGTACATCAGCGCCACCAGCGGAATGCCGGGCAGGGCCACGAAGATGAAGGCCGCCTGCCAGGGCTTGAAGCTGCCCAGCAGCGGGAACACCACCTCGCCGGCCTGGCTGGTGGCCTGGATGACCAGGCCGCCCACGATGAAGGCCGTGGCCGAGCCGATGTACACGCCCGAGGTGTAGATGCTCATGGCGCGCGCGCGGCGCTCGGGCGGGAAGTAGTCGGCCAGCATGGAATAGGCCGCCGGCGACAGCGCCGCCTCGCCCACGCCCACGAACATGCGCGCCACGAACAGCGAGACAAAGCCCGTGACATAGCCACCGGCCGCCGTGGCCACCACCCAGATCGCCATGCCGATGACGATGAGGTTGCGGCGGTTCCAGCGGTCGGCCAGGCGCCCCAGGAAGATGCCGACGAAGGTGTAGAAGATGGCGAAGGCAAAGCCGTGGACGATGCTGAACACCCAGTCCGACAGTTGCAGATCCTTCTTGATGGGCTGCACCAGCAGGCCCAGGATCTGGCGGTCCACGAAGGACAGGGTGTAGGCCAGCAGCAGGATGATGGCGACGTAGTAGGCATAGCCGAGTCCGTTCGACTCGGCCGGCGCGGGCGTGGACACGCGGCCCGGCGGGTAAGGCAGGCTCATGGAGACCTCCTGTGGAGGAAGGGAAAGCGGAAAAAAGAAAGCGGGAAAGCGAGACAGGGCTGCGCATGAAAAGGGCCGGCGCACCGCGCCAACCCTTGCGCGGGCATCAGCCGGCGCTGTGCTCGACCAGCATCAGCGCATCGAGCGCGACCACGCCCTGCCCTTCGGGCAGCACGATGACCGGGTTGAGGTCGATCTCGCGGATGGCCGGCGTGCCGCGCAGCACCTGGCCCAGGCGCACGATGAGTTCGGCCAGCGCCTGGCGGTCCAGCGCCGGAGCGCCCCGGTAGCCGTGCAGCAGCGGCGCGCCCTGCAGCCGGTCCAGCTCGCGCAGCACCTCGCCGGTGGACAGGTCGGCGTCCAGCAGGCGCGCATCGCGCATGATCTCGGCCGTCACGCCGCCCAGGCCGGCCAGGATCACCGGGCCCCACTGCGGATCGTTGCGCGCGCCGATGATCATCTCCAGGCCGCGTTGGCCCATGGCCTCGATCAGCACGCCGTCCAGCGCAATGGCGCTGTCATAGGCCGCCACGTTGGCATGCAGCCGGCCCCAGGCCTCGCCCATGGCCTGCGCGTCGGCAATGTTCAGGATCACGCCGCCCGCATCGCTCTTGTGGCTGAGGTCGGCGGACTGCGCCTTGAGCGCCACGGGCCAGCCGATCTCCGACGCAATCGCCACCGCCTGCTCGGCCGAGGTGGCCAGCCGGCCGCGCGCAAAGGGTATGCCGGCCTGTGCCAGCACGGCCTTGGATTCGTACTCGGGCACCACCGTGCGGCCTGCGGGCAGGTCCAGGGCGACGGGCTGGGCATCGGTGCGCTCGAAACTGCGCTGGCTGAAGGCGGTCAGGCGCTGCACGGCGCGCAGGGCACGCTCGGTGCTGGGGAAGTACGGCACGCCCAGCGCACGCATCTCGGCGATGAACTCGGCAGGCACGGCCGCGCCCTCGTCCAGGCCCGCGACGATGACGGGCTTGGCCGGCCGCAGCTCGCGCACGGCGCGCAGCACGGGCGGCATCTTGATGCCGCAGGTCACCGGATCGCCCTGGATCAGGCCGACCAGGACGGTGGAAAAGCGCGCATCGCCAAACAGCGCATCCAGCGTGCGGAAATACAGGTCCGGCTCCACCAGGCCCTGGGCCGTGAGGTCCAGCGGGTTGCTCACGCCCACGAACTCGGGCAGTGCCGCACGCAGCGCGGGCGAGTCGTCGTCGCCGATGGCGGGCAGGGCCAGGCCCAGTTCCTCGGCCCAGTCCAGCGTCAGCGCCTTGAAGGCGCCGGACTCGCCCAGCACGGCAACTCCCGCTGCAGCGGCCGCACCAGCCGATGGAAGCACGGGGCAGCGGATGGCGATCTCGGCGATGTCGCCCAGCTCCTCCAGTGTCTCGGCAAACACGGCGCCTGCGCGTTCCAGCTTGGTGCGCATCAGCGCATAGTCGCCGGCCATGGCGCCGGTGTGCGTGGCGGCCGAGGCGCGCGCCGCACTGCTCTTGCCCGGATGCAGTAGCACAACGGACTTGTCCAGGCTGCGCGCACGGGCCACGGCGGCCAGGATGCGCGCGGGCTGGCGGAACTGCTCGACGATCATGGCGACCACGCGGGTGGAAGGCTGCTCCAGCAGGAAGTCCACATAGTCCTCGGCATGGCTGGCGGCCTCGTTGCCCGTGGAGATGGCGTGCGACAGCGGCAGCGCGCGGCTGGCCAGCGTGGTGCACAGCACGGTCATCATGGCGCCGCTTTGCGAGACCACGCCGATCGCGGGCCGCGCGGCATCGACCTGCTGCGCGTCGATATTCACCTCGACAAAGGTCAGCGGCACGCGCTGCAGGTAGTTGATGCAGCCCAGGCAGTTGGGGCCTTCCACCACCATGCCGGCCTCGGCGGCAATGCGTGCGATCTCGCGCTGCTCGGCCATGCCGCGCTCGCCCGCCTCGGCAAAGCCTGCCGAGAAGATCACCGCCGCGCCCACGCGGCGCGCCGCCAATGCGCGCACCGTGTCCAGCACAAAGGGCTGGGGGATGGCCAGCACGGCCACATCCACGCCTTCGGGCAGCTGATCGACCGAGGCCAGGCAGGCCCGCCCGGCGATCTCGCTGCGCTTGGGATTGATCAGGTGGATGTCGCCGGCGAAGCCGTTGCGCTCCAGATTGCCCAGCACCGATGCGCCCAGCGCACCCGGCGTGGCCGAGGCGCCGACGATGGCGATGGAACGCGGCCTCAGCAGCCTGCCGATGTCGGGCCGCAGGGCGGCCGCCATCTCTGTCGTTGTCATTCTTGTCTCCAATGGGTTGGCGGCAGGCGCCCTAGCAGCGAGGGCGCGGCCACTCAGGATGTGCGGGTCTTCAGGACTTTTGCTTCGAGAGGTCGTAGGTGCCCAGGCCGGGCTTGTAGGTCTTGTCGTCCAGGAACTGGCGCATGCCTTCCTTGCGGCCTTCGTTGTCGTAGCTGTTGGCGGCTTCCTGGGCGCGCACCAGGTAGTCCTCGGCGTTGTCGTAGCTCATGTCGCGCACGCGGCGGATGGCGTCCTTGGTGGCCTTCAGGGCGCTGGGGTTCTTCTGCAGCAGGGCCTCGGCCACTTCGGTGACGCGGGCCTGCAGGCGATCGGCCGGCAGCGACTCGTTGACCAGGCCCCACTCGGCGGCCGTGCGGCCGTCGATGTTCTCGCCCAGCATGGCGTGGTACATGGCACGGCGGAAGGACAGCAGCTCCACGGCCACCTTGGAGGCGCCGCCACCGGGCAGGATGCCCCAGTTGATTTCGGACAGGCCGAACTTGGCGTCATCCGAGGCAAAGGCCAGGTCGCAGGCGAACAGGGGGCCGTAGCCGCCGCCGAAGCACCAGCCGTTGACCATGGCAATGGTCGGCTTCTGGAACCAGCGCAGGCGGCGCCACCAGCCATAGCTCTCGCGCTGGGCCTTGCGGGTGCCGGCCAGGCCGGTGGCCTCGGTCTCGCGGAAGTATTCCTTCAGGTCCATGCCGGCAGTCCAGGCCGTGCCTTCGCCTGCAAGCACGACCACGCCCACGTCGTCACGGAACTCCAGGTCGTCGAGCACACGCATCATCTGGCGGTTGAGCTGGGGGCTCATGGCGTTGCGCTTTTCGGGACGGTTGAATTTCACCCAGGCCACGCGGCCTGTGACGGTGCAGGACACGGTCTGTTCTTCGGTACGTTCTGTGCTCATTGCGCTTCCTTGTGCAAAGGGGAAATGGGGTTTTGGACACCGATGCTTCGGCTCCATAATCGTTATGATAAATAACTATTATTAAAGCCCGCAATACAGCGTTTACCCTAGCCCCCACCCCCCCGCCAGCCTGCCGCGATGCGAATGCTTCTGCGTCGCGCATGCATGCAATGCGCCGTCCACGGGGAATTGCAGCGCGCGCTTTGGCCCAAGGGCCGGTTCACGCGATACTTGCGGCGTTCACACAGTCAGGAGAAGAAGAACATGCAAGGCCAACCAGAAGTCATCGAATGCCTCATAGAGTTGCTGCGCGGCGAGCTTGCCGCGCGCGACCAGTACTTCATCCACTCGCGCCAGTACGAAGACCAGGGCCTGCTGCGCCTGTTCGAGCGCATCGGCCATGAGATGGAAGAGGAAACCCAGCACGCCGACGCCATCCTGCGCCGCATCCTGTTCCTGGGCGGCCGCCCCGACATGCGCCCGCATGAGTTCACACCCGGCGAGACCGTCGAAGAGATGCTGCGCAAGGACCTGGCCACCGAATACCGCGTGCGTGACAGCCTGCGCTCGGCCATGGCCCTGTGCGAGCGCCACAGCGACTTCAACAGCCGTGACCTGCTGCTGGCCCAGCTGCGCGACACGGAAGAAGACCACGCCTACTGGCTGGAGAAGCAACTGGGCCTGATCGAGAAGATCGGTCTGCCCAACTACCTGCAAAGCAAGATGGGCGAGCCGGCCTGAATGAAGCTCCCCCTGAGGCGCTTCGCGCCTTCCCCCTCTCTCGCTTCGCGGGAGGGGGACGACAGCCTCGCGGCGGGGCGGCCCTTGCTCGCTGTCCCTTGTTTTGGCCGCGCCAGTTTTTCAGGCACTTCCCATAAATGAGAGTGGGCTGTTTGCTCCACGATGAAAACCCGAACCGGCAGCCACGATGAAACGGCAAGCCGGTCGCCCCGCGATGAAACAAGAGCCCTCAAGGGCCTGAGAGAAGAGAAAAGAAAAAGGGATGGAAAGCCGCAAGGCCTTCCATCCCTTTTCATTTTCATCGGGTGCACACCGCCGGGCGGCGGTGCAGCCCGGTGTCAGTCGTCCAGCAGGGACAGGTCGCGCACGGCGCCCTTGTCGGCCGACATCACCAGCTTGGCATAGGCCTTGAGCGCGGCCGAGACCTTGCGCGGGCGCGGCTCGGCGGGCTTCCAGCCCTTGGCATCCTGCTCGGCACGGCGGCGGGCCAGTTCCTCGTCGGAGACCAGCACGTTGATGCTGCGGTTGGGAATGTCGATGCGGATGCGGTCGCCGTTCTTCACCAGGCCGATGGCGCCGCCAGCGGCAGCTTCCGGCGAGCAGTGGCCGATGGACAGGCCCGAGGTGCCGCCCGAGAAGCGTCCGTCGGTCAGCAGTGCGCACTCCTTGCCCAGGCCCTTGGACTTGATGTAGCTGGTCGGGTAGAGCATTTCCTGCATGCCGGGGCCGCCCTTGGGACCTTCATAGCGCACGACGACGATGTCGCCGGCCTTGACCTTGTCGTCCAGGATGTTCTGCACGGCCTCGTCCTGCGACTCGGTCACGTGGGCCGTGCCTTCGAACACGTGAATGCTTTCGTCCACGCCGGCCGACTTGACCACGCAGCCGTCCAGGGCGATGTTGCCCGTCAGCACGGCCAGGCCGCCTTCCTTGGAGAAGGCGTGCTCGTAGGAGCGGATGCAGCCTTCTGCACGGTCCAGGTCCAGGCTGGGCCAGCGCGTGTTCTGGCTGAAGGCCACCTGGGTGGGAATGCCGGCCGGGCCTGCCAGGTAGAAGTGCCTGACGGCCTCGTCCTGGGTGGTGGTGATGTCCCACTGCGCCAGGCCTTCGCCCAGGGTCTTGGCGTGCACGGTGGGCACGTCGGTGTGCAGCTTGCCCGCGCGGGCCAGCTCGCCGAGGATGGCGAAGATGCCGCCGGCGCGGTGCACATCCTCGATGTGGTATTTCTGCGTGTTGGGCGCCACCTTGCACAGCTGGGGCACGGAGCGCGAGAGGCGGTCGATGTCGGCCATGGTGAAGTCGATCTCGGCTTCACGGGCAATGGCCAGCAGGTGCAGGATGGTGTTGGTGGAGCCGCCCATGGCGATGTCCAGCGTCATCGCGTTCTCGAAGGCCTTGAAGCCCACGGAGCGCGGCAGCACGGAGGCGTCTTCCTGCTCGTAGTACTCGCGGGCCAGCTCGACGATGCGGCGGCCGGCGCGCTTGAACAGTTCCTCGCGGTCGGCATGCGTGGCCAGCACCGTGCCGTTGCCGGGCAGGGACAGGCCCAGCGCCTCGGTCAGGCAGTTCATGGAGTTGGCGGTGAACATGCCCGAGCAGGAACCGCAGGTCGGGCAGGCCGAGCGCTCGACCTGGGCGACCTGCTCGTCGGTGTAGTTGGAGTCGGCCGCGATCACCATGGCATCGACCAGGTCCAGCTTCTTGAACTCCAGCTTGTGCGTGTTGGGATTGGCCAGCTTGGTCTTGCCCGCTTCCATGGGGCCGCCGGAGACGAAGATCACCGGAATGTTCAGCCGCATGGCGGCCATCAGCATGCCGGGGGTGATCTTGTCGCAGTTGGAGATGCACACCAGCGCGTCGGCGCAGTGGGCGTTGACCATGTACTCCACCGAGTCCGCGATGATGTCGCGGCTGGGCAGCGAGTACAGCATGCCGTCGTGGCCCATGGCGATGCCGTCGTCCACGGCGATGGTGTTGAATTCCTTGGCCACGCCGCCTGCGGCCTCGATCTCGCGCGCCACCAGCTGGCCCAGGTCCTTGAGGTGGACGTGGCCCGGAACGAACTGCGTGAAGGAGTTGGCGATGGCGATGATGGGCTTGTCGAAGTCGCCATCCTTCATGCCGGTGGCACGCCACAGGGCGCGCGCACCGGCCATGTTGCGGCCGCCGGTGGAAGTCTTGGAACGGTATGCGGGCATGGGGAATCCAGTTGTCTGTCGTCTCGGTCCATCCCTGGTCCTGTGGGGAAGGCCAGGGTCTGGGCGAAGATTATGGCGCAGCGCCCGCCGCACCGCTGGGGCACAGGAATGCCCCGGCCGGCATGGGCCGCCCCTTTGCAGACCCCAGGCATCGCCTGCCGCGAAGCCTGCGCCGCCGTTCAAGGCCCCTCAGCGGCGCGAACGCGAGCGCGTGCCCGTGCCCATGGCTTCCTTGTTCTTTTCGATGCGCTTCAAGCGCCGCTGCTCGATCTTGTCGGCCGCGCGCCGCTTGGTGTAGCCAGAGGTGTCGGCCCAGGCCCACCAGGCTGCCGTCACGCCATAGGCGCCCAGGATGACGTACCAGGACCAGGAGGCCACAGGCTCGATATCGGCCAACTTCAGCAGGGTGAGCAAGACCGCGATTCCCAACAGATACATAACTTCTCCTTCACCAGACGGTGCTTCACACGAGGTAACGCATCAGGCATGCGCGCCCACTACAATGTTTCGCATAATTATTCCCGACAACCCCCAGGAACTCATGATGAAGCAGACATTGATCGCATTGGCCTTGACCGTCGTCACCGTGGCTCCCGCCATGGCCGACCAGGCTCTTGCCGCCTCCAAGAACTGCATGGCCTGCCACGCCGTGGACAAGAAGCTGGTGGGCCCGTCCTACAAGGATGTGGCCTCCAAGTACGCAGGCCAGAAGGACGCCGTGGACAAGCTGGCTGCCAAGATCATGAAGGGCGGCAGCGGCGTCTGGGGCCCGGTTCCCATGCCCGCCAACCCCCAGGTCAACGATGCCGACGCCAAGAAGCTGGCCGCCTGGGTACTGTCGCTGAAGTAAGTTCCGCCGGCCTCCCGCCTCGGGGCCCGCAACGAAAAAAACCGCGCAACGCAAGTCGCGCGGTTTTTTTCATGGTCCTCCCGTGAATCCGGGCGGGGGCCGCCTACCTGTAGTCCGGTGCGCCTGCGCCGGGCTGCTGGTACAGGCGAACCTGCTGCTCCAGCTGCCCCACATAGGCGGCCGTGCTGTTGTCCGACTCCTGGGCACGCTGCACCAGGTGCGCCTCCAGCCCGTCCAGCCGCGCCATCAGCACTTCCTTGTCACGCGCATGCAGGTCTTCCAGCACGGTGCGCAGCTCGGTGAAACGCGAAGCCTCGGCCTTGTCGGCCAGGTCACGCTGGGCCTGCATTTCCTTGGCGTGGCGGCGCGCCTCCATCAGTACCGAGCCCTGCAGCCACAGCACATAGGCGACGAAGAACACGCCCAGCAGGCAGGTCAGCGCCAGCATCAGCACGCCCAGCGGCGCCTGGACTTCGGTCACGCCCAGCGACACGACGGAAGGCGCGGCCAGCGTGTTCCAGTTGAATGCCGCCAGCAGCGCAATCAGGGCCACGGTGATCAGCAGCGACAGGGTTCTCAGATTCATGGTGCAACGCCTCCCTCGGCAGTGGTGAAAACAACAGCTTCGGTTGTACTGCAACCATCATGCCTGAGCTGTCGGCCCACACAAAATAGGACTGCAAGACAGCGCGCCGCCCGCAGTCCAGCCAAGAAAAAACCGGAGCCTGTGCTCCGGTTCTTCATGGCGGGCGTGTCAGCCCTCAGTTCGTCTCGGCCAACTGGTCGAGGATGGCCGGGTTCTCCAGCGTGCTCGTGTCCTGGGTGATGGCCTCGCCCTTGGCAATCGAGCGCAGCAGGCGGCGCATGATCTTGCCGCTGCGCGTCTTGGGCAGGTTGTCGCCAAAGCGGATGTCCTTGGGCTTGGCGATGGGGCCGATTTCCTTGGCCACCCAGTCGCGCAGTTCCTTGGCGATCTGCTTGGCCTCCTCGCCCGTGGGACGCGAGCGCTTGAGCACCACGAAGGCGCAGATGGCCTCGCCCGTCAGGTCATCGGGGCGGCCCACCACGGCGGCTTCGGCCACCAGGTCGGTCTTGGACACCAGGGCCGACTCGATCTCCATCGTGCCCATGCGGTGGCCCGAGACATTGAGCACATCGTCAATGCGGCCCGTGATGCGGAAGTAGCCACGGTCCTCGCTGCGCACGGCGCCGTCGCCGGCCAGATAGGTCTGCCCGCCCAGCTCGGCCGGGAAGTAGCTCTTCTTGAAGCGCTCGGGGTCGCCCCAGATGGTGCGGATCATGCTCGGCCAGGGCTTGGTGACCACCAGCAGGCCGCCTGCGCCGTTGGGCAGTTCATGGCCCGTCTCGTCGACGATGGCGGCCATGATGCCCGGCAGCGGCAGCGTGCACGAACCCGGCACCAGCGGCGTGGCGCCAGGCATGGGGGCGATCACGTGGCCGCCGTTCTCGGTCTGCCAGAAGGTGTCCACGATGGGGCAGCGCTCGCCGCCCACATTGCGGTGGTACCACATCCAGGCCTCGGGATTGATGGGCTCGCCCACGCTGCCCAGCAGGCGCAGGCTGGACAGGTCCGAGTTCTTCGGATGCACGGCGGCATCGCCGTCGGCGGCCTTGATCAGCGAGCGGATGGCCGTGGGCGCCGTGTAGAAGATGGTGCAGCCGTGGCGCTCGATCATCTGCCAGAAGCGGCCCGCGTTGGGGAAGGTGGGCACGCCCTCGAACACGATCTGCGTAGCGCCAGCGGCCAGCGGGCCGTAGGCCACGTAGGTGTGGCCGGTGATCCAGCCGATGTCGGCCGTGCACCAGAACACGTCGCTGGGCTTGAGGTCGAATGTCCACTCCATGGTCTGCTTGGCCCACAGCACATAGCCGCCCGTGCAGTGCTGCACGCCCTTGGGCTTGCCCGTGGAGCCGCTGGTGTAGAGGATGAACAGCGGGTGTTCGGAATCCACGGCCACGGGCGCGCACTCGGTGCTCTGGCCCGCCAGGATCTCGCCGAAGGTCTTGTCGCGGCCTGCCGTCATGGCACAGGCCGTGGCCGTGCGCTCGTAGACGAAGACATGGCGCACGGCCTCGCAGCCGCCCAGCGCCAGCGCATCGTCCACGATGGCCTTGAGCGGCAGTTCCTTGCCGCCGCGCATCTGGTAGTTGGCGGTGATCACGGCCACGGCGCCCACGTCCACGATGCGCTCCTGCACCGCCTTGGCCGAGAAGCCGCCGAACACCACGCTGTGCGTGGCGCCGATGCGCGCGCAGGCCTGCATGGCGATCACGCCCTCGATGGTCATGGGCATGTAGATCAGGACACGGTCGCCCTTTTGCACGCCCTGGGCCTTGAGCGCGTTGGCGAACTGCGAGACGCGCTCCAGCAGTTCGCGGTAGCTGACCTTGGTGACCTCGCCGCCATCGGCCTCGAAGATGATGGCCGTCTTGTGCTCGACGTCCGTGCCCATGTGCTTGTCCAGGCAGTTGGCGCTGGCGTTGAGTTCGCCGTCGGCGAACCAGCGGAAGAACGGGGGATTGCTGTCGTCCAGCACCTGGGTGAAGGGCTTGGACCAGACCACGTTCTCGCGCGCCAGGCGGGCCCAGAAGCCCTGGTAGTCGTTCTCTGCCTCGGCGCACAGCGCCTTGTACTGCTCCATGCCGGAGATGCGGGCCTTGGCGGCGAAGTCTGCCGGCGGCGGGAAGACCCGGTTCTCCACCAGGACCGATTCAATGGGGGATGCTGTTGCGGTGCTCATGCTTGCTTGTCTCCTGGGCTGGCCAAATAAAAATTGTGGTGTGACTGTCGGGGGCCGGTCTTACATGCCACTGACTGAAACCCCCTCGGGCGCGTCTACCTGGGGATTCCCCGCAGTTCCTGGCTGTCACTGGCAATGGCCTGTTTCGCCGCTAAAATCGCGCGCCCGTTTTCCACGGCCATTGTCCCCTCCCATCCACGCCCCCACACCAGACAAGCGCGACCGACCACCATGGCCCGCCAGCAAAACTCCAATCGAGCCCCCGGCTCCCCCCTGCGTCCCCTGCCCTCCCTGATCTTCGCCAGCCGCTGGCTGCAGCTGCCGCTGTACCTGGGCCTGATTGCTGCCCAGGGCGTCTACGTCTGGCACTTCCTGCTCGAGTTGTGGCACCTGATCGAGGCCGCCTTCGGCAACCAGGAAGCGCTGCAGGCGCTGATCACCAGCATCGGCTACAAGCACGATGCGCCCATCGGAGCGCTCAACGAAACCATCATCATGCTGGTGGTCCTGGCGCTGATCGACGTGGTGATGATCTCCAACCTGCTGATCATGGTCATCGTGGGCGGCTACGAAACCTTCGTCAGCCGCCTGGGCCTGGACAGCCACCCCGACCAGCCCGAGTGGCTGGGCCACGTGAACGCCTCCATCCTCAAGGTCAAGCTGGCCCTGTCCATCATCGGCATCAGCTCCATCCATCTGCTCAAGACCTTCATCAACGCAGGCAGCTACGACGTCAAGGTGCTGATGTGGCAGACCATCATCCACGTCACCTTCCTGGCCAGCGCCCTGGCCATCGCCTACACCGACAAGCTGATCAACAGCACGGCCAGCAACCACTGAGCCGGCGGCATCCCGCACCGAAGCCCCGCAGCGCCAGCCGCTGCGGGGCTTTTTTCATGGGCGGGCGCAGGCAACGGGTCGGTCACCTGCCAGCGCCCGGCCGGCCAGCGCACCAGGCACGCTTTTTGCCGCAGATCGGGCCTGAAGCTTTCCTCAAGCTGACGCTTGACCGATTTTATTCATCGATGACAGCATATGCCTTGCGAATCATGGTTTTAATGCTCTCATTAAGTGAGCAAATACTGGCCGGATTGCAGCCCCCAACGGCTTGAAACAGCCCAAAACAGGCCTTCTTCGGCTCATGCGTTTTGACGCAGTAAAACCTGTTTTATATAATTTCGGCTTCTTTACAACCTGCCAAGCAGGTCATCGGCACCGTCTTCACGGCCTGCCGATACACCCCGGCGGATCGTTGTGCTTCCGGTACAGCCCCGTCAACCGGGCCGAAACTCGGTCCTGATGTTGTGGGGCATCGCGCTGGCTGATCTTCAGCCACGATGCCCGACTGAGACACCGCGCGCCTCGCCGCCGGCTGCTCTCGACTTCTGGCTCTTGCGCACCGCTTCGCGTGCCATCCGAGCCGCCTCGGGTGCTTTCGCACCTGTTTGAATCCCAGCAACGGGGGACGGCAGTCCCCTGCAGCGAACGGCATCAGGGCTTCATTTTTGGCTTGCGCGCCAGCGTCTTCGCCTGTCGAGGACGCTGGACTGTGTTCCATCTCACCCAAAAGGAGAACGCCACAGTGGCCAAGCAGATCATCATCGATCATGTGTTCAAGGTGTTCGGGGACGACCCCAAGACCGCACTCGACCTCGTCCAACAGGGCCTGAGCAAACAGGAGATCCTGGAGCGCACGGGCCAGTCCATCGGCGTGTTCGACGCCAATTTCACCATCGAGGCCGGCGAGATCTTCGTCGTCATGGGCCTGTCGGGCTCGGGCAAGTCCACCCTGGTGCGCATGCTCAACCGCCTCATCGAGCCCACGGCCGGGCGCATCGTCGTCGATGGCCAGGATATCAACGCCCTGAGCGAGCGCGACCTGCGCGCCCTGCGCCGCAAGGACATCTCCATGGTGTTCCAGTCCTTTGCGCTGATGCCGCACATGACGGTGCTGGACAACACGGCCTTCGGCCTGGAGCTGGCCGGCGCCGACAAGGCCGAGCGCCAGACACAGGCCCAGGCCGCGCTGGAGCAGGTGGGCCTGGGCGCCTGGGGCGCCAGCTACCCCGACGAGCTGTCGGGCGGCATGCAGCAGCGCGTGGGCCTGGCCCGGGCGCTGGCGTCCGATCCGTCCATCCTGCTGATGGACGAGGCCTTCTCGGCCCTGGACCCCATCATCCGCACGGAGATGCAGTCCGAGCTGCTGCGCCTGCAGCAGATCCAGCGCCGCACGATCGTCTTCATCTCGCATGACCTGGACGAGGCCATGCGCATCGGCGACCGCATCGCCATCATGAAGGACGGCCAGGTGATCCAGGTCGGCACGCCCGACGAGATCCTGCGCAGCCCCGCCGACGACTATGTGCGCAGCTTCGTGCGCGGCGTGGACGCGGCCTCGGTCTTCAAGGCCGGCGACATCGCGCGCCAGGCGCTGACCGTGGTGTCCGAGCACAGCGACCGCGGCTGCCGCGCAGCCCAGCGTCTGCTGGAAGACTCCGACCGCGACTACGCCTATGTGGTCAACGCGCGCCGCCGCTTCCTGGGCGTGGTGTCCTCGCAGTCGCTGCGCGACGCACTGCATGGCCGCCCGGGCATGCTGGGCCTGAGCCACGCCTTCCTGCCCAACGTCGAGCCGCTGTCCGCAGGCACGCCGGTGGCCGAGCTGTTCGGCCCCGTGGCCGCCGCGCCCTGCGCGCTGCCGGTGACCAGCGACGACGGCCAGTTCATGGGCGTGGTCAGCCGCACCACCATGCTGCGCTTCCTGGACCGCGACACGCCGCCCGTGCCACCGCCGCAGGAGATCGTGCCGCCGGTCACGCTCAACCCGCATTTCCCGGCCTCCAACGCCCCCACCGTCGCGCCGACCGTGGAGCCGATTGAACAACGACAAGGAGATGCCGCATGAGCGATGCAACCAACAGCCTGAACCCGAACACCGCCGCTGCCGCCACCGATCCCTGGGCCGATGCGAGCGCAGCCCCTGCTTCCACCGATTCCGCAGCGTCTGCAGCCTCTGCAAGCGCCGATCCCTGGGCCACCGCCGCCACGCCGGCGCCCGATGCCTCGGCCGATCCCTGGGGCGCCGCCAGCGGCGGTGATGCTGCAGGCGGTGACTGGCTGGGCGCCTCGGCCGGCTCGGGCGTTCCCGACGACGCCCATGCCAGCCTCTGGCACCAATTGACCACCGACGGCCTGCCCGTGCAGGGCTGGATCAACAGCGGCCTGGAATGGGTGGTCCACCATTTCCGCCCCTTCTTCCAGGCCGTGCGCACGCCCATCGACGGCACGCTGTCGGGCATCACCGATGCCATGCTGGCCCTGCCCTGGCCGCTGCTGATCCTGATCCTGACCCTGGTGGCCTGGCAGTTCGCGGGCCGCGCCATGGCCATTGGCGCCGCCATCTCGCTGGTGGTGGTCGCCATGCTGGGCATCTGGCCCGAGGCCATGGTGACGCTGTCCCTGGTGCTGACCTCGCTGGTGTTCTGCATGGTCATCGGCCTGCCCGCGGGGATTTTGCTGGCCTCCAGCGACCGTGCGCAGCGCTGGACACGCCCGCTGCTCGACGCCATGCAGACCACGCCGGCCTTCGTCTACCTGGTGCCCGTGGTGATGCTGTTCGGCATCGGCAACGTGCCCGGCGTGATCGTGACCATCATCTTCGCGCTGCCGCCGCTGATCCGCCTGACCAACCTGGGCATACGCCAGGTGCGCCCCGACCTGATCGAAGCCAGCCGCGCCTATGGCGCATCGCCCTGGCAGTTGCTGTGGAAGGTGCAGCTGCCGCTGGCCATGCCCTCCATCATGGCGGGCGTGAACCAGGCGCTGATGCTGTCGCTGTCCATGGTGGTGATCGCCTCCATGATCGCCGTGGGCGGCCTGGGCCAGATGGTGCTGCGCGGCATCGGCCGCCTGGACATGGGCCTGGCCACCGTGGGCGGACTGGGCATCGTGCTGTTGGCCATCGTGCTGGACCGCATCACCCAGGCCATGGGGCAGACGACCCGTGGCGGTGCGCGCTGGTGGCACAGCGGCCCCGCCGGCTGCATTGCCCGCCTGCTGGGCGCCGGCAACAAGCCGGTCCATCGCGGCAGCACCAGCTGAATGCCTTCACTGCGGCGCGGATGGGCCCACTGCCGCGCCGCCTTCCCGAAAAGCGGCCAGCCAGGCTGGCCGCCCACTCCCCTTTCATCACACAACGGAGGAACCCGAGGATGAACCAAGCCCTGAACCACAATCGACTGCCAACTGCCACTGCCAGCCACTGGCTGCGCACCGCCACGATGGCTGCCGGCATCGCACTGGCCTGCGCAGGCGCATCGGCCGCCAGCGACCAGCCCGGCAAGGGCGTGAAGGTGTCGCCGCTCAAGAGCTCCATCGCCGAAGAAAGCTTCCAGACCCTGATCGTCATGAAAGCCCTGGAGAAGCTGGGCTACGACGTGCAGCCCTTCCAGGAAGTCGAGTACCCCACGGCCCACGTGGCGATTGCCAATGGCGATGCCACTTTCCTGGCCACGCACTGGAACCCGCTGCACGCCGACTACTACAAGAACGCGGGCGGCGACGCCAAGCTGTTCCGCAAGGGCGTTTACTCGGACAACGCGGCCCAGGGCTATCTGATCGACAAGAAGACGGCCGACGAATACAAGATTACCAATATCGGCCAGTTGAAGGACCCCAAGATCGCCAAGCTGTTCGACTCGGACGGCGACGGCAAGGCCGACCTCACCGGCTGCACGCCGGGCTGGGGCTGCGAGGCCGTGATCGAGCACCACCTGACGGCCTACAAGCTGCGTGACACCGTGACCCACAAGCAGGGCACGTACTCGGCGCTGATCGCCGACACCATCTCGCGCTACAAGGCCGGCAAGCCCATCCTCTACTACACCTGGACGCCCTACTGGGTGAGCAACGTGCTCAAGCCCGGCAAGGACGTGGTGTGGCTGGAGGTGCCCTTCTCCTCGCTGCCCGGCGAGCAGGCCAAGTTCGATACCAAGCTGCCCAACGGCAAGAACTACGGCTTCGTGGTGAACAAGCAGCAGATCGTGGCCAACAAGGCCTTCACCGACAAGCACCCCGACGCCGGCAAGCTGTTCGAGCTGATGCAACTGCCCGTGGGCGACATCAGCGCGCAGAACCACATGATGAGCCAGGGCCAGAACAAGCCCTCGGACATCAACCGCCATGTGGACGGCTGGATCAAGGCCCACCAGAAGACCTTCGACGGCTGGCTGGAACAGGCCCGCGCCGCAGCCCGCTGAACGCTGCGGGGGGAGCCGCTACAGGCGTTCCCCCGGCTTCCCGCTTCAAAGGCCCGCTTCGGCGGGCCTTTTGAACAGGCGCAGGGCGATGGCCGTGACCACCACGCCCGCCACCAGCGCCACCGCATACATGGCCACGTGGGTCACGGCGTTGGGAATGGGCGCGACGAAGATGCCGCCATGCGGCACCTTCAGCTCCACCCCCGCCAGCATGGACACGGCTCCGGCCACGGCCGAGCCCAGCACCAGGGCCGGAATCGTGCGCAGCGGATCGCGCGCCGCGTAGGGAATGGCCCCCTCGGTGACAAAGGCCAGGCCCAGCACGCCGGCCGAGGCGGCGCTGCCGCGCTCCTCGCGCGTGAAGCGGTCTGCAAACAGGCGCGTGGCCAGGGCCAGCCCCAGCGGCGGCGTCATGCCGGCGATCATGGCCGCAGCCATGGGCGTGTAGACCTGGCTCGCGATCATTCCCGTGGAAAACGCATAGGCGGCCTTGTTCACCGGCCCGCCCATGTCAAAGGCCATCATCGCGCCCAGCAACAGGCCCAGCAGCAAGGCACTGGCACCCTGCATGCCGCGCAGCCAGGCGCTCAACCACTGCAGCAGCTCGGCCACGGGCGCACCGACCAAATAGAACATCAGCAGCCCCGTGAACAGGCTGCCCAGCACGGGCAGGATCAGCATGGGCAGCAAGCCCTTGAGCGCCTGCGGCAGCCGGATGTGCGCCGCCATGAAGGCCACGCCGTAGCCGGCGATGAAGCCGGCCGCGATGCCGCCGATGAAGCCTGCGCCCATGCTGGACGCGATCATCCCGCCGATCATGCCCGGCGCAATGCCGGGCCGGTCGGCAATGGAATAGGCGATATAGCCGGCCAGCGCCGGCACCATCAGCGCAAAGCCGCCCTTGGCGCCGATCTGGAACAGCGTCCATCCCAGCGTGCCCTGGTGGGTATCGTCATGGACATAGATGCCGCCCAGCGCAAAAGCCATGGCGATCAGAATGCCGCCTGCCGTGACGAAGGGCAGCATGAAGGACACGCCGGTCATCAGGTGGCGATAGGCACCGCCCTGGGTCCGGGCCGGCGTGGGCACGGCGCCGCCTGCAGCAGCGCCCACGGCGGCACCATGCACGGTGGCTTCGGCCAGCGCCTTGGCGATCAGCCCCGAGCCGTCGCGTATGGCCGGCTTGGTGCCGCTGCGCAGCAGCGGCTTGCCCGCGAAGCGCGAAAGATCGACCTCGCGGTCGGCGGCGATGATGACCAGGTCGGCCTCGGCAATCTCCTGCGGCGTCAGCGCATCGAGCGCGCCCACCGAGCCTTGCGTTTCCACGCGCATGGCGTGGCCCAGCGCCGCCGCGCCGCGCTGCAGTCCCTCGGCCGCCATGAAGGTGTGGGCGATGCCCGTGGGGCAGGAGGTGACGGCCACGATCCGCTTGCCCGTGCGCTTGCCCAGGCTCTCGCCCGTGCGCTGTGCTGCGGGACTGGCGGCAGCGCAGCGTGCAAGCACGCCGGCCGGATCATCAAGCGCCTCGCGCAGGCTGCAGCGCTCGACGGTGGCCTGCACGAAGCGGGAGGCATCGGCGGCGGTATCTGCATCGTCATCGGTGCCGGCATCCCCCACGATCAGCAATTGCCCGGCCTGCGCGGCCGCATCGGCCGCATGCAGCCCGATCACACCGCCGCTGGCACGCACTTCCACGGCCAAGGGACGCTGTCCGGCCGCATGGCGCAGGGCTTCGGCGGCCAGCAGCGCTTCGGCGTCATGCCCGGCGGCTGCGATCACCACAAAAAGAGGGTTCATGAAAGCTCCTGAAGAATGGGGGATCACGGCCACTGGCATGGCTCCAGCAGCACGCTGGCAGCCAGTGCCTGGACGCGGTTGGCATCGACTTCGCGTGCGGGTGCGGCCTGCAGCCAGGCCAGCGCGCTGGCCGTGGACAGGCGTGCGGTGTCCGCCAGATCCAGTCCGCGCAGCCGCGCGGCCACCATGCCCGCGACCATGGCATCGCCCGCGCCCACGGAGCTGCCGCGTGCCCGCTGCGGCGGCCGCGCAATCACCGCGCCTTGCGCGGTGGCGAACAGCGCGCCCTCCTCGCCCATGGACACCACGGCCAGTCCCAGCCCCCTGTCCAGCAGGCTGCGCGCGGCGGCCAGCAGCGCGTCGCGGCCGTCCAGGCGCTGGCCTGTGGCGGCCTGCAACTCCTCCCGGTTGGGCTTGATGGCCCAGGGCATGGCCGCATGGGGGGCCGTCGCCAGGGCGGCGGCCAGGGGGGCCTCGCTGGTGTCCAGCAGCACGTCGGCACCGGCGGCCACGGCCTGGGCCTGGAGCCGGGCCCAGCTGTCCGCAGGCAGGCCGGCCGGCAGGCTGCCCGACAGCACCACGGCCAGGCCGGGCCGCAGATACCGGGCCAGCGCGGCCATGACGGCGTGCAGATGCGCTTCGGCCAAGGCCAGGCCCGGCAGGTTGATGTCCGTGGTCTGGCGTCCGCCATCGGCCACCAGCTTGATGTTGGTGCGCGTCTGGCCCGGCACGCGCAGGCAGGCGTCGGCAATGCCGCGCTGGGCGAACAAGGCCTCGAACATGCCGGCGTTGTCGCTGCCCAGCACGCCCAGCGCGGCCGTGGAAACGCCCAGGCCCGCCAAGGCGGCGGCAACATTGATGCCCTTGCCGCCCGGCGCCTGCACGCTGCCCAGCGCGCGCTGCACCTGGCCGGGCAGCAGCGCATCCAGGGTCACGAGCTGGTCTATGGCCGGGTTCAGGGTCACGGTAATGGCTTGCGGGGCGTTCATGCCGTCACCTCCTTGGCCAGTGCCCGCACCTGCGCGGCATCCTCGCAGCCGAGCGCCCTGTCTGCCAGCGCCTGCAACTGCCGCAGGCTGGCCGCGCGCAGGCCGGCCTTGACACCGGCGATGTCGTTGGGCGTCATGGACAGCTCGCCCACCCCCAGCCCGGCCAGCAGCAGCGCGCCGACCGGGTCGCCGGCCAGTCCGCCACAGACGCCCACGGCGCGCGCGCGGGTGGCAGCGCCCTGCACGGTGGCGCGCACCATCCGCAGCACGGCCGGATGCAGGCTGTCCGCCTCGGCCGCCAGTTGCGGGTTCTGGCGGTCCATGGCTAGCACGTACTGGGTCAGGTCGTTCGTGCCGATGGAGAAGAAATCGGCATGGCGGGCCAGTGCGTCGGCCTGCACGGCGGCGGCGGGCACCTCGATCATGATGCCCAGCGGCAGGACCGGGGCGTCCAGTTCGGCGCGCAGCCGTTCGCAGTCCGCGCGCAGCGCCAGCAGCTCCTGCACGCTGGTGACCATGGGAAACATCACGGACAGCCTTGCGCCATCGCGGGCCGCCCGGTACAGGGCGCGCATCTGGGGCTCCAGCAGGTCGGGGCGGCGCAGCAGCAGCCGCGCGCCGCGCACGCCCAGGAAGGGGTTGTCCTCGCGCGGCAGCTCCAGGTGGGCGACCTGCTTGTCGCCGCCGATGTCCAGCGCGCGAACGATCAGCGGCCGGCCCTCCAGCGCCTGCGCCATGGCGCGGTAGGTTTCGTACTGCTCGTCCTCGCCGGGCGTGCTGCCGCGCTCCAGGAACAGGAATTCCGTGCGCATCAGACCCACGCCCTCGGCGCCCTGGGACAGGGCCAGCGGCACCTGCTCGGGCAGGTTGACGTTGGCGCAGACTTCGATGCGCACGCCATCGGTGGTGATGGCAGGCAGGCTGCGCTGCGCGGCCACGCGTTCCTGCAGCGCCCGCTGCCCGGCCATGTGGGCACGCGCCGAAGCCAGGTCCTGCTCCGAGGGATCAAGGTAGATGCGGCCATTGGCGCCATCGACGATGGCCAGGGCCCCATCGGCCATGCCCAGCACGCCGCCGCCTGCCGCCACGGCGGCCGGCAGCCCCAGCGTGCGCGCGAGTATGGCCGTGTGCGAGGTGGGGCTGCCCTGCGCCGTGACCAGCGCGCACACGCGCGCCGTGTCCAGCCGGGCGGTTTCCGAGGGCGAAAGATCGGCCGCGACCAGGATGCAGCCGCCTTCCGGCAGGCCCTCCGGTCCCGCCGCTGCCAGCGAGGGCTGCAGTTGCACGAGCACGCGCCGGCCCACGTCGCGCAGGTCGGCGGCACGCGCGGCCAGCGCGGGGTTGTCCAGCGCCTGGAGACGGGCAGCGCCTTCCTCCACGGCCTGGTCCCAGGCCCAGGCCACGCCGTGGCCCTGGACCATGAGCTGGCAGGCGCGCGTGATGAGTCCGGTGTCGCCCAGCCACTCGGCCTGCGCGCTGAAGATGGCCGCATCGCCTTCGCCCAGGCGGCGGCGGGTGTCGTCATGCAGGGCGCGCAGCTGGCCCTGTGTTTCGGCCAGTGCCGCATGCAGCCGCGCACCGCCTACGCTGAGCGGCTCGGGCAGGTCGGGAATCTCGGCGGCCTCCACACGCCACTGGTGGATGCGGGCCACGGCCAGCCCCGGGCTGGCGCCCAGGCCCACAAAGGCAGGCCGCGCCAGCGGCGGCAGCCAGCCCGTGGCGGGCGATTCGGCCGCCTTGCGCGCAGCGGCGTCGGCATCGGCACGTTCCTGGGCCACCAGGGCCTGGGCCACGGCGCACAGGCGCTGGACCGCGGCACTGGCATCGGGCCCCTCTGCCGAGACGGTGACCTTGTCGCCTTCGCGCAGTCCCAGCTGCAGCAGGCTGGCCATCTGCCGCGCATCGGCCACCTCGCCGCCATGGCGCACCTGGATGCGCGAGGTAAAGCCGCGCGCCGCCTCCGCCCAGCGCGTGGCAGGCCGCGCATGCAGGCCGTTGGGATAGGCAATGCTCCATTCGCGCGCCTCGGCCAGATCCGCTGCCGCAGGGCGGGCGGTAGGCGGCGCCGGGTCCGCTTGCCCCTGGAGCACATCAATCACCTGCTGCGCATCGCCGGTGGTGAACAGCGCCTGCAGCCGGGGTGTCTGCAGCAGGCCGGCCAGGCGGCGCAGCAAGGTGATGTGCGCATCGGAGCGTGCCGCCACCGCCACGACCAGATGCACGTTCTGGCCTGCATTCCAATCCAGGCCCTCGCGCACCTGGAGCACGGCCACCGCGTCGCGCAGCACCAGGGCCCGGTCTTCGGCGCGGCCGTGGGGAATGGCCACGCCGTGGCCCAGAAAGGTTTCGGCCTGGGCCTCGCGCACCTGTATGCCGGTGGCATAGCCAGGGGCCACGCAGCCAAGGTCCTGGAGCAGCCGGGCCGCCTGGGCAATGGCGTCGGCCTTGTCGCGCACCCTGGCGTCCAGGCGCACGGCGATCTGCAGGCCCGCAGGAGCGGTGGCTGCAACCGCCGGGAGGGATGAATGGGCATTGATCATGGCGCGGATTGTGGGAACGTTCCCAACCATCAGTCAATCTGCACTGCAACATAACCCGGCCATAATCCGGCCATAAATCGGCATTTCTTTGGAGTTATCCTCTGCGGCAGACCATAACCAACGGGAACGATTGCATTGAGCATCAGCATCAACGATGTGGCCCGTGCGGCCGGGGTTTCCAAATCGACGGTGTCGCGCGCGCTGGCGGGCGGCTCGGTCAGCGAGGAGGTCCGGGCGCGGGTCGCGGCCGCCGTGCAGGCCACGGGCTACCGGCCCAATCTGATGGCGCGCCGGCTGCGCGCGCGCGACGCAGGGCCCATGGGCGTGCTGGTGGCCGACATACGCAACCCGTTTTTCACGGCCCTGATCCGCGCGGTCGAGGCCGAGGCCTATCGCCAGGGCCGGCGCGTGCTGTTGTGCAATACCGACGAAGACCCGCAGCGCGAAGCCATGTACCTGCAGCTCATGCAGGAAGAGCGCATCGCGGGGCTGATCTTTGCGCCCACCCAGGCCAGCCTGCACAAGCTGGAGCGCATGCAGCTGGAGTTCCCCGTCGTCCTGGTGGACCGGGCGGGCGCCCCGGCCTTCCATGACAGCGTGGTGCTGGACAACGCCCAGGCCTGCGCCACCCTGGTCAGGCATCTGGTGGACCAGGGCCGCCGCCGCATTTCAGGCGTCTTCGGCAGCACCAGCAGCACGGCGCGCGAGCGCTGCGACGGCTATCTGGCCGCCATGCGCGATGCGGGCCTGGAGCCCGACTTGCGCCAATTGCCCCCGACCAGCGATGCCGCCGAGGCCGAGGTCGCGCAATGGCTGCGCCAGCCGCAGCGGCCCGATGCCTTCGTGGCCAGCAACAGCCTGCTGCTGGAAGGCTGCCTGCGCGCCATACGCGCCGCAGGCCTGCGCATCCCCGGTGACGTGGCGCTCGCCGGTTTCGACAACGAGCGCTGGACAGAACTGGTGGCCCCCGCCATCACCGTGATCGAGCAGCCGGTGGAGGCCATGGGCCGCGCCGCATTCGGCCTGCTCATGGAGCGGCTGCACACGCCCGACCTGCCGCTGCGCAAGGTGATCATGCAGGGGCGCTGCATCGTGCGCGAGTCCACCCAGGCGGCGGGCTGAGGCGCTGCGCCGGGGCGGGGATCACGCGGGGATCTGCAACTGGCGCACGGCGTCGTCCACGCTCCAGCCCGCATAGCTGGCGCGCGGCAAGGCCGGATTGCCCACGCGCGCCAGCAGGTCGCGCACGGGGTCCTTGACGCGGGCCAGGGCCAGCGGCACGCCCAGTTGCCGCAACTGGGCCGCGAAGTCGCACAGCGCCTCGACACTGGTGGCATCCAGATCGGCCGAATCTTCCAGGCTCAGCACCACGCCGCGGGGCGAAGGCAGGGATTGCAGCCGCTCCCGGATGGCCGCAAACACCGGGTCGGCATTGCCGAAGAACAGCGGCGCCTCGGGCCGCGCGATCAGCAGGCCGGCCGGCACCACCGCGTCGGGGTGGCGTGCGGCATCGACAAAGTCATGCGTGTCCCCCAGCCTGCCCAGCCAACTCACATGCGAGCGCGACAGCGTTTGCAGCAGCATGAGCAGGCTGGCCGCAATGGCCAGCAGCAGCCCGTCGAGCACGCCCAGCGCCAGCACGGCAAAGAAGGCCAACACCACGATCAGCCGATCCCGCCGCCAGGCGAAGTAAGGGCGCAGCGCGGCAGGGTTCAGCGTGTGGCCCACGGCGTGGATGACGATGGCGGCCAGCAGCGGCTCGGGCGTACGCTCTATCCAGGGCAGCAGCAGCCAGACGGCCAGGCCCACCACGGCGCAGGCCACCAGGCCTGCAGCGCGGCTTTGCGCGCCCGCCACCTCGTTGGCCGAGGTGGCGGAGTAGCCCGCGCCCACGGGCATGCCATGGAACATGCCCGACAGCAGGTTGGCCGCGCCCAGCGCCATCAGGTCGCGGTTGGCATCGACGCGGTCGCCGTGGCGCAGCGCAAAGGTACGGATGGAGCCATAGGACTCGGCATAGAGGATGAGCGCCATCGCAAAGGCCAGCTCGCCCAGGCGCAGCCATTCGGCACGCGACAGCGAGGGAATACCGGGGTTGGAGAAATCCAGCCGTATCGGCCCCACGGCCGCAATGCCCCAGCGCGCGCACCAGCCGCCCGCTTCCAGCGCAATGCCGGCCGCAATCACCAGCAAGGCCGCAGGCAGGGCACGCCAGCGGGCCAGCGCACGCATCAGCAGCAACGCCGCAACGGCCATGGCCAGACCCGCTCCATTCCAGTGCCGCCAGCCGGCCAGCAGCTCCCAGACAAAGCGCGGCAGATCGCCATGCACGGGCTGGAAGGCGACGGCATGCGGGATCTGCTTGACCACGATGGTCAGCGCCAGCCCCAGCGCAAAGCCGCGCAGCACGGGCTTGGCAATGAAATTGGAGACCGCGCCCAGCCGCGCCAGCCCCGCCACCACGAAGAACAGGCCCGTCAGCAGCACGATGCCCACGCCCAGAAGCATGCGCTGCTGCGGCGAGGTGCCGGCCATGGACGCCGTGGCCGCCAGCAGCACGGCGGCAGAGGAGGATGTGGCCGAGACGATGGCGAAGCGGCTGGTCCCCAGCAGGCCATAGGCCAGCAGCCCGGCGAACAGCGCAATCACCCCGGCCTGCGGCGGCAGGCCGGCGATGCCGGAATAGGCCACGGCCTCGGGCAGCAGCAGGCCGGCGATGGACAGGCCGGCGCCCCAATCGGCCAAGGCAGGCAGGCCAGGCGCACGCATCAGGATTGCGGAGCGACGACGCCGGACCAGCCCGGCAGGTAGCGCGCCTCGGCGCCGTGCGCCAGGCCCAGGGCCTCATGCAGGGCCTGATCGGGCAAGGCGACATCGCTCTTGCCACTGCGCAGGTCCTTGGGTGCAAAGCGCGTGCGGAAAAAATCGGCCCAGAGGAATTCGACGAAAGGCGCCGTGTCCTTGGCATAGCCACCGGCCTTGCGCACGGCGCCGGCCAGGCTGCGGTAGGGGTCGTCGCGCAGGCGGTCCAGCTGCTCGGGCATCTTGGCCCAGTCGCATCGGCGGCCGCGCTCGTCATACGGATGGGCCCATTGGTGGAACTCCATCAGGCGCCAGAACATCAGCGGATCGGCCTCGCTGAAATCGGCCAGCTGCATGACCCAGACCTGCTCCACGGACTCCTGCGTCAGCGCCAGCCCCAGGTGGTGGTGGTCAACGATGTAGTGCAGGCCGCGCGGCCCCAGCACGGCCAGAAACCAGTGCGAGGCCAGAAGGCCTTCGCGCTCCTTGCGCCTGAGGCGGCTCCACTGGGCGCGCTTGGTCTGCACTTCGGCGGCGCCGATGGTCATCTGCGTGGGACGCAGTGCGTCCAGCGAAACCCGGGTCAGATGCTGCTGCGCTCTCATCGTCCAACCTCCGTTGCATCAAAGGTGCGGACCCGGCGGGCTGCCCGATCCGGCATCCAGAATACGCCTTCGGAGTTACAAATGGTCGCAACAACGGACTTGCACCCATAATCGCTCACAATTTTGTCCCGTTGACCTCATGAACCAGCCCCAACATCCCATCGTCCATGGCACGGAAGACGTGCTGATCAGCCTCTGCAACTCCGTCTCGCGCGTGCTCCAGGTGGCCACGCAGTGCCAGATCCAGTATTCGGGCATGGTGCAACGCATCACCAAGACCAGCCTCAAGCCCGATATCGGCTGCTTTGTCCTAGTGGACGGCGGCTTCTCGGGCCTGGTGATCATCAACTTCTCGGCCGCCGCCGCCATGGAGCTGTACCGCAGCTACATGCTGAGCATGGGCATGGGCGAGGACGACCTGGCCACCTCCTATACCTCGGACGATGTCAGCAACGTCATGGGCGAGCTGATGAACCAGGTGGTGGGCGACTTCACCAGCAAGGTCCAGCGCGAGCTTCAGACCTACATCACCCAGAGCCAGCCCAAGATGATCCGCCTGAACAAGCAGGTCAACCTCAGCGTGGACGCCAACCTCGACTCCCCCGAGGCGCGCCGCGTGACCTTCTACACGGGCAACAACAACATCTTCTATCTCGAACTGGCCATGGACCGCACCGAGTTCATCAAGGTCGTGGACTTCGAGCCCCAGGAGCGCCCCGATCCCGATGCGCTCATGGCCCAGACCGCCGCCAGCGCCCCGGCCGCAGCGCCCGCGCCGGCCGCCAGCACCGACACCGACGAACTGCTCAAGTCGCTGGGCATGTAACTGCCGGCACACGCCCCGGCTTACAACCCAGGCACACAACCCCGGCACCGCGGGCAAGACCCTGATGCATGCGGATGTATCAGGGTGGCCCCGCAAACGACATCGTTGATATACAGATAATTGGGATGCCAACTATTTGAATACCATCCGATGTCGTCCCCTTCCGCCCCCTTCCCGCTCACGCAGGCCGAGCCCGCCGCCGTGCAAAGGCATTTCATGTTCACGCTGGGGCAGGTGAACAAGCAGTGGCGCCGCACTCTGGACCGGCTGCTGGCACCCATGGGACTGACCCAGGCACTGTGGATGCCGCTGATGCACCTGGCGCGCTCGCCCGAGGCCATGCGCCAGAAGGATCTGGCCCACTCCCTGGCGCTGGACAGCTCCTCCGTCGTGCGGCTGGTGGACGGCCTGGCCGCCCAGGGCTGGATAGAGCGCGTGGACGACAGCGACCGCCGCGTCAGGAAAATCCAGCTCACGCCAGCCGGCCATGCCCAGGTAGAGGCCGTGCAGGGCCTGCTGCAGCAGGCGCGCGCCCAGGTGCTGGGCGCCGTGCCGCCCGAGGAACTGGGCGCGGCCTATGCCACGCTGCAGCGCCTGCTGGAGGCCATGGCCGCCGAGCCCGCCTGCGACACGGACCTGCCCGACGAGCAGGCTGCCTGAGATGGCGGCCGAGCACTCTTCGCTGCCACCCGCCCAGGGCCATACAGCGGCCAGCCGCAAGGCGCCGCTTTGGCTGCTGGTGATCGTGACCATCGTCGGCACGCTGGCCATGCACATGTTCCTGCCCGCCCTGCCCGATGCGGCACGGCAGCTCCAGGCCGGCGCCAGCCAGATGCAGCTGACCATCACGGTCTACATCCTGGGCCTGGGCGTGGGCCAGCTGATCTATGGCCCGCTGTCGGACAGCCTGGGGCGCCGCCCCATGCTGCTGGCCGGGCTCATCCTCTATGCGCTGGCCAGCCTGGCGGCCTTTCTCGCCCCGTCCGCCCCCTGGCTGATCGGCGCGCGGCTGCTCCAGGCGCTGGGCGGCTGCGCGGGCCTGGCCCTGGGCCGTGCCATTGCGCGCGATTCGAGCACGCCCGAGAACGCCGTGGGCAGCCTGGCACTGCTCAACCTGATGATGATGATCGGCCCCGGCATCGCGCCGGCCATCGGCTCTGCCATCGACGACGCCCTGGGCTGGCGCGCCATCTTCGGCACGCTGGCCGTGGTCGGCGGCGTGACGGCCTTCGCCATCTGGAAGCTGCTGCCCGAAACCGGCCAGCCCACGGGCCGCCTGCACCTGGGCACCATCCGTGACGACTACCGCAGCCTGCTGCGCTCTCCTGCCTTCGTGGGCTTTGCCGTGGGCGGCGGCTGCGCCACCACGTCCATCTATGCCTTCCTGGCAGCGGCGCCCTTCGTCTTCATCGAGCAACTGCATTCCACCAAGCATGAGGTGGCCATCTACCTGGGCCTGCTCATGGGCGGCATGGCCGTGGGCAATGCGCTGGCCCGCCAGTTGATACGCCACTGGCCCCTGGAGCGGCTGATGCTCAACGGCAATCTGCTGAGCCTGGCCAGCGCGGCCATGCTGCTGTTGCTGGCCCTGTTCAACCAGCTCACACCGGCCATCGTGGTGGGGCTGATGGTGCTGTTCGCGCTGGGTTCGGGCCTGACCAGCCCTGCGGCGCTGGCCAGCGCGCTGAGCGTGCATCCGCGCCTCACGGGCTCGGCCGCCGGGGTCTACGGCAGCACCCAGATGGCCGTGGGCGGCCTGTGCACGCTGGGCGCCAGCCTGGGCAGCAACCCGGCGCTGTCGGCAGCGCTGGCCCTGGTGGTGGCCTGCGTGCTGGGGCAACTGGGCTTTCGCAGCGCGCTGCGCCACGCGCAGCGGGCGACCGGCTGAGGGCCGCCCTGGCTGAGGGCCACAGTCCCCCAGGCGACGCTCCGGCTGCATGCGGGCCCGAGGCGCACAGGCCCTCGATTACATTGGCGCAGCCGTGGCCAGCCGCCACGGCCCACAGGAGACAAAAAACATGCGCCAACTTTCCTTTTCCATCGTCCTGCGCCAGGCCGCCTTCGGCACGCTGGCGGCCGCCGCGCTGCTGGCCGGCCCGGCCGCCCATGCCGGCTCCATCGAGGCCGCCGAGTTCAAGAGCGCCACGCTGCAGCGCAGCTGGACCTACAACGTCTACCTGCCCACGGGCTACGACGCCCAGTCCAGGCTGCGCTACCCCGTCATGTACCTGCTGCACGGCAATGACGGCCAGCGCAACGACTGGCCCGTCAAGGGCAATCTGCTGCGCACGGTGGACCAGCTGATCCAGAACGGGGAGATTCCGCCCGCCATCATCGTCATGCCCGACGCGGGAACGACCTGGTACGTGGACCTCAAGGAGCCCATGGAGACGGCCTTCTTCCAGGACCTCGTCCCCCATGTCGAGAAGAAGTACCGCACCCTCACCAGCCGCGATGGCCGCGTGATCGGCGGCCTGTCCATGGGCGGCTACGGAGCGCTGCGCTACGTGCTCAAGTACCCCGAGAAATTCCAGGCCGCCGCCCTGCTGAGCCCCGCCATCTACAACCCCGAGCCCCCCGCCGATTCCTCGGCACGCTCGGTCAAGGTCTTTGCCGAACCCAACACCGGCGGCCAGTACAGCACCACGGTCTGGAAGAGCTACAACTACCCTGTGCTGTGGGACAGCTTTCTCGCCCGCAAGATCAGCGTGCCCATGTACATCAATTCGGGCGACGACGATGAATTCATGATCGAGTCCGACGCCGCCCAGCTCTACGCCCAGCTGCGCAGGAACAAGCAGCCTGCCGAGCTGCGCATCGTCAACGGCAAGCATGAATGGCCGGTCTGGGAAAGCACCATCGGCGACGCGCTCAAGTACGTGTTCCGCACCGTGCGCCGCCCGCAGGCGGACAACTGAGCCAG
The DNA here is from genome assembly GCF_052692095.1 of Delftia sp. NA_296.1. Classification (NCBI taxonomy): domain Bacteria; kingdom Pseudomonadati; phylum Pseudomonadota; class Betaproteobacteria; order Burkholderiales; family Comamonadaceae; genus Delftia; species Delftia sp. NA_296.1. The sequence goes on along the minus strand of NZ_JBQZGF010000003.1, from coordinate 132,528 downwards.
GCCATGAAGCAAAAAAAGGGGAGCCGATCGGCTCCCCTTTTTGATTGCATCAGCAGGTCTTACAGATTGCCGACCATCTTGGCAGGGATCACCCAGGCGTCGAACTGTTCGCCGGTCAGGTGGCCGGAAGCCACGGCGGCTTCGCGCAGGCTGGAGCCTTCCTTGTGCGCCTTCTTGGCGATGTAGGCCGCCTTGTCGTAGCCGATGTGCGGGTTCAGCGCCGTCACCAGCATCAGCGAGCGCTGCACCAGCTCGGTGATGCGCTCGCGGTTGGGCTCGATGCCCACGGCGCAGTGGTCGTTGAAGCTCTTCATGCCATCGGCCAGCAGGCGCACGCTCTGCAGGAAATTGTGCGAGACCATGGGGCGGAACACGTTCAGCTCGAAGTTGCCCGAGGCGCCGCCGAAGTTGATGGCCACGTCGTTGCCGAAGACCTGGGCCGCCAGCATGGTCACGGCTTCGCTCTGCGTGGGGTTGACCTTGCCGGGCATGATGGACGAGCCGGGCTCGTTCTCGGGGATGGAGATCTCGCCCAGGCCGCTGCGCGGGCCCGAGGCCAGCCAGCGCACGTCGTTGGCGATCTTCATCATGCTGGCGGCCAGCGTCTTGAGCGCGCCGTGGGCGTGGACCAGGCCGTCGCACGAGGCCAGGGCCTCGAACTTGCTGGGCGCCGTCACGAACGGGTAGCCGGTGAGCTGGGACAGCTCGGCCGCCACGCCCTCGGCATAGCCCTTGGGCGCATTCAGGCCCGTGCCCACGGCCGTGCCGCCCAGCGCCAGCTCGTACAGGTGCGGCAGCGCGGCGCGCACATGCTTTTCGCCATGGGCCAGCTGGGCTACCCAGCCCGAGATTTCCTGACCCAGCGTCAGCGGCGTGGCGTCCTGCAGATGGGTGCGGCCGATCTTGACGATGTCGGCATAGGCCTCGCTCTTGGCCTGCAGCGTATTGCGCAGCAGGGCAATGGCGGGCAGCAGCTTTTGCTCGATGGCCGTGACGGCAGCCACGTGCATGGCCGTCGGGAACACGTCGTTGCTCGACTGGCTCTTGTTCACGTCGTCATTGGGGTGGACCAGGCGCGACTCGCCGCGCTCGCCACCGAGGATTTCGCTGGCGCGGTTGGCCAGCACCTCGTTGACGTTCATGTTGGTCTGCGTGCCCGAGCCGGTCTGCCAGACCACCAGCGGGAACTCGTCCGGGTGCTTGCCGGCGATCACCTCGTCGGCGGCGGCCAGGATGGCCTGGGTCTTCTTCTCGTCCAGCAGGCCCAGCTTGTGGTTGACGGTGGCCGAGGCCTTCTTGACCTGGGCCAGCGCGTGGATGATCTCGCGCGGCTGCTGCTCTCCGCTGATGTCGAAGTTCTGCAGCGAACGCTGCGTCTGCGCACCCCAGAGCTTGTCTGCGGGGACGGCTATGGGTCCGAAAGTGTCTTTTTCCTGGCGGGTCGCGGTCATTGGTATGGACTCCTTGGTGAAAACAACGCGGCGCAGTTGGCTGGAGGCAGGTCGGCGGGCCGCGCAGGACGTGGCTCGGGGATATCTGGCTGGCAGGGCCGCAATGGCAAAAACCCGCTCATGGTAACTCCGTAAATGGGAACCTCTCGCATCCGTCCCCCACCGAGGTGTCGCCGAGGCGGGCTTGTCCAGGCAAACCCCTCGACTCTTGTACAAGACTGCGCCCATTGCGTGCACTTTTCCCCCTGCAGCGCCGATAATCGCCCCCGGGATTCCCCTCCCCTGTTCCCCCGATCAAAAAGACACCCCACCGATGACCACCACGATCCGCCAGCAGGACCTGATCGATTCGATCGCAGGCGCCCTGCAGTACATCAGTTACTACCACCCCGCCGACTACATCGCCCACCTGGCCCGCGCCTACGAACGCGAGCAGAGCCCGGCGGCCAAGGACGCGATGGCCCAGATCCTGACCAACTCCAAGATGTCGGCCACCGGCCACCGCCCGATCTGCCAGGACACCGGCATCGTCAACGTGTTCCTGAAGGTGGGCATGGACGTGCGCTGGGAAGGCTTCACGGGCGGCCTGGAAGACGCCATCAACGAAGGCGTACGCCGCGGCTACAACCACCCCGAGAACACGCTGCGTGCCTCGGTCGTGGCCGATCCGCTGTTCGCGCGCAAGAACACCAAGGACAACACGCCTGCCGTCATCAACGTGCAGATCGTGCCCGGCGACAAGCTGGACGTGACCGTGGCCGCCAAGGGCGGCGGCTCGGAGAACAAGTCCAAGATGATCATGATGAACCCCAGCGACAACCTGGTGGACTGGGTTCTCAAGACCGTTCCGACCATGGGCGCGGGCTGGTGCCCGCCGGGCATGCTGGGCATCGGCATCGGCGGCACCGCCGAGAAGGCCGTACTGCTGGCCAAGGAAAGCCTGATGGAAGACCTGGACATGTACGAGCTGCAGGCCAAGGCCGCGCGCGGAGAAAAGCTCGACCAGGTCGAGGAACTGCGCCTGGAGCTGTACGAGAAGGTCAACGCCCTGGGCATCGGCGCGCAAGGCCTGGGCGGCCTGGCCACCGTGCTGGACATCAAGATCAAGATGTACCCCACGCACGCGGCCTCCAAGCCCGTGGCCATGATCCCCAACTGCGCGGCCACGCGCCACGCGCACTTCGTGATGGACGGCTCCGGCGCGGTCTACATGGACGCCCCCTCGCTGGACCTGTGGCCCAAGATCGACTGGGAGCCTGACTACAACAAGTCGCGCCGCGTGGACCTCAACGCCCTGACCAAGGAAGAAGTGGCCAGCTGGAAGCCCGGCGACACCCTGCTGCTCAACGGCAAGATGCTCACGGGCCGCGATGCCGCCCACAAGCGCATCCAGGACATGCTGGCCAAGGGCGAGAAGCTGCCCGTGGACTTCACCAACCGCGTGATCTACTACGTCGGCCCGGTGGACCCGGTCAAGGACGAAGCCGTGGGCCCCGCAGGCCCCACGACGGCCACCCGCATGGACAAGTTCACCGACATGATGCTGGAGCAGACCGGCCTGATCGCCATGATCGGCAAGGCCGAGCGCGGCCCGGTGGCCATCGAGTCCATCAAGAACCACAAGTCGGCCTACCTGATGGCCGTGGGCGGCGCCGCCTACCTGGTGTCCAAGGCCATCAAGAACGCCAAGGTCGTGGGCTTCGAGGACCTGGGCATGGAAGCCATCTACGAATTCGACGTGGTGGACATGCCCGTGACCGTGGCCGTGGATGCCGGCGGCACCAGCGCCCACATCACGGGCCCTGCCGAATGGCAAAAGCGCATTGCATCCGGCGAATTCAAGACCATTGAGATCGCCTCGGCCTGAAGCCGGCACCAAGCGCAAAGGGACCGCCTTCGGGCGGTCTTTTCATTGGTGCGGGCATTTGTGACAGACTGCCCGCTGCCTGCAACACAGCCCATTCAACATGACCATCGCGCTCGTCCTCATCGCCCTGCTGGCCGTGACCAGCCTGGCCTGGCGCCTGTCCTCCCGCCGCCATGTCCTGCCCTGCCCGTCCTGGCTGCGCTGGATGGTCGAGCTTGACAACCCCTTCGCGGCCAGCAACAAGGCCGCCTTCATCGTCGGGCAACTGCAGATCCAGCCGGGCATGAAGGTGCTGGACGCAGGCTGCGGCCCGGGCCGCGTCACCCTGCCATTGGCGCGTGCCGTCGGCGCGCAGGGACAGGTACTGGCCGTGGACCTGCAGCCGGCCATGCTCGAACAGGTGGCGGCCAAGGCGCGCGCCCATGGGCTGGAGAATGTGCGCACCCAGGCGGCTGCGCTGGGCCAGGGGCAGCTCGCAGCCGAGCAGCACGACCGCGCCGTGATGGCCGCCGTGCTGGGAGAGATCCCGGACCGCCAGGCCGCGCTGGCCGACGTGTTCCAGAGCCTGCGCCCCGGCGGCCTGCTGGCCGTGGCCGAGCTGGTCTTCGACCCGCATTTCCAGCGCCGCACCAGCGTGGAAAAGCTGGCAGGCGAGGCAGGCTTCATCCCCCACTCCTTCCACGGCCATGCAGCCGCGTATCTGCTGGTGTTGCAGCGCCCTCTCCAACCATGACCACCACACATTCCCCTGTAGCAACCCTGCGGACACCGCGCCTGATACTGCGCCAGTGGCGGACCGGCGACCGACAGCCCTTTGCCGCGCTGAATGCCGACCCACAGGTCATGGAGCACTTTCCGGCACTGCTCAGCCGTGAACAAAGCGATGCCATGGCAGACAGGATCCAGGCACTGATCGAGGAACGCGGCTGGGGCTTCTGGGCGGCAGAGCATCTTGCCAGCGGCGAGTTCATGGGCTTCATCGGGCTGCATACTCCCGCCGCGTCTTTGCCGTTCTCGCCCTGCGTGGAAATCGGCTGGCGGCTCGCCCGGCCTTTCTGGGGCCAGGGCCTGGCCAGCGAAGGCGCACGGGCGGCGCTGGAGCACGGCTTCGGCGCGTTGCATCTGGAGTCCATCGTCTCGTTCACCGCGCTGTCCAACCTGCGTTCGCAGGCCGTGATGCAGCGCCTGGGCATGGAGCGCGACGCCCATGACTTCGACCATCCGGAGGTGCCGGCAGGCCATGCGCTGCGCAGGCATTGCCTGTATCGCCTGACACATGCCCAATGGCTGCAGCAGCAAGCCATGGCCGCAGCATGAACGCGCCCGAGCGGGCATACTGGGCGCCGCCTCCAAAAGCCTTTATCCGCATCTCCACATGACCTCCCCGGCCTCTCCCATCGGCGTCTTCGACAGCGGCATCGGCGGCCTCAGCGTCCTGCAGGCGCTGCGCCATGAACTGCCGCATGAGCGCTTCGTCTACCTGGCCGACAGCGGCAATGCACCCTATGGCGATGCGCGTGGCGATGCCTTCGTTCAGCAGCGCACGCGCACCATTGCGCGCCATCTGCGCGAGCAGCACCAGATAAAGGTGCTGGTGATCGCCTGCAACACAGCCACGGCAGCGGCCGTGGACATGCTGCGCGCCGAAATGCCCGAACTGCCCCTGATCGGCGTGGAGCCCGCCATCAAGCCCGCTTCGCTGTCGAGCCAGACTGGCCACGTGGGCGTGATCGCCACACGCGGCACGGTGAGCAGCGCACGCTTTGCACGCCTGGTGGCCGACCATGGCCAGCGCGTGCAATTCCATGTCCAGCCCTGCGACGGACTGGCCAAGGCCATCGAGGAAAGCACGGAGCAACCCGTTCCCGCCGATCCCATGGCCACCGAGGTCGCGCAACTATGCGCCAAGTATGTGAATGCCCTGGGCAGCTTCGGACAGAAGACGGGCGAGATGGATTCGCTGGTGCTGGGCTGCACCCACTACATATTCGCCCGCGAGCAGTTGCGCACGCTGCTGGGGCCGGACATCCAGTTCATCGACACAGGTGCCCCGGTAGCCCGCCAGACGCGGCGCGTACTGGACCGACTGGGCACCCTGGCCAGCGAATCAGGCCCCTTGCCCGCGGCAGAGGGCCAGGTCCAGTTGATGACAACGGGATCGCTGCAGGCCCTGCAATCGGCCGCATCGCGCTGGCTGGAGCTGCCCGCGCAATGCTGCTCGTCCGTTCAGGTCGGAGAATCCAGCGCCGTCCCAGCGGCCGCTTGAATCAGGGCTGCGCCTGCCACAGGCGCCGGCCCGAGTGGTCCATCCAGCTCAGGTACAGGCGCAGCTCGAACTCCAGCTGATGGTAGTCGGGCTCCATGTGGGTGCACAGCTGGTAGAAAGCCTTGTCGTGGTCGGGCTCGCGCAGATGGGCCAGCTCGTGGACGACGATCATGCGCAAGAAAGCCTCGGGCGCCTGCTTGAACAGTGCGCCGATGCGGATCTCATGCCGGGCATTGAGGCGGCTTCCCTGCACCACGGTGCGGCGCGTGTGCAGGCCCAGGGCGTTGTGGACCACATGGATGCGGCCGTCGTAGGCCACCTTGTTCAGCGTGCCGGCATTGCGCATGTGCCGGCCCTTGAGGCCATCCACGTAGTCATAGAGGCTCTTGTCCGTGCGCACGGCATGGGCCTCGGGATGCTTGCGCAGCAGCCAGACCTCGGCCTTGTCATCGGCCAGCCAGCCACGCACCTGTGACTGCAGCGCGGCCGGGTAGGCGGACAGGTAGGGAAGCGGCAGCGCGCCACCGGCCACCTCGCGCCGCTGCTCGCGCTGGCGGCGCACGGTCTCGGTGACTGCTCCGGAATACTTGGGCGTGCTGGCCTGTGCCGCCATGGCTGTACGCTGCGCGGGGCAGCGCCTTGCGCTCAATGCAGGTGGCGGGGGCGGCGGTTGCCGCCGTGGCCCGAACCCGATCCGCCCATGCCGCGCGGCGGCTTGCCGATCTCCAGCGAGCTGACCAGGGCGTCGAAGCGCTGGGAGAACAGCTTGTCGATCTCCTGCACCACGCCACCCAGCTCGGAGCCGTCGAAATGGCGCTCCATCAGGTTGACCACGTCCTGCACCAGCAGGTCGCGCTGCACCTGCATGATGGCCGCGGGCGTCGGGCCCACGAAGAGCATGACGAAGTCGTCGCGCGACTCGGCCTCTTCGGACTCCTCTTCCTCGTCGAACTCGGTGTCGTAGAAGGTCACCTCGATGGCCGCGCCCTGCTCGGCCAGCTCGTTGATGCCCATGCACATGTCGTCCAGCGACTGGCGGAAATCCTCGTCACCACGCACGGTCCAGCACACCTGGAGCAGGCGCTCCTTGGTATCGAACTGGATGCCTGGCTCTTCCTCATAGACGCTGCCAGCGCCATCGGCCAGGGAACGGGCCCCCGCATACTTCCACAGCGGACCCAGCGCTTCCTGCAACTGCTCGTAGGTCGTGTCGGGGCGCAGCAGCACTTGGCCGTGCACGTGGATTTCAAATGGAGCGTTGTAATTCGACATGTTCTCGTCTGGGATGAGTTTGGCCACACCTGTCACGCCGCACCATGTGCCACGATCAATGTCAACGGAACGCATGCAGGCATCGCCATCACTGTCTGCCCGAGCCGCGCCATCCAGGCAAGCAGCCCGGGGCCTGATGAATGGATTCTCGCACGTTATGCCAACGGGCAAGGTCTTGGCAACGCATGGACACCGTGCAGCGCAGCAAGCGGGCAGGACCGTCGATGCACGTTGCGGCACGACGCCTGAATTTGCGGAACAGCAGGCGCCTTGGCTGCTTTAATCCGCTACCGTATAGATAGCAACAATGCCTAGTACGTATTGGGTTGTGGTGCCCCGAGCCGGGATCGAACCGGCACGCCCCTGTTCGGAAGCGGCGGATTTTAAGTCCGCAGTGTCTACCAATTTCACCATCGGGGCCCTGCACCGCAGCGTCACAGGTCAGCGCGAACTGCTCACACCTGCAACTGCAGCACCAACGAAAAAGGGAAGCGTTACCGCTTCCCTTTTTTCTGAATTGGAGCGGGAAAACGGGTTCGAACCGTCGACCTCAACCTTGGCAAGGTTGCGCTCTACCAACTGAGCTATTCCCGCATATCTGTAAAGCTGTGCGCTTCACAGAGCAGACTTGAATTCTAGCGCAGATTTTTGGCGCTTCGGAAGAAGCCCGCAAAAAATCTGCACCAAGGCAGATCGCAGCCTGCCTTGCACCTTGCGTCGGCAGGCTGCTTCACCGTCGACGCCTACTTGCCATCGATGCGATCCTGCATGCGCTTGGCCCGCTGTTCAGACGGCGGATGGGAGCTCAGGATGGAGCTGCCGCCGCTGCCAGCGCTGAGCTTGGCCAGCTTCTGGAACGATGTGACCAGCCCCTGGCGGCTCATCTTCTTTTCCGTGAGCAGATCGAAGGAGTAGTCATCGGCCGCCGACTCCTGCGACTGCGAGAACTGGGCATTGATGAACTTCTCACCCAGATCACCCGCCTGCGAACGCGACAGCGAGGCCAGCGCCGAATTGCCGCTATTGGCCGCAATAGAGCGTGCAGCCGAAGCCGCATAGGCCGTCTGCATGCGCTTCTTGCTGTGACCCAGTGCCACGTGCCCGATTTCATGGCCAATCACGCCACGCAGCTCATCATCGTTCATCAGATCCATCAGGCCGCTGTAGACACGGATGCAGCCATTGGCCATGGCCCAGGCATTCACGTCCTGCGTCATATAGACCTTGTAGACAGCCTTCTTCCCATTGACAGCCTGCGGCATGCCAGCAATCACCTTGTTCAGCCGCAGCGTGTACTTGCTCTTTGCATCTGCCACCTTGTTCTGGGCATCCATGGCTGCGCAGGAATCATTGGACAGCGTGACCACGTCGTCATCCGTGAGCGTCATGGCCTTCATGGCCGTGGAGCCCGAATCCAGCAACCCGCCCACATCGGCAGACTCCATGGTTTTACAGCCCGCCAGCACCACGCCGCTGGCAACAATCGCCGTCAATAGCTTGATCTTCATAATCCCTCCCGATAAATGAAGCGCGCATCATATCCACGACCCCCCAATTCAATCTACCGGCAATGGCAACCCATTTGCAATTTCTTGCAATTTCTCAAGGGATAAGCAATGCCAAATTTCAATGACAACTGCTTATTAAAACAAATGGAAACAATTAAATTCACCAAATCAGCGATGAATGACCAAAACAGGCATGCAGTCATGCTCTAGATGCACAGAGCGTGAAGCACTGCCACGGCACTGAATCGGAAGAGAAGAAGATGCGCCAGCCAAGTCGAGGCCGCTGCGGAGACATGGCACCAAGCACCAACAACGATCCGTGATGCAGAAAAAGAAAAAGGCCCCGAGGGGCCTTTTGAACACTGTGTCTGCAATGAATTTTTGGAGGCGCGAACCAGAGTCGAACTGGTCTAACCGGATTTGCAATCCGGGGCATAACCGCTTTGCTATCGCGCCAAGATCACTATCAAACATGCAGCATTGCTGCAGTTTTTAAAACTGGAGCGGGAAAACGGGTTCGAACCGTCGACCTCAACCTTGGCAAGGTTGCGCTCTACCAACTGAGCTATTCCCGCAAAAAATTCAAGCAACCAACCGTCACCTGAATCGGATGTGCACTAGGCACATCCAAAACTGGAGCGGGAAAACGGGTTCGAACCGTCGACCTCAACCTTGGCAAGGTTGCGCTCTACCAACTGAGCTATTCCCGCTTGAATCATCCATTCTGGCAGCTAACCGCCACCAGAACCGAACATACCCGAAAGCATGTTCAAAATCTGGAGCGGGAAAACGGGTTCGAACCGTCGACCTCAACCTTGGCAAGGTTGCGCTCTACCAACTGAGCTATTCCCGCATTTCTACCGAAGCCTGACATTCTACAACGTCGTTTGCTGCGATGGGATGAATTGTAGCGTAGTTCTTGGAGGGTTCAGGAAAAACGCTACATTTTTTCATCTTCAGTGCTTGACGGCTGGCTCCACAGGCTTGGATTCCGCTGGCGGCGGCGCTGCGGCCTCCTCCTCGGACAAGGGCTCGGGCACGCGCTCCAGCGCCACCTTGAGGACCTGGTCGATCCACTTGACGGGGATGATTTCCAGGCCGCTCTTGACGTTGTCGGGGATCTCCTGGAGGTCCTTGACGTTCTCTTCGGGGATCAGCACCGTCTTGATGCCGCCCCGCAGGGCCGCCAGCAGCTTTTCCTTGAGGCCGCCGATGGCGGTGACCTCACCGCGCAGCGTGATTTCGCCAGTCATGGCGACATCGGCACGCACCGGGATACCGGTCAGCGCAGAGACGAAGGCCGTCGTCATGGCCGCACCCGCGCTGGGGCCGTCCTTGGGCGTGGCGCCATCGGGCACGTGCACGTGGATGTCCTTCTTCTCGAAGGCCTCGTCCTTGATGCCGAGCATGCGCGAGCGGCTGCGCACCACGGTGCGGGCGGCTTCCACGGATTCCTTCATCACGTCGCCCAGGGAGCCGGTGCGCGAGATCACGCCCTTGCCGGGCATGATGGCGGCTTCGATGGTCAACAGATCGCCGCCGACCTCGGTCCATGCCAGGCCCACGACCTGGCCGACCTGGTTGTTGTGCTCGGCTCGGCCGTAGCTGTACTTGCGCACACCCAGGTAGTCGGTGAGGTTGTCGGCATTGACGACGACGGTGGGCTCCAGCTTCTTGAGCTGCAGTCCCTTGACCACCTTGCGGCAGATCTTGGAGAGCTCGCGCTCCAGCGAGCGCACGCCCGCTTCACGCGTGTAGTAGCGCACGATGTCGCGGATGGCAGACTCATCGACCTGCATTTCGCCGTCCTTCACACCGTTGTTGGTGAGTTGCTTGGGCAGCAGGTAGCGGATGGCGATGTTGACCTTTTCGTCCTCGGTGTAACCCGACAGGCGGATCACTTCCATGCGGTCCAGCAGCGCGGGCGGGATGTTCATGGAGTTGGAGGTCGCCACGAACATCACGTCGCTGAGGTCGAAGTCCACCTCGACGTAGTGATCGCCGAAGGTGTGGTTCTGCTCGGGGTCCAGCACTTCCAGCAAGGCACTCGACGGGTCGCCACGGAAGTCCATTCCGAGCTTGTCGATTTCGTCCAGCAGGAACAGCGGGTTGCGCGTGCCGACCTTGTCCAGGCTTTGCAGCACCTTGCCCGGCATGGCGCCGATGTAGGTGCGGCGGTGGCCGCGGATTTCCGCCTCGTCACGCATGCCACCCAGCGCCATGCGCACGTACTTGCGGCCCGTGGCCTTGGCGATGGACTGGCCCAGCGAGGTCTTGCCCACGCCCGGAGGTCCGACCAGGCACAGGATGGGCGCCTTGACCTTGTCCACGCGCTGCTGCACAGCAAGATACTCAAGGATGCGGTCCTTGACCTTTTCGAGGCCGAAGTGGTCAGCATTGAGCACGTCCTCGGCATTGGCCAGGTCGTGCTTGATCTTGGTCTTCTTGCTCCAGGGCAGGCCCGTGAGCACGTCGATGTAGTTGCGCACCACGGTGGCTTCGGCTGACATGGGCGACATGAGCTTGAGCTTCTTGAGCTCGGCCTCGGCCTTCTTGCGCGCCTCGGCGGGCATGCGGGCCAGCTTGATCTTCTTTTCGATCTCTTCGATGTCGGCGCCGTCTTCGCCCTCGCCCAGTTCCTTCTGGATGGCCTTGACCTGCTCGTTCAGGTAGAAGTCGCGCTGGTTCTTCTCCATCTGGCGCTTGACGCGGCCACGGATGCGCTTGTCGACGTTGAGGATGTCAACTTCGCGGTCCAGTTGCTCGAAGAGGTTTTCCAGGCGCTCCTTGATGTCCACCAGGTCGAGCACGGCCTGCTTGTTCTCAAGCTTGAGCGGCAGGTGCGCGGCAATGGTGTCGGCCAGGCGGCCGGCATCGTCGATGCTGGCGATGGAGGTGAGGATCTCGGGCGGGATCTTCTTGTTGAGCTTGACGTACTGGTCGAACTGCTGCGTCACGGCGCGGCGCAGAGCCTCGATCTCGCTGGGCTTGTGGGTTTCGGCCTCGGGCGCCACGGGCACGACGGAGCCCACGAAGTGGGTCTCTTCGTCCATGACCTGCTTGACCAGCGCGCGCTGCTGGCCTTCGACCAGCACCTTGACCGTGCCGTCGGGCAGCTTGAGCATCTGCAGGATGGTGGAGACGCAGCCGACATCGAACATGTCAGCAGCCGTGGGCTCGTCCTTGGAGGCGGTCTTCTGGGCCACCAGCATGATGCGGCGGTCGCCCTCCATGGCCAGCTCCAGCGCCTTGATGCTCTTGGCGCGCCCCACGAACAGCGGGATCACCATGTGGGGGAACACGACCACGTCACGCAGCGGCAGCAGCGCCAGGTCTAGGGGGGTGGAAGGCAAAGGGGTATGTCCTGACATGGGAATCCTCGGTTTGTCAGCGGAAGATGGTCCGCACACCGGTGTATTTCAACCCTGCGGCCCGAAAGGATTTCGGGACGCAGGGACTTGCGCTGCCGGACCTTTGCAGGCGGCGGCGCATCAGGCCTTCTTGGCCGCTTCGCGGTAAACCAGCAGCGGCGCCTTTCCGTCTTCGATGGTGGACTCGTCCACCACTACCTTTTCGACATTGTCGGCATTGGGCAGCTCGTACATGGTGCCGATCAGCGATTGCTCCAGGATGGAGCGCAGGCCACGGGCACCCGTCTTGCGCGCCAGCGCCTTGCGGGCGATGGCCTTGAGCGCGGCAGGCCGGATCTCCAGCTCCACGCCCTCCATGGCCAGCAGCTTGCTGTACTGCTTGACCAGGGCGTTCTTGGGCTCGGTCAGGATCTGCACCAGGGCGTCTTCGCCCAGTTCGGCCAGGGCCGTGACCACGGGCATGCGGCCGACCAGCTCGGGGATGATGCCGAACTTGATCAGGTCTTCAGGCTCGATCTCCTGGAACACTTCCGAGATGGAGCGCTGCTTCTTGCTCTTGACCGTGGCGCCAAAGCCGATGCCGGACGCCTCGGTGCGGTTCTCGATGACCTTCTCCAGGCCCGCGAACGCGCCGCCGCAGATGAACAGGATGTTGGTCGTGTCGATCTGCAGGAAGTCCTGGTTCGGATGCTTGCGGCCGCCTTGCGGAGGAACGCTGGCCATGGTGCCTTCGATGAGCTTGAGCAGGGCCTGCTGCACGCCCTCGCCCGACACGTCGCGCGTGATGCTGGGGTTGTCGGACTTGCGCGAGATCTTGTCGATCTCGTCGATGTAGACGATGCCGCGCTGTGCACGCTCAACGTCGTACTCGCAGCTTTGCAGCAGCTTCTGGATGATGTTCTCGACGTCCTCGCCCACGTAGCCGGCTTCGGTCAGCGTGGTGGCATCGGCCATGACGAAGGGCACGTTGAGCATGCGCGCCAGCGTCTGCGCCAGCAGCGTCTTGCCGGAGCCCGTGGGACCGATGAGCAGGATGTTGCTCTTGGCCAGCTCAATCTCGTCCTTGCCGGCCTTGTCCTTGTGACGCAGGCGCTTGTAGTGGTTGTAGACGGCAACGGCCAGCGTGCGCTTGGGCAGGTCCTGGCCGATCACGTAGTTGTCCAGGTTGGCCTTGATTTCGGCGGGCGTGGGCAGGTCGCCTCGGCCGTCCTTGGCCTCGGTGCTGGGCTGCTCGTCGCGGATGATCTCGTTGCAGAGATCGATGCACTCGTCGCAGATAAAGACTGACGGACCCGCGATCAGCTTCTTGACCTCATGCTGGCTCTTGCCGCAGAAGGTGCAATAAAGGTTTTTTTCGCTGGAGGAGCCTTTTTTCTCGGCCATGGGGTCGGTGCCTTGTTACAGAAATATGGAAAAGGATGATAACCAAATGGAAAGCGGCGTTTTCCGTAGGGGGAAAACGCCGCCCATTCTCATGCAGCCTCCGGACTTCAGGAGCGCTTGTTGATCACCTGATCGACCAGGCCGTAGTCCTTGGCTTCCTCGGCGGACAGGAAGTAGTCGCGCTCGGTGTCGTGCTGGATCTTTTCCAGCGGCTGGCCCGTGCGCTCGGCCAGGATCTTGTTCAGGCGCTCGCGGGTCTTGAGGATCTCGCGTGCGTGGATCTCGATCTCGGTGGCCTGACCCTGCATGCCGCCCAGCGGCTGGTGGATCATGACCTGGGAGTTGGGCAGCGCAAAGCGCTTGCCCTTGGTGCCAGCGGCCAGCAGGAAGGCGCCCATGCTGGCTGCGATGCCGGTGCACAGCGTGGACACATCGGGCTTGATGAAGTTCATCGTGTCGAAGATGGCCAGGCCGGCGCTCACGGAGCCGCCAGGGCTGTTGATGTAGAACGAAATGTCCTTGTCGGGGTTTTCGCTTTCAAGGAACAGCAGCTGGGCCACGACGAGGTTGGCCGTCTGGTCATTGACAGGGCCCACCAGGAAGATCACCCGGTCCTTGAGCAGGCGCGAGTAGATGTCGTACGACCGCTCTCCGCGGCCGGACTGTTCGATGACCATTGGGATCATGCCCAAACCCTGAGTTTCCAATGCGCTCATGTTTTCTCCAGTACTAGGGGGCTACTTTAGCCGTATCCGGAAAGAAAATGGGGCTTGTGCGCCAAAGCACAAGCCCCGCAGATGCCAACCCGCCCGCCGATCTCACGAAGCGGCAGGCAGGCGGTGCTCAAACCCTCAGGCCTGGCCCATCAGTTCGTCGAAGGACACGGCCTTGTCGGAGACCTTGGCCTTGCCCAGAACGAACTCGGTCACGTTGTTTTCGATGACAACGGCTTCGACTTCAGCCAGGCGTTGGCGGTCGCCGAAGTACCAGCGTGCCACGTCTTCGGGCTTTTCGTAGCTGGCGGCCAGCTCTTCCACGTGGGCCTTGATCTGGTCGGGCGTGGCGTGCAGCTCGTTGGCGCGCACCAGCTCGGCCACCACCAGGCCCAGGCGCACGCGGCGCTCAGCTTGGGGCAGGAACACGTCTTCAGGGATCTCGGCCTTCTCGGCGTCCTTGATGCCGCGCTGCTGCAGCTCGGCGCGGGCGCCTTCCAGCAGACGTGCGACTTCAGCCTGCACCGAAGCCTTGGGCAGTTCCAGCTCGGCCTTGGACACCAGGGCGTCCATCACGGCCTGCTTGTTGCGGCCCTGGACGCGGAACTTGACTTCACGCTCCAGGTTCTTCTTGATGTCGGCGCGCAGGCCTTCGACCGTGCCTTCAGCCACGCCCAGTGCCTTGGCAAAGGCCTCGTCCACTTCGGGCAGGTTGGCGGCTTCGATCTTCTTGACCGTCACCAGGAAATCGGCGGTCTTGCCGGCCACGTCCTTGCCGTGGTAGTCAGCGGGGAATGCCAGCGGGAAGGTCTTGGACTCGCCAGCCTTCATGCCGCGCACTGCGTCTTCGAATTCCTTGAGCATCTGGCCTTCGCCGACCAGGAACTGGAAGTCTTCAGCCTTGCCGCCGGAGAAGGTCTCGCCGTCGATCTTGCCTTCGAAGTCCACGGTCACGCGGTCGCCGTCCACGGCCACATCGGCCTGGGCGCGCTGTGCGAAGGTGCGGCGCTGCTTGCGCAGGATGTCCACGGTCTTGTCAATGGCGGCGTCGTCCACTTCGGCGGTCAGCTTCTCGACTTCGGCCGAGGTCAGGTCACCTATCTTGACTTCAGGCATCACTTCGAAGATGGCTTCGAACTGGGCCTCGCCCTCGGGAGCGCCTTCCTTTTCGGAGATGCGGGGCTGGCCAGCCACGCGCAGCTTGGCTTCGTTGACAGCCTGTGCAAAAGCCTCGCCAACCTTGTCGTTGAGCACTTCGTACTGCACCGAGTAGCCATAACGCTGGGCCACCACGCTCATCGGCACCTTGCCGGGACGGAAGCCGTCCATCTTCACGGTGCGCGCCACCTGCTTCAGACGGTTCTCGACTTCGCTCTGGATGGAGTTCAGGGGCAGGCTCAGCGTGATCTTGCGCTCGAGCTTTTCAAGGGTTTCAACAGTAACGGCCATGTTTGTTCCTATGAGGGATTGGACCGTGCCGGCTGCCATGCAGCCCGCACCGTATTGCGCAAAGTCACGGTGCATCGCGGACCGAAGCCAGTCGGCCGCGCGGCACCTCAGATTTCAAGGGCTTACATCGCATGCGCCTGGCCGCCTGGACCTCGCATGGTTCGCTCAACCCGTGATAAGCGAAGCCAAGTATTATAAACGAGGCGCTTTTCCCATCAGAAAGGCCGCATTGGGGATTTGCCCTCGGTTTTCAGTGTGCGCCGGCAGCGCGGGGACCGCGCCTACCCGCAGCAGGACCCAATCGCCCGATCACCCTGCATCGAAGCCCTGGCGCACCCCCTAGATATCAATGAGCACATAGGTCAATTGAGGGGCTTCACCCGTGATCGCCTGCCCCTGGACATAGACGCTGCTGCCCTCCTGGCTGCCCAGGGGATTGCGTACGCGCAATTGGCCATTGCCAGGCAGATCGACCGTCGCTGTTCCGTCGCCATGCACTGCACTGATACGCCCCGTGAGCACAGGCTCGTCAGGCAGCAGTTGGACAAGACGCTTGAAGAGATTGACGGTGCTCATACGGTTGCGCGCTCCACGGTAATCTGCTGCCGAACCACGGGCATGGCAGCGCTGAGACGGGTTCCACGGACCAGGCCGCGCCAGGATTCGTCGGTATCGACGACTTCGATCAATTGGCCGGGCCGGATCAGGCCTGGTGCCGTCCCACCGGAAAGCAAGGGCATGGTGATGGACTGGACCAGCTTGTTGCCCGATGCTCCCAGCACGGCCTCGCCACGCTGGCGTGCAGCCACGGCCTCGGTGATCAGGGCATCCGTGACCTGGGGAGCCAGCCTGTTGCCAGCCGTCCCGGCCCGGCGCACGTGACCGAGGATGCCGCCCGCCTGGCCGCTGACATAGATCGCGTTGTAGGCGGCACGCGGCTCGGGCCGCAGCTCGTCCGTCACGATGACGTCCGCCGGCATGCGCACGTCCGGCGTCGCATCCGCCCACTTCCATGGCAGATGTGCGAAGCGCGGCGCGACGATCAGGCGCTCCTGCGTCCGATGGCTGCTCACCACCGCGCCAATCGAAGCAGCCACACGCATCACGGCCGACAACGGCGTGCCACGATGGCTCCATGCGCCGGCCGGCACCAGCCAGTCCGACACCTTCCAGTCCAGCTGCACGCCGGTGAATTCCAGCGCATTGCGGATCAGTTGCTGCGCCGTGGCAGGCGCCGTGTTCAACCAGGTCTGCTCCGGCATGTAGGGACTGCTCAGCAAGGCGGTGGCACTCACGCCCTGTACGGCCACGCGGTGGTTGCCGAAGCTGCGCGTGCGGCTCAGGCTTTGTACGACAAAGACGAAGTCGATGCCATCGACCACCACACGCAGCCGTGCAGGCAGTCCCCCGGACGGGGCCAGTTGATCCAGCAGGTGTTCCGGACCATTGGCCGAAAAGCTCCATCCGAAGCCGTCGTCATCGCTGGCGATCGTCACATCGCTCAGCGCAACGGCTTCCATGCCCGGCAGCAGGGCTGCCTCCATCGTGTGTACTGTCATGTAAACCTTCAGTTGCGGGATGACATAGCGGGGTGGTTGGGGATCCGTGCCCGGCCTGCAGCAGATGAACACGAGTTCGGAGCTTTCGCTCCAGACGCTCGAGAACGCCAGCTCGACGGCCCCACCCGGCGGCGGCCGATAGCACGGTGGCGGCTTGGGCGGATCGACAGGGCGGCCCGGCGTGACGCCGGGCAGCGGCGCCATGGCGTCCTGATGGCGGGCACCGCCCATCACGATGCCCAGCACCCGGGCATCGCCCATGCTGCTGGCGTGCCAGGCACCTTCGCAGAGGCCGTCGCTGAAAGCCTGCCGCATGGCACGGCGCAAAATGATGCCCTCATGGAACCTCTGCAGCACAACCGCCTGGCCAGCCAGTGCGTTGGCCAGGCCCTGGCGCGTGGCCAGGCGCAAGCGCGTACCCTCTTGCCAGGCCTGGGCCGTGAGTCCCCCCACGTCCATGGCAAAGCCCATGCCTTGGCGCGTGGTCAGGCGCAGGCGCGCCGAGTCCTGCCAGCGCTGCACGGCGGCCGCGCCTGCGTGCAGCGCTCGCCAACCGCGAATCTGCGTGACCCTGCCGGCAATGGCCGCCTGCTGGTAGACAGACACCAGGCCGCCCTGTGCCGGGGCGGCCTCTTCAAATCCCGACAATGTGCCCCCCACGGCCGGCCTGTCGGTGCGCGTCTGGTACGCCGCTCCAAGCGCCATGCGCGCCCCAGGAAGGCGAATGCCGGCGCCAGCGGTCTTGCGACGCAAGGCACCGATGGCCACGCTCGTCCCCGGCAGCCGGATGGCCATCCGTGCGACTGCGTCCTGAGTCGAGCCCGGGCCCGAATCGTCCTCGTTGCCGAACACCATCTGGCTGGGTGAGCCAGCGGCCCGTGGGCGATGGAAGATCAGCTCAATGCGTGCCATGGCGCTACTCGATGTAGCTGGTCGGCGCCAGCGTCAGATAGCCGCCCGCGTACAGCTGGGTGCTGTCCGGGATCTGGATCTGACCCTCGCCACCTTCGATCGACACATCCGCGTCGAGCACCAGCGCACCGCTGGCCGAGACGACGCGGCCCCAGGTGGCGATGCCGGACTCCAGGATCATGGCGCCGGCCGCATCACGGGCCAGCAGCCGCAGCCGGCCGGCCACGATCTCGCCACAGGGTCTGGCCAGCGGCAGCTCCACCAGCATGGGCAGGGCCGAGGGCTCGCCGAAGGCGGGCCGCTGGGCGTCCGCAAAGAAGCGCACGCAGGCCGTGCCCGGACCCACGTCCAGCAGCAGATCGCGCAGGCCCTGCAAGCGGGCCTCGTTGGCCTGCACCGTGATTTCAACACTGCGCTGTGTCATGGCATGGCCTCCGGCGTGACGCGGTCGGCGACCACGGCGCGGAAGTCGCCCTCATGGTCGTAGCTGAGCACGGTGTATGCGGTGGTGCTGTCGATGCGCGCGAACTCGTAGTCGCCCTGGGCGTTGCTCCAGGCCTCGCGGACCAGCAGGCCGTCGCGGTCGCGGTACAGACGCACGCGGCGCGAGACAGGCACCTTGGGACTGTTCTTGTCTTCCTGCTCGACTGTGCGGCCGCGCACGCGGCCCAGGCCGTTGCCGCCCAGCACGTAGTCCAGTTGGCTCGCTCCAGGCCGCTGGACGACATACGCGCCCCGGTAAAGTTCTCGCCCACCCAGGCCCACGACTGCCGTGGGCTGGAACAGGCTGGTTGGATAAGACAACTCGGCCATACCGTTAGCGCCAAGGCCCTGTGATATCGATGAAGCCAAAGCCTGCCGGGGAGGATGCAGAGGAGCTATGCGGAAGGGCCAGGAGGCGGCGACCGCTTACGGCTTCGATCAATGTCGAGTCACGCTCGAAATACTGGGCTACCTGCGTCTGCGGCACATACCTGTATCCCGGCACTACAGCACGCGGCGTATTGGCGGAAACCGGCATATTGCTCAAAAACAGCTGCGCGAGTTTCAACTCACCGTCAACGTCACTCGGAAAATTTCCAAACGCAGAGTCAGAACCAGATCCTGGGGCGCCGGTTGACGCAAAGCTCCTGAGCTCTGGGGCTACGCTGCCCCCCAAACCTGTAATGGCCCTCGGCAAGAAGTACCAACCACTGGATGCCGAATCAATGGATCCATTGTTGGGAGTGTTCACGACGTTTGACTGGGATACGCCGCCACAGATCAGACAGGCGTATGCATCCCCCGCCTTGCGCAATGCCAGCAAGTCACCAAATACCCTCGTCCCGCCCGCCGTATTCGTAGGTGAGATTGGCGATGCTGGTGCCGAGTTGTCGAAGAAAATCCGGCTATCACCCACAATCGTCCAGCGTGTAGGGCTGGCATTCGCTGAATTGCTCTTGGCCCACCAGGCGCCGTCAGCTCGCTGCGCAGCGCTGGGAAACGGTCCGGTCCCCGCGTCGATGGCCGACATGCTTTCGTAGCCGCGCATGGATACAGCGGTCGTTGTGCGGTCGTCGACATAGAGGTACATGCCCAAGCTCTGCGGATCGGTGGACCGATACACGGCCTGGTTGGTCCCAGAAAACGGTTTGGCCCAGCCCAGCGCCGCAAACTTGAACGTGATGCCCGTGCCGTTGTCCACGCTGTCGGGCGCGGCCGTGCGGAACTTGAACACACCGCTGGACGACTCGGTCACGCGCTGCTCGCCGTTGAGCAGGGTCTGAGCGGCGCCGGCGATCAGCAGCACGCTGTCGGGCGTGGGGGGCTGCGATGCGCCCACCGAAAACTCCACCGTGGCAACGCCGGCTGCCACCGTGATGCGCGTCGCCGCGCGCAGGCCGAAACCCGTGACCAGGCAAGCGTCGAGCACGGCAATCTTGCTGCCGGCCAAGCCGTTTTGCACGGGGGCGCCGTACATGCTGTAGAGAAAGTGCTTGACGTTGGTATCGACAAGGGATGCCATGGGTACTCTCCAAAAAATCAGGGACGGTCGACGCTGCCGCGCACCAAGTGCTCAAACTGGTAGTCGTCGGCCACAGCCTCGCTAGGCTGCACGGTGCGGATGAGGGCATGGGGGGCAATCCCGCCCTCGGTGTTGATGCGCAGCACGTTGCCCGCGCTCCACCCCTGGCCCCAGCCCAGGGCGCGGATGGTGATGTAGGGCACGCCGCTGATCGGGTTGATGGGCGCGAAATCCACGTTGGTGGAGCCCGTGCCCAGGTTGCCCACGTGCTCGCCGATGAATTCAAAGGTCGTGGCGCTCAAGAAACGGCACATCCAGCGCTCGGGCAGCGCGCCGGCATTGGTGACGAGCAGGGGCGCGATGGTATCGTTGTAGCTGGCGAGGGCCTCGGTGCCGTCCACCGTGTCCTGCCATTTGTTGGTCCAGGTGGTCTGGTCAAACATCAGGCTGACGCGGGCGCGCAACGTTCCGGCCATAAGCGCGCTGGACACCACGCTGCCCACGGGGAACTCGTGGCTCAGCTGCTTGGTGATCGCCAGCATGCCGTTGATCTGCACATCGCTGACGCGCGCCATCTCCTCGATGCGGTGCTGGAACGTGACCGGCTGGGCCCAGCCCGTGATGTCGCTAACCGTGATCTTGCCGGCCTCCAGATCCACGCTCCAGCCCTGCTGGATACGCTGGCCATCGGCGCCGATGACATAGGCACGCGAGAGCCGCACGCGGCCGCAGTTGATGACCTGGCCGTTGGCCACTGTGACGGGGCCGACCGTGCCTGTGTGGCCGATCACGATGTAGCTGCCCACCCGGTAGATGGGCACCCGGCCATCGGGCGGCAGGCGCACCGGGTCCAGGCCGATGACATCAGCGTCCAGCGGCAAGTAGAAGTAGCTGACGCTGTTGTAGCGCAGCGTGGTCGGGTCCACGGGCCAGGGGCGCCAGATGCGGTTCGGCTGCACTGCACCGATGTCGTCTGCCGAGTACCACCATTCGGTCCTCTGGGCAGCGGTCAGCGAGGTGTCCAGCACATAGTCGCCGAACTGCAGCTCCACCACGCCGCTCTGGTAGTCGATCTTGCCGCGCAGGTGCGCGCCCGAGATGAGGCCGTCGATGCCGGCCGAGGCCGTGATCTGCTCGCCTGTGGCATCGGACAGGTTCATGACAAAGCCGCTGGGCTTGATGGGCGCGGCGGCCGTGCGCATGAAGATGCTGGCCGTGGTCCAGTTCTGACGCACAGTCCAAAGGCTTTCGACCACCAGGTCCGTGGCCGGGCCGTCGACGAGGTAGTCAAAGATCCGCGCCACGCCGCTGGAGTAGTCCAGCGCGCCGGCGACGATGCCGGGTGAGGTGGAGGTGCGGTCGCGCACAACCACGCCGTCGTAGTCCTCATAGACGTGGCCCATCCACCGAAACCGCACGCTGCCCGGCACGATGTAGTCGGTGGTGTAGGGGCACAGGTCCAGCACCACCGGCTCCGGTGTGAAATTCATCACATGGTGCTGCGCGCTGGTGAAGTCCTCGGCGTAAGTCACCGCCACCGTGCTGGCCGCCAGCAGTTCTTCGCTCACCGAGGTATCGCGGCGGTCACCGCCCTTGGACACGGTGGAGAAGCTGGGGTCGCTGCCATTGCCGCCCATCGTGGTTTCTTCAAAACTCAGGGCGTTTTCGTAGTCACTGTTGTAGCCCTCGGTCTTGCTGTCCAGCTGGACGAACTTGATGTTGAGGAACTTGCCTGCGTAGTTGATGGTGCCGTCCGGGCCGAACGTGCCCTGGCCGTCATCGGTCAACAGGTGGCGCACCGTGTCCTGGGTCTTGCTTGTCTGGTAGCTGGACCGGCTGTGTGTCGAAGACGAGCTTGCCGATGTCCTTGTTGTCTGCATGACAACGCCGCCCGATACGCGGCCCACTGATACTTCTGCCATGGTTTTTCTCCCTTAATTGATCAGGCGCCCCAGCGCCGGTAATCCACGCCGCCGATGGACTTGACGCCCGCCGTGTACTCGGCGTCGGTCCAGACCACGCCATCGACGTCGGGCGGCACGTAGTGGTTGCCCTCGGGAGAGCTGGTGGCGCCGACCTCGATATAGACGGCCCCGCCGCTGGCGCGCGCACCGCCCTGGGCCATGTACTTGCCTGTGGTCGATCCATCGGATAGAGGCACACGCGAAGTGATGACGGGCGCAGGCGCCGGGGGCACCTGGGGCAGGTAGCTGAATTTGCCGCTGCCGCCGTTTTTGGAGGCCGAGGTACCACCGGATGAGGCGCCGGAGCTGGCCGAGAGATTGCGCACGGTGATCCACGCCAGGGACACGGTGCCGGGCGCAGGGATGGTGTCCAGGGTGATCGCGCCGTAGCCGCCTGCGTCGAGGACGACCGAGACGTTCTTGCTCACCGTCACGGCATAGTCGTACTCGATGGCGAACTGCCCGCCTGCGTCGATCATGAATTGCGGGCGCAGTAGCAGCGCGGCTGATGCGTAGTTGATCTCGCCCGTGGCGGCGCCCTGCAGGTCACCCTGGCCGTTGTCCGTGGCCGTGCGCAGCACGCCGCCCGAGGTCCACTTGATGACCAGCGAGCCCGGCTTGATGCCCTGGTGCGGCAGGCGCATGGCGTGCTCGGGCAGTCGCCAGCCCGTGGCGCTGGAGCGGTTGACGAAGGCCGAGGCCTCGCCCCACTGGAAAATGATGGAGCTGCCCACATCAGGCAGCGCAGGCAGCGTCACGGACACCGAGCCGTTCGCATAGTTGACCGTCCCCACGGCCGAGCCGGTCAGCTCGCCCTGGCCGTTGTCGGAGGCGGTGTACCAGACGCCCATGACCTGGAACGAGACCGCCAGCGTGTTTGGCGCCGGGAAAGGCTTGAGGATGGCCACCCAGCTGAAACTGCGGTTTTCCTGGCCGACCTTGATGCGGCGCGTGTGCGGCGCATTGGGCACGCGGATCTCGCGCGGCGAGGTGGCGAGCACCAGCTGCCGCACGCCGGCCGGGCGCTGGTCCAGCGCCGCAGTCTCGGTGCGTGAGTTGGGCACCAGCTGGGTGTAGATGCTGGCCACCCGCAGCATGCTCTCGCCCAGCTGCACAGCTGCCGTCAGGGGCTGGGCGCCATAGAAGCTGGCCGCGTCCGCCACGGTGGTGTCCCGGATGCGCGTCTTGCTGGGGTCCATTGACCAGCCCCGGTTGGGAGGCGACCCTGGGAAGGCGCTGCGCAGCCGGGGGGTGATCTCGCACGTAGTGACGCTGGCCGTGTAGTCCGTGTAGCCGCCGCTGCTGGAATAGGAAAACTGCAGGGTCTCGGTCTCGGCGCGCAGCACGCGCACGTACTGCAGCACCTGGCTGGCCAGCCCCTCGTTGTAGACGAGGATCAGCGTGCGGCCGATGGTCGGCGCCGGTGTGCCGGGCCGGTGAAAGATCTTGATTGAGGCCTGGCCCTGGACGTGGTTCTCCAGCAGATAGCCGCCCCACTCCGTGCCCGGGATGAGGTAGGCCGCGATGGCCGCGGCGATCTCCGAGCGACGCGCGAATACGCCGCAGGGCGCGATGGTGATGGACACATTCGGATCGTTGGGCACGGCCGAGACAATGATGTTGGTGTCCATCAGCGGCTCAGTGGTGGGCGTTTGCACAGCCGCGTGCACCTGGCGGATGCTCACGTCGCCGCCGGCGCGGTCCACTTCGGTGATGTCCTCGAAGACGCCATTGCTCTTGCCCCAGGCGATGACGTTGCCCGTAGGGCCGCCGCCGCCGTTGGCGTCATCTGTCATGACCTTGGATTCGAGCAGGCGGATATCGCCGTCTCTGACTGTCATATTTTCAACTCCTCAAACTGTGATGAGCCGCAACGTTGCGACATAGGGATTGGCGAGCGCGGGAAGCTCGGGCCTGCCGACGGGCCGGGCCGTGATGGGCTCGTCGCCGGAAAACTGCACGTCGAAGCTGCGGCCATCCGCCAGCCGCAGGCGGTAGACCTGGCCTGCGGCGCCAGCCATCTGCAGCAGCACGAGCAAGGTGGCGCGGCGGATCCAGCCATGGGACTCATCCCCCTCCAGAGTGATCGGACGTCCCGCAGACTTGCCGGCTTCGTCCACGATCAGCGCCCCCGTGATGCTGCGCGCCGTACTGCGCGCCACGGCGGACCATGTGAATTCATCCGTCCAGGTCATCCCGCGGGGAATCTCAAGCGTTCCCAATAGGTGGTTCTTGGCTGTCATCGTCATATTCCGGAAAGGTTCTTGCTTCGCTCAAGCTCCGACAGCAGGCGTTCGATCGCCCGTTCGCCATCGGCGTCGGTCCTTACATTGCCCAGCGAGCTGCCGTTGATCCGCAGGTCGATGACCCGAGCTGCGGCCCCAACCGTGGACGTGTTGGGGGGAGACTCCAGCGGTGCCCTCTGCGCTTGGGCAACCTTGTCCCTCGCCTGCTGCAAAACAGCATCGGCGATAGCCTTGTTCACCTCGTTCGGATTCACGCCGCCCTGGATCCCGCCGAAAATGCCGGCGGGTTTGTCGTACTGCTGCTCGAACTGGTCCACGACGCGCAATGCGGCCGCGTCATCCAGCCCCTGGCCCTTGGCCATTTCGAGCACGGCCGTGCGCGAAAGAATGGTGAGTGCCACTCGCTCGCCTGCGGTGTTCAGGCTGTGGCCTTCCTTGTCGATATTCCATTTCTTTCGGTACAGCTCCAGCTCTCGTTCCTTGAGCTCGTTGGCCTTTTCCTGCGCGGCGATCTCTCGCTCACGCTCGGCATTCAAGCGCTCCAGTGCAGTACGCTGGTCGTTCACGGCACGGGTTACCTGATCGTTCGAGCCTTTCGTCTTGTCGGCAGCGTCTTTCAGGTCCCTGGTGCTTTTCCCTGTCTTGTCCACCTCGGACTTGAGACCTTGCAAGGAGGCTTTGCCCTTGTCCAGGCCCGTATAGGCTTCATCCACCGCCTTGGCCGCCTGCTGCGCGCTCTGAGCGGACTCGGGAAGCGCCTTCTGGATCTTGTTGATTTCCTCCAGCTTCTCTGCAGCGGCCTGCAGGTTGCCCGCCTCCATCAGTTGCCGATATTCGGCGCGCAACTGGCTGACGCTTTGTGACGCGGTGGCCGTCGCCGTAGCCGTACTCTCCAGCGCCACCTTGGTTTCCATGCTCTTTCGGCCGGTCTCCTCGATGGAAGCAGCCATCTGCCGGAAGGCGCGCTCCGATTCGCCGCTCGCCGTACTGGCCTCCTGGGAGCCTTGCACCAGGCCGGTGAATCCATTGCGCGCCGTCTGCGCGGCATCGGCCACGGCCTGCAGGGACTCGGCGGCCTTGTCGCGCATGGCCTGGGCCGAAGCCCCGAAGCCGCCCGCCATCACCTCGGCGTCCTGCGCGGCCAGCTTGAAGGATTGGGACAGTTGGCCGAACGTCACGGCGGCCAGACCTTCGCGCAACTTCGCCACTCCGGTCATGACAGCGCTGGCGATCTCGGCGAACCCCGCGCCCAGGCCATAGATGACGGTCATTACGCCATTGACGCCAGCGCTCATCGTGCCCCAGGCAATCTTCAGCACGTTGCCGGTGTTCGTGCCGTACTCCTGCACCCGCGTCAGGGCGTCCTTGGCCTGGTCCGCGAAGGCCTGCAGCTTTTCGCCCACGGCCTTGAAATCGATCGTGGAAATGAAGCCCTTGGCGAATTCCAGGCCGGAGCGGAAGGCTGCGGCAATCGATTCGCCGAAGCGCCCGATGGCGCCGTCAGCAACTGCGGTGCGGAAGCCCTCTGCCACCGCATCCACCGCCTCCTTGAGAACAGGCAGCACGGGCGTGCCTAGCGTGGTCTTGACACCCTCCCAGACATTTTCGAACCCCTTGACCGAGCCATTGAGGTTGTCCGACATGGTTGCTGCCATGTCGGCGGCACTGCCGGAAGCGTTGCCCAGCGTGGTGGAGAGAGCATTCAGTGAGCCCATGCCCTGGCTGAGCAGCCCGGACAGCACGGGACCGGCCTCCGTCCCCAGTGCCTTGATGGCCTGCGCACCTTCCGGGCCCTTGCCGGCCAGTTGCTGCAATGCCTGCTCGAAATCGTCGGTGACAATGCCGGCCTCGCCCAGCTCCTTGCGGAACGCGCTGGCCGGATCCGCGAACTGGCCCAGGATGGTGTTGAACGCCGAACCGGCCTTCCCCGCATCGGTCCCAGCCTGCGAAAACTGGCCGATCATGGCCACCGTGCTCTCCAGGCTCAGTCCCACGCGTCCGGCAGCAGGGCCCACCGTGCCCAGGGTCTCGGCCAGGCTGCCGATACTGGTGCCGGTGAGCACCGACCCTTTGGCCAGCACATCCGCCACGCGCCCTGCATCCTCGAATTGCAGGCCCATGCCCGAGACCGCCTTGGTCACGGCTTCGCTGGCGGCGGACAGTTCCATGCCGCCGGCCTGCGCAAGGTTCAGGACCGCCGGCAACGTGGCAATGCTCTCCTGGGCCGTCAACCCCGCCTGCGCCAGACTTTCCAGCGCACCGGCAGCTTGCACTCCCGAGTACTGCGTGGTGAGTCCGGCATCCGTGGCCGCCTTGGTCAGCGCGGCCATCTCCTCGGCCGAACTGCCGGTGGCGACCTGGACACGGTCCATTGCCGACTCGAAATCCGCCGCAGCCGTGACGGCATTCTTGAAGGTCTCTCCAGCCGAAGCACCAAAGCCCTTGAGCATGGATGCCCCCACCTCGGACAGTTTGGTGGCAAGACTGTCCAACGAGGCCGCGCCCCGGCTCACCATCCCGCTCACCGCAGAGCCGGCCGCCGTGCCGAGCGCCATGAAGGACTGGGCTCCCTGGGCGCCCTTGTCCGCCAAACTTTGCAACACGGCCTGCACACCGTCCATCACCGTCTGGAAATTGCTGAGCGCTTTTGCCGCGCTGTCGAAAGCAGACCTGGCCGCAGCACCAAAACTCTGGAGCATTGATGTGCCCACCTCGGCTGCCTTGGCCTTGAGGCTATCGAACGCCTTCTCTGCGGCGTCCTTGGCGCGGGTGAGCATGGAAATGGGTTTCTCGTCCATGATTCAGGGTTCTTTTGTAGGCATGTCTGGTTGGCGCTGCCGCCTGTCCAGGCGGCAGGGCGAACCACCCGGCACACGGCCAGGTGGGATGGTTCACATCAGGGGATGGACACGGGACGGCCGTCGCGGTAGATGGCCTGCGCGTTGGGACCCTTGAGAACTTCCAGCGAGAACTGCATGCTCACGGGCTTGGTGTCCTCGGTGATCAGAGGCATCTCGCCCGTGGGCGTGAGCGCCACCAGCGGCATGTACCAGTCGCTGTCCAGGCCGGCAGCGCTGTCGGACACGATGCGGATCGCACAGGTCATGTCGGTCTTGGCGCCCGTCATCACCGACTCGAACTGGCCGGCCACGGGCGTGTAGCCGAAGACCACCTTGCCGGCGGCGATCTGGCCGCCTTCGATGATCTGGACACGGCCGGTCTCCAGGCTCAGGTTGTAGTCGCGGCCCGCGACGTAGCTGGTCTGCCCGTCCTCGCTCTTGATGGACACGGTGGAGACGTTGCGAACGCCCAGAGGATTGGCAGCGGTGGCGCCCAGCTGGTACTGGCGGCCGGGTACCACGGCGCGGCTCTCGTTGTCCACGGGGGTGGCGTCCTGTGTCTTCAGCGCATGGGTGCCGGACAGCCAGGAGGCCACATTGCGCGCGCTGATGTTGTCGCAGGTCAGGGCGCCGGTGCGGGTGACCTTGATGGGCCAGCTGCCGTCCTTCTCGGACATGCCCTCTTCGCTGCTGAAGTGCTCAGCCTTTTCTGCCGCGACGGTGAGGGTGAAGCCCGGGCAGTTGCCCATGGGAATCTCGCCCGTCAGTTGCTCGTTGGCGTCATAGAGGTCGATGTAGACGCGGCCTCGCGGAATCTGGTAGTCATTTTTCGGGTGTGCAATCGGCATGTCGCTGCTCCAATCAAAGGTAAGAAATCACGGCTGGCCGTCAAACAGGGCCGTGGTGGTGAATGCGGCCTCGTACCCCACGAGGCCTGGGTCGGGAAAAGCCGCCTCCTGGATGGAGACGAACTGGAAGGGGGTCCAGAAGCGGTCATCGACCGCTCCCGGCGACCAGTTGTGCAGTGCTTCGACCAAGGCCCCGAGTGCCTCGCCCAGCGCGGCGGCAGCCTGTGCGCCACGCGGCACCATCAGCGCGGCAACCCAGGTCGGCTGCAACTGCGCCGCGGTCCTCATGGCGGCCACCCCTGTGGCAGATGCCATGCGCACCTGCGCAGCAGGCACCGCCGAGCGGTCGACGGACTCGCTGGCTCCGCTCACGTGCCAGCCCCCGAAGGCCGGCAACGACTTGAGGCGGGAGGCCAGGATGGATTCGAGCTGAAGCATCAGGCGCGCGCTCTGGTGGCGGCCGTCTGGCTGCGGATACAACCGTCCGCTGCATCCGGCAAGCCTGCGACCGGGGCCGCAGTGTTGAAGGTGTTGTTTCTCGAGTGGGTGAACATAGGAAAAAGACCGCCTGTATCCTTGGGTTCCATTGCGCCCTGCTGGGCGTGTTCAGACAGTTTCTCTGTCCTCGCGTCTCATTTCCTGCCGACAAATGAGACTGTTTTCAAGCACATGCCAGGCGCAGCAGCGGTCGCCGTCCGCCGCTGCGCTGCACGGCTCAGCCCTCTACGGAAAGCGATGTCTCCGGAGGGGAAACACCGTTGCGAACCGAGTCTGACCGCTTGCCCAGGATGCGGTACAGCTGAGCCCGCTGGAGTCCATATTTGGTCTGCAACTGCTTGCGGTTGACCCCGTTGAATTCCTGGCGGATGGCTTCGTTGCGCTCCTTCTTGCTGGGCGCGGGCACGTAGATGGCGGCGCCGCGTGCGCCCATGCGCATGCCGCCATAGCGCTTTCGCAACCCGCGCAACATGGCCTGGGCAACGGACAAGGCCTGCGGGCCGCTCAGCCCAAGCTCCTGCTCGGCAATCTCCAGCAGCTCGCACTCCAGCAGCTGCGCCGCCGAGTCCTCGGGCGGGCTGACGGATTCAATGGATGTCGTCATGGTGTGCAACGCCCCGGGTCGGCGATTCCTGCCACGGGCCCCGCGTCACTGCCTGGAGCCCACATCGCCGGACTCGCCCTTGTCCATGCCGGTGCGGGCCTGCGCGTCCACCCTCTGCCGCTGCGCATCGGCTTCGGCGCGTGGCGCAGCGACGGCGGCGGGCAGGCCGTTGCCAGCAGGCTGCCCGCCCCGCCGCACCCAGTCGCGGGCCGGCAGGATGAAGTCCTCGATGATCCTGGCATCGGACATCGCCATGGGCCTGATGGACGGCAGTTGAGCCCGCAGCCGCGAGCGGACCGCCTCGACAGCCTTTCGAACGAACCCCGCCTGCGGCGACTGCTCGGCCATGGCCGCCAGCACATCCTGGGCGGCGGCACGCCGACCCTCCCGGCCCTCGGCCAGTCCGTGCTCCTGGACCTTCTCACGCACATCGCGCGGGCGCGCTGCGACGATCTGGTCGAGCACGGCATCCATCCCTGCGCCAAAGGCACCCTGAAGACCATGCTGGCCTAGCGCCTGCCGGTATACGACCCGTGCAACCTGGGCCGGCGTATGGCTTGCATTGGCAAGCAGGTGGACCTGACCATCAGCATAGAAACCGCGCGGCCCCTGCGTGCCGCCATCGGCCCCCGGTTCCCGGCCGGCATCACGCATTGCCTGCGCCAGGCGGGGCTCCTTCAGGTCGAACATGACGCGCACCGGAGGTCCCTTGGCCCATGAGGCACTAATGGCATCAGCCATCTCTTTCACCTTGCCCATGGAGGCATCAGGCGCCGGGCTTGCACTCTTGTCTGCATCCTGGCGCGAAGCTGGCTGTACCGCAGCAGGCGCTGTATCGGGTGCCGAGGCGCCATCGCCCGCACGGACCTTCACTGCAGCTGGCAACGCGGCGGGCAGTTCTCCATCCGGATGGGGCCGTTGCGCGGCAGCGGCAGGCGGCACGGAAGAGTCCTGTGCACCAGAAGCCTCATCCGCAGTAGGCGCCCCACTCCGCCGCACACCCGGGGCAGGTTGTATGGATGCCTTCTCGCTGCCCGGCACCGGTGCGCTGTCTTCAGCGACAGGGGCGGCGGGCGCATTCTCGTCGCCCGGTGCACGGACCGTGGCATCCTCCACGGACGCTGTGCGGTCAGCCGAGGCGTCCTTGCGTGCAGCCTGCACGGCTTTCCAGTCATCCTGCAGCAATTCCCAGGCAGGCGTACCCCTGCGCAGCCTGCCGATGTTCTCGCCGCGCTCGGACAAGAACTGCAGCCAATTGCGAGCCTGCACCGTGGCTGGGTCGAAGGCTGGCGCATCGCCGTCAGCGAAGGCATCGGCCGGCACTTGCCCGCGCTGCCTGGCGCCTTGCGGCTTCGCCTCGCCGTCGGCTCCACGGCCGGATTCTGCAGGCACCGTGCTGACGGCCTTGTCCGTTCTGGCAGGACCGGCGGAGATCTCCATGGAAGCCGGTCCTGCGTCCGCAGGTGCCGGCGATCCGGGATGCGACGGGGTTGCAGATTCCGGGCGGCTGACGGGGAGCGCTGCATCGCCGTCACTGCCCGCCTTACTCCTTTGCGCCTGATGGCGCCTGGCGGCGATAGCGGCTACGCCCGCAGGCGGCAGGCCGCTGACAGCGGCCTCCACCGCCGTGCGTCCGACATTGCGCGACAACGGCCGCCCATCGACCTCCCCAGCCTGGTGGTTTGTCGCCACCTGGGGCAGTACGTCATCGAGCTGCTTGCCCAGCATCGCTGATGCCAATGCTCCCGTCGCGGCATATCCCCTGCCCGCCAGGGCCCGCTCGATGCGGCGCTTGCCAGGCAGCAAGCCGGTCAAGCTGCCTATGGCAGCTGGCAACACCGACTTGCCGAGGGCGATCCGTACCGCCTCGTCTTCCGGGACGCTTTGCTTGCGCAGCGTGTCGCGGATCTCTTCGAAGGCCTTTCCACGGGCGCCTCCCGCATTCATCAGTGCCTCCGTGGCACCTGCCATGGTGGTGCCGGCCGCAGCCGCCAGGGCAGTGCTTCCTCCTGCGGCCAGCGTGGCGATCTGCCCCACCCTCGACGCGCCAAGGCCCGGGAGCACACTGGGCAGAATTGTGAAGATGAAGCGCGAGATCAGTACGGGGTCCGAGCTGTAGGCCCGCGCTGCCGCGATGGATTGTTCGATGATCGAATCCTGGTCCGCCGCGCTGATCACCTTTTCGGCTTCGGCCAGCTTGCGCTGCATCACGGGGCTTTGTGCCTTTCGCCAATGCTCGCCATTGCTGCGGAAAAAATCTGCGACACCGGATGAGGGCGAAAAAAGGTTGACAACGCTGCCCAAGGTTGTATTCACCCCTTCAGCGCTTTGCACGCCGGCATCTGCGATCGCCTCACCCCAGCTGCGCTCCTGGGGCTGTGCAGGCGGCTGGGCAGGCACGGGCCGGTAGCGTGCGCCGGCACCGATGCCGGTCACATCCATCCCGTCCAGCAATTCGAATGCCTCTGGCTCGTAGGCCCGGCCGCCCGGCTGGTCCAGTCTTTCGCGCTTGTACTTCTTGCTGCTCATCTGATCCCCTTTTGGCAAGAAGCACAGACTGGCAGGCTTGGCACGACAGGCAGCTGCGCCCGGGCTCCTGAAACGGCAAGGCCCGCTGAAGCGGGCCTTGGTGGCTGGATCCCAGGATCAGTGCTGCGCTACCTGGAGGCGCCATACGGCAAGCCGCTCGGGACGGTTTCTCGGCTCGGACGCAAGCTGCGTTGGAACTCGCCCTGGGAATACTGGTACAGCGCCGCCGGGCTGGCCATGGACTTGAGAAGTCCAAGAGCCTCGCCACTGTCCTTAAGAGTGACTGGCGCCGCCTCCCGGCCATTCAGGTCTGTGCGCTTGATCTGCAAAGCCCCTCCCTGTCCCGCCTCGATGCCGGAAATTTTGTAGCCACTGGGAACATAGCGGTTGTAGAGCTCCATCAGCGGGGCATAGTCGCCCACCGCCAGGCCAGCAGCGGCTTTGTCAGATGCCTCCTGACGCCTTTTTGTATCCATCTGGATTTTGATGTGCGACTGCGCCATCAAATCCTGGGTAGCCTGGTCCGCAGCCTTGAGATGCCCAGCCTGTGTCAGCGCCGCTATACGGCGCTGACTATGGGCAAGGCGGTCGTCCATCGTCGCTTCGCGTGACTTGCCGCTCTGGTCAATCAACGATGCCTGGAACTGCTTTCGTTGCTCGCCCTCGATGCGCCCCACTTCGTCATCCTGCTGCCATTGCTTCATCTCTCTAGCCTGGCGTTTGACATCGTGCGCCCCCAGCGTGAGCTGTTGGCGCATCTGCAGGCTGCGCTCAGGGTCCGTGCGGCCGATCACGTCGGCCATGGCCAGCATGCGCGTGCTGTCCTGCTGCTCGCGGCTCATGGAGCCGGCCGAGCGCTCGCCCATGAAGTCGGTCACGCCCTGCATGGCGATGGTCTTGGTGTCGCCCGCATCGTTGCGCGCGACATAGGCCTTCTGCGAGCCGTCAAAGTCGATCTTGTAGCCGTTGGCGGCCAGGCCTTCCAGCTCCTTGCCCTGGTCGGCGGTGTAGCCCGTGGACTCAACGGCTGTGGCACTGGCAATGCCTTTCAACGCCTCTTTCTGCGCGGCCTGGTCGCGCGCATCGTTCATTTGCTGACCGGCGCGATAGGCGTCAGCAATGCCCCGCGTAAATTGTTGGCCCTGTGCCAGGCCCGCAGCGAAACCACTTCCCAAATTCATTGTTCGCACTCCTTCAATTCGCTGTCCAACTCCTGCACCCGGCGCGCCAGTTCGGCGCGGATGGTCTGCAGACTCGCTCGGTACTGCCCCACCTTGTCGGGGTGCAGTTGCTTGAGATAGGCGGCCTTGCCGTCGTCCCACCATGCGCTGCAGTGCAGGCACTCGGGCGCGCTGATGGCGCGGAAGGTGTCGTAGACGGCATTGCGCGGGGCACCCACCGCCTGCAGGAACTGGAACACCTGGTCATGGCTCCAGTGCAGCAGCGGCAGCAAGACCTCGTAGGCATCGCCTGGGCCGCGCGCCGGCACCTGGCCCGTATCGG
This sequence comes from Delftia sp. NA_296.1, assembly GCF_052692095.1. Lineage (NCBI taxonomy): Bacteria > Pseudomonadati > Pseudomonadota > Betaproteobacteria > Burkholderiales > Comamonadaceae > Delftia > Delftia sp. NA_296.1. The sequence goes on along the minus strand of NZ_JBQZGF010000003.1, from coordinate 99,740 downwards.
CCAGCTTGGTGCCGCGAATCACCACCTCGATGCCGTCGGCCAGCATGCGCTGGTGCATGGGCTGCATCAGGTTGGCCACGCAGCAGTCCATGCGGCCCACCAGCGGCGTGTCGCTCATGCCGTAGGCCTGGCCGATCCAGCTCGATTGCGCCGTGGTCACGTCGCTCGGGATGCCATGGGCTGCTTTCCAGGCGAGCACGTCCGTCTGCACGGTACGCAGATCTGGAACCCACGTGCGCACCTGGTCCAAAACCGCGCGTGTTTCCGGGATGGTGTCACCCGTGGACAGCCAGTAGACCGGCAGGCCCTGCTCCACCAGTGGATGCAGCAGGTACAGGCATGCCAGCGAGTCCTTGCCCCCACTGAACTGCAGCGCAGCGCGCCGGCCGGCAATCGCCTGGCCCACGCTGTCGGCAATGTCTGCGGCCCGCATCAGAAGAACATGGCCGCAGCAGACAGGCCCGCGCCCACGATGGCCCCCGTTCCGGCGCCGCTGGTGGCCTGGGACTGCTGATAGGCCTGGGACTGCTGCCCCCACATGTTGGCCGCGCTGTTGCCGGCATTGCCTGCCATGCCCGCCGCCTGGCCGTACCCTGAGTTCAGGCCAGCCAGGCCGGTGTTGGCGATGTTCTGACCCGAGGTGCCGTAGCCGGCCGTGGCAGCCGTCGTCTGCATGCCCATGGCGGGATAGCCGGCCAGCGCATTCGAGGCCCGATCCGTCAGCGCCCGCCCTTCCGCGCGTGCAGCGGTTCGGGCCGAGTTCTTTCCGGCGGCAGTGGCGAGTGCCTCGCTGGCAACCAAGGCATTGGACCCGGCGCCATACTTGCCATCGGCAGGGTTGACACCCATGCGGGCCATTTCCGCGCCCTGCGTGCGCTTGGCGCTTTCGTAGGCGTTGGAGACATCGGCAGCCGCCTGGCCCGCCAGCTCCTCGCGCTTGCCCTCCGTGTCGAAGGTGCGCGCTTCCTCCACCATGGTGTCCTGCAGGCCCGTCAGCTTGTCCCGGCGCCCCAGCGCATAGTCACGGTCGGCCTGCGACTGCTCCCAGGCCGTGCGCGAGGTGTCGAGCGCGAACTGCGTTTGCTCCTTCTGCAGCGGCGCCATGTCGTTCGCGTTGCCGATGATCTGCTGGATCATGTCGTCCTGGATGCCCAGGTTCTTCACCTGCGCTTCCACCAGCCGCGGATCGGGTGCTGGGGTCGAGGCGCCGCCACCCTCCAACGTCATGCCGCCCCCGGGCCGAGGTCGGAATGCCTGCTCGGGCAGGAAATCAAATTCAGTGCTGTGCCAGCGTGTCATGTTTCAGGTTTCCTCTCCAAAGGGTGCAGACCACCACATCGCCGCCGTCGCGCGCAGCGCCTGCCAGCACCGCTTCCTCCACGGCGCCCAGCCGGCGGGCCAGTGCACGCAGCCTGGTGTTGGAAGCGAGCACGTAGCCGCGCAGCGCATCGACCGCGCACACAGCGAACGGGTAGTCAAGAAACGCGCGCAGGAAGCGGCGCGATAGCGGGGCGTCGATGGCCACATGCGCCCACACGGTGCGGCCGTTGTGCTGCTCGAAGACGGCCCCGGCCACCAGCACCCCGCCGCGCTTCCAGCCGATGCCCACTGCGCCCTCGGTGCTCAACAGGCCAGGGATACGCATGCGCAGGAAGGCGTAGATGGCGGGGGTGTCGTAGTCCAGCATGCCGGCCAGAGTGGCAGGCTTGGCACGCATCAGGCCGGCGGCGTGGGCCACACGATGGTGAGCGGGTCCGGCTGGTCACTGATGTCACGCAGGGCCTGCCGGTAGGCCAGCCAAGGCGCCGGCACGGGCTCGCCCGTCTCCTGAGCGCGCAGCGTCACCCAGTCGCACGCGGCCAGGCGCCTGTCCCGCTCCGCACGCACGGCGGACCAAGCCTGCCCCAGGTCGATGACCCAGCCCCGGCTGGCCAGGTCGAAGCGGTGGAACGCGCTGGGCGCCGCCGGCACGGCCACCAGGCCACCGTCCCAATAGAAGGCATTCGGGTCCGGCACGGGATGCGGCACGCGGCGAAAGCTTCCATTCGCCCCGGGCAGATCCTTGAGGTGACGGCACGGCGCGCTGCCCGAGCGCAGGATGCGGCCGGCGCCGTCGATCTGGATGAAGTGGATCATCGGCGCCCTCCTGTGGCGATGATGTTGGACAGAAAGACCGTGACTGTCTCCCCGGGGCCGGCCCGCGCCATGAGCCGGTATGAGGTCCAGCCGGACGGCGGGCTGCTGTCGAAGCAGCTGTTGTGCGCCGAAGTCCGGTAGCCGTTGGGCATCGACGTGCCGGTGTACTGCAGGCCGATCTCGCCCCGGTAAATGGTGAGGCTCAGGCTGCCGTTGCTGTTCACGGGCATGGCATTGACCAGGGCGATGACCACCACGCCGGAGCCGCCAGCGGCGTTGTTCACCCAGGCCGAACACAGCTCAACCTCTCTATCGCCGTAGATCGTGGTCATGCCGCCTGCGCCGCTGGCCATGGACGTGACCGAGCCGCCCGCGATCTGCAGCGTGCCAATGGCCGCCTGGCCGATGTAGGCCGTGCCGATGGCCGCCGTGTCCATGAACACACCGATGTTGTTGGACGTGATGCGCTGCAGCCGGTTGATGAAGTCGCTGGTGTTCATCGTCGTGCCGTCCGGAAACGCCACGGTGTCGCCGATGCGGGCCTTGTCCTTGGTGGCCAGTGGCCCCAGGCCGTTGACCTGGGCGGCCTTGAGATTGCGCAGCCATTGCGCATCCAGGCCGTTCGCGTCCAGGATGACGTTGCCCGCGTTGTCGCGCACGGTGAGGCCGCGCGTATCCACCTTGCGCGCCGCCACCGTGCCGTCCACCAGCAGATCGCCGTTGAGCACGGCGGCCGGGATCAGCCAGGCCGTGCCCATCCAGTGGCGCGTCTGCGTGAAGCCGGCCCCGTTGCTGATGGTCACGGCATCGCCCACGATCAGGTGGTTGGTGTTGGGCGCGCTGCCGCTGTTGCCCAGGGCCTGCCAGACGGCCTGGCGCGCGGTGGCATCGCTCCAGAAGCTGCCGCTGGCCGCCAGCTGCACCGAGCCGCGCAGCCCATCCACGAGCTTCTTGCCCAGCCCATCGATGCGCATGTTTCCCTTGAGGTAGACGTTGCGCTGCAGGTAGATGCCATCGCCATCCACGCCGAACACCACGTCTTCGGGCCGCGGCGTGCTCATCTGGCCGGCGTTGTAGCTGGGGGAGACGATGGCGAACTTGTCGGCCATGATGATGAAGGCGCTGGAAGTCTTGCCGTTGACCTCCTCGGCCGCGATGCCGTAGCCGGCAAGGGCCCCGCCGGCCTGCACCTTGAGCGTGTACTGCGCGCGCAGGCCCTCGCTGTAGCCCGCCAGCACCGTCATCTCCTGCTCGAGCATGGCGCGGCCCGGTTTGCCGTCCTGGTAGTAGTTACCCAGGGAGGCCTGCAGCTGCAGCACGTTGGTGGCCATGGCCCGCTGGCCGTCCGCGAAAGCCGCCTGTGTGGCGCGCAGGCCTGCGCTGGCGTTGCGCAGGCTGGCAGTGACCTCGCGCACGGCCATGGCCAGGCTGCGCTCGTTGCTCTGCACCACGGTCTGCAGCTCGCGCACCTCGGCGCCGCGCTTGGCGGCCTCGTCGGCGATGGAGCGCAGCAGCTCGTCGCGTATCTCCTGCGCCAGGTGGTCGAAGCGGCTGGGGTCGTCCAGGGTCTTGGCCAGGCTCTTGAACAGGCGCGATTCGATGATGGATTGGGCGAAGCGCTCCACGGCCACCGTGGCCGACAGCCCGCCGCCCAGGTCGATGACGATCTCGCCCTCACCCGGTGTCTTGTCCGTGGCCAGCAGCTGGGTGACGCCCTGCACGGAGCCCTGCAGGTCCAGCAGCTCGCGCAAGGTGACGCCGCGCTCAAATTCGTTGCCCCGGCCGCCGGCCCGCACCTCCAGGTGCTCGGTCACGGCCTGCATCCAGTTGGACAGGGCCTTGTCCTGGACGTTGACCCGGGCCAGGGCCGGCAGGCGGGCCGCGCCCGTGTCGATTTTCTTGCGGTTGGTCATACGCTGCGCAGCTCCTCGGTGGTCGAGCACAGCACCACGCTGGTGACGCGGGCTGCGCCCTCGATCTCCACCTGGTGCTCCAGCCAGCGCCCGGGCGGCAGGCGCTGCGGCTGCAGGTCGGTGAACTGGGCCGTGTGCTGCAGCTGGCCGTCGCCCCACAGGCGCAGGGTGATCGGGTGTTGGGCGTCCTGCAGGCCGTAGACCTTGGCCCAGGCCAGCGGCAGCTGCTGGCCCTGGGTGGCCAGGCCTGTGCGCCAGCGCGCCGTGCGCAGGGCATCGCCCGTGAAACATTCCAGGATGTCCTGGCCGCGCGCCACGTACATGAGGTCGTTGAAACGGTCCACCCAGACAGCCGTCACGCCCGCGCCGCCCAGGTCGGTATGGCCCAGCTTGGCCCCGTCCTGCGCGCTGAACGCCAGGCAGCCGCCGCCCGCGCCGGCATAGAACAGGTAGTAGACGCCCTCATGCTCGGCCGCGAACATGCTGGACGGCTGCATGCGCTGCCAGTCCTGGCGCGCGATCAGCTGCCGAGTCACCACCTGCACGCCGCCCGGGCTGGCCAGGCACAGGCCATCGGGCGAGGCATAGAGCACGCCGCCCTGCACGGGCACGATGGAGCGGCGCGCGCTGCACGACTGGTTGCTGTCCAGCTTGATGGCCGACATCTGCGCCGAGTGCGCGCCCGTCACGAAGTACGGATTGCCGGCCGTGCCCACGAACAGGGTCTGGTCGAACACGGCCATGCCCACGATGGGCCATTCGGTCGTGACCTGGTAGTCCACGGGCCAGGCGTAGGGCACGTAGGGCTCGCAGAAGGCCACGGTGTTGTCGATGAAGCCGGCCATGATGCCGTTGGGCATGCCCGTGAGCCCGCGCAGGTAGGGATTGGCGCCCACGCTGGGCTTGTTGTCGCCCTCGTACTGACTGTCCATGCGGTACGGCGGCGCGGCCCAGGTGAACTGGGGCTGCAGGCTGTCCAGCTCCTCGCCCTTCTTGTCATCGAGGAAGCTGGCCACAGATATCTGCAGTTCCTGCACCAGCTGCCAGGCCGCCGCTGCGGCCGAGGCGTTGCTGCGATAGATGCGCCACTTCACAACGTGGCGCGCGGCATGCTGCTCGCCCGTCATGGCCTGGGGCCGCTGGATGGTCACGGTGTCATTCTGGTCCACCTCCAGCATGTCGGAGATGGGCGACGGCTCGGACTCCTCGCCCCAGTCGGTCACAAAGGCCACGACGTAAAAGCGCGAGTCCACCACGCGCTCCACGGTCTTGCCGGCCAGGTCGGCCACGCCGCCCAGCTGGTTCAGCCAGGTGCCGATCACGGCCGTGTCGCCCGTGGCCGCGATGTACTGGCTGGCCAGCTGGGTCTGGATGCTGGACACCAGAGTGGCGCAGCGCTGCTGGATCTCCACCAGGCGCGCGTTGAAGCTGCTGGCCTGGGCCGAGGCATCCGACTTGCTGTCGGTGTAGGCATCCTGTGCCTTGAAGAAGTTTTCCAGCTTGAGCCGGTACTGCACCCAGTCGGGGTGCTCGATGGCGTTGTTGTCCGCGTCAAAGTGGTACTGGGCCACGCTGGGCTCGGTCGGCTTGGTGGGCGCCGTGCCCGCGCCGGCCCAGGACTTGGACAGGGCCAGGTCCGCGAATTCCTTGAGCAGCTTGTCCAACTCGCTGCGCCAGTTGGTGCATTTGCTGCCGGGCGCCACCGAGGCCTCCACCAGGTCGGCCAGCTTGGCTGCCTGGTCGGCCGTGAGCACGGTTTCGCCAGAGCGCTCGCCGGCCGTGTCCGGAAACTCGTGCCGCTGCAGCGCCTCCACCAGCGCGGGCCTGCGGAAGGGATAGCTGTACGGCATGGCGGCCACCGGCACGGCCCAGCCGCTGGCCGTGCTGATGGCCCCGAGCCGCGTGGTGTCCATCTCGCAGGCCTTGGCGCGGGCGGCCGAGACCACGGCATAGAGATTCCCAGCCCAGGCGCCGGCCCCTACGGCGGTAGACAGGGACAGCCCGTAGTTGGATGTGGCGCCGGCATAAGCCTTGCCATTGGCATCCCAGCGGATCGCCTCCTGGTGGCCCTCGTGCTGGATCACCGTGGCCAGCAGGTCCGCGCGCACCAGCTCGGCGAAGTCGCCATACAGCCAGGTCTTGGCCTCCTCGGTCGTGAACTCGTCCACCACCTGCAGCGTGACCGTGGGCTTGACCGGGCGCACCACGCCCAGCAGCCGGTCGTTGCCGCGCACGTCCAGCGCACGCGGCGCCGCGCTGCCGTCGTTGGTGGTCTGGTAGGTGCGCTCGGTGGCCTCATCGTTGATCTGGCCCTTGACCAGGGACAGCTCCTGCACCCAGGAGCGGATGGGCGCGGCCGGGTTCTGCTGCACGGCGCCGCTGGCATCTCGCGCGAAGCGGTGCAGCGTGCGCGTGCCGGCCAGGCAAGCCGAGTGGCGCCGGTCGGTGGCCAGCGGCCAGAACTCGGAGCTGGGCAGGAAGAGATTGAAATGCTCCCGGGCGAAGTTCGCGCCCAGCGCGCGATCGGACACGCTGGGCGCCTCGCCCGGGAATGCGGACAGCTTGTAGGTGGTCATGCCCGCTACCCTGGCAGGCTTGGCACCAACGTCCTACGCCGTCAGGGCTGGCACCTGGCCCGCGAGGATCTGCGCCGCACGCTCCTCGCTGTCCAGCAGACCGTAGGCGCCCATCATGTTGATGAAGGTGACGGTGCGCGGATCGCTCAGGGCCACGCTGGTGCTGTCGCGGTAGGTGGCAATCCCTGTGCGCACGTCGGCACGCTGGTCGATGGAAAGATCCTTGATCTTGGTATTGAAGGTCGCAAATTCCTGCACATCGAAGTTGTCCAGGATGCGCTGTTCACTCAAGGTCAGCAAGGCGCGAAATTGGCCCGGGGTCAAATCAGGCTGCGGTTGTGGCATATTGAAGAAAATCAGATTATTCATTAATTCACTCGCAGGAACATCGCAGTATCAACATTCGGCTTGTTGACCAATGGCAGCCCGACATACGAAGGAATTTTGTAAAACGCGCGATCTCCCCCGTTGCTTTGACAGACGACAGCCAAATCTCGCCCCAATGTAACCCCTGCCCCAGTATAAATACCCCCAGTGCCATAGCCAGTTGCACTAACAGTACCGCCCAATATACGAGATATAGCATAGGTAAGTATGCCTACCTGTATTCCTTGCCGGCCTAAATACTCAATACAATAGTTCCGAGGTAACTTTAATAAAACACCCCAATCACCCCAGGCAAATGGCTCCAGTGGCATGCTTGTATTTATATATGTATCACCTGCAGAACTAACAATTGGAGGGCTATAAGATGCAACCATATTCAGATCGGCATCATAGATCTTCACATCTATGGAATACTGATACGTACTGCTTACCTGATAAAAATTATTCGCATAGACCAACCACAATTTCTGTTCTTCGTCCCACAACATATTCATGGCAGGCCAATTGCATATTTTCACGGGAGCAGAAAATGTGGAAGTGGCAGGCGAGAAAATAAATGCGTAGGTTCCGGTCCAAGTTGAGCTAACCGAACTGGCAAAACTGGACCTGTTAAATATCGCATACAGGTTTTTTCCATTGCCAAAAACGCCACAAAGCGAATAACTCGTATTTTCAAGCCCCGTAGCGGGCAAGCTCATGGGTGTCAACACGCTTCCGCTGGAACTCAAGCGATATAGGTGCGTGTTGCTGGCGGCGGCCTGATTTAGCACCAGAGCTGCCCGCGTCATCCAAAATTCCCCGTTCACATAATCAAGCCGGCAATGATAGGTCGTTGAGCCTCCCAGCGCCGCTTGAGCAGGAGTAAGGGTTCCTGCCCAAGATAAAAATGCATCTGTGGACCGAACAACCGTTCCATCCTTTGCCATCGCCAACCACACTCCATTCCGATCCGTAGCCAATGACCACGCATATCCGGAAGCGGCCGCCAATTTCCCGCGAATAATCCAGCTATCACCACGATCCAGAGACACATAAATGGTGCTGTCATAGGCCACCGCTACAATCGTGGACTCCCCATCTGTAGCCATATCCCCAATAGCCACTGACCCGATCGGAGTGGTTCTTTGCCCAATATGGCCCAATGGCTTCAAATGACTGGGCATTTTTGGAAAGGAGCTGGCCAAAGCCAAAGATCCAGACCGCAAATAGGTTTTCCCCATGGTTTCCTGTACCCCCCACGAGTTTGTCACATCGGGGAGAGCATGGATACTCCCAATCGGCGGAAGGCTGTTCACTCCCATCAAATCACTCAGACTCTGATTCATTATTCCATCTCCCATCGGCCAATCTGCACACAACGAAAACTCAACTCACCGGGCAAATTGAAATCGGCATCCAGGCCGACATTCATGCCCATCAGCAAATCGGCGCCTTGCGGATTGATCGTCAATTTGTTGGTCCCAAAACTCTTGCTGTGGTCCCGCACCCCGAAACGCAGGTCCACGGCCGAGGCCGCAGGCGCAAGCAGCGTCACCGGGCCTGCCGCCGTGTTGACGCGCGTGATCTGGCCCACGGGCAAGGCCGCGCCGTTGTTCGCTGGCGTGAGCACGGCGGTATTCGAGGACAGGCCCGCGCCATCGGCAGCCGGCCCCAGGCGCTGCCACTTGCCCCCGCTGCCGTCATCGAACCAGGCGTATTCGATCCAAGCGCGGCTGTCCGAGGTGTTGACCCAGGTGTCACCCGGCGCGCCACCGGTTGGCTCCGCATTGGCGAAGGTCCGCAGCTTGAGCCGGCCATCGAGCGCACCCTGCAGGCCCGCCACCGTGCTGATGGCCTGCGTGCCCGTGTGCGTGCTTCGGTCGCGCAGCTGGACATCCGTGGCGTTCTTGGTGGCCTGCGCGGCCACGCCGTCCAGCTTGGCTTTCTCTGCGCTGGTGAAGTCCTCGGTGGACAGGCCCTTGCCCGCCACCTTGTCCACCTTGTTGGCCAGGGCCGCCTGCTGCGCGGTGCTCACGGGCTTGTCCGCGTCGGCTGTGTTGTCCACGTTGGGCAGGCCCACCATGGACTTGCTGATGCCCGACACCGTGCCGGTGAACGTGGGGTTCTCCTTGGGCGCGCGCGCATCGAGGGCGGCCTGCAGACCCGTGATGGTGCTGATCGCCTGGGCGCCGGTATGCGTGGTCCGGTCGCGCAGCTGCGCGTCCGTGGCGTTCCTGGTGGCCTGGGCGGCGATGCCCTCCAGCTTTGCCTTCTCGGCGTTGGTGAAGTCATTGGCGCTCAGGCCTTTGCCGTCTTCGCGGTCCACCTTCACGCCCATGCCGCCGGCTGTCAAGCGCAGCTCCAGCAGATCGCCGGCCACATAGGCGCGCGGCGCCGTGCCTTCCTGGCCGCGCAAGACCGTGAGCCGGCATTCACCGATGACCGAGTTGTCCACGGCCGTGATGTGCAGGACCTCGTAGTCCGACTCCAGCGAACCGCTGCGCTTGTAGGCTGTCAGCACATACCAGGAGCCCGGCTCCGGGTTGCGCAGCAGGCCGGCCGCGCCATCGGACACGCGCAGCACACCATAGTCCAGCTCGGTGGCAGGGGCGCCGGTCTGCGGCGCCGCGCGCACGTCGGCGATGAACTGCGTCTGGAAGTTGTTGAGGAACAGCTGCGGCATTTCTATTTTTCCTTGATGGGCACGATCAGCTCCACCTCCTTGGTGCGGCCGTCGTTGGTCGTGGCGGCCACGCTGATCTGGTACTTCTGGCCATCGGCGCCGCCCGCGTAGATCCAGACCTTCACGCGCTGGCCCACGAAGGCATAGGACGGCGGCATGGGCATGGCCGGCCGCACCTTGAGCTCGACGGAAACAATCTCGTCGCCTGGCGGAAACCAGTCAGCAAACTCGATGTCGTAGTCCTGCGTGTCAGCAGGCTGCATGGGGGACGCACGGAACATGCTCTGCCCTTGGTCGGTAACGTAGAAGGTGGTCATTCCTGCGGGCACGAGGAAGGTTCGGGATTCGGGCGCTGCCTCATCGAAGGGCAGGCGCCTGTGCACAGCCGGGTCGATGTCGATAAAGGCCACGCCCTGGGCCGCGAGCGGCGCGCGCACCAGGCGGTGCGGATCGACGGCGCCGCGCGCCAGGCCCTGGGTCAGCACAGCCAGCCGCGCCTCGACGCGGCCCTGGGTCACGATGAAGGCCTGGCCCTTGCCGTCCACAGGCGAGCGCAGCCAGCGGCGCACGTAGATCTGCCCATCCGCCTTGCCGCGCGCCGCCGGCGCCGACTGGACAGGGCCGCGACGCAGCAGGTGCGTCTGGGGGGCGAACTGTGCCTGTGTGACGGTCGCCACGGGACTGCGTGCCAGCACATGGGCATTGACGGTGGCCCGGGCCGTGGCCTTGGCCACCACGCGCCCGTAGACCGGCGGCAGCGTGACCTTGAGGACCGCGCGGCCGGTGGCGGCCAGCAGGCTGCGGACGTGAATCCGGCCCAGCACGCCCTCCACGGCCGCCCGCGCCACGGAGTCCGCCGAGAGCTTGGCGTGCACACGGCCCAGCGGGCCTGTCAGTGCAGCAGCGGGGGCCGAGTGCACCACGGCATAGGCGAGCACGCGCCCGCCCACTCGGACGCGGGCATAGCCCTTGGCGTCCACGCGGATGCGCACCACGGGGTCGGCTGACCGGCCGTTGAGTGCGAACCCGTTGAGAGTCCCCCGGTTCATGGCTTACAGCAGCTGCAGCGTGAAGTCGCCCGTCAGCGCCTGGCTGTCCACCACGAACACGTCGTTGATCTGCAGCGTGCGCGGCGACGGCAGCGGCTCGGAATACATGAGCGTGGCCGTGCCATCGGTGGCCGAGTCACCCTCCATGATCCCGATGTGCGTGACCGTGACCTGGGCGCCTGTGACGGGCGGGAACTCCGCGCGCACGGCGTTGTAGGTGGCGCCGTTGTTGGGCGCGGCAAAGGCGCCCGTGGCCACGCGCTGATACCACGGTGCGGCCACCTCGGTGCCGGCGGTGAAGGCGTCGGTAGGGTCGGCCGTGAACAGGGCGAAGTAGGCGTTGCGGATGGCCGGGAAGGCCTGCTTGCGCAGCGTGGCGCTGATGATCGCGTTGGCGAGGGATGTGCTGAAACCAGCCATGACGGCTCCTATGGCTTCGAGCACTCCAGCGCCCCGATTGAAGATGCCCGCCAGGATGGCAGGCTTGGTTCACTTCTGGGCCACGGCCGTAGTGGCCGCAGCCTGGGCCTGAATGCCCAGCCCCTCGTTGTAGAGGGCGCGGTGCGCCGCCGCGATGGTGGCGTTGCCACCGAACTCGGCGTCGATGGACCAGGCCCGGAACAGCACGAAGTGCCGCAGAGCGTCCATCCAGCGCTCGGGCACGCTGGGCGTCCCGTTCTCGTCGGCCAGGTCCACAGCCGCGACACCCACCATGGCGCGCACCTTGGTGCCGGCGGCCACGGGCGGGTAGACCAGGAATTCCTGCGGCGTGCCCAGGTCGTGCATGTAGTGCTGCACCTCGCGACCCGGGGAGCCCGAGCGCCAGGCGCCGGCCACGGCGTCCAGCACCCACAGGTCGGTCTTGGTGATGCGCCGCTGCGTGGCGTTGGCGTTGTTGGTGATGTCGATCAGCGTGAGCACGTCGGCCGGCAGCTCCTGCCGCCAGCCGGGGGCCAGCACCAGGTCGCGCGCCTGGGCCATCTGGTCGGGCCGCTGCTCGGCGAAGGCGCGCTGCGCGGCGTTGAACCAGTCCAGCAGATCCGCGCGGGTCCAGCGGATGTGCCCCTTGTCCTGCAGGTCGCGCGCTGCATCGTCCAGCAGCTGGGCCACGGTTAAAGCCATGATGCCCTCCCCCGCGAGCCGCGGCTGGTATTGGAGCGCCACACGTCGGCCGTGGCGTCATCCATGGCGCGCTGGAAGAACGCCAGGGCCACGCCGGCCTGGTCGGGCTTGTAGTAGTCCGTGCCCTCGGTGGCCAGCAGCTCGGCCTTGGCGCCCTCGCGGATCGCCTCATGGTAGAGCGAGGCCACCTCGTCGGGCACGCTGTTGCCGCGCAGGGATGGCATCAGCGAGGCGTAGACCTGCAGGCGGCCGGCACTGCCGGTGCGCATCGTGAACTCGCGCAGGTTGGTCGTGACCAGGTAGGCCCGGCCGCGCAACTCGTGCTGCCAGGGATCGGCCGGAAGGTCGCGCGCCTTCGCCACCTCCAGCGGGCGCCCAGCCAGCGTGGCGCGCTCCAAGCGCAGCAGCTCTGCGCCCTGGGGCAGCTCGAAGGTGTATTCGGCGAAGGCCTCGCCAGTCACGTCCGTGGGCTCCAGCCATTCCTGCCAGGCGCGCGTTGCCTTGAGATAGGTGCGCGCGGCGCGGTTCAACGCCAGGTGAATGAGCGGTACCGGCGCCTTGGGGGCAGCCAGTACCAGCTCAGGCATCCAGTTCTCCCAGCTGGCCATGGTGCGATCAGCCGGTCACGTTGGAAGCGCGCGAGGCCTTGCGCACACGGCCGGTGGGAGTGGAGTCGGACTCCTGGGGCATACCTGTGCCGCCGTCCAGGTTGTCCTCATCGTCCGGGCCCACGCCGGGCGAGAAGGTGCCGCGCGAGGATGGAGCCTTGCCGTCCAGGGCCGCGCGGCGGGCTTCGCGCTCGGCGGCCAGGCGCTGGAATTTCTGCTCGGCGTCGAACTCCTCCTCGGTCTGGAAGGTGCCAGCGCGCAGGTGTTCGGCATGAGCCTCGTTCTCGACCTCGCAGGCCAGCGGCTTGCCCTCGAAAATATAGGTGGCGCCCTTGAGGCGCACGATCAGGGTTCCGTCCTTGCGTGCGGGCAGCGAAGTGAACAGCTTCATGGTGATGGTTCTCCGGGGTTCAAAAAGCCCCGGCGGCCGATGCCACCGGGGAAAGCCCCTTGCGGGGGCGCACACATGAGCGCGCTGTCAGGCGTTCGTGTAGATCAGGTCCAGCGTGAACAGGCCGGCAGCCGTGCCTGCGCCCGAAACCTTGAGGATGATGCGTCGGTCTTCATCCTTGGTTGCGAGTTTGGCGAAGGCCGCTGGCACGAGGTGCGCGTAACCACCGGCTGCACCCACATCGTTGTCCGTCACCCAGGCGCCGCCGCCGTCGTCGGCCGCTGTGCTGATGTCGCCAGCCGCATCCGCCAGGCCAATGGAGGCCTTGAAGCCCGCGCCCAGGGCAGCAGGCACGCGGATGTACAGCGACACGGGCAGCATGCCGGCGGGCAGGATGCCGATGACGCCACGGGTACCCACTGCCTGGTCTGCCACTGCCAGGGGCTGGCCGAAGCGCGAGCGCACCAGCTCGGAGCCGCCGGGGGTGATGGGGGCCTGATGGCCTGCGGCCACGGCACTGAGTTGCTTGAAAGCCATGAATGACTCCTTTCGTTCGGTGGGGATCAGCGCGAAGCAGCGGCCGTGTCGATGCCGTAGACGCCGTGATCCTGCTTCTCGCCCTCGATCTCGAAGACCGACTTCTTGACGCCGAAGATGGACGACGTGGTGATCACGACCTGGTTGCCGTTGTCGCGGGTTTCCTCATGCCAGCCGTAGCGCATGCCCGTGCCCGGCGAGCCGAACGCCATCACGCCGGCCTGCGCACCCATGAACAGCGCGCGCGCCGTTTCCAGGTCGCCCGTGGCGCCGTGGGTGTTGTGGCGAATCACGTTGCGGTGCGAGTGCAGCACCACGTTGCGGTACATGCCCAGCGCGCTCTTGAACAGCGGCGACTTGAAGCCCACCGCAGCGGCTGCAGCCTTTTGCAGTTCCAGCCAGCCGCCCGTGCCGGTTTCCTTGCGCAGGTCGTCTTCCTGGAAGGTGTGCATGACCATGACGAACACTTCCTCGCCATCGACCACGCAGGGCTGCATGACGGGGATGTTGGTGGCGCCGCCGCCTTGGCTGTCTGCGCGCACGCGGGCACGGTCCACCACAGCCAGCGACATCTTGTCGGTGGCATCCAGGTTGGCCACCGCAGTGGCATCGCCGCCGAACAGGTGCTGGTTGGGCGTAGGCGCCGTCAGCGGGTTCTTGGCACGGCCCTGGTAGCTCAGCGGCAGGATGAAGTTGGCATTGACGCCGCGCGAGCCCGACAGGTAGGTGAAGGTCAGCTCATCCTGGAAACGGCCCCACCAGTTGGCCTGCTGCTGCTTGGCGCGCATGCGCAGATCGTGCAGCGTGCGCTTGCGCGACATGCGGCCGCCCGTGTTGACGCCCCCGCGCGCCTGGTCGATGTACAGCTCATCAGTATAGAAACGCTGCCCTTCTTCCTTGCCCTCCAGCACATCGTCGCCCTCGACGGGTGCCATGCGCAGCTCGGCCAGCAGGTCATAGCTGACCAGGTCACCGGCTTCGGATTCCAGATCCGTCAGCAGTTGGATTGGCGTCTTGGCGCCCTGGCCCACGGCCGCGAAGCGCTTGCCGAAGTACGAGGCTTGAGAGACATCGAGAGCCAGGTCGCCGGAAAAGCGCTTGACCGCGCGGGGGCTGTTCACGCCCACCACTGTTTTGCCCATAGGAGTGCTCCTGTGTGGTAGCGAGCACTCCAGCGCCCCGGTTGAAAAATGGTTCAGCCCTCAAGATGGCAGGCTTGGTACGGGCCGCGAGGCAGCTGCGATCTTTCGCACGCAGGTATCCGGCGCCGCCGCGATCACCATGCGCGCGGCCTGCCCCTTCTTGTATTCCAGCTGGATGCGGACGCCGCCCACCTCCAGCACATCCCCCGTGCGCAGCTCGATGAAGATGCGGCGCACGCCGGGCGTCGATGCTGCAGCCTGTGCCATGGGGCCCTTCACACCGAGCGCAGGAACTGCGCACGCTTTTCTTCGGACAGGCGGCCCAGCGCGCGCTCGTAGTCCAGGCCGGTGAGCTTGTCCAGCTCGGCGAACTCGTCGCCCGCGGGATCGGCATCGCCCGCGCCGCCGGGCACGTCGGCCAGGTTGGTGACTATGTCGGACGGATCGGCCCGGCGCCGCATGTCCACGGACTTTTTGGTGGTGGGGATTCCATGCAGGGCCAGAACACGCCTGTGCGCTTCCTCCAGAAACCAGCGAAAAGGCCTGTGCTGGTTGGCGGGAGCTGCCCCAAGTGCCTTGACGAAAGCGTCCAGGTCAGCCTGTTTTTCCAAGTCCGCGTGGTAGTTCACGCGACCCAGTTCAGGCATTTTTGCAGCGTCATCCAGGAACGTGTGGATGGAGTGGGTCCATGCATCCATTTCAGACTGCTGGCGCATTTCCGCAGAGACGGTGGCACGCGTTTTCACATCGCGTAGCTGGTCACGCTCATCTTGCAGCCTGTCCAGTTCAGCCTCCATTTCCGAGTGGTCCAGATCACCGTCGTTGAACCTGCGGCGGACTTCGGCCATGGCAGATTTGTTGGCCCAGACCTGGTCCTGGTAATCCAAGGGCAGATCCACCCTGTAGCCAGATGGCAACGGCTTAGAGGATCCCCCGGCGCCGTGGCGTTCGGCATTGTGGTCTGTTTCGGGCGAATGGCTCGTTGACGCTTCCTCCCCGGCTTTCAGCGTGGATGCTGGCGCGTCATCACTGTCACGGCCATCGGCTTGCCCCATTGGTTCATCTTCGGGGCTCCCATCGAGACTGCCACGGCCCAACGCAGCAAGTGCTGCCGCATTGTCCTCGCTGGGGTCATAGTCGTCTTCCTGCAACGTGGCGCGCTCGGCTTCGGACAGAAGGCGCAGTTGGTCGTCTTGATTGGTCATGGTTGGCAGTTCCTGATGTGCGTGCTCAAGGGAGATTGGCAGGCTTGGCACGGGGCCAGGCATCACCCATCAATCGGACGTCAGCGGCATGGCCATCAGCCGCTCGCGCGATGTCTGCACCGCGCTGTGCCATTCTTGTACCTCGCTCTGCCAGACTTTCGAGTAAGGCTGTGCAGGTGCGGGCGTACTGGGCAAGAGAGGGCCGGGTAGCTGCGCTGATACGTTCTGGCAAACCGGCGAAGTCACCGCGCAAGCCTGCAGCAGCAATGTGCATGTCGCGCAGGCTGCGCTCAAGATCCTGCTGGACCAGCGCATTGCGCTGCTGGGTACGTTGGAATGTGGCAAGTGCATCGTCAAGTCCCTTGGAAAAAGCAGCCATGTCCTGCGCGGCCTGGCGCACACGGGACAGTTCGTCGCTGACAGCCTGTTGCCTCAGTTGCTCCAGGCGCACTCCGTAGCGTTGATCCTGAGTCCACCACGCGCAACCTGCACCGAGGATGAAGGCCAGTCCTGCAGCCATGGACTGGACGAAGAAGCGGGAGCTCAAGGCATGACCCTCCACTCTCGGCAGATTTCGCCATTCGCATCGCCTCGCAGTTGCAGCCCCGGCAGAACGGTGGAAACGCCCTTGACCGTGCCCCTATTCCAGCGAGGGTTCTCGTTGCAGGCCCCTGCCAGATCACCGGCGTTGGCTTTGCGCCGCAGCGTGCTGGAAGCCAGGCTACCCGCCCCCTTGTTGTGCACGAAGTCGATGAATTGCCCTTGCACGAATGGGTCATACGCCGCCCAGTCCACAAGCATTTGCCGTGCATGGCGCTCTGCAATCAGGTAGCGGCCAAGTTCCAGTGCATAGCAGTCTGAGGAGCTGTACCAGCGGCCCGCCGTGACCCCCTCTCCAGTGATGCCATTGCAGACAGTCAGTGGCTGGCCCTTGCCCAGCTTGTCGACATAGGGCATTCCCACATGGCGCCCGCCGCTCTCGTAGAACGAGCCCAGTACCATCGCAACCTTCACGCCGGGCGAGGTTTCAGTATCTGCCGCAACGGCCTGCACATAGGGATCGTTGAGTGCCGGGCCGTCAATGTGCCGGGCCACGATTGCCCCTCCACTGCCCAACCCGGCCAGCAACACCAGCGCGGCCAGCCGGCCTGCCAGCCATGCCGGCACCTTGGAAGTCTGCTCAGCCATCATGCATTCCCCTGGGCATGCACCCATGGCCCGGCAGTTCGCCCAGGCAAGGCGGCGGTCCATCGATCTTGCGTCATTGCCCATCCTCCTCGTCTGGGGCATTGCGCGTACCGCTGCGGCGCATGAGGCTCATGCGCAATTCGTGCTCAGCCTGATCACGAGCCTCTTCCGCCAACTTCAGTTGAAATTCCTTGCGGCGGTAGTACCAGCTGACCGAAAAGCCTGCGACACCCACCACTATGCCGATAGCGACACCGGCTTCGGAGGTCAAGAGCCAGCCAAAGCCACCCAGTCCGAGTCCGCTCCAGCCGACCTTGCTGCTCATGGCCGCCGCCGCCCCAGCGTTTGTTGCGTTGGCCGCAGCTTCGAGCGCGGCCTGCGTGACGTCATTGCCCATTCATCACTCCTTGTTGTTCAAACTGGGCGAGGCGACCCGACATCGAATCGAGATGCTGGCGGCTCAAGGCCTGGATTTGCGCCACGCGCTCGCGCGAATCGGCCTCGATGCACGCCACCTGCAGGCGCACGTCCTCGTCTGCCCGGATCTGCAGCGTCTTGTTGGCGAGGTCTGCATTGGCCTTGGCAAGTTGCTGGCGCATGTTGTCCAGCTCAACGTCCGCATCGCGCCGCACTGAGGCGGCCGCACCCACCATGCGCAAGGCCAGAGCCTGGTCCCCGCCGCTGGCACGCATGTGCTCGGCCTCGGCCTCCAGCTTCTCGGCACGGGCATTGACTTCACGGACCTTGGCCACCTGCTCGGCAAGCGCCTGGCGCGCGCCCTCCTGCTGCATTTGCAGGGCCTCGGCCTGGGCCTGCATCTGCTGCTGCATCTGTTGCTGCTCTTCGGGTGTAAGAGGTTTGGCGGGGTCGCGCTCACCGGTCAGCTTGCGCATCTCATCTGCGATCTGCTCCCTATTGGGCAGGTCGGAGTAGTCCATGGCGATGGTCAACAGGCGCAACGCAGCCTCGGGCGGCATGCGGCCGGCCATCTGTGAAAGCGACTCGAACATGACCTGGCGCAACGTGCCCGCATAGTCCTGCTCGGACACAATGAAATCAGCCAGGCTTGCTGTGATGTCGTTGAGGTAGCGCACGCTGCCATCCGGCTGCAACTCGGGCAAGTTGATGCGTACCCAGTCGAGACGCCCTTTGTGGCCTGACAGCCGAATGACCTTTTCCTCCGTGTACCACTGCTCGATCAGGCTCAGTTGCTTCTCGCCCTGGATCTGCACAGCCAGCCGGTGATTGTCGAATGGCTGTGTGGTCACGACCGATCCTTGCATCTGGCGCGCCTTGATCGCAATGCCGGAGCTGGCATTCGTCTGCCGGCCCAGGTTCTCGCTGCCGATGCCGGCGGACTTCTGTATCGCCTGGGTATCCAGGTTCATCATCTGCATCTGGCCGGAGGCCATCTCGCTGTCGCGGTGTACCTCGAATTTCCTTCCGGCGCGATAGATCACGACCCCATCGGGCTGATTGATTTCCTCGCGCGCCTCGTTGATATCGTCGAAGGCGCCCTTCTCGGCGAATATCTGGTTGGTGGACAACAGGAACAATGCTTTGCTGGCCCGCTTGTTCAGGTCCATTTGCAGATCGCGTACACGCCGCACCACGCCATAGGGCATGCGATCGCGGCCGCGGCGATAGCACCAGATGGGCGTGAGGCTGAAGCTGTTGTGCCGCATGGGCATGGGCCCCAGCGCAAGCAGATGGCCTTCGGTGAATACGGCCACGTGCATGCGCATGACCACCCGGTCCACGATGGCCCCGCCAGCCTGACCGATGGCTTGCATCAAGGCCTGGTCCCAGGGTTCGACGAACGCGCCCTTGAACGGCCCTTCGGTCACGACGCGAACCGAGGCCGGCATGCGGAACTGGCACTCGATCAACCGCACGCGGCGGCGCTGCTCGTCATCGGCATCGCCATAGCCACTGGCCAGGCCACCCCGCGAATGCTGACTGGAGGAATGGCCCTGGTAATGGAATGCGTCCTCAGCCCACTGCTGCGCGCTGTGCTCCTGTCCCTGCTCCACTGCACGCTGCAGCACGTCGCGGCGAGCTGGGTACATGGTGATGGCCACATCCTCGTCCACCCAACGGGTGCGGAAGATATAGCGCGCATCGCTCAGATCGTTTTCCATGGCCATGGAGTCCCAGAGCACGTTGCGCCAGTCTTCGTACTTGGAGTAGATGATGTCCTTGGTTGGGTCGTTCCGTACCCCGTCGTCCAGCCAGCCGACGCCCACCTTGATGGTGTCTTCAAAAGCCCGGCTGCGGTTGAAGCCCGTGCGATTCACATCGGACACGTACTTGAGCACCTTGGTCTTGATGTCAGCCATCTGCACGCCTTCCTCGGTCCGTGGCAGCACGCTCCAGTCCACGCGCGCGCGCCGCTCCGTACCAATCAGCCAGTCGCACATCACGGCCACCTCGTTGAATACCAGGGGCACCTGGCCGCGCCCCTCCAGCGTGGCTGCGTCGGCAGGATCCCATTGGTCGCCGTCGTAGTAGTCGGCGTCGATGGACATCTGCAGGCGGTTCTCGGCCTGGATCTCGCGCTCGCGGTAGTACCAGCTCAGGAGCTTTCGCAGCGTATTGCGGGCCTCGGCCTGGTCCAGCGGATGCTGGGGCGCTGTGTCCACCACATCGAAAGCCAGCGGCTCATCGTTCAGGACGTGCTCGCCCACGCCTGCTCGGCGGTTGAAGCGGGGTTCAAGCAGGGACATACTCGGCCCCCACATCAGGAACGGTCAAAGCCTGCGCTGCAATTTCCTTGCCTTCCCTCTTGATCACCAGCTGACCGAACTCGCGGCCCCGGCGCTCCCATGGCGGCTCGCTGGGCATGGCCACCAGATCAGGCAACCCTTCATTGATGATGGTGGCCACTCGCACCCAGTTGGCCCGGCTGGGTTCAATACCCAAAACCTCGCAAGCCTTCACGCACATGCGTGCAAGGTAAGACGGATGGTCATAGAGATAGGCGGCGCTCTCCATCACCACATACCAGGGCGCTTTGGGACGCAGACTGGGGATCAGGACCAGGGCCCTCTCTCCATTGATCCAGGTGTAGATGGCCAGCAGGTCGCCGTGCCGGCGGTGGAGGTGGGACTTGCGAAGATCGATGCATGCAGGCATGCCATGACAATGGCAGGCTTGGCACGGTCTCAACGCGCCATGCCGCCTCCGCGCCGCCGATTCCTCATCGCGCCCTGGGTCGCGTTATCCATGCGCGGCAGGGCCATGGCCAGATAGCGCCACACATCTGCGCCGTGGCTGGCGTCGTCATGCAGCGGCGCGCCAGGCTCCTGGGTTCGGGGGTCTATCTGGCGCCGATACCGGCTCAGGCAATCCAGCAATTGGGCGCACCTGCCGGCATCGACATAGGCCTGGGCAAAGATGCCACGCGCCATCCGTATGCCGGCCTCCAGCCCGAATCGCTCGAGCACCTCGACCTCTCGGCCCATATCCTGCAGGATCTGCTGCGAAGTCTGCCCGGTCTTGAAATCTCCATGCGCGCCATCGTGCGGGAGGAAGTCTGTGCCCCATAGATAGGGGAGTTTTTCCATCTCCTGCACGTACCACTCCAAGGTCTTCTGGTGGCCTTGCATGAAATGAATGATCCGAAAGTCCACGGCCGTGCGCTGCACGAAAGCGATCGCCATGTCGTCGGCCCATCCCAGGTCCCAGACAGTATGCACGGGCAACCTGGGATTGCAGGGGACGGGGCAAACGCGGCCGTCGTTGTGCAGGCGCTCCACCTCCTTGGCGTAGATGGCACCAGCCAGGCTGCGTCTGGGACGGCCCTCCCAGATGTTCCAATAGCTGTCTGGATCACGCTTGAAATGGCGTCCCCGTTCCTTGTCCAGCACATCGGGAAACCATGGGTTGTCGCGCCAGTTGATTTCGCAGAGCCAAGTATCACCATCCGCATGGGTGATGAAGCGGTCATAGGTTGGGTCACTGGCCAGGCCAGGATTGAGCGTCAGCCAGATCTCGGATCCTGGACGCCGAATGGTGGGTACCAGCACCTCCCAACTGCCCGCGCTGACGCCCTGCGCCTCCTCCACCCAGACGATATCGATCGCCTCGAACGACTTGATGGAGTTCACCGTATGGGCCTGCAGGCCTGCGAACAGGATCAGTGTTCCGTTGGCTCCGCGGATTTCCGTACCCAGCACCTCGTAGAACGCCCCCAACCCCAGGGCCTCGATCTGGTCCTGCAACAGGCGATGCACAGACTCGCGCATGGACTTCTGCACCTCGCGGGCACAAAGGATGCGCAAGGGGCGGTTGCTGCCAAGCACCAGCAAGGCCATGGCAACGGACCACGACTTCGCCCCTCCGCGGCCACCGTACATGACCTTGAACCGCCGCGGCTCGAAGAGCGGCCTGAGCTTGAGCGGGAACTCGACGGTGACGCGCGAGCGCTCGACCTCATAATCGGCTGCAAAATCAGGAGGCTCGCCCGAAGGCAGGCTGTCGAGCGCGAGCATCGGCAATTCATCAGACATGGTGCTCATGCACGCTCCTCGCGAGGATCGTCACTGCGCCGGGGTGGCTCAATGAAATGCACTTCGAAGTGCCCCATGCCCATGCTTTTCTGAGCGGTGTCCCGCTGGTACAGGCCGTGATAGCGCATCAGTTTCTCTATCACATCCAACTGGCTGCGGAGGCTGATCTCCGTGCCGTACTTGCCTTCCTTTGCGCCACCGAACAGCGCCAGCGCACCGCGCCCAAGGCCGCGCGTGTCCTTGACGACCGTGCGTGGCAGGCCGGCGCCAAAACACTCAGGGCACTCCGCCAGGGGGGGACGGTGGGCCTCGTAGCCCACCCCGCCGAGCTCGGGAAAGTCCTGAAATTGCTTGCCGGCATCAATCCACTTTTCACGCTTGGAGTTGTACTCGGACAGCGTGTACTGGTAGCCATGGGCGGCTCCGTAGCAATGCCGGCAGCACGATACGTGAACCTCGACCAGATCGCGCGGATCGGCCATCAGCATTTCATGGAGCCGGCGCACCACTTCCTCGGCCCGAATCTCGGCATGCTCCGCGACGCGTTGGCTGCACTCCCTGACATAGTCCTGCACCCGTGGATCCTTCAGCAGCCTGGCGCCCTGAGATGCCGCAGAGGATGGACTGTAGCCTGCGGCGACTGCCGCCCGCGTGGCATTGAAACCCGATGCAACGTACTCCCGTGCAAAGCAACGATGCCGCTCCTGCGTGCTGCTGTGCTGACGGGAGGAGGAGATTTGCTCCCCCCCGGAAAGGACGGTGTTGGAGATTAGCGTTTTCATGCCTGCGAACCTGTCAGGCTTGGGACGCGCCATCAGGCAGGCCCGAAGAATTCGCAGGCACCTCGCGACGGTCGCAGATCAGTCGGTAGCGCAGAACAGGCTTGCGCCCGGGCAATTCGGTGAGCCTGGCTTGGACCAGGCCCCGCCCCGTCAGGTACTGCAGCGCCCAATCGATCTCTCCTTTTGAACGCCCTAGCGCCAGCACCAGTTCGCAATGGAAGAACCAGCGGTCCGGCAGTTGCTGCAGATGGCGCAACAATGCGTCCGTACCACTGCCTGGGCGCACGACTCCGGCTGGGCGAGGGTTGTGATTCCTGGGCCTGCCATCCTTTCGGCCTTGCAGTTGCCCCGCCAGCCAGTTGATCGCTTCGTCTCCCATACGTTCAGACCTTTCCTGCACGGGCTTCAGCCAGGCTCAGATGTGGCAACCAACGAGCCGATCCGGCATGGATGGCGCACACCGGGCCGCGCCGTTCAGGCCACTGGAATACGTTGTTGCGAAAAAGCGTGGAATTCAAGGTTCTACCCTTTCAATGGAAGGCTGGGAAACGGGCGGCTCTGGGCACGGAAGGGGAAGATTGGTGCCACGGCGCAGCAGGCAGGGACGTCAGGACGATGGAGATAGGCTGTGGGGGGCATTCGGACAAGTCTGGACATTCATCGCGGCCACCCATCCATGCCCATGGCCTGCATGGCATTGCGAAGCACTGCGCGGGTGACGGTCTGGTCACCGGCCCGGATTCGGGCCAGGATGCGGCGCGCCCAGTCCTTGCCATCGCCTACAGGCACCAGTTGCACACGGACAGGCGAAGCACCAGGTGCTGGCAGACGAGTCCACCCCTGCAACTCGGCATGTGTGCTGCGCGGGGTGGCGGCACGGCACAGCGCTTCAAACTGAGGCAGATGCGGCGGGAAATCCGGATGGGCCGCAGGCAGTCGGGCCACGGCAGTTTCAATCACACTGGAGTCGTATTTCGCCAGCGCTGCACTCCAGACACGCATGGCCGCGCGGACCCCGAGATCTCGCCCGCCATCATCCAGAACGCCTGTGGCGAATTTGCTCAGAAACAGCGAACCGTAGGACCCCTGCATGACCAGGAACAGGTTTTTCACGGCGGAACTCGCGGCCTGCTGCCGGAGCTCTCCCGTTATCGCAACGGACGACAGGGCGGAAATGCTCTGCATGCCTACGCCTCCATGATGGCCGCGTAGGCTGCGCCGTGCCTGCCCACGGGGACGGAGCGACGAATAGCGGCCCTCGTCGGTGGCGGTAGTGCGGCAGCCAGCCATTCCAGCGGTTGCAGCGGCCTGGCCTGGGCGCAGGCACGCAGCCTGTCGATCAACGCATCGTCCCCATGGACCTTGCGCAACCCGCCAAGGAAGGACCGTGCCTGTCTTTCCGGCGTACCCGAGTTGACCAGCAGAGACAGCCCATAGCCGAAAATGATCTCGCTGCAGTCGCTGGCAGGAACGGGCTGGCGGATCGAACCGCCAGGATTGGAGCGAACATCAGGGTGTCCCTGTCTCTTTCCCTTTCCCTGTCCCTTGGAGGCGCTTTCCGCAGAGACCGCAACACAGCCTCCACGGGACACCGGAGCACTGTCCCCAGGGACACTGTCATCTTGTTCCCCCGGACATGCGTAACCGTCCCCGGACATGGACAGCACCTGTCCGGTGGGACGGCCGCAATCTATCCATTCCTCATACGATGGACGGCGCACATCTGTCCCGTGCCTGTCGTTGTGCTTTTTGATGCGGCTGCATTCGGTGCGCCAACGCTGCAGCAACTTGGCACTCCAGGCATCGCGAACCTTCTCCGCTACCACCGCGTGGTGGTAGCGTCCGTCACTGCATAGCACCCAGCCTCGCATGGCTCCCTCACGCACGCGTTTCCACTTGGGGTCAATACGTCCCCGCAGGGCATAGCCCGCCTGTTTCGCGATCCAGGCATCGTTGTCCGGCATGGAGCCAGCGGGAACTTGGTGCCAGGCGGCAGACCACAGCAGCACGGCGGCCCAGCATGCATCGGGGGTCTCGTTGGCCGCCAGGTCCGAATCCCTCAGCCGGGCGACATCCAGTGGCATGAACGGAAAGTCGGAAAGATCACAGTCACAGGGCACCATGGGATCAGGCAGAACGGCATTGCATTGGCTTGTCATGCGCACCTCCCATGGCCTATCGAGCGAGCTTCGTTCTGGAAACGAGCCCTTTCGGTCAATGGCAGCGCATCCAGGGAAAACCTGCCGTCCCCCAAAGCCACCATCACGTCAGCCAGCCCCAACTCCACTTTCCCGCCGCCATAGACCAGCTTGCTCAGCAGCCCTGGCGTGGTGCCACACCGCTCGGCGAACTCGGCACGCTCGCGACGATCCAGCTCACAAAAAAACAATTTGAATGGGTTCATGCAGCACATGATACCCAAGGAACCTACAAAAAGATACCCAAAGGTATCTTGTACCTACAGGTACTCAACGCGAAAATCAGACCATGGATCAGCACACACGCCTGCAACAACTTCTTACAATCGTCTGCTCGGAATTCACCCAAGGCAATCGGGCCGCGATGGCACGCGCCATAGGAAAGGACGCAAGCTACGTCAACCGACTTTTCTACCCTCAAGACAAGAAGGGCGCCAAAGGAATTGGGCAAGAGTTGATGGAAGCCACGCGGACGGCATTCGATCTGCCGCGCGGTTTTTGGGAAATGACACCCAATGAGGCAGCCGCAGCTCTAAAGCACACCCCCGACCTGGTGGAAAATACCAACAAGAAACTCACACGAGACGAAATAGTGATTCGACAGTACTCCACAGGTGGCGCCATGGGCGGCGGACTGGTCTTGCGAGACCAGCCCGGCGTCATCAACAGCTGGAGCGTGAACAGTGAGTGGGCCCAGAAAAACCTCCCCTACGTGACGTCCTATGACAACCTGGCCATCGTGACGGGCTTTGGAGACTCCATGCTGGGGATGTTCAATCCAGGCGATCCGCTCCTGGTGGACACTGGCGTCAGGGAGTGCGAGTTCGATGGCGTCTACTTCTTCTCGGTCGACGGAGAAGGCTTTATCAAGCGCCTTCAGCGAATTCCCGGTGAGGGCATTCTGGTGATCAGCGAGAACAAGAAATACCGGGAGTGGTACATCAAACCCGGCATGAACCTTCAGATCCTGGCTAAGGTGCTGCGCGCCTGGGAAAGCAAAGTCTACTAACCCGCACAAAAGACTACCAAGCCACCCTCAGGGGTGGTTTTTTTGTCAACAATACCCACAAATACCCAAAGGACAATACCCAAAGAACCATCAAAAACAGAACCTTAAGGTATATTAAAGGCATCGATTCTCGCAACCACGCACACCCACCTCGCCTTGTCACATCGATTGCAGACAGCCATGAAAGCAAACGCGTCTACAGCCTGCTGGGCCCACACGGCAGCATCCAGCCATGCCAGCAGCGAAGGCCACGAGCAGTATCTCGCCGAGTACCTGGATGCCTACGTGCTGGAAAACTACGGACCGCCTTGGGTCGCCGAGTTCATCCAGGAGGCCTTGCATGACATGCCCTACCGCGTTGCCCAACAGATTGCCATCGATGGTGAAAAGCAATGTCCAAAGGGCCTCGAAAGCATGGGCATCACGCTGGACGCCTGGATAGGCGGCTACGCCCGTATGCGTGCAACGCAAGTGCTCGCCCCAAGACCAGGAAGCCTGGCATCCCATAAGCCCTGCTTTTGAGCAGCCGCTCATACCGTCAACTGGCCTCGAAAGGAACATGACCCATGCGAATGATGTGCCCACACTGCAATGAACACGCGTACACACGCACCAGCTTGCAATTGACCAACACCAGCCGGGAAACCATATTCCAGTGCCGCAACTTCGAATGTGGCCACGTATTTTCAGCAGTGACGGAGATCAACCGCACTATCTCTCCCAGCGCCATCCCCAATCCGTCTGTGATACTTCCGATAAGCACACACATCAAGCGCCGGGAAGTCGCACGACAGATGGCAGCCATGCCATTGTCAGAATTCGATGCACAGCAACATCGCGGCACTGAGCCAGCCACCCATACGGCTCAGTGATCACCCCTAAGCAGAAAGCGCCGCGCCTGGTCGCGCGCCCCGTCGAAGATCTGCCGGGCCATAGGCTGCGGCACGCTGGCCGGCAGGCGCGGCTGCAGCCGGTCGATGGCGCCGTCCAGCGCCTCGACCATCTCCACCATGCTCTCCCACAGGCCTGCGATGCGCGTGGTCTCGGCCAAGGCCTTCCAGTGGCGGCGCTGGATCTCGGCCAGGCGGTAGTGGCGGCTGCGCCCCGGCAGGGCCATGGCCATCCTGGCGCGCTGGCGGGCGATCTTGCCGTGGCCGTGACCGATGATGGGCCAGGCCGACAGCACGTCGTACAGCGGTGTCATCTCATAGCCGCCGCCCGGCTGCAGGAACACCGAGAAATTCTTGGCATGCCCGTCCGTGGCCGCCAGCAGCCAGAACGCCAGCTGGGCCATCACGAAGCGGGCGCAATCCTGGGCAGGCTCGCTGCCATGCTGCAGCACTTGCAGGCACTGCAGCATGCCGGGCCCGCCATGGGTCTCGTACTTGTTGGCGCTGGCAACGCCGCGCACCTGGCAGAAATCTTCCTGGGGCAGACGCGCAATCCAGCCCTGGGCCGTCCAGGCGCGGTCGAAGCGCTCCACGCACAGCACCTGCTGCCCGCCAAAGCTCTCGATGCTGCTGTCGGCCACGGCAAAGCCCAGCTCGGCCAGCAGCCGGGCGCACAGCCACTCATTGGCCACTGACTCGCTCAGGTCGTAGTGCCAGTGCGGCACCACGCCGATGGCCGGCTTCAGGATATGCGTGGTCGGCGTCGCACCCAACGGGCGGCACCACTGGCCGCCATGGCGCAGCACCGCCGTCTTCTCCTGCGCACCGGCAATGGACAGCCGGAACTCCTGGTCCACCTCCAGCGCACCAAACCCGCCACCCAGACTGGCCAGGTGCTCGGCAATCTGCGCCTCGCTCAGCGGCTCGAAGCGCACCTGGTCGAACCCTTCGGGCACGGCCCCCTCGGGCAGCAGCTGCACGGCACCCACGCAATCGCGGCCAATGGCTTCCAGCAGCGAAAACGCATCGATCCCGCGCAGCCCGAAGCGCTGGTGAATGCGCCGGCGAGTGCCCTCGCCGTCCGGCAGCAGGTTGTCGAAATAATGGGCCACCACCTCGCCCGCCACCGTCAGGTCGCGCGTGAAGGGCATGGACAGTGACAGCGGCCGCGCATGCGCGCTCTGCGGCCAGGCCGGGTCATAGGCGAACACATGGCGGCCCGTGCGCGTGACCTCCCAGGTGCCCACCCGCTCCCCATTCATCCAGACGCCCAGCGCTGCCATCACCAGGACCCTTTCGGCTTGCGGTCCTGCCAGTGCGGCGGCAGCGCCTGCGGCTTGAAGGCCACGGGGCGGTCGGCGGGCTTGCGGAGCCCGTTGTCACCCGCGTACGGTTGTGGAGCTGGCTCGGCCACCTTCAACGCAGCAGGCACAGGCACAGGTGCAGACGCAGGAGAAGCCACCGCATCCGCCCTGGGCCGCATGAGCAGATCCGCATCCAGCAGCTGCAGGATCTCCATCAGCTGGCGCACGCTGATGGCGGCCGGGTCACGCTCTATCGCTGCCACACGTGACTGGGACACGCCCAGCCGCTGTGCCAGTTGGGCCTGGCTCACGCCAGCGGCCTTGCGCAGCGACTTCAGGTGCAGCGCAAGCTGATCGGGTAGTTGCAACAGGTGGTCCATGGTGTTCTCCTGGCCAGGGCATTCAAAATATCATCTCAAGATGATGAATTGAAATTATCACTCCAGAATAATATTGTCAACATATCATATTGGAGTGATATTCCTGGCAGCCATCCTGCCTACAACCGTGCCGCGATGTCCTCGGCCGTCTCCCGGTAATAGGTATTGAACAGCTCGTTGATATCCACGTGGCCGCTGATGCGGGCCAGCGTCATCACATCCACGCGCTTGCTCAGCCAGGTCAGCGCCGTGGCGCGCAGGTCATGGAAGCGCAGGCCCTCCACCATCACCCGGTCGCGCAGCTTGCGGTAGAGCGTGTCGCGGCTGGCGTCGCTGATGGTCCAGTAGGCGTCGCGCCCCGCAGCCTCGGCGGCGGCGTCCAGCACGCGCAGCAGGCGCACGGCACGACGCGTCAGCGGCACACGGCGCTCGCCCACCTTGGCCTCGGTCTTGTGGTGCGGCAGGTGGTAGACCCGGCGCTTGAGATCCACATTGCTGCGGCCCATGCGCAGGATCTCGCCGCTGCGCATGGCCGTGTGCAGGGCCACCAGCATGGTCCAGGCCGTCTGCTCCATGGCGGTGACAGGCGCCAGGCGTGGCGAGACATTGGCCGAGCGCAGCATGCGCCGCACCTCGCTCCACTGCCCCGTGCGCCGGCGCGCATGGGACTTGGCCGGCAGCTTGATCTCCGGCCAGGGGCTCTTGCCCACCCATTTCCACTGCTTGACCGCAAGAGTCCAGATCGGACGGAATTGCTGCGCCTCGCGCAGCACGCTGGCGCCAGAGACCTGCTGCAGCCGCGCATCGCGCCAGCGCGCCAGGTCGTCACCCGTGATCTCGTGGAACACCTTGGCCGCCAGCTCGGGAAACTCGCGCAGCCAGGCATCAAAGCGCAAATGGTCGGCCCGCGCCGTGCTGGCCGTCTTTTTGTCGGTGACCTCGCGCCGATAGCGCTCCACCGCCTCGGCCAGCGTGCGCCGCGGAAACTCCCCGCGCGCCCCGGCCAGAATGGCCGCCTCCTCGGCCACGGCCCAGCCCTGCGCCTCGGCCTTGGTCGCCCGCGTGGCGGTGCGCCGAATACCCGCACGCTCCACCTCGGCCCGCCAGCCGTTCTTCACCTTCCGGAAATACGCCATCCCACCTCCTGCAGCCCGCACGGGATCACAAGCGGGATCTGCGCGGGATTGTGATGTGATTTTGCGCTGTTTTGTGCCGGTTTCAACCCGCTCCGTTTTGCCCCCAGAACCCAGAAAAAAAGCCCGCCTCCTCTACAGGAAGCGGGCTTGAGCAGTGTTCGCCGCAGTTGAGCGGCGTTGGTGCGTGGTGCGCGGGGGGGGACTCGAACCCCCACACCATTGCTGGCGTCAGGACCTAAACCTGGTGCGTCTACCAATTTCGCCACCCGCGCTGGTTCTTGGGGGAGCCGCCTGCGCGGCGGCTCCTAGGTCAGGGCGCAGATTCTAGCCGCAATTGCGGGGTGGATTGCCATACCCCGGATTTGAGCGGCGGCCTCTGCGTTTTCGCCGCCTCAATGCGTGGGCTCGCGGCGCACGCGGAACACGGCGGCGTACATGGCCGGCAGCGCCAGCAGTGTCAGCACCGTGGCCACGATCAGCCCGCCCATGATGGCCACGGCCATGGGGCCCCAGAACACGCTGCGCGACAGCGGGATCATGGCCAGCACGGCGGCGGCAGCCGTCAGCACGATGGGGCGCAGGCGGCGCACGGCGGCTTCGATGATGGCGTCCCAGGCCGGCACGCCGCGCGCACGGTCGGTCTCGATCTGGTCGATCAGGATCACCGAATTGCGCTGGATCATTCCCATCAGCGCCACCACGCCCAGCAGCGCCACGAAGCCGAAGGGCCGGCCCAGCAGCAGCAGCGCCGCCGCCACGCCGGGAATGCCCAGCGGCCCGGTGATGAACACGAGCAGTGAACGGCTGACACTGCGCAACTGCAGCATGAGCAGCGTGAAGGTGAGGAACAGCATCACGGGCACACCAGCGACGATGGCATCCGAGCCCTTGGAGCTTTCCTCCACGGCGCCGGCCACATCGATGCGGTAGGCCGTGTCGCCCGCAGCGTGCCAGCGCGCCTCGATCTCGCGCAGGCCCGGCAGCAGCGCATGGGTCAGCGTTGCGCCCTGCAGGCCCTCGCGCACATCGCCCTGCACGGTGATGGCGAACATGCGCTTTTCTCGCCACATCACGCCGGGCTCCCAGACCATCACGGGCTTGGCGATCTGCGTGAGCGGGATCGACTTGCCCGACGCCGTGGGCAGGTAGGCGTTGGCGATGTCGGTGATCGCGTCGCGCTCCGAATACGGCGTGCGCAGCACGATGTCGATGAGCTTGTCACCCTCGCGGAACTGGCCCACGGTGGAGCCGCTGAGCATGACGCGGGCCGCCTGTGCGATGGCCTGGCTGCTCACGCCCAGGGCGCGCGCCTTGTCCTGGTCCACCTCCAGGCGCACGGCCTTGACGGACTCGTTCCAGTTGTCGTTGACGCCGCGCATGTCGGCGTTGGCGATCATGACCTGCTTGACCTCGTCGGCATAGGCACGCAGCTTTTGCGGATCGGTGCCGGACACGCGGAACTGCACCGGATAGGGCACGGGAGGCCCGTTGGGCAGCAGCTTGACGCGGCCGCGCACCTCGGGGAACTCCTGGGCCAGCAGCGCCGGCAGCGCCTTGCGCAGACGCTCGCGCGTGGGCAGGTCCTGGGCGACCAAGATGAACTGCGAGACGTTGTTCTGCGGGAACACCTGGTCCAGCGGCAGGTAGAAACGCGGCACGCCCGAGCCCACCCACTCGCTGACCGTGCGCACGCCGTCCAGTTGCATGAAGCGCTCTTCCACGCGGCGCGTGACGGCCTCGTTGGCGGCCAGCGACGTGCCCTCGGGGAACCAGATGTCCACCAGCACTTCGGGCCGGCTGGAATCCGGGAAGAACTGCTGCTGCACGCGCGACATGCCCACCAGGCCCAGCGCGAAGACCAGCACCGTGATGGCGATGGTCAGCCAGCGGTGCGTCACGCACCAGTTCACCGCACGGCGGAAGCGGTTGTAGAACGGGCTGTCGAAGACTTCATGCTCGGCCGACGAGGCATTGAGGTTGGTCTCCTCGATGGGCACCTCGCCCGAGGCCACCTCGGGCGGCAGCGTGGCCGCGTGCGGCGGGCGCTTGAGCAGCAGCATGCCCAAGTAGGGCACGAAGTACACCGAGGCGAACCAGCTGAGCACCAGCGCAATCACCGTCACCGCGAAGATGGCGAAGGTGTACTCGCCCGTCATGGACTTGGCCATGCCGATGGGCAGGAAGCCCGCCGCCGTGATCAGCGTGCCGGTCAGCATGGGCTTGGCCGTGATCTCGTAGGCAAAGGTGGCGGCGCGGTACTTCTCGTAGCCCTCCTCCATCTTGCGCACCATCATCTCCACGGCAATGATGGCATCGTCCACCAGCAGGCCCAGCGCGATGATCAGCGAGCCCAGCGACACCTTGTGCAGGCCGATGTTCCAGTACCACATGGCCAGGAAGGTCGCGGCCAGCACCAGCGGGATCGTGATGGCCACCACCAGTCCCGGGCGCGGATCGATGTACCAGCGCTTCCACAGCGGCTGGTGGCCCTCGCGCTTGTGCAGGCCCAGGCTGATGAAGCTCACGGCCAGCACCACCACCACGGCCTCGATCAGCACCTGCAGGAATTCGTTGACCGAGTCGGCCACGGCCTTGGGCTGGTCCTGCATGTTGGCCAGCTCCACGCCGGCCGGCAGCGTGCGCGCGATGTCGCCCACGGCGCCGCGCAGGGACTTGCCCAGGCGGATGATGTCGCCGCCCTTGGTCATGGACACGCCCAGCGCAATCGTCTCGCGGCCCTGGTGGCGCACCTTCACATTGGCCGGATCGGCATAGCCCCGGCGGATCTCGGCGATATCGCCCAGGCGCAGCTGCGCGCCCGATGCGCCGCGGATCGGCATGGCGCGCAGCTCGTCCACCGCCAGGAACTGGCCGGCCACGCGCACCTGCACATCCTCGCGCGGCGTCTGCAGCACGCCTGCGCCCTCGATGGCGTTTTGCTGGCCCAGCTGGCCCAGCACCTGGTTCATGTCCAGGCCCAGCTGCGACAGGCGGCGCTGCGACAGCTCGATGTAGACCTTCTCGTCCTGCACGCCGAACAGCTCGACCTTGGCCACATCGGGCACGCGCAGCAGGCGCTGGCGCACATCGTCGGCCATGGTCTTGAGCTCGGCGTAGCTGAAGCCGTCGGCCTGCAGGGCGTAGATCACGCCATAGACATCGCCGAACTCGTCATTGAAGAACGGCCCCTGCACGCCCTGCGGCAGGGTGTAGCGCATGTCGCCAATCTTCTTGCGCACCGTGTACCACAGCTGCTGGACATCGCCGGGGCGCGAGTTGTCCTTGAGCTGGAAGATGATCATCGACTCGCCGGGCTTGGAGTAGCTGCTGATCTTGTCGGCGTAGGGCACCTCCTGCAGCGTGCGCTCGATCTTGTCGGTGACCTGCTCGGCCATCTGCTGCGCCGTGGCGCCGGGCCAGTTGGTGCGCACCACCATGGCGCGGAAGGTGAAGGGCGGGTCCTCGTCCTGCCCCAGCTGGAAGTAAGAGGCAAAGCCCAGCAGCAGCAGCACGACGATGAAATAGCGCGTCAGCGCCACATGGTCCAGCGCCCAGCGCGAAAGATTGAAATGCCCGCCCTGCGGCGCCTTGTGCTTGGGCCCGCTCATTGGGCCGCTCCGCTGGGCGCAGCGCCTGCGGCGGCAGGCGCCTGTGCAGGCAGTGTCTGTTGCGGTCGCTGCTGTGCCGGCTGCGGGGCCTTGTCATAACGGTCCTGATAGACCGTGACCTTCTGGCCTGGCGTGAGCACATGCACACCGGCGGCCACCACCTGCATGCCGGGCGTCAGGCCAGCGGCAATCACGGCCTCGTTGCCATCGGCCGTGGCCAGTTGCACGGGCTGCAGCTTTACCGTGCTGCTGGCGGCGTCGAACACCCACACGGCCGTGCCCTGGCCACCGCCGCCTTCCTGGCGCAGCGCGGTGGTGGGCAGCTTGATCACGGGCTGGCCCGTGGGACCCATGCCCTCGGGCAATGCGTGGACCGTGGCGCCCAGCGGCGGCACGGCGGCTGCGTCCGAAGTGGGCAGTGCCACCTTCACCTGGTAGGTGCGCGTGACCGGATCGGCACTGGCCGCCACCTCGCGCACCTGGCCCTGCAGCGGCTGCATGCCGGCCGACCAGGGGCGCACATTCACCTTCTGGCCCACGCGGATGGCGCCGCGCTTGTCCTCGGGCACCACGAACACCACGTCGCGCGGGCCGTCCTGGGCAATGCGCACCACGGGCGATCCGGCCGACACCACCTGGCCGGGTTCGGCATCTATGCCGGTCACCACGCCGGGCACATCGGCCAGCAGTTGGGCATAGGACTCCTGATTGCTCTGCGATGCCAGCTGCGACTTGGCCTGGTCCAGCGTGGCCTGGGCAGACTTGAGCGTGGCCTCGCGCCGCTCCAGCTCCGCACCGCTGATGAAGTTCTGTGCCTTCAGCTGCGAGTAACGCCTCACATCGGCGGCGGCAAGATCGCGCTGCGTGGTCGCGGCCGCAACCTGGGCGCGCGCGGCGTCAGCTCCCAGCCGGTAGTCGCTGGCATCGAGCCGCGCCAGCAACTGGCCTGCCTGCACGTGCTGGCCCAGCTCCACCTCGCGGCGAACGAGCTTGCCGGCCACGCGAAAGCCCAGGCGCGACTCTATGCGCGCGCGCACCTCGCCCGCGTACTCCAGTTGCGTGTCCAGCGCGCCCACGCCTACAGTGAGCAGCTTGACGGCGCGCACCGGCTCGGGCGGCGGCTCGGCCTTGGAGCAGGCGCCCAGCGCCAGCGCGGCGGCCAGGCACAGAGGGGCAAGAAGAAGATGGCGCGGCAAAGCGGGCGCGGCAGGGTTCGATGGCAAGTCGGGCATGTGGATCCGGGAGGGCTGGTGCGAAAAGCGGCTGCGGGCTGCAAGATCCGGGCAACATGCCGCGGCAGCTGGCTGGCGCCGTTTACTGACTGACGGGTTAGTAATTTAGAAGAAGCCCTTGAGCCCGTCAAGTGAAATGCATGGCCTTGCGCGCAGCATCGACAATCGGCCACCGTGAAGTCCACCGCTCCCACCCTGCCCGCCTCCCCCGCCCCGGTCACGCACTACGAGAACTTTCCCGTGGCGTCCTGGCTGTGCCCGCCCCGCTTGCGCCCGCCGATTGCCGCGCTCTACCACTTCGCACGCACTGCAGACGATCTGGCCGACGAGGGCGATGCCACGCCGCCAGAGCGCTTGGCCGCGCTGGCCGCCTACCGTGCCGACCTGATGGCGCTGGGCACCGAAGGCGAGGCCTCCACGCTCGCCCGCACGGCCTGGCCTCTTGTCTTTGCAGGGCTGGCACCGCAAGTACGCGCCCACCAGCTGCCGCTGGCGCTGATGGACGACCTGCTCAGCGCCTTCGCGCAGGACGTGCGCAAGACCGAATCCGGCACCACCTACGCCGACCGCGCCGAGCTGCTTGACTACTGCCGCCGCTCGGCCAACCCCGTGGGCCGGCTGCTGCTGCATCTGTACGGAGTGGACGATGCCGAATCGCTCACCCGAAGCGACGCCATCTGCACCGCCCTGCAGTTGATCAATTTCTGGCAGGACTTCAGCGTGGACCTGCCACGCGGGCGCCACTATCTGACCGATGCCGACTGCGCCACCCACGGCGTGCAGCGTGATGACCTGCGCGCCGAGCCCGCTGCATTGACCCCTGCCGTGCGCGCGCTGCTGGCCGAGCAGTCGGCATGGGCGCGCGCCCTGATGCAGTCCGGCGCACCGCTGGTGCACCGCCTGCCGGGCCGCATCGGCTGGGAACTGCGCCTGGTCGTGCAGGGCGGGCTGCGCATTCTCGACAAGGTCGATGCGCTGCAGGGCGCCAGCCTCTACCGCCGCCCCACCGTCGGCAAGGCCGATGCCCCGCTGCTGCTGTGGCGCGCCCTGCGCATGTGATGGCGGGCAGGCCGTTGCGACACCCAGGCTTTGGCCCCAAGCCGTCCATGGGACAATCCCGCCCCATATGAATCCGGATCAGTACGTCCAAGACAAGGCTGCCGCCTCGGGCAGCAGCTTTTATTACGCCTTCCTCTTCCTGCCGCGCGAGCGCCGTGCCGCCATCACAGCCTTCTATGCCTTCTGCCGCGAAGTGGACGACGTGGTGGACGAAGTCTCCGACCCCGGCGTGGCGGCCACCAAGCTCGGCTGGTGGCAAAACGAAGTGCACCAGGCCTTTGCAGGCAAGCCCTCCCATCCCGTGATGCGGGCGCTCATGCCGCACGCCCCGGTCTACGCCATCGAGGAGCGCCACCTGCAGGCGGTCATCGACGGCTGCCGCATGGACCTGGAGCAGACCCGCTACCTGGACTTCCAGGGCCTGGCGCGCTACTGCCACCTGGTCGCAGGCGTGGTCGGCGAAGTGGCCGCGCGCATCTTTGGCCAGACACAGGAAGAAACCACGGCCTACGCCCACAGGATGGGCCTGGCCTTCCAGCTGACCAACATCATCCGCGACGTGGGCGAGGACGCCATGCGCGGACGCATCTACCTGCCCATCAGCGAGCTGCAGCAGTTCGACGTCAAGGCGCATGAAATCACCAAGCGCGAATACTCGGACCGCTTCACCGCGCTGATGCGCTTTCAGGCCGAGCGCGCCCACCGCCTCTACGACGAGGCCCTGGCCCTGCTGCCCGCCGCCGACCGCCGCACGCAAAAGCCCGGCCTGATGATGGCCAGCATCTACCGCACCCTGCTGCGCGAGATCGAGGCCGACGACTTCCGCGTGCTGCACCAGCGCATCAGCCTGCCGCCGCTGCGCAAGCTGTGGCTGGCCTGGAAGATGCAGGCGCTGGGGCGCATGGCGCGGTGAGCAGAGACAGCGCCAAGGACAAGCCGCGCACCTCTGTGCCGCGCGCCGCTCAGCCGCGCGCAGCCATCCTCGGCGGCGGCTGGGCCGGCTTCGCGGCCGCCCTCACGCTGGCGCGCAGCGGATGGCACATCACATTGCACGAGGCCGCACGCGAGCCCGGCGGCCGTGCGCGCGGCATGGACCTTGACACGCCACAGGGCCCGCTGCGCGTGGACAACGGCCAGCACATCCTCATCGGTGCGTACACCGAAAGCCTGCGCCTCATGCGCGAGGTGGGCGTGGACCCTGAACAGGCCCTGCACCGCCAGCCCATGGCCTTGCCCTATGCCGATGGCAGCGGCCTGCGCTTTCCCGACTGGCCTGCGCCGCTGGATGCGCTGGCCGGCATTGCCACCGCACGCGGCTGGAGCCTGGGCGAGCGTGCAGCCCTGCTGGCGCGTGCCGTGCGCTGGCGGCTGGCGGGCTTTCGCTGCGCGCCGCAGGCCACCGTGGCCGACCTGTGCGCCGGGCTGCCGCAGCGCCTGGTCAGCGAGTTCATCGACCCGCTGTGCATCTCGGCGCTCAACACGCCCATTCACCTGGCCAGCGGCACGGTGTTCCTTCGCGTGCTGCGCGATGCGCTGTTCAGCGGCCGTGGCGGCTCGCACTTCCTGGTGCCGCGCCGTGACCTGGGCAGCCTGTTCCCGGCGCCGGCCGCGCAGTGGCTGCAAGAGCGCGGCCACGCCGTGCGCCTTGGCAGCCGCGTGGCCGAACTGCAGCCCCAGGGACCGCACTGGACGCTGGGCGCAGCCCAGGCCGAAGATGCGCCCTTCGACGCCGTGCTGCTGGCCTGCCCCGCGCCCGAGGCGGCGCGCCTGGCACTCACCGCCGCCGAGCACGACAGCCTGCCTGCGCGCGACGGCATAGCCCTGCAGCGCTGGGCGCAACTGGCCCAGGACCTGCAGCACCGCCCCATTGCCACCGTCTATGCGCAGGCCTTTGACGCCTCACACACACTGCCCCCGGGCGCGCCCTGGCTGGCGCTGCGCTCCACGCCCGATGCGCCTGCGCAATTCGTTTTCGACCGTGGGCAACTCGGCGGCCCTCAGGGCCTGATGGCCTTCGTCATCAGCGACAGCGCATCGGACCGCGAAACCCTGCAGGCCCAGGTGCTGGCCCAGGCCCAGGCGCAGTTGGGCTGGCATGGACTGGTTGCGCTGCGCACCGTGATCGACAAGCGCGCCACCTTCGCCTGCCTGCCGCAGCTGCAGCGCCCCGGCATGGAGTTGGGCCACGGCCTGTGGGCCTGCGGCGACCATGTGGATGGACCGTACCCGGCCACCATCGAGGGCGCCGTGCGCAGCGGCCTGCAGGCGGCCGAGGCCATCGGCCAGGCCCTGGGTGCCGAGGGAAAAGCCTGATCCCCCGGGTATCTCCGTAGCCTGCAGACCCTGGTTTGACAGCAGATTGACAGCCGCCGGCGCCACCATCGCTGGCGCCGCATCCGCTGCCCATTCACTACAACGATAGCCAGGAGACCAGACATGCCTTCGCGCGACTTTCTTCACCACGCAGACCTGCCCCCGCTCGGCCGCCGCCAACTGCTGGCCGGCACGGGCGCCATGGCCCTGTCGGGCCTGCTGCCTGCGGCCGCGCTGGCGCAGGACGCCTGGCCCACGCGTCCCATCCGCTTTGTCGTGCCCTTTGCGCCGGGCGGCAGCTCGGAAATCGTGGCGCGCTCCACGGCGGCCGAGCTGTCCAAGACCCTGGGCCAGAACGTCTTCGTGGACAACAAGCCCGGCGCGGCCGGCAACATCGCCATGCAGGAAGTGGCGCGCGCCGATGACCAGAGCACGGTCATCCTGGGCCACATCGGCACGCTGGCCGTCAATCCCTACATCTTCGACAAGCTGCCCTACGACGCGAACAAGGACTTCCAGCCCGTCAGCCTGCTGGCCAAGGTGCCCAGCCTGTACGTGGTCCACCCCGATGTGCCGGTCAAGAACCTGCGCGAACTCATCGCCTACGCCAAGAAGAAGCCCGGCCAGCTCAGCTACGGCTCGGCCGGCAATGGCAGTGCCGGGCACCTGGCCTTCGAGTACCTGAAGATGACGGCCGAGATCTTCATGCTGCACGTGCCCTATCGCGGAACGGGGCCGATGATGACGGACCTGATGTCAGGCCGGCTGGACGCTGCCTCGGTCGGCGCTGCCGCCCTGCTGCCCTTCATCAAGGCGGGCAAGGTGCGCTGCATCGCCACGGGATCGACCCAGCGCCTGCCCCAGTTGCCCGATGTGCCCACCGTGGCCGAGCAGGGCTTCCCGGGCTTCGAGATGACGCAGTGGTACGGCATGCTCGCCCCCTCCAGCATGACCCGAGCCCACGTGGACAAGCTGGCTGCCGAATGCGCCAAGGCCGTCAAGGCGCCCGACGCGCTCAAGCGCCTGCAGGGCGATGCGGCCGAGCCCATCGGCAGCACGCCCCAGCAGTTCGCGCAGTTCATTGCCACCGAGCAGGCACGCTGGCAAAAGGTGCTCAAGCGCGCCCAGGTCAAGCCGGACTGAGCGCACACGGACTGACACCCCCAGGCACAGGCCCCGGCATCAGCTGGCCGGGCCAGCCTTCTCGGCCATGGCGCGCAACACGCCCTGGCCGGCCTTTTGCACATGCTCGGCGCTCAGGCGCGCGGCCTGGTCCGCGTCGCCCTGCTCTATCGCCGCCACGATGGCATCCAGCTCGGCCAGCGTCTGCGGCAGGCGCCCGGGCTGGGACATGGAGATGCGCCGCAGCACTGTCACGCGGTTGTTCAGCTGCCGCAGCATCTGGCCGGCCACCAGATTGCCGCAGCCCTCGATCAGGATGTCGTAGAACTGGTTCTTGATCGCCAGCAGGGCCACCTTGTCGCTGGCCACGGCGGGCACGGCCAGCTCGCCCAGCTTGGCGCGCAGCGCGGCGCGCTGGCCTGCCGAGGCATGCAGCGCAAAGCCCCGGCTGGCCAGGCCCTCCAGGCTGGCCCGCACCTCGTAGATATCGCGCACCTCCTGCACCGAGATGTCCGTGACCTCGGGGCCACGGTGCGGAACGATGGTGATCAACCCCTCGGCCTGCAGGTGCTGCAGCGACTCGCGCAGGCACGAACGGCTCACATCAAGGCTCTCGCACAGTTCGCGCTCGGACAGCTTCTGGCCCGGCGCAAACACGCCATCGAGGATGGCCGTGCGCAGGGTCTGCGTCGTGCGCAGGCGCAGCGACGTTTCTTCGCGGGGGACACGCAGCATCTGGTTCATGGGACGAATCCTACCCGCCAATCCAGGG
Organism: Delftia sp. NA_296.1; assembly: GCF_052692095.1. NCBI lineage: Bacteria > Pseudomonadati > Pseudomonadota > Betaproteobacteria > Burkholderiales > Comamonadaceae > Delftia > Delftia sp. NA_296.1. The sequence goes on along the minus strand of NZ_JBQZGF010000003.1, from coordinate 60,508 downwards.
GCCGGACGGACTGACGGATTGTCATACACACACCTGGCGCGGCAGGCAATCCCGATTTTCATCAAGTAGGATTGTCTGACAATCTGATTAAATCCACTCCACCGAAAGACACCCTCACTGCCTTCCATCAGGAGTTTTCATGACCCGAGCCTATGCACCCAAGAACCCCGCCCTCTTCGACCAGGGCCTGTCCACCCGCCGTGAGGTGCTGGGCGCCGAGTATGTCGATGCGTCCATCCAGAACGCCACGGACTTCAACATCGACATGCAGGAGCTGGTCACCCAGTACTGCTGGGGCGATGTCTGGAACCGCCCCGGCCTGGACCGCAGGACGCGCTCCTTCCTGAACCTGGCCATGATCACGGCGCTGAACCGCCCGCATGAACTCAAGCTGCATGTGCGCGGCGCCATCAACAACGGCCTGACCAAGGAAGAGGTCAAGGAGGTCTTCCTGCAGACCGCCATCTACTGCGGCGTGCCGGCCGCCATCGACTCCTTCCGCGTGGCTTCGGAAGTCTTCAAAGAGATGGACATCTGAGGCACGCAGCATGACCACCATAGGATTCATCGGCCTCGGAATGATGGGCCAGCCCATGGCCCACCTGCTGCACGCCGCAGGGCACGCCCTGGTCATCCGGGACGCCGTGCCCGCCGCCACCGCACGATTCGCGCAGGAGCATGCGGGCGTGGCCGTGGCATCCGGCGCGGCCGACTTTGCCGGCTGCAGCGTGGTCTTCACCATGCTGCCCGACTCCCGCATCGTCGATGCCGTGGTCGGCGAACTGGCACCGCACCTGCCGCCCGGCGCCTGCATCATCGACATGAGCTCTGCCGACCCCAACCGCACGCGTGCGCTGGCCGGCCTGCTGGGCGAGCGCGGCATCGGGCTGCTGGATGCGCCGGTCTCCGGCGGCGTCAAGCGCGCCATTGCGGGCACGCTGTCCATCATGGTCGGGGGCGATGCGGACCTGCTAGCCCAGCACCTGCCGCTGCTGCAGCGCATGGGCCAGGCCATCACCCATGTCGGCCCCGTGGGCGCGGGCCATGCGCTCAAGGCGCTGAACAACTATGTCTCGGCAGCGGCCCTGATCGCCACGGCCGAGGCCATCCATGCGGGCGCGGCCTTCGGCATTGCGCCGGCCACCATCGTGGACGTGATCAATGCCTCCACCGGCAAGAACAACACCACCGAAAACAAGGCGCACCAGTTCATGTTGAACGGCGCCTTCAACTCGGGCTTCTCGCTGGCGCTGCAGGCCAAGGACGTGGGCATTGCCCTGTCGCTGGGCCAGGCCATGCACACGCCCATGGCACTGGCCGAACAGGTCAGCGCCATGGCGGCCGACGCCTCCAGGTCCCTGGGACCCGCCGCCGACCACACCGAGCTGTACAGGTACGTGGCCCCGGCCTGAGCCTGCGCCGTCTCGCCGTCGTCAAGGGCCGCACGCGGCCCTTGCCTTCCTGCCTCACGCCACCAAACACGCCACCGACAACCGGCCGCACAGAGCCGGCGGCCCCTGCACGCGCCTCCAGGAGACAAACCCATGCGCCCCCTCATCCGCAATCCCTTTGCCCAGACCCTTCTCGCCGCCGCGCTGTCAGCGGCCAGCCTTGCCGCCCTGGCCTTCCCCAACAAGCCCGTCACCATCGTCGTTCCCTACGCGGCCGGAGGCTCCACCGACGTGCTGGCCCGTGTACTGGCCGAGGCCATGACGCGCGACCTGGGCCAGCAGGTCATCGTCGAGAACCTGGGCGGCGCCGGTGGCACCATCGGCACCAGCCGCGTCACACGTGCCCAGGCCGACGGCCACACCCTGCTGCTGCACAACATGGGCATTGCCACGGCGCCCGCGCTCTACAGCAAGCTCGCTTTCGATGTGAGGCGCGACCTGGAACCCATCGCGCTGGCAGGCGACGTACCCATGATCCTGGTGCGCAGCAAAGGCTTTGCGCCCGCCACGCTGGCGGATTTCATCGCCCACATGAAGGCCAAACCGGGCGAAGTGCGCTTCTCGCATGCCGGCGTAGGCGCCACCTCCCACCTGTGCGCCATGCTGCTGCTGCAGACTACCGGCACCGAAGCCACCCTGGTGCCCTACCGTGGCACGGGCCCGGCCCTGCAGGACCTGGTGGCAGGCAATGTCGATGTCATCTGCGACCAGCCCGTGGCCACCGGCCCGCACATACAGGCGGGCATGCTCAAGGGCTACGCCGTCGCCACGCGCGAACGCCTGCCCTCCCTGCCCGATGTGCCCACCTTCGCGCAAGCTGGCCAACCCGGCTTCGAGCTTGCCGTATGGCACGGCCTGTACGCTCCGCGAGGCACGCCCCAGGCCGTCATCGAGCGCCTCAACAAATCGCTGCGCACCGCCCTGGCCGAGCCCGCCCTGGTCAAGCGCTTCACGGACATGAGCGTCATCATCCCGCCCGCAGACCGCCTCACCCCCGACGCCCTGCGCCAGCACACCGCCGCAGAAATCAAGCGCTGGGACCCGGTGATCAAGGCTGCGGGGGCCAAGGCCGAGTAACGCCGCACTACGACGACACCGGCTTGCGGGCCACGACATCAAAGCGATGCCAGTGCTTGGGGCCTCGCATGCTGGGGGCCATGCCATCGAACTCATTGAAGGCCAACAGCTCCATGCCATCCAAAAGGCGCAAGACCTGATCACGCGAATGAAAGCTCATGGACTGCGAATCGGCCCAGGCGTCGCGCGGTCCGAAAAAATGACCGGCGAACACACCGTCCGGACGCAGCGCAGAACGCACCAGCGACCAAAACGCATCGAAGTACTCAGGATGGCAAAAGGGCAGGCTCAGTCCAGCGTGGATCAGATGCGCTGCAGGCAAGGAGGAAAGATCCTCGAAACGGCAAGCCTGCAGCGTCAAAGCGCCGGACGCCTGCGATGCCAGGGGGCGCAAGCCCTCGATGGCCGCAGGTTCGCTGTCGATGGCGTGGATGCGCCAGCCGGTATTGAGCAGCACGCGGCACTCATGGCCCGCGCCACAGCCCAGATCGATGGCCGCTCTATCTGCCGTATCACCCGCCAACGCGTCAAGCGCCTGCACCAGCAGGGGAGATATCTTGCGTCCCTCGGTAAAGCGGTAGTAGTCCGTCCAGCTCATGGGTGTGACGCCTGCGGCGTCATCTCTCCATCCACCACTGGATGACGATCTTGGCGATGTAGCCCACAAAGCCCACGCCCAGGCCCAGGAAGATCACGAAGGTGCCGAACTTTCCTGCCTTGGACTGGCGCGCCAGCTGCAGGATGATGAACACCATGAAGAGGATGAAGGCCCCCACGCCATAGGTGAGGAAGAAATGGGCGATCTGTTCTTCTGTATACCCGAATATCACGACAACACCGTCCTACATCCTCCCCTGCAGGCCCGGCCGGTCCGGGCCCGCCCGGCTCAACGCGCCGGGAAGGCCGACGAATCGACCAGATCGCGGTACGCGTGCCAGCTCGCGTGCCCCAGCAGGGGCATCACGGCCACCAGTCCCAGCAGCCAGCTGCCCAGGCCCAGCAGGGTCAACAACACAATGAGGGCGGCCCACAGTGCCAGAGGCACAGGGTTGGCCAGCACGGCCAACCAACTGGTCAGCACGGCCTGGCGCACCGTCACCCGCCTGTCCAGCATCAGCGGCATGGCCACCACGCTGGACGCAAAAATAGGCGCTGCCAGAAAACTGCCCAGCGCCAGCCATATCGCAAACAACTGCCCGTCGCGGGCCAGCACCACGTGCTGCACGAAATCCGCCGGGGTGGCGATGCGCACGGGTGAGAGCACGGTGATCAGCGAGGCCGACACCAGCACCCAGCCCGTGGCCGCCAGCGACAGCAGCAGCCCGAACTGCACCAGGCACCAGTAGCCGCCCTGCCCATCGGCCTTGGCGACATGGCAGTTTTGCCAGCGCGTCCAGGTGCGCCGCACCAGGGACAGATCGGCAACCTCGCCACGCTCCAGCGCACGGCTGATGGCGTAGAGGCTGGTTGCCACGACAGGGCCGACGATCAGGAACCCCGACAGGGCCCCGGCCATCAGCCAAAAGCGATTGTGCCCCAGCGTCAAGATCAAAAACCCGATCAAGGTCAAGACCAGGCCATGTGCCAAGCTCAGCCAGGGCGCCCTGGCCATGTCGCGCGCGCCACGCGCCAGCCAGCTCAGGGGGTGTTTCCAGCCGATGCTGCGCACGGCGGGGAGGACGGGGGGGTGGAAGAAAGCGGTGCTGTGGCTGGTGGGCATGGCATGGCGCGGCTTCGCGGGCAGGCAGGGTCAGCTGTCAGCCAGCCCCTGGCACAACTGCGCAAGGCTGGCCACCGTGACGTGGGGCGTGGACCCCTCGTGAGGCCATGCTACGCCCGTGCGGTTGAGCCAGACTGCGTGCATACCCGCATCCATGGCGCCCAGCGCATCGAGCCGCGCGTCGTCGCCAATGTGCAGCACCTCGTCAGGCGCCACGCCTGCCGCCGCCGCTGCCGCGTGGAAAAAGCGCACATCCGGCTTGGCCATGCCGGCCTTGGTCGCGCTCAGCGCGGCATGGAAATGCTCGCCAATGCCCACCACGTGCACGCTGGCGTTGCCGTTGCTCAGCGCCACCACGGGCCAGCGCGCGGCCAGGAACTGCAGGGCGGGCAGCGCGTCCTCGTACAGGTCCACGCGCTGGCGCTCGGCAAAGAAGATATCGAAGGCCGTTTCCGCCAGGCCGCCATCGTCGCCATTGCGCTGCAGCGCCAGGCGGATGGACTCGCGGCGCAGGCCGCTCAGGTCGTGGGCAAGGTCCGGGCGGTCACGCTCGATCTGCACGCGGATGGCGCGCAGGGTGGCCACGTCGCGCAGCGCTGCGGCCGTGGTGGGCGCATGGGCGTGCAGCCAGTCCAGCAGTACCTGTTCGGCGCGCGAGATGGCTGGCCATACGGGCCACAGCGTGTCGTCCAGGTCGATGGAAATGGCGCGGATGCGGCCGCTGCGGCGCAGCTGCTGCAAGGCGGCCAATGCAGGGTCAAGAGAGGATTCGGCGAGGGGGGCGATGGTGGCTTGGGACATGGTTCGAGCATAGCGAAGGCAGCCGTTGCCGGCAGCAGCCGGGTCATCCGACTCGCGTGGCAGGCGGCTCCGTCCTGCCACAATCGGCCCATGCCTTCCCGCTTCGCGCCAGAACCTCCATTCCGCCACGACCAACCCCAGCGCACCGCCGTGCTGCTGTGCAACCTTGGAACGCCCGATGCGCCCACGGCTCCGGCCGTGCGCCGCTACCTGGCGCAGTTCCTGGGCGACGACCGCGTGGTCGAGATCCCCAGGATTGCCTGGCTGCCCATCCTGCACGGCATCATCCTGCGCACGCGGCCGGCCAAGTCGGCGGCCAAGTACGCCACCGTCTGGCATGAGAAGGACGGCTCCCCCCTGCAGCACTGGAGCGCGCGCCAGGCCCTGCTGCTGCGCGGCTGGCTGGGCGAGGCCGGGCACAACGTGCTGGTGCGCCATGCCATGCGCTACGGCAACCCGTCCATCCCCAGCGTGCTCGATGCCCTCAAGGCCGAAGGCGCCACGCGCATCCTCATCCTGCCGCTGTACCCGCAGTACTCGGGCACGACCACGGCCAGCGTGTTCGACGCGGTCTATGACTGGGCCCGCACCCAGCGCCATATTCCCGAGCTGCGCTTCGTCAACCGCTACCACGACGACGCTTCCTACATCGACGCGCTGGCCCAGCGCATCGAGGCCCACTGGCGCAGCAACGGCCGTGGCGAGAAACTGGTCATGAGCTTTCATGGCGTGCCCGAGCGCACGCTGCACCTGGGCGACCCCTACCACTGCGAATCGCGCAAGACCGCGCGCCTGCTGGCTGAGCGCCTGGGCCTGTCGCCCTCGCAATACCTGGTGACCTTCCAGTCGCGCTTTGGCAAGGCCAAATGGCTGGAGCCCTATACCGAGCCCTCGCTGATCGAGCTGGCACGCAGCGGCACCAAGCGCGTGGACGTGGTCTGCCCCGGATTCACCAGCGACTGCCTGGAAACGCTGGAGGAAATCAGCCAGGAAGCGCGCGAGGCCTTCATGCATGCCGGTGGCGAGCAGTTCGAGTTCATTGCCTGCCTCAACGACAGCGCGCCCTGGATCACGGCGCTGAGCCGCATCGCCCAGCAGCATATGCAGGGCTGGCCCACGCAGAAGGCGCCGCAGGCCGAACTCGACGCCAGCCTGGAGCGCGCCAAGGCCGTGGGCGCACAGCGCTGAGGCCGTTCTGCATCTTCTGCACTGCGCCATATAACCCTGCCTCATGAGCAGAATGCATAAGCGTCTTTGTATATAGATGCTGCAAGCGGGACAATTGCACTCCAGTTGCTTGTTCCGCCGGTCTTCCATGACCGGCCCCAGCCATCATGACCAAGACCTTTTCCCCCGCTCTGCGCCTGGCGGCCCCGCTGCTGGCGCTGGGCCTCGCCTGCACCGCCTTCGGCACGGCCCACGCCGCCGAACCCCTGCTCACCCCTGCCGGCGTGCAGGCCGCCGCCGGCCAGGACGCCGTGCGCATCATCGACATCCGCGACCCCAAGGCCTATGGCGAGCGCCATATCCCAGGCGCGCTCAACGCCCCCTACGGCAAATGGCGCGGCCCCGCCACCAATCCCGGCGAACTGCCGGAGCTGCCCAAGCTCACCGAACTCGTGCAGTCCCTGGGGCTGACGCCCGCCACCCACGCCATCGTTGTCTCGTCGGGCGCGGACGCCACCGACTTCGGCGCGGCAGCGCGCGTGTACTGGACGCTCAAGCTGCTGGGCCTCAAGGAGCTGTCCGTGCTCAACGGCGGCATGAAGGCCTGGAACGAGCAAAAGCTCCCGCAGGACAACGAGGCCGTCAAAGTGGCCCGCAGCAGCTACCAGCCCCAGCTCGACACCAGCCTGATCGCCACGCGCGAGGACGTGGGCCAGCACGTCAAGCTCAGCAACGCGGCCCTGGTGGACTCGCGCCCCGACGCCTTCTACCAGGGCAAGACGCGCGCGCCTGCCGCCAAAATCTCGGGCACCCTGCCCGGCGCGCAGCAGCTGGACTTCAACCAGTGGTTCGTGCCCGGCACCTCCACCTTTGTCGATACGGCCACGGCCAAGCAGATCGCGGCCAAGGTCAAGCGCGAGCAGGGCCAGGACATGGTGGCCTTCTGCAACACCGGCCACTGGGCAGCCACCGACTGGTTCGGCCTGTCCGAAGTCGCGGGCCTGCCGGGCGTCAAGCTGTATGCGGGCTCCATGGTGGACTGGACGCAGCAGGCCGATGCGCCGCCCATGGCCAACCAGCCCGGCCGCGCCGAATCCCTGGCCTACGACGCCAAGCAGTGGTGGGAAAAAAAGTTCAAATAAACACCCCCTGAGGCGCTTGCGCGCCTTCCCGCCGTGGCACGGCGCCTCTCTACCCGCTTCGCGGGGGAGGGCGACTGCATGGAGAAAAATCATATGAAACGACTTCCTCTTGCGGCCATCCTGGCCGTTTTCTTTGGCTGGCTGCTGTGGAGCGTCTCGGTGCGCCAGGCCGCGCTGTTCGCCGTGGGCCTGGGCCTGGGCGGGGTGCTGGCCGGCAAGCGCTTCGGCTTCACCACGGGCTGGCGCATGCTGATCGAGGACAAGGACGCCAGCGGCGTCTTCGGCCAGTTGCTGCTGCTGGCGCTGGCCGCCGCGCTGGCCATGCCGCTGCTGGGCCACTATCCCGAACTCACGGCCGCCCTGGGCCCGCCCAGCATAAGCCTGCTGGTGGGCGCCTTCGTCTTCGGCCTGTGCATGCAGATTGCAGACGGCTGCGGCAGCGGCACGCTGTACAAGGCCGGCATGGGCATTCCCATGAATGCGGCCATCCTGCCCGTGTTTGCCATCGGCAGCTTCCTGGGCAGCCTGCACCTGGGCTGGTGGCTGGACCTGGGCAACACCCAGCCCGTGGGCCTAGTCACGGCCTGGGGCTGGGCCCCTGCCCTGCTGGCCACGCTGGCGGCGCTGGCCGTGGTTGCGCTGGGCGTGGCCTGGTATGTGCGTGGCGCCAATGTGGCGCTCAAGCGCCCGGCCAAGCCGCTGTTCGTGCGCAAGTGGGTGGTGGGCGCGGTGCTGCTGGCCGTGCTGGCCACGCTCAACCTCGTCATTGCGGGCCAGCCCTGGGGCGTGGTCTACGGCTTCGGCCTGTGGGCCGCCAAGATCGCCAACGCCACAGGCGCCGTGGACCTGGCCGGCAACTGGTTCTGGAGCCAGCCCGGCAACGCCGCGCGCCTGCACGAGACCGTGCTGCTGGACGTGACCAGCATCACCAACATCGGCATCCTGGGCGGCGCCCTGTGGGTGGCTGCCGCCAAGCCCGTCAATGCCAAGCCGCTCACGGGCACGCAATGGATGGTGGCCCTGGTGGCCGGCCTGGTGCTGGGCTACAGCTCGCGCCTGGCCTTCGGCTGCAACGTGGGCGCCATGCTCTCGGGCATCTCCACGGGCAGCATCCACGGCTGGATCTGGGTGCCGCTGGCCTTTGCCGGCACCATCTTCGGCCTGCGCATCCGCCGCCACTTCAATTTCTGAGAGGACCCGCCATGACACAGCAAAACACCCTGCGCGCGGTCTCCTGGGCCGTGCTCGTCCTCTTCCTGGCCTGGGACTACCTGCACTCGCCGCCCGTGGACCTGCGCTTCGAGGCGCCGCTGATCGCGGCCGGCTCGGGCAAGGCAACGCAAGGCGGGCACTGCTCGATGCCGGCGGGCAAATAGGTCAAGGCAAGGCCAAGGTCAAGGTCAGGGCACGCTGGGCGCCGGCCCCTCGTCCGCACTGGCCGTCACGGGCAGCGGCGCGGTTTCCACGTCGAAGCCAGCCGCCTGCCAGGCCTTGAGGCCGCCCACCAGCGGGCGCACGTTGGCAAAGCCGGCGCGCTGCAGCTGGCGCGCCAGGCGGGCGGCGGATATCTCGTTGGGGCAGTCGCAGTAGATCACCAGCCCGTGGGGATGGTCGTGCTGGGGCAGCAGGTGCGCATGCGACTCGCCGCCATCGCGCGGGCGCAGTTCCCAGGACTGGGCGCCGGGGATATGGCCCTGGCGGTACTGCGGCAGGGCGCGCACATCGATCACCGTGGGCTCCATGCCCTGGGCATGCAGGCCCGCCAGTTCGCGCACCGACATGCGCGGCATGCGCAATGAGCGCACCATGCGATGGCGCTGCCACCACTTGCGCACGATGAACAGCCCCAGCGCCACGCCCAGCAGCAACAGGCCCCACTGGCCCAGCGCCGTGAGCACGCCCAGCAGGTCTTCCACCGTGGAGCTGAACAGCGAGCCCAGGTACACGGCCGAGCCCACCCAGATCAGCGCGCCCAGCCCGTCATACAGCACGAAGCTGCGCAGCGGTGTGCCCATCACGCCAGCCAGCGCGCTGGCGATGGAGGCGAAGCCCGGCACGAACTTGGCCACCAGCAGCGACCTTGCGCCCCAGCGGCCGTAGACGGTCTCGGTCTGGCGGATGCAGGCATCGGGCGACAGCGAGATGCGGCAGATGCGGCCCAGCACCCGGTGGCCGTAGGCCTTGCCGGCCTGGTACCAGAACAGGTCGGCAATCAGCGCCGCGCTCACGGCCACGGCCACCAGCCACAGCAGGCGCACCCAGTCGGCGCCTTCCAGCGCGCCGGTCACGACCAGCACCGGGTAGGCCGGAATCGGCGCACCCAGCTGCTCGACGAACACATTGAGAAAGACGATGCCGAAGCCGTACTCGCGGATCAGCTCCACCAGAAAACCCATGTCAGGCCTCTCTTGCCCAGACGGTGCCCGCGCCCGAAAAGAAGGCGAGGCTGCACCCATCGCAAATGCTAGCGCGGCAGCAACATCCGCGCCCGGCCCGGGTTGATGCTCAGCCGCGCTGCAGATGCTCCAGCACCCATTGCCAGTGCGCGGGCACGTTCAGCGCCGGCGCATGGCCGCAGCCGGGCACCTCCTGCCAGTGCAGCAGGCCGCGCGCGCCGGGGCCGCGCGTGGTCATTTCCCGGGCCACCTCGGGCAGCACCAGGTCCGAGTCCACGCCCCGCAGCAGCAGCACGGGAATCTGCAGCGCGTCGTAGTGCGGCCAGATGCCGTAGTCGTCGTCATGGGCCGTGAACTGCTCGATCATGGCCGGGTCGTAGTGCGGCGTGACGCGCCCATCGGGCAGGCGGCGCACGCTGGTCTCGGTGAGCTTGCGCCACTCGGAGTCGCTGAGCCAGCCGTAGGGCCGGTAGGCCTGGCGAAAGAAGGCCTCCAGCTCGCCCACGGTGTCGAAGGCCGGCGGCTCGCCCGCATAGGCCTTGATGCGCGCCAGCGCCGACTCGGCCAGCTGCGGCGCATTGTCATTGAGCACCAGCGTCGCAATGCGTGCGCGCAGCGACGGCTCGAACAGGCCCGAGGCGCAGACCGTGCCGATCGCCCCGCCCATGGACGTGCCCACCCAATGCGCGCGCTCCAGCCCCAGCGCATCGAACAGCCCGCGCGCAATGCGGGCGTAGAAGCCCAGCCGGTATTCCTCGCGCGGCGCGCGGCTCCACTGGCTCAGGCCCCGGCCCGGCGTGTCGGGGCAGATCACGCGCCAGCCCTGGCCTGCCAGGAACTGGGCCAGTGCATCCATGTCACGCCCCGTACGTGCCAGCCCGTGCCAGGCGACGACGGTGCCCGCTGGCGACACATCGGGCGCGGGCTGCCAGTCCATGTAGTGGATCTCGTAGCCCGCGCATTGCGTGTAGCAGGAAGCGGGTACGGGCGCGGATGAGGAAGATGCTTTGGAAGCCATGGGAGAAATCTTTGCTGTGCAGGAGCCGCCGGCCACCGTGGGGCAGCCGGCCGCTCCAGGGCCTGGCTCACTCAGGAATGCGGATCAGCCCGTCGCTGACCTCGATGGTGTTGGCCGTGCTGGGCCGCGCCACGAAGGGCGGCACCTGGGCCGCCGTGATGGCGGGCGCCGCGCCCGGCTGGCCGCCGCGCGGCGTGGTGCGCACCACCTGGCTGGCGGGCAGCGCGGTGCTGCTGCGCAGGTTGGCCCACACGGCATCCATGGCCTGGTTGAAGTACGGATGCAGCGGCACGAAGCGCGTGTCGAAGCCGGAGAACGGCAGGAAGGCATCGAAGTGCTGGGCATTCACCACCTCGATATAGCGCAGCCGCGTGTTGCTGCCGTCCAGCCCCCGGTTGAGCACCGTGTAGGCGCGCGCATTGTGGTTGACCGGCACCAGCGCATCGCTGCGGCCCGCCACGATGATGGTGGGCTTGCCGCGCAGCTTGGCGGTGTGCAGCACCTCGTTGATGCCGGCGCGCACGGCGTCGCTCTGGGCACGCGTGGGCACGCTGCTTTCGGAGAGATTGAAGCCGGTCACCGGATCGAAGCCCGTCACCAGCGCGTGCTGGCACAGCGCGTTGTCCAGGCCCAGGTCGGCCACGCGCGTGGAGGGCGACACGGCAAACTGCCAGGCCTTGGCCCCGCCCACCGAGTCGTTGTAGACCACCGTGGCGGGCGTGCCGTTGGCCGTGCCATTGGCCGTGGCAAAGCTCTGGGCCAGCGCAGCCCCCGTGGCGGGCACCACGTCGCCCGTGGCATTGGCGGCCGCAAAGCTGGTGCGGCACAGGTTGGCATCCACGCCAAACCGGCCATAGGCCATGGTGTACATGGCCGACAGGATGGGGCCGTTGCCCAGCGCGTAGTGGGCGTTGTGCATGGCGTCATGGTCGCGCGTCCAGCCGTACAGGCGCAGCTTGCTCAGCGCATTGGCGGCGCGGTCGGCCGTGGTGCTGCCAATGACCAGGCCCTTGGCGGCCAGGCTGGTGCAGCGTGCCTCGGCCCGCGCCGTCATGGCGGTGAGGCCTATGTAGTTGAAGATGGATGTCTCGGTCAGCGCCGCATCGGGCGCCAGCGCCGCGCAGGGCTGGTAGATGTTGCCGTAGGTGGTGTACTCGGCCAGCGTGCGGCCCGGGTTGGGCATGGTCGCATTGCCCACGGCAATGGTGTAGCCCTGGCGCGTGGGCATCTCGGTCACGGGTTCGGAGGCCACCACGCCGTCGATCAGGCCGTCCGCATCCAGCTCGGCCGCACGCAGCACGGCCGCGCCGCCGTTGGAAGCCGAGCCCGCCAGCACCAGCGTGTTGTCCTTGCCGAAGGGCACGGGGTCCTGCGTGGTGCCATAGCGGGCATTGAGCACGTACAGCGCATAGCGGGCCGCGGCCAGCGTGTCGTTGCCCCAGTCCTTTTCAGGGTTCTGCTGGGAATGCGCGTGCTTGATGGCAATGCGGTTGGGAAACGCCGCGTTGTAGGCGGCGCGCGCCGCATCGGTCAGCCGTGCGGCAAAGAAGGACAGGCTGCCCGCGTCCGTGCGCGTGGCGCGCGTGCCGTCCAGCTTATTGACGGTGTCGTCGCTCAGGTTGTGCAGGCCCACGCCCTTGCCCGCATCGGTCAGCGCCACGGCGCAGCCCTTCTTCAGGCCCCACTCGCCCGCCGTGCCGATGGCGCCATACACGCCGCGCGAGCCAGAGGACGGGCCCAGCACGATGCAGGGCCGGTTGCGGTCAAAACTGTCCGGCACCTGCACGGCCACCATGGTCTGCTTGCGGCCCGTGCCGTCGTCCAGCACGGCCAGGTACTCGCGCCCGGGGATCAGCCCTTCGCCCGCAGTCACTTGCCCATCGGCCGTGATGTTGGGGCCGTACAGCGTGCCGTAGCCGCCGCCCGCCGTGGGGTCCAGGATGCCACGGTAGTTGGAGTACAGCGCATTGCGCCGCAGCTCCGCCGCCGTGGGATTGGCAGGGTCCGCATACAGGGGCGCGGCTGCGGCGCCCAGGCCCGTCTTGCCCAGGCCGCCCGTCAGCAAGTCCTGCGTGGCCGCCGTGGCGCCCGTGCCGGTGGCCGTGGCCGGATACACCGTGGCGCCCAGCTCGGTAAAGCCCTTGGGCAGATCGTTGCTGGGTTCATGCTCGCCGCTGCCGCAGGCCGCAAGCGCGGCCGCCGCCAGCGCCGTGAAGGCCCAGCGCCAGGGGGTTGCAGGAATCGACGACACCATCTCTTCACGCTTCAACATGCCCATCTCCTTGTGGTAGTTCTCTGATGCACGAATGCGCCAGGGGCCCTGGTCAGGCTCCGGCGCGGGAAGAACGCAGACGCCCCACGACGCCCGTGGGGAAATAGTAGACCGACAACACGAACAGCACGCCCAGCCACAGCAGCCAGCGGTCGGGCGACAGCAGCGCGGCCAGCCAGGGCAGGCTGTGCGCGGCCTCGCTGGCCACGCGCAGCAGGTCCTGCAGATAGCTCTGGGCGATGAGGAACAGCACCGAGCCGATCGCCGCGCCATAGATGGTGCCCATGCCGCCGATCACCACGATCAGCAGGCAGTCCATCATGATCTCGAACGACAGCGAGGTATCTGGCCCGTTATAACGCAGCCACAGCGCCAGCATGGCCCCGGCCACGCATGCGAACAGGGCCGACAGCACGCTGGACAGCGTGCGGTACACCACCACGCGGTAGCCGATGGCCTCGGCACGGAACTCGTTCTCGCGGATGGCCTGCAGCACGCGGCCGAACGGGGAATTGACGATGCGCAGCAGCGCCAGCACCAGCACCACAGCCAGCACGAACAGCAGGTAGTAGGTGATGATGCGCCCGTCGATCAGCACGCCCAGCACCTCGTTCTCGAAGGGCTCGAAGCTGGGCGACAGCCACTCGGGCAACTTGAAGCTCAAGCCGTCCTCCCCGCCCGTCCATTCCGACAGTTGGGAGGCCAGCGTCTGGAACGCCGCCGCCACGGCCAGCGTGATCATGGCAAAGAAGATGGCCCGCACCCGCAGCGAGAACAGGCCGATGGCCAGCGACAGCAGCAGCGACACCAGCAGCGCCGCGCCCAGGCCCAGCGCCAGCGCACCCCAGCCCGCGCCCATGCGCGACGATGCAATCGCCACGCCATAGGCGCCAATGCCGAAGAACATGGTGTGCGCAAAGCTCACGATGCCGGTGTAGCCCAGCAGCAGATCGAAGCTGGCCACCAGCACCACGAAGATCAGCACCTTGGCCGCCACGTTCAGCGCCTTCACGCCAGGGAACACGAAGGGCGCCGCCGCCAGCCCCAGGAAGATCAACAGCAGCAGCACCGCCAGCACGCGGCTGCGCGGCAGGTCGCCGGAAAGCAATCGGTTGAGCATGTCGATCACTCCTTCAGCGGTTCGCTACGGGATAGACGCCCTGAGGCCGCCACAAGAGGATGGCCACCATCAACGCAATGTTGGAAAACAGCGCCACCTTGGGCACCAGGAACCCCGTGTAGTTGGCCATCAGCCCCACCAGCAGCGCGCCGATCAGCGCCCCGCCCGTGCTGCCCAGCCCGCCGATGATGATCACGATGAAGATCAGCACATTCACCTGCGCCCCCATCTGAGGCACCACGCTCTGCTGGTACATGCCCCACATCACCCCGCCCAGCCCGGCCAGGGCCGAGCCCGCCACGAACACGCCCACGAACAGGCGGCGCACGCGGTAGCCCAGGGCCTCCACCATCTCGCGGTCCTGCACGCCTGCGCGGATCAGCAGGCCGATCTTGGTGCGCGACAGCGTCCAGGCCAGCAGGGCAAACACCGCCAGCCCCACCAGCACGGCCACCACGCGGTACTTCTCCACGGCGGCATCGCCCAGCAGCCAGGCGCCCTTCATGCCTTGGGGCAGCGGCAGCGGAATCTGCTGCGGGCCCCAGATGAGCTTGATCAGCTCCTCGCCGATGATCATGCCGCCCATGGTGATCAGGATCTGCTTGAGATGCTGGCCGTACACGGGCCGCACGATGAAGCGCTCGAACGCCAGCCCGATGGCGCCCGCCACCAGCATGGCCACCACCATGGCCGGCAGCACGGCCAGCAGGTTGCGCCACAGCTGCTCGGACCCCGTCCAGTCGCCCATGGCACCCAGCACGCTGGTAGCCACGAAGGCACCCAGCGCGATGAACACGCCGTGGCCGAAGTTCAGCACATCCATCAGCCCGAACACCAGCGTCAGCCCCGAGGCGATGATGAACACGATCATCCCCATGGCCAGCCCCGCCACCGTCAGCGTCAGCCAGGTCGAGGCCGAGCCCACCAGCGGCAGCGCCACCAGGGCCAGCACGGGCACCAGCAGCAACGGCTTGAAATCCACATCCAGCCTGTTCAGCTTGTTCATAGCGAAAGCCCCAGCAGCGACTGCTGCAACGCCGCGTCTGCCGAGAACTCGGCCATGCCGCCCGCATGCACCACGCGGCCGTTGTCCATCACCGCCACGCGGTCGCCCAGGCGGCGCGCAAAGCCCAGGTTCTGCTCCACCAGCACAATCGTCGTGCCGCCCGCCTTGAGCTGGGCGAAGGCCGCGATCATGTTCTCGATGATGGCCGGTGCCAGGCCCTTGCTGGGCTCGTCCACGATCAGCAGATCACGCGGCTCCACGATGGCGCGCGCCACCGCCACCATCTGCTTTTGCCCGCCCGACAGCTTGCCGGCCGGGTGGTTCCAGAACTTCTCCACGGCCGGGAACATGCCGAAGATCCACTGCAGCCGCTGCGCGTCCATGCGGTCGGCGCGCGAGGCGCCGCGCGCGGCCAGCAGCAGGTTTTCCTGCACCGTCAGGTCCGCGAAGATGCCCATGTTCTCGGGCACATAGGCAATGTTCAGCCGCGCGATCGCCGGCGTGGGCAGGGCCGTGATGTCGGCCCCGCCAAAGGCGATGCGCCCCTGGCTGGCCCGCCACAGACCCATGATGGTGCGCAGCGTGGTCGTCTTGCCCGCGCCATTGCGCCCCAGCAGCATGGTCAGCTGACCGCGCGGCACGGCCAGGTCCACGCCATGCAGGATGTGATAGGCCCCGATATGCGTGTGCACGCCCGACAGTTCGAGCAGGTTGGGGTTTGGGTTGAGGTTGGCGGCAGCGCTCATGCGGCCTCCGTCACGGCGCCCTGCTCCGGCATCACACCCAGGTAGGCCTGCTGCACCACAGGCGAGGCAATCACCTCGGCCGGCGGCCCATCGGCCACCAGCGTGCCATTGGTCAGCACGATGATGCGGTCGGCCAGCTCGCGCACCACATCCATCTTGTGCTCCACCAGCAGGATGATCTTGCTGCGGTCCTGCTTGAGCTTGCGTATCAGGTCCAGGATCACCGGCGCCTCGTCATGGCTCATGCCCGCCGTGGGCTCGTCGAACATATAGACCTGGGGTTCCAGCGCCATCAGCAAGGCCACCTCCAGCTTGCGCTGGTCGCCATGCGGCAGCGCGGCCACGGCCTCGTCGCGCCGGGCGGACAGGGCCACCTGGTCGAGGATGTGCAGCGCTCGCTGCGTGAGCGCGCGGTGGTCGCTCCAGATGCTCCACAGGTTCAGGCCGCGCCGGTGCGGCCCCTCGTCGCGCGCCTGCACGGCCAGGCGCACGTTCTCCAGCACGCTCAGGTGCGGGAACAGATTGGTGAGCTGGAACGCCCGCCCCAGCCCGGCCCGCGTGCGCGCCGAAGGGGCCAGCCCCGTCAGCTCGCACCCGCCCAGCAGCACGCGCCCGGCAGTGGCCTTGAGCTGCCCCGAGATCAGGTTGAAATACGTGGTCTTGCCCGCCCCGTTAGGCCCCACGATGGCCGTCAGCGTGCCCGGCTCGAAAGCGCAGCTCACGCCGTTGACGGCCACATGGCCCCCGAAGCGGATGGTGAGATCCTCTGTGCGCAACATTGCTCAGCGGCCGTTGCGGATGGGAACCTGCATCTCCTCGGGCTTGATCTCGCGCACCAGCTCGGGCACGCCCCAGGCCCGCGCCGGGTCCACGCGGATCTTGAAGTGGTACATGCTCTGCAGGGCCTGGTGGTCTTCCTTGCGGAAGGTCATCTGGCCTTTGGGCGTGTCGAAGCTCATGCCCTCCATGGCCTTGATCAGACCGTTGGTCTTGGTGTCTCCACCTGTCTTCTTGAGCGCCGTCACGATGGCCATGGCCGCTGAGAAACCGCCCGCCGTGAAGAAATCCGGCGGCGTCTTGTACTGCTTGTAGTGCATGGACACCAGCGCCTCGTTCACCGGGTTCTTGGGAATGCCGTAGTAGTAGTACGTGGCACCCTCCATGCCCGGCAGATTCTTGTAGGCCGCCATGGCGGGCAGGATGTTGCCGCCCGTGGCGATCTCGATCCCGTAGCGCTTGAGATCCATGTCCGCGATCTTGAACGGATTGCCCGCCCCGGCCCACACGATCCAGATGATCTTCCTGCCCGGCTGGTCCTTGAGCTTGTCGATCAGCCGCTGCGCTCCTGCCGTGAAATCCGTGGTGGCGGCAGGCAGGTACTCCTCATGCGCCAGCTTGCCCTTCTTGATGGCGTCCTTGAAGGCCTTCACCCCGTCGCGGCCGAAGGCGTTGTCCTGGGCCAGCGTGGCAATCGTCACGCCCGCCTTGTCGATGGCCACCGCATTGCTGATGGCGTCCTGGCTGGAATTGCGGCCCGTGCGGAAGATGTACTTGTTCCACTTGTCGCCCGTGATCGAATCGGCCACGGCCGGCTCCACCAGCAAAATCTTCTTGTACTCCTCGGCCACCGGCAGCATAGCCAGCGCCACGCCGGACGACGTGGGCCCCACGGCCAGATCGGCCTTGTCATCGGAATACGCCGTGGCCAGCAGGCTCTTGCCCAGGTCGGGCTTGCCCTGGTCGTCCTTCTCGATCACCACCAGCTTTTTGCCATTCACCGCCATGCTGCCGCCCGTGGCGTACTCCAGCCCCATCAGCAACCCGGCCTGGGTCTGCTTGCCATAGGCCTCCAGCGCGCCGGTCTTGCTGTAGACGTGGGCAATGCGGATCTCGCCCTGCTGGGCCATGGCGGCAGGAGCCGCAGCGGCCACGGTGGCCATGGCGGAGAGTGCGAGGGCGGAATGCAGGAAGGGGCGGCGTTGCATGGTTTGTCTCCTTGGGTTGGCGGCTGGGCTGGCGCCCGCTGCTTTTGTGGGGAGGGACCATGCATGCTTTGTGCCAGGCAGGCCCAGGCGGGCCAAGCAGGCGCAATGGCGGGCGCGGGCAGAGCACGGGCAGCGAGTGCCCGACTATTGAACAGATTCAGTGTCTTGACTTCAGACAGTTGCCTGAATCCGATACAGGGCAAACCATGAACCCCTGGCACCCCTGGCACCCCTGGCACCCCTGGCATCTTCCCCTGCGCGTGGCCACGCAGGGCATCAGGCCTTGGCGAGCCGCTCCTTTGCCAGCTTCGTGCCTTCTGCCAGCGCCTTCAGCTTGCGCCATGCCACGTCCCGCCCCATGGGCGCCAGGCCGCAGTTCGTGCAGGGGAACAGCCGCTCCTTCGGCACGAACTCCAGCGCCCGGCCGATGGTGTCCGCCACTTCTTCGGGTGTCTCCACCACGTCGCTGGCCACGTCGATCACGCCGACCATCACGTCCTTGCCGGCCAGCAGCCTCATCAGGTCGGGCGGCACATGGGAGTGGATGCATTCCAAGCTCACCTGGTCGATGCGGCTCCTGGCCAGCGCGGGAAACACCGTCTCGTACTGACGCCATTCCTCGCCCAGCGTGCTCTTCCAATCCGTATTGGCCTTGATCCCGTAGCCGTAGCAGATATGCACGGCCGTCGTGCAGGTCAGGCCCTGCGCTGCGCGCTCCAACGCCTGCACGCCCCAATCGGCGGCGTCCTTCATGTAGACATTGAAGGCGGGCTCGTCGAACTGGATGATGTCCACGCCGTCGGCCTGCAGCGCCAGGGCCTCCTGGTTGAGCAGCTCGGCAAAGGCGAAGGCCATCTTGACCTTGTCTCCATAGAAGCGGTCCGCCACGGTATCGACGATGGTCATCGGGCCGGGCAGCGTGAACTTCAGCTTCTTCCTGGTGTGCGCACGCGCCAGCTGCGCCTCGAAGGCATGCACGCGGCCCTTCAGGCGCAGGGCGGCAACCACCTGCGGCACCATCGCGTCGTAGCGGTTGTCGCGGATGCCCATCTTCACCTTGTTGTCGAAGTCGATGCCCTCCACCTGCTCCAGAAAGCCATGCACGAAGTGCTGGCGCGACTGCTCGCCGTCGCACACGATGTCCAGGCCTGCATCTTCCTGGGCCTTGATCCACAGCAGGGTTGCATCGGCCTTGGCCTGGCGAAGCGCATCGCCCTCGGCCCGCCACTGGGGCCAGAGCTTGTTGGTTTCGGCCAGCCAGGCTGGCTTGGGCAGGCTGCCGGCGATAGAGGTTTCAAACATCGGAGAATTCCTTCAAGGCAAAAATGGGTGGTGCCAGCGTACTTCAGGACCGTTGTCCCAAGCCGCTGCGCAATCAATGAAAAATGGTCTGTCTGTCTGTCTGTCTGTCTGTCTGTCTGTCTGTCTGTCTGGCCGGTCAGAGCGCGCAATCGGCAGCCCATTGCTCAAGAACATTCCTGTACGGCTTGATGAAATGCTCCTGCGCAAACCTGCCCTGCTTGACGGCCAGCTGGCTGCGCTCTTCGCGGTCATAGACAATCTGCGTCAACGAGTAATCATGGTTCTTCAGGCTCGGCTGATAGATTTTTCCTGCCGCGCAATTGGCGTTGTAGATCTCGGGGCGGTAAATCTTCTGGAAGGTTTCCATGGTGCTGATGGTGCCGATCAACTCAAGATTCGTGTAGTCGGCCAGCAGGTCGCCCTGAAAATAGAAAGCCAGGGGTGCAACGCTATTGGGCGGCATGAAAAATCGAACCTGCATTCCCATCTTCCCAAAATACCGGTCCGTCGATGACAACTCATTTTGCTGATACTCGGCACCGAGTACGGGATGCTGGTTTCCGGTGCGCTGATAGGTCTTGCTGGTAGAGGCGCTGATGCAGATGACCGGAGGCTTGTTGAAGTGCTCCCTGTACGTGCTCGAACGGGCGAATTGCTTGAACAGCTTGCCATGCAGGTCGCCAAAATCGTCTGGCGTGCTGAACTCCTGGCGGTTGATGTTGTATTCCGGCAGCAGAACACTGAAGTCATAGTCACGCACGTAGGATGAAAAATTATTCCCTGCAATGCCGGCTATGCGCTTGTTCGATTTTCTGTCGAGAATGCTGGTCTTCAATATCTCGATCAACGGAAATACGCCACTTCCCATCTGCGCACCCATGCCCATCTCTACGGAGATGATGTCCAGCTCGACTGAATAGCGGTCTCCCGTCGGATTGTCCCAATGCGCCAGGTCATTGAAGCGGTTGTCAATCATCCTCAGCGTATGGCGCAGGTTCTGCTGCCGGCTTGCTCCCCGGGCCAGATTGGCAAAGTTGGTCGTAATGCGCGTGCTGTCCGATGGGTGATAGTTCTCATCGAAACGGATGCTCTTGAGGCTGAAGTGCAGTTCTGCGTTCATGGTGATCCAATGACCTGATTTAGAAATAAAAAAGTGGGTTGACTCAGGCCGCAGCCATTTCCTCGGCCAGGCAGGGCCTGGCGCGGTGCACCAGCTCGACCAGCGGCAATGCCCGTTGCACCGCCAGTGCGGCCCGCTGTATCAGGGCCTCGTCGTGCAGGCGGTAGTCCACGAAATCCTTGTCGGTCGCGTAGACGCCCAGCGGCAGCGTGCGCGCCTGGAAGAAGCTGAACAGCGGCCGCAGCTGGTGGTCGATCACCAGGGCATGGCGCTCGCTGCCACCGGTGGCCGCCAGCAGCACGGGCTTGTCGATCAAGGCGTCCTGGCGGACGAAGTCGAAGAAGTGCTTGAACAACCCGGTGTAGGCGCCACGAAAGACCGGGGTGGCCACCACCAGCACATCCGCCTGCTCCACCGCCGCAAGCTCACGCTCCACCCTCTCGGGCAACTGCGAGCGCCACACCGCGCCGGCAAGCTGCGGCGCGAGCTGGCCCAGTTCCACCAGGCGTTGTTCGCACGGAACTTCGTCGGCGATCAGATCAGACAGATGCTCTGCCAGGGCGGCAGATTTGGAGGGGCGTTGCAGTCCACCGGAAACGGCGACCAGACGGAGCGGACGTGACATGGCTGCTTTCACGCGAGATGGCCAAGTTCAACGCGGGAGCCGGCTCTGGCCTCCATGCGATCCGAGGGTGTGGTGATGACCATGACTGCTTCCCAAATGCAAACGAACAATGGGAGCGAATGGTATGGATGCAAATCGATGAAGTAAAATGGTTTTAATTCACATATGCATGAGCCACACTCATGCTCAGGCTTGATCCCGCCCCTCTTACCCATCGGCCTTGTCATCGGAATACGCCGTGGCCAGCAGGCTCTTGCCCAAGTCGAGCTTGCTCTGGTCGTCCTTCTCGATCACCACCAGCTTCCGACCACTCACCGCCATGCTGCCGCCCGTGGCGTACTCCAGCCCCATCAGCAACCCGGCCTGGGTCTGCTTGCCATAGGCCTCCAGCGCACCCGTCTTGCTGGGCCAGTACTGAGTGCTTGCTCAGAGCCTCTTCTTATCTGCCAACCGCGGCCTGCTCCCTGACCCACTCCCTACTTTTTCCACGCACGCACCATTCTGGTTTTTTGACCCAATCAGTGAAATACATATTGGGGTGATCTTCCAAAATATTGCACCGCACATAACCCATTTTTGGCATAGCGTAGTATTGCAGCGGAGTAAGCACGAAAATACAAACAGCAACCAAGGAGGCTCCAAATATATTGCTCATGCAAAAAATGCGGTCAATAATTTTCGCCACCGAAGCACCGCATGGAATGGCTTTAAGCACTGAACCAATAGCCACAATAATTGAAATGATGATGATGTAAATTGACAGAGGTGCTCCGGGAGTTATTCTTACCATCGCCGATCTCTCCGAAATTTCCTCTATTGCAGAAATCAAACCAACATCCAAAACCCACAACCCCATCAACAAGAGACCGATGCAAAACGGTATTACCCAAATGATCATCCCACGAATTCTTTTTAAATCATGCATTTTTTATCATTCATTTGATTCTATAAGAAACCATGTTCAAATTTAAGTCAGGCGCTCCGAGCGGCTTGCACTCATCGGATTTCAACAAATACAGCCCGACATCAGTTCCCCCAGGAATACTTTTCAGGGAATCAATAACTCTTTCCTTTATTTTGAATTTTCTGTCCATCATATTCAAGGCAATTCCAGAAACAAATACAACCACAGCCATGGTAAACAAAGGAGCGACTGCGACAGCCGTGACTATCGGCACCATGAATCCAGCTATAAGTCCTATCGAGGTCGCCAGCCCTGCCTTCACCGCTTCCACCCCAATCCCGCCCACCAGATCATGCATGGTCTTCTCGTCATTGAAGATGAAGTCCAGCGTCTCGACGGCAGTGGAAACAACGATGCTCAGGATGAAGCCGCCCTTGGCCACGTTCTGCAGGCCACGCATTCCCAGGCCCATCTGGATCATGCGTGGGTGCGTGGCCAAAAAGCGTGTGCCCTGCAGCAACTGATGCCGAAAGCCTGCTCGACCTTTGATGATGATGTAGGAGCCCTTGGCCGTTGTCTTGATGTAGGTACCTGCCCCGGCAATACCCAGTGCGATCAGTGTCTTGGCGATCAGATAGCTGTCGGTTGCAGCCAATGCCGCAGGAAGGGTTACGGGCTTTTCGGCACCGGGGCTGACTGTCTGGCGCCAGTACCGCCCCAGTGCACTTTGCGCCAGGATGCCATGCAACCGCTCGGCCAGCCGCGGGTCGCGGCGGGCCTTGTCCTGCAGGATGCCCACGTACTCCTGGGGCGTGAGCACCAGTACATCTGCCTGTCGGCTGTTCATGGCATTGGCCATTTGCCGGTTGAAGGCCTTGGTGTAGTCGATATAAGGACGGGAGCTATCTGTGAATTCGCTCATGGCAGTGTTGTCATTGGTGCAATCTGAAAAAAAGCGCTGCCTGGCTTGCCTTCGGTGGCTATTTCCAATGACGGGCTGTTGCTGAAAAGAAAGTCCCTGGCCTGCGTGCGAAAACGCGGCGCACCGGGCTTGCGCAATTGCCATGGGAGTGGCAACTGTGCGCGGTAGACCGGCGTACGCCTCGCCTGTGGATTTTTCAGGTTATGTGGGCGTTTGCAGGGGCCGTACGCGATGCCGTTGCGCACACAGTCAAATCTCATGCGCCAAAGTGCAAAAAATTGCCACGGCCAGCACCATAGGCGCAGCAAATCCCGGCATACAGGCGCTTGCCGCCCTTGATTCAGCCAAATGAAGCCAGGAACGAGGCGGCATTGCAGGCCCGATATGCCGCATATGCCGCATATGCAAAGCGTGGTGCAGCTCAGCCTTGAAGGATGTGTGCCTGCACCAGGCACTCCCGCAACGCCTGCGCCACCGGCCCCAGCACGCGGTCACGCCTTTGCAGCAGGCCCAGCGTGCGCCACACATCGGGCGCGGTCAGGGGCACGCCGCAGACCTGGGCGTGGTCCTGCCGCAGGGCCAGCTGGGGCACGGCGGCCAGGCCCAGGCCGGCTTCCACCAGGGCCAGGGCGCCTGTGACGTGGTTGCACTCGTGCCAGGCCACGGGCTGCTCGGGCAGGCCGGCCATCACCTGGTCCAGCAACAGCCGGTTGCCGCTCTTGTGGGAGACGGACACCAGGCGCTTGCCCGCCAGCTCGGCCCACTCCACCTGGCTGCGCGCGGCCCAGGCGTGGCTGCGCGGCATGGCCAGCACATAGCGCTCGCGCGTGAGCGCCTCAAATCGCAGCGACGGCTCCTGGCTGCCCGTGAAGCTCAGGCCAAAGTCCGCATCCCCGCGCAGCACGGCCTCCACCACCTGCTGTGCGCTCTCGTCGATGACGTGCACCTGCACATCGGGCTGCTCCACGGCAAAGGTCTTCAGCACGGGCGGCAGCAGATTGGTGGCCACCGAAGGCACGCAGGCAACCGTCACCCGGCCACGGCGCAGCTTCAGCTGGTCATCCACGCGCTGCACGGCCTCGTCCAGGCCGGCCAGGGCCCTGCGCGCCTCCTGCAGGAATTCATGGCCCACCTCGGTCAGTTCCACACGCCGCGTGGTGCGCTCCAGCAGCCGCGCGCCCAGCACGGACTCCAGCCGCTCCACCCGCCGGCTCAAGGCAGGCGGCGACAGGAAAAGCGCTTCTGCGGCCAGGCGAAAGCTGGCTTTCTCGGCCGTGGTCACGAAGGCGATCAATTCCCCCATGTCGAATTTGATGCGCTGCACGCAACAGTCCTTCCAAAAGTTGCAATTCACAGAATAACACCCGCTGCATAGGATGGCGCCCTTGATAACGCTGCCCCCTGCGGGCAGGCAAGACCAACAAACGGAGACGACATGCACCAACGCAGACTGATCGCAGGCGGCGCCCTGGCCGCCCTTCTTTCCCTGGCCGTGGGCACCGCCCAGGCCCAGGACTTCCCCCCCAAGAAACCCGTGGTCATGGTGGTCGGCTTCGCCGCAGGCGGCTCGGCCGACATTGCCGCGCGCATCATCGCCAAGAAGCTGGGCGAGAACATCGGCCAGAGCGTGGTCGTGGAAAACAAGCCCGGCGCAGGCGGCAACCTGGCCCACACGCAGGTGGCCAATGGCCCGTCCGACGGCTCGGTGCTGCTCTTCGGCTCCATCGGCCCGCTGGCCATTGCGCCGCACTTCATGAAGATCGGCTACGACCCGCTCAAGGACCTGGCCCCCATCACCATGGGCGTGAACTTCCCCAACGTGCTCGTCGTGCCTGCCGCCACCGGCATCAAGACCCTGGGCGAATACGTGGCCAAGGCCAGGCGCGAACCCGGCAAGCTGGACTTCGCCTCCACCGGCCCCGGCTCCGCATCGCACCTGGCCGGTGAATTGCTCAACGATGTCGCCAAGATCGATACCCTGCACGTGCCCTACAAGGGCGGCGCGCCCGCCCTGCAGGACGTGCTGGGCAACCGCGTGACCTCTTTCTACGCAGCCCCGCCCACGGCCCTGCCCCACATCGAATCGGGCAAGCTGATCCCGCTGGCCACCACGGGCCTCACGCGCCCGGCCTACCTGCCCAACGTACCCACCGTGGCCGAGAGCTTCCCCGGCTTCAACGCCACCAACTGGTATGCCTTCGTGGCATCCGCCAAGACGCCCAAGCCCTTGCTGGACCGCTGGAACACCGAGCTGGTCAAGGTGCTGAACACCCCCGAAGTGCGCGACAACCTGCTCAAGCACGGCCAGACCGCCGCCCCGGGCACCCGCGAGGAACTCGGCCAGTTCATCGCCGCCGAGCACGCCAAGTGGGGCCGCATCATCCGCGAGCGAAAAATCACCGCCGATTGATTCCCTCGGCAGCCGTTAGCCGTTCCCCAACCATAAAAAACCAGGAGACAAACCATGACCGCCATCCGTTCCACCCCCCAGCAGTCCTCTCTGCAGTCCTCCGTGCCATCCACCCTGCGCCGCCGCGCCCTGGGCGCGCTGCTGGGCGGCGCCCTCAGCCTGGGCCTGGCCCTGGGCGCTGCCACGCCCTCCACGGCCAGCGCAGATGAAATCCGCGTGGTCACCTCGGGCGGCTTCTCTGCCGCCTATGACCAGTTGATTCCCCTGTACGAGCAGGCAACGGGCCACAAGGTCGTCACCTCGCGCGGCGCCTCCATGGGCAATGCGCAGGACTCCATTCCCAGCCGCCTGGCGCGGGGCGAGCAGTTCGATATCGTCATCCTCGCGGATGGAGCCTTGGACAATCTGGCCGCCCAAGGCAAGGTGGAAGCGGGCAGCCGCGTGGATCTGGCGCGCTCCATGATCGGCATGAGCGTGCGCAAGGGCACGCCCAAGCCCGACATCAGCACCGTGGACGCGCTCAAGCAGACCCTGCTGGATGCCAAGACCATTGCCTACTCGGCCAGCGCCAGCGGCACCTATCTGGCCAACGAACTGTTTCCCCGCCTGGGCGTGGCCGAGCAGATGAAGGGCAAGGCCACCCGCATCCTCAGCGAGCGCGTGGGCGCCGTGGTGCTGCGTGGCGATGCGGACATCGGCTTCCAGCAGGTCAGCGAACTGCTGCCGTTCAAGGAACTGGAATTCGTCGGCCCCCTGCCCGATGAAGTGCAGCAGCGCGTCTTCTTCTCCGCAGGCGTGGCCACCGGCGCCAAGAGCCCTGACACGGCGCGCCACCTGATCCGCTTCCTGGCAGCCCCCGCCGCCGCACCCATCGTGCGCAGCACGGGCATGGAGCCGGCGGCCAAGCCCTGACGGCAGGCCCCCCCGAGCCCTCAAGGCCCACTAGGCACTCAAGGCACTCAAGGCCCTCGACACACAGGGGGCCTTCACCCCTCCCCGGTTCGACCTCCATTCAGCGACGCTGCAACGGCACTGCTGCGGTATGCCGCTGCCCAGCCCTATCACCCTCGCCACACCCATGAACACCAAAACCCTGGCGCTGATCACCCTCGCCGCTGCACCGCTGTC
Source organism: Delftia sp. NA_296.1 (assembly GCF_052692095.1). Lineage (NCBI taxonomy): Bacteria > Pseudomonadati > Pseudomonadota > Betaproteobacteria > Burkholderiales > Comamonadaceae > Delftia > Delftia sp. NA_296.1. The sequence continues at coordinate 34,196 of NZ_JBQZGF010000003.1, read as the reverse complement.
GGCCCTTGCGCAATCCAGCATCACGCTCTACGGCATTGCCGATACCGGCGTGCGCTACACCAGCGGCCTTACCGCCGCCAATGCGGCCAGCAACACCTCGGGCGCCGCGCTGTCCAGCGGCGTCAACACCACCAGCCGCTTCGGGTTTCGGGGCCGCGAAGACCTGGGTGGCGGCATGTACGCCCTGTTCAACCTGGAAACCGGCCTGAACCTGGACACCGGCACCACCGCCAACTCCAGCAAATTCTTCGACCGCGCAGCCATCGTGGGCCTGGGCGGCGGCTGGGGCCAGGTCACGGCCGGCCGCCAGACCAACCTGCTGGCAGATGCCATCAGCCCCGTGGACCCCGTGGGCATGCGCTTCGCCGCCTTCAACCCCAACATCGCCACCGCCGCGCTCAGCAGCCACGGCCTGGGCGTGGAATACGGCAGCACGGGCGCCACCACGGGCTCCTACCGGCTGGACAACTCGGTCAAGTACACCGGCCGCTTCGGCGGCCTCACCGCCCGCGCCATGTACAGCTTTGGCGAGACGGCGCAAGGCGGCTCCGCCCGCTCATCGGCCGGCGCAGGCCTGGCCTATGGCACGCAGACATGGACCGTCTCCGGCGCCTACCAACGCTTCAAGACCGCAGACCAGTGGGAGCTGAAAGCCGCCACCCTGGGCGCCAGCTACAAATGGGACAACCTGCGCCTTGCACTGAACACCGCGCGCAGCGACGGCCAGACCAACGCCACCACCAGCCGCACCGTGCAGCGCGTGCACTCGCTGGGCGCCACCTGGTCCGCCCGCAGCACGCTGGACCTGACCGCCGCCCTGTACCGCGTGGAACGCGAACGCAGCGGCCGCGCCGCAGACGGCTACACCCGCGCCCTGCTGTTTTCGGAATACAAGCTGTCACGCCGCAGCAAGCTGTATGCGGAGCTGGACCGCACGCATTGGAGTGGAGGGTTTCAGGGCGGGCAGAACAAGGATGTGGCTACGGGGGTGACTGCGGGGTTGATGCATAGCTTCTGAGGGGCGCTGCGAGCACTCGCCCCATTGCCAACTCAGCCGCCCAGCTTTTTGAACGGCGTGTCGGAAGTGATCCAGCCGTTGCCTTGGGGGCAGATCACTTCCTTGTAGCGCAGCTCCTTTTCAAAGCTCCACTGCTGGCCGAGTGCGCAAACGTCCCCTGCGTTGAGGACAAATGCCACCGTCTGTGGATCGCCTTTCTTCAGCAGAACATCGACGCTTTGCGTCGCTTCCCACCGCCCACTCGGCGACTGGCTGCATCCCAGAGTTGCCAGCAAAGCCATGATCGCGCCCCTTCGCAGTATGTTTTTCATCAACTGCCCTTTTTGTAGTTGTCGCGCGAAGACTTTCGAGCGATGGCTTCAGGCTGATTGCCGACGTTCAGCGGAAACAATCAGACGACGGTTCTCGACCCACAGCGGACATTGGTAAGTGCCAAAAAGTGGGCTGAGCTCGTTAAGAGCGCATTTGCCAGACTGGTGCCTTCTGCCTGCGGAGCCACAGTCTTGCTTTCAGTTGGCATTTAGCCGGATGGACACGGAGAGGGTCTTGAACAGCGGATACCCCTGTCGTGCTTCCCAAGCAGCAGCTTCGCCGCTGAACTCGCGTTGATGCCGAAATAGATGGTGCTGGCCCCAAACCAAGGAGGCTCAGCACGGGAAATGGGGCGCATCGCCAGGCTTGCCGGCTTCGACCCATGCCAGCTTCTCGGTCAAGAAGGTGAGAGCTGCATCGAGTGCTGCGCGCTGCGATTGCAACTTGTCTATCTGGTGCCGCAGGACCTGCCCCGTGCGTGCGGCGGACTTTGCACCCTGCCGGTACTCGCGGTTGAGCGCCGAGATCTCGCTCAACGTATAGCCCAGCGATTTCTGCAGCTGAATCATCCGCACCGCGGTCACGTCATCGGCAGAGAACACTTGGTACGGGTTGCTGCCACCCAGCACGCCGCGACGCGGCTTCAGCAGGCCCTTCCCCACATAGAAGCGGACCGTCTCGGGCGACAACCCCACCTCCTTAGCAAACTCCGACAACAGCATGCCGTCTCCTTGACCACGTAGTTAACTACGTGCTTATAACAATGATTTTTCCACCTGGATCCAACGCCATGCAATCTCCTCCCACAAAACTCCCTTGCGTTCATCTCGGCATAGACGGCCCACTCGTGGGCATCCAGGGTCTAGGCTGCATGGGTATGAGCGAATTTTATGGCGCCACTGACACCGAAGAGGCACGAGCAACACTGGAACGGGCGCTCGCCTTGGGTGTGACGCTGTTCGATACCGCAGACATGTACGGTCTGGGCGCCAACGAATCGTTCCTCGCGCCGTTTGTGAAGGCCAACCGGCAGCGCGTGGTGATCGCCACCAAGTTCGGCTACACGCGTACGGTCGAGAGGCCCGATGACTGGAGCCTCAGCAATCGCCCAGACTACATCCGGCATGCGGTCGATCAATCGCTGCGGCGTCTTGGTATTGACACCATCGACCTCTACTACATGCACCGCCGCACACCTGACGTGCCCATGGAAGATTCGGTGGGCGCGATGGCGGATCTGGTGAAGGCCGGTAAGGTTCGGGCGCTCGGCTTGTGCGAGGTCAGTGCTAAAGAGTTGCGTGCAGCACATGCCGTCCACCCCATCGCCGCGATGCAGTCTGAATGGTCGGTGTTCAGCCGCCAGATCGAGCAAGAGATCGCACCGCTGGCAGCATCGCTGGGTGTCGCGATCGTGCCATTCGCCCCATTGGGGCGGGGTATCCTGACCGGCGCTACGTTCGGCAAGCAGTTGGCAGCAGACGATTTCCGCCGACACTTCCCGCGCTTCCAGTCAGACAACCAGGCGTCGAATTCGAGGCTGGTGGCGAGGTTGGAAGCGCTTGCCAAAGCCCGTGGCATCTCGACGGCGCAATTGGCGCTCGCCTGGCTGCAGACTCGCGCCAGGCAGTTCGACGTGACAGTCGTGCCTATTCCCGGCACGCGCCGTAGAGCGCGCCTCACCGAGAACGTGGCGGCTGCCTCCGTAGCATTGGATGAGCAGGAGATGTCGGCCATCGAGCCGCTGGCGGCGGCAGTTCAGGGCGTTTCGCTCTGAGCATGGCGGCCTGCCGCACATTTTGACGCTGCACCCCAAAATCAATTAATATCCGTCCAGTCGGAAATAAATTGATTGCTTATGGGACGCACGCGTGTAATAGATCAGGACAAGCTGCTGGACGCGGCAGAAGTCGTTGTGGCTCGGGACGGGCCTGCGAAGCTGACGCTGGAGTCCGTCGCCACCGAAGCTGGCGTTAGCAAGGCGAGCGTGCTGTACGACCACCGGTCCAAGCAGGCTCTGATCCAGGCGCTCGTTCAGCGGGCACTGGTCCGGGACAACGCCTTCAACTCCGAAGCGGCGGAGCGTCTCGGCGAGATCGATTCCCGGACTGTCCGCGGGCGGATTGCCGCGGCCGCCGCTCCGCTGCCAACAGCACAACGTGCCGTTGCCCTGAGCCTCAGCGCCGCGCTGGTGCAGGACGCAAGTCTGCGCGAGTCGATGCAGGCGAATCAGGCTGCCGTCATCGACGCAGTACAGAGTGACGCGGCGCAACCAAGGGGCGCGCTGCTTGCCTACTTGGCGCTGGAAGGGCTCAAGCTGTTGGAGAGCTTGGACTTCCACACATTCCCGAAGGCGGAGCGAGATCGCTTGCTGCGCGAGATCGAAGGGCTGGTCGACCGGCCTGTCGCACTTGATTCATTCGTGAGACCTCAGCGGCCCCGCTGAGGCGCTCTACCCCATATCAATTCCCATCCCGCCCGGGCCGACAAGACGGCCCGCGGACTAACCACGTCAGTACGTATCGAGTCATGAACGCTGTTGTCTCTAAATTGCCTGAATCGCATCCCGCACGATTGCCAGCCCGCCTGTTCCTGACGGGGGGAAGCGGCTATGTCGGTCGCAACCTGATCCGCCACTTCGTCTCGCAAGGTGTCGAAGTCATCGCGCTGGCGCGCAGCCCCGCTGCACAGGACACGATTCGCGCGTCAGGGGCGAATCCGTTCGAGGGAGATCTGCTGTCGGAGAATCTAGCCACCGGCATGGCTGGCTGCGATGCCCTGATTCACGCCGCAGCGGATACGGACCACGGTCTCTCCACGGACGCACAGTTTCAGACGAACGTCATAGGTACGCGCCACGTGTTCGCAGCTGCTGCGCGAGCAGGCGTGCGGCGGGCTGTGCACCTGAGCACGGAGTCAGTGCTCCTAGACGGAAGCCCACTGGTGGACGCCGAAGAAAGCCGATCCATCCCCACCAGACCGGTCGGCGGCTACTCCGCCACGAAAGCTCTGGCGGAACGCGAGGCGATTGCCGCTGCGCGGCACGGACTAGACGTCGTCATCGTCCGCCCGCGCTTCATCTGGGGACGCGACGACACGACCGCGCTTCCGCAACTGCTGCAGGCTGTGGATGCTGGGAAGTTCGCCTGGATCGATGGTGGCCGCTATCGCACGTCAACGACGCACATCGGTAATCTGGTGCACGGTATCGAGCGCGCGCTGATCGCTGGCGAGACGGGCGCCTGCTACTTCATCACAGATGACGACATCGTGGAGTTTCGTGCGTTCATCAGCGCATTGCTACAAAGCCAAGGACGCTCTGTCCCGACCAAGGAGGTGCCGGGCTGGGTGGTACGGGCCGTGGCCAGCGTCTGCGAACGTCTGTCGTCACTGACCGGCGGACGGTGGCGCCCGCCGGTCACCCGGCAGGCACTGGCGCCCTCGGCCGTTGAGGTGACGTTGAACATCGACAAGGCTCGACGCGAACTGGGCTACCAGCCGCAAATCTCGCGCGCGCAAGGGCTTGAGGAACTAACGCTCGAGGACCGAGGTGAAAAGGGGCAGCTGACAAGGAGTAAGCTGACTTAGCCGATTCAATACGGCCGGATTGTTGATTTCCACGCACCCCCAGATTGCTTCGGTACTAACATGAAGCATAAAGGTGCTCTGAGGGCATCTTTTTGTCACTTGAGAATGGCAGCTTTGCAAGCTAGGAACTGAGGCCGAGTGAGGATTCCAGCCTGCCTAAGCATTTCCATGGCTTGTATTGCTTTGGCTGTCTGAGCGGCAGGTGATGCTTGGGAAGGTTGTACTACAGCTTTTTTCTCTGAAGATGACTTCCTTGGCTGATCCCCGAAATCGATGTACTTGACCTGCCATGGCGCGTATCCAACTGCTGCAGCCTCTGCAATTTCATCTGCAGAGTAGCCTTGGCTATGCATGTCATGTAGAAAGTCCCAGTCGCTCATGTTGCGCCCTCTAGTTTTGGCTCTTTACAGCGTACAGGATGCTTGGCGGATCGTCAAAATTGACCACAGCTAGCTTCAATGTCTGCAGGATGGCTGATCTTCAACTGTCACAGATCGCCCCTATGCTGACGTTCGAGTCTCGATGAGCAATGTCTGCTTTGCAGCGGTTGCCGACGTTCAAAGAACGGACATCGATGGCCGGTCCGGGCGCGTAGCCCCCCCGACGCGTGAGGCAGAATTCGGCCAACAGCAGACATTGTGTTCAGAAGATGAAGGATTGAACGCTCTTTACGTCGAACGACCGCTAACGAGCGACGCCAATGACCGCTTTGGGCAAGAGCGTTTGTCAGGAAAGGGGCGACAGCACTCATTCGCGGGCCGAGATAGCGGACTTCCTGAATCCCCAGTGACTGCCTGTTAGCGAGGGGCTGCTGCGGACCTGAAAACAGTCATTGGGGAAGTGACTGTTTTAGCGCTCTGAAAGAGCGCTATGACTAGGTGAGCGGTAGTTCGCCCAGCTGCAATAAGCGGCTGCAACCGCTGCAAAGCCGACACCTGCAGGCAGCAGATGAGCGTCACCAAATGGGTAGATATCAGACGAGAAGCTGGACCACCAGCCAAGCCGGTTGTCCAGTCCGGAGGAGATGCTCCGTGTCGCATTGCTTTCCAAGGTGGCGTTCACGGAGCTGCGGATACTGGCAGATCCTAGGCTAAAGGTCGCGGAAACTTCCGCCGCAACTCCAGCATGGTTCCGATCACAGAAAGCCCATGTTCGTCACTGCGCATGACGGGATGGTCTGGATTGAGCGGGATCAGCTCAAACACCTCATTACCAAGCCTATCGTTTCCGTGTAGCCGGTATTTCCGAAACAGGGCTTCGGTCTTTCCCGCCTGGGCGGCCACGTAGTCTCCAGGCTGAGGTTTGACACCTGGATCGATCAGCACACGGTCTCCTTCACGGAACTCCGGAGTCATGGAGTTGCCAGCCAACTGGAGGAAGAACGCATGAACTGACGCATCGTTGGCAGAGACTTCCGTGCCCAGACTCTCCAAGCCCTCGACGGCTTCACTTCGGGCAACGGCCTGGCTGGAAGTAAGCACCGGGTATCGCCGAATTCCGCGGGGAAGCTGAGCAAGCATCGCCGCCTCGTCAGGCGTCATCACCCCCTCGCCGCTTTCCAGCCAAAGAGCGCTCACTCCGCACGCTGCTGCCATCGTGGCAGTCCGCTTGGAACCATGTCCCTTCGACTCAAGATCCCCAATGGAGGACTGCTTCAACCCCGCCTTTGCGGCGAGCTCCTCTTGAGTAAGACCTGCATGAGCACGAGCTGCTTTAAGACGCTTGGCGAAATCTGTGGACATAGCGCCGAAGCTTACGGAAAACCGATAACGATATATCGTTTGTCTTTTAACGATTAAACGTTAGACTGCGTGCATGCAATGGAAAGACTACCTCGCCAAGCTTGCAACGAAGGGTGTCAGTCAAAGCCAGATCGCCCGCGAAGTGGGCTGCGGTCAAGCAACGATTTCTGACCTCGCACTGGGCAAGACCAAGGAACCACGAACATCTTTGGGTATGGCGCTCATGCGCATCGGTGCCCGCTGCGGTATCGAGACACCCTTCGGTTCGGTTCACCCAGGCCAAAGTCGCAGAACCGATGAGTGAAGCGATGCACATCACCCACCACTTCACCCCCGGCCTGCACTTCGCTGCGCGCTGGAAGTACGCCGCCCGCGCGCCATCGGGCCGGGCCTGTTGGTCGCGGCTGCCGCTGGGGCAGCCGGATGCGGGAAGGGCCGATCCGCATGGCGCCTGGTGGTGCGTGAGGCGCTGCGCTGCCGTGCTGCGGCGGGAGATGTGGCAGTCGGTGGATCTGCCGCCAGGCATGCCCTTGCGGCCGGGGCCGGAAGATGTGGCGCTGGCTCTGCACGCGCTGATGCCGCGTTGGCAGGTGCAGCTCAGCGCGGGGGCCGGGCACAGTCCGCTGCAGTCCTGCACCAGGGCGCTGTTGGCGGGCGGCGGGGCCGTGCTGCAACTGCAGTCAGAGGCGCTGCACCGGTGCCCGCAGAGCACTTTCTGGGCCTGGGTGATTGGTGTGGAGATGCATCAGAGAATGCTGCCCGCGCCGGTGAAGCCATGGCCCTCATGCCGTGCGCCCCGCCCTGCCGCGCTGCTGACCATTCCCTTTGGCTGGAGCATGCCCTGGGCCTGCGGCTATGCGGCGCGGGTGCAGGTGAACCGCGACGGGCATTGCGATGTGGATGGCATTGACGGGCAGTGGCGCGAGTGCCGCTGCCTGGCCGCGATCACGCTGTCGCCCGCGCAACGCGGCAATGCAGGGCCATTGACGAGGCACGCACCGTGTTGAAGTCCACCACGACAAGGTCCCACATGGCTGAGACCACGCACCTCACCCACCGCTTCACCCGAGGGCTTCGCTTTGACGGACTGTGGACCTACTCGGCGCTCACGCCTTCAGGCCGAGCCTATTGGGCACGGCTGCCGGCAACCCGGGCAGGCGGCATGGCTGCAGCAGATCCACAGCGGGCCTGGTGGTGCGTGCGCCAATGCGTTGCAGTGCTCAATCGCAGGCCCTGGCGTTCCGCGCATCTGCCCTCGGGCCTGCCTGCGCAGCCGGAATGTGGCGATGTGGCGCTGGCCCTGGGCGCAATGCTTGCGGACTGGAACGTGAAGGTGCTGGATGACCCCTCGACACAGGCGCCGCTGCTGCGCAGCACCGATGCGCTGCTTGCCGGTGGCTGCTCTTTGCTGCAACTGCAGACCGAGGATTCGAGCGATGGCGTGCAAGCCGTTTTCTGGGCCTGGGTGATCGGCGTGGAAATGCACGAGAGATTCCAGCGTGCCAAGCGCATTTCAGCCTTTGACATGCCCGGGCGCCCTGGCGCGCTGCTGATCTGGCCCTTCGGCTCGCCCCTGGCATGGAACCACGCCTTGAGGGTGACGGTGGATGGCGAGGGGCTGTGTGATGTGGATGGCCTGGATGCGCGCGCAAGCCGGTACCGCTGCACGGCGGCCATCACGCTGGAGCCACTGAGCAACGACATTGCCATCAACGGCGGCTTCTCCTGACCGGCTTTTCCTGACCGGCTTTTCCTGACCCGAAGAAATGCAGAACTCCAATCTCACGCCAGAGCAGTACGAGCGGGAAATACCGCTGGAGCCAAGTAGTCCCGGTCAACGCCTCATCAGCGGCCTGCTCTTTGATGGTCACTGGCAATACAGAAGGCGTGCGGAAGCCGGCAAGACCAGTTGGACACAACTGCCGATGGCCTCCGACCTTGCTGGCCCGGCCGACCCTTATGGCACCTGGTGGTGCGTTCGCCGGTGCGCCGTGGTTCTGGAGCAGCACCACTGGTTGTTCCTGCGGCTGCCCGTTCACCTGCCCCCGCTTCCCGGCGTGGAGGAGCTGGCGCAGATCCTTGATGTGCTGCTGCCCGATTGGGACGTGCAGGCACCTGCGGAATGCGCCCGGACGCCGTTGCTGTGCGCCCAGGCAATCGAGCAGGGAGGCAGTGCCTTGCTGATGCTGGAGTCACCGGAATGCAAAGGGCCCAAGCCGGGCATTTTCTGGGCCTGGGTGGTGGGGTACGAGCCGGAGCTGCCGTTGTCGTGCACCGACGATTGCGTTGCGTCCGACACGTTGCCGTCACTAGGTACGCAGGCCATGGCGCCTCCCAAGGCTTTGCTTGCCCTGCCCTTTGGCTCGACCCTGCCCTGGTCCAGCGGGTACGCCACCCGGATCCAGGTGCAAGCCGACGGGACCTGCCTCCTGCATGATGCGGGCGGCCCCTGGCACCCATGCCAGTGGCTTGGCACGGTCACGCTTGCAGCCAGGCCCGCACCGGCCTGACGGTGGTGGATCTGCAGCCGCAATGCACATGCCCAGGTCTCCCATTCGTACCTTCATGCCCGGCCTGCGCTTCGATACGCAATGGCGCTACGAGGTGGGTACGCAGACGCGCAAGACGCGCTGGGCCACACTGCCCACGGTTCCCGATGCCCAGTGCCTGCCCGATCCGCTGGGCGCCTGGTGGTGTGCACGGCGATGCGCTGCCGTGCTGCGGCAACGGGCATGGCTGCAGGTGCAATTGCCGCTGCAGTTGACGCCACAGCCCGGCCCGCAAGAGCTGGCGCAGGTTCTGGCTTTGCTGCTGCCCGGCTGGAAAGCGCAGCTTGAGAATTTCCCCGCCCTCGCTCCGCTGCGTTGTGCCCAAGCCATGCAGCGGGGCGGCAGCGCCATGCTGCTGCTGGAAATGCCAGGTCACAGATTTCGCCACCCCGCGCTCTTCTGGACCTGGGTGATCGGCATGGAGCGATCACCGCTGCGCCTGCGCTCTGCAAAAAATCTCACGCGCCTCGAACCCCATCCACCAGCGCAGCCGCTGCCCGAAACCTTGCTGGCCATGCCCGCCCGCCGCTCAAGGCCCGGCGCCAACCGCCACGTCACCCGCATCCAGATGGACGCCGCCGGGCGCTGCATCTCGGATGACGCCGCCTGGCCATTGGATGGATGCAGGTGGCTGGCGTGCATCACGCTGGAGCAGTTGGGCGGGGGTTGAGCTGTGGCCGCGGCAGCCAGGCGCCCTGCGCAGCACGCCTCAGGTCGGCGTATCCACGTCATCCCAGTCATTGCCTTCGAAGCGCACCAGCCAGTTCAGCGCATGGTGGCGTTCCATGAGCACGTCGGCGCTCAGCCCGGCGGGCGCGGGCTGCTGTTGCACCTGGGCCTGGCGCACGATCCAGTGCAGGCGGTAGTGCTGGTCCAGGGCGTCGAGGATTTCGCTGTCGGGCCGCATGCGTGCGGCATGCAGGGCGCCCTTTAGGTCGCCCGCCTGCAGCAGGGTGCGCGAGGTAAGCGGCACGTCGCAGATGGCGTCGGGGAACGGCAGCGTATCGACCAGGCCCAGCGCCCATTCCAGCAAGTACGCGGCTTCGTAGCGCCAGCCGAACTTGGCGATGGCCTCTTCGGAGGGCTGGGCAGTGGCCATGAATTCGCGCTCGTTGGGGGTGAGCGCGGCCTGGGCGGCCGGCAGGCGTTGGAACAGCTGCTCGGGCGTGAGCGGTTCGCCACTGTTCAGTGTTTCGTTCAGTGCTTCGTTCAGTGATTCGGCGCGCACGGCCACGGCCAGCAGGGCAAAGGCACGGGCGGCGATCTCATCAGGTGCGCGCATGCGCAGTTCGGGCTCGGAGATCAGCGGCGGCAGGCTGGCCGCTGGCGTGAAGCCGCGCTGCGCCAGCGCCTGCTCGCTGCGCTGCTTGCGCTGCCAGGCCTGCTGCGGATAGGGCAGCGCAGCCTGGTCATCAGGCTCGGCGCCGTTGGCATCCAGCAGGATGCGGCCTTGCGGATCGCGAATGCTGCCGTCCGTCAGAAAGGCGATGGCGTTGGCGCGCTGCGCCCAGCCGGCAAAGGCATCGAGCTGGGCCGGCGCAATGCCCAGGCTCAGGTGCTGCTGCACGCGCTGGATGTGGCGCATGGCGTGGTAGCGGTTGCGCGTCATCTGCCCATCGCCGCGCCCCAGCACATAGCCGACAAAGCCGGAAAGATGGGGCGCCAGCTCAGGGTCCGCAAGATCGCGGCGCCCGGCCAGCGTGTGCGCAAAGTCAAGCGCGGGAAGGTCCCAGACGGTGCAGTAGGCGTTGATGAGTACTTCGTCTTCTGCGGCATCCGACTGGGTTTCGTGCGGCTGGTACTGGGTTTGCTGGCGTTCCTGTTGGCGAGCGGGCTCGGGGGCGGGCTTGCTGAATGCGGTCTTGAGGCGGGTGAGGAGGTTTTTCATGTTCACGGGCTTGGTTCCGGGATTGGGAGCGGGAGGAATCACCCCGCCTCTTGGCCACAGTACGGCCTGCAGGCGGCGGGTGACTCAGCCCTGCAGCTCCAGCACCGCCATCCGGTCATACAGCGTGGCCCGCGAGATGCCCAGCTGGCGCGCCGTGGCCAGTTTGTTGCCGCTGTTGGCGGCCAGGGTGGCGGTGATGGCCTTGCGTTCCAGCTCGGCCACCTGCTGGGCCAGGGGGCGCAGCAGGTCGGTGTCGGCGGGGCTGTTGTGGGCAGGGGACGGGGCGGGTGCAGTCTCGGGGCCCGGCGCGGGGGCGGCGGGTTCCACGCCGGATGAGCGCAGCACTTCGCGCAGTTGCTCTGCGTTGATGGCGGTGTCTTCGCTGCGCATGGCGGCCTGCTCCAGCACGTTGCGCAGCTCGCGGATGTTGCCGCGCCAGGTCTGGCCGGCCAGCAGGGCCAGGGCGTCGGGCAGCAGTTCGGGCGGGGGCATGTCGTTGCGCAGGGCCAGTTCTTCGGAGAGGACTTCGACCAGGGCCGGGATGTCGCGCCTGCGTTCGCGCAGCGGCGGCACGCGGATGGGCAGCACGTGCAGGCGGTAGAAAAGGTCTTCCCTGAAGCGGCCGTCGCGCACCATCTGCGGCAGGTCGCGCGAGGTGGCGGCGACCACGCGCACGTCAAAGCGCACGAGCTGGTTGGAGCCCAGCGGTTCGATCTCGCCCTCCTGCAGCGCGCGCAGCAGCTTGGCCTGCAGGTTCAGGGGCATGTCGCCGATTTCGTCGAGGAACAGCGTGCCGCCGTCGGCCAGCCTGAATTTGCCGTCGCGCGGCTTGCGGTCGGCGCCGGTGTAGGCGCCGGGGGCAACGCCGAAGAATTCGGCCTCCAGCAAGGCATCCGGCACGGCGGCGATGTTGACGGTGACGAAGGGGCCGCCGGTGCGGGCCGATGCCGCGTGGATGGCATGGGCCAGCAGTTCCTTGCCGGTGCCGGTTTCGCCCAGCAGCAGCACGGGGCTGAGCGACTGGGCCGCGCGGCGCGCCTGGCGCTTGACCTCCACGGCCGCCGGGCTGCTGCCTACAAAGCTGGCAAAGCTGTACTTGGCGCGGCGCTCGCCCTGCACGGCCACGCGCAGGCTGCGGTTGCGCTGGGCGGCCAGCTCGCGCCGGGCCTCGTCCAGGTCGCGCTGCAGAACGGCGAACTTGCTGATGAGGGGCTGCAGCGTGGTCTCCGGCTGGTCGAAGAGCACGATGCCGATGGCACCGATGACCGCGCCCGCATCGTCCTTGAGCGGGATGCGGCTGACCACGAAGGTGCCGGCGCGGTTGGTGAGCAGGTCGATGAGTACGGGCTCGCCGGTTTCCAGCACGCGGCGCATGCGGGTGTTGGGGATGACGTCCTCGACCATGTGGCCCAGGAAGTCGTCCACCGAGGCCACGCCCAGGTCGGGCAGGAAGCGCTGGTAGCCCTCGTTGACCCAGACGATGCGCCCTGCCCTGTCGGCCAGGAACATGCCCTGGCTCATGGTGGAGAACAGCTGGAACATGGAGCGCGCTGCCAGCGCGAGGATGCCGTCGGCATCGAGCGGCAGGGGCTGGACCAGGGTGGGTGTGGGCGGCATGGATGGCATCCTAGCCGAGTCGCCTTGGGTCCCCTTGAGATCCCTTTTTGCCGCCTGCGGGTCTGCCGCGCTCAGCCCTGCGCGATGGCGACCTGGGCGCAGATGGCGCGGCACATCTGCGCCGCCTGCGCGTTGGCGATGAAGTAGTAGATGCTGACGCCTTCGCGACGCCGGCCCAGCACGCCGGCCTGGTACAGCGTGTTCAGGTGCTGGGACATGTTGGGCTGCGTGGTGGTGATGTCGGCGAGCAGTTCGGTCACGTTCTTCTCGCCATGGCACAACACGCTGATGATCTTCAGGCGCACGGGCGCCGCCATGGCACGGAACAGCTCCGCAGCGCTCTCGAACACGCTGTCGTCGCTCAGGTCCATGCTGTCATTGCGGCTGTCCATAGGCGTCTGTCATCCTGGTAATGGAGGGTGGGCGGGTGAGCGGGCCGGCATGCTCGCCGCCCCATCGGGCTAGTTTATAGCCCGCAGGGCGGCAGCGCAGGCTCGGCCCGGCTCGGGTTCGGCTTGATCTACGGCAAGGCGCCGTGTCATCGCTCAGAAATCAACCGTGGCCGACAGCATGAAAGTGCGCGGTGCGCCCAGACCCAGGCTGGTCCACAGCGGCGTGGCCCAGTAGGCCTTGTTGGCCACGTTGGTGATGCTGCCGCGCAGCGTGAGCGGGTGGCCGGCCGCCGTGGTCACATAGCGCGCGCCAACGTCGAACACGGTGCGGCCCGGCACGGACAGCGAGTTGTCGGCATTGATGTACTGCCTGGATGCCGTGGTGGCATTGGCCGTCAGCGTCAGGCCCTGCAGGGCAGGCACGTCCCACTCCACGCCCAGCTTGCCCTGCAGCCTGGGCACGCCCGCCGCCAGCTTGCCCTGGTTCACGCCGCCTGCCGTGCGGGTGAGCTTGGGCTGTACGTAGGCAATGCCGCCCATCAGGCGCACGCCCGTGGCCACGTTGCCGAAGAAGCCCCATTCCACGCCCCGGTTGCGTTGCTCGCCGCCGAAGGAGAAGACGTTGGAGACAGGATCGGTGTAGCCGTTGGGGCGCTGGATCTCGTAGAGGCTGAAGGTGTGGGCGAAGTCGCCCAGGTCCAGCTTCAGGCCCAGCTCCTTTTGCCGGGACTTGTAGGGAGCGAACACTTCGCCCGCGTTGGCCGCCGTCATGGGTGCGGTGGCGCCCTGGCTCAGGCCTTCGATGTAGTTGGCGTAGACAGAGACACGCTCGCTGGCCTTCACCAGCAGCGCGGCGGCCGGCGTGGTGGCGCCCTGGTCATAGCGCGAGGTGCGCGCGCCCGTGGCCACGTTGAAGGTGTCGCTGAGCACCTGCTGGCGGCGCAGGCCCAGGGTGAGCTGCACGCGGTCCTGCGCAAAAGACAGGGTGTCGGCCACGCCGATGCTGGTCAGCCGCAGTTCGGTGCGCGAGATCGGGGGCGCGTTGAAGCTGGTGGCCGGGCCCCAGATGGGGTTGTAGATGTTGGTGATCCAGTCCTGGGCCAGCACGTTGCGGCGGCCGAACTGCTTGTCGGTATGCGTGTAGTAGGTGGCGTTGAGCGCCCACTGGTGGCCCACGCCGGCCGTCTGGAACTTGCCCTTGAGGCCGGCCTCGGCCGACTTCTTGTCCATCTCGAATCCCAGGTCGGCCAGGTTGGTGCGGTAGTCGCCGGCCGTGTTGAAGACCTGGATCAGGTAGGCGCCCGTGGAGCGGTACCGGGTCTTGCTGGTGCCCACGGCGGCATAGGCGGTGACGCGGTCGCCCAGGTCAAGCTCGCCGCGCACCATGGCGCCCTTGTCCTTGGTGTCGTAGAAGGCCCAGCTCGGGTTGAGCAGGGTGTCGGCCTTGGGCGGCCTGGGCACGGGCAGGCCTGCGGCCAGGTTGATGCCGCGGTTCAGGCCGTCGGTACGGTCATCGCTGCTGTACAGGTCGGCCGACAGGCGGGCACGGTCGCCGCGCCAGTCCAGGCCCAGCGAAGCCAGCCGGGTTTCCTTTTCCTGGTGGTTCACGGCGCCGTCGCCGTCGCGCAGCACGCCGTTGAAGCGGATGCCGAACTGCTTGCGCTCGCCAAAGCGGCGGCCCAGGTCGACGTGGGCGCCCAGTTGCGCATCGGACATGAAGGAGGTGGTCAGCCGCGTGAGCGGCTCATCGCCCGCGCGCTTGGGCACGAGGTTGACCGTGCCGCCCACCGAGCCGCCGGGCGGCATGCCGTTGAGCAGGGCCGATGGGCCCTTGAGCACGTCCACGCGCTCGAACATTTCTGGCGATGCGCGGTAGAACGGCGCCACGCCGAACAACCCGCCAAAGGTGACATCGCCGATGCTGGAGCTGAAGCCGCGAATGGAATAGTTCTCGCTGATGATGCCGGTCATGCCCGTGCTGAACACGGTGGGGTCGGCGGCGGAGATCACGTCGGTG
The DNA here is from genome assembly GCF_052692095.1 of Delftia sp. NA_296.1. NCBI lineage: Bacteria > Pseudomonadati > Pseudomonadota > Betaproteobacteria > Burkholderiales > Comamonadaceae > Delftia > Delftia sp. NA_296.1. Next base: position 19,076 of record NZ_JBQZGF010000003.1, on the reverse strand, counting down.
ATGTCGCGGGCCTGGCGGTCGGCGATGAATTTCTCGGTGTAGCTGATGGTGTTGAAGGGCGTCTCCATGAAGTCCTTGTCGCCCAGCAGGCCCATGCGGCCGCCTGTGGATACCTGGCCGCCGGCATAGGCTTCGGGCGCCTGCTGAGCCTGTGCGCGCACGGTGACGGCGGGCAGGAGCACGCCGCCCTCCACGGGCGCTGCGGCGTTGCGGTCACGGCCCAGGGTGTAGCTGCCGTTGGCTTCGCGCAGCGCGCGCAGGCCCTGGCCGCGCAGCAGCTCGGCAAAGCCTTCGGCCACGCTGTAGCTGCCCGACAGGCCTGAGCTGCTGCGGCCTTGCAGCAGGCTGGAATCCACCGTCAGTTCCACGCCGGCCGCTGCGGCAAAGGCGTTGAGCGCCTGGCCCAGCGGACCGGCGGGGATGTTGAAGGCGCGGCGGACCTCGCCGGGTGCCGCCCCGGAGGCTGCTCCAGATGCGGCCCCCTGGGCAGCCGCCTGCGCCAGCGCGGACGGCATGGCCACGGCCAGGCCGCCCAGTGCCAGGCCCGCCATGCAGAGCATTTGCACGGCGATGGCCGTGTGCCTGGAGGCAAAGGCCGGGTGCGGCAGGGCGCGCGATGCGCCGTTCTGTGCGGGGCGGGATGGATGGCGTAGTGCCATGCGGGACTCCTTTCGGTTCGGGTAGGCGTTGGGTGTTTCACCTTGTCTTCCGAATGAGAAAGCCAAACCCTCAATCGAGAATGCGATCAATTTGCAACCGCAGTTGCCACCGGGCCCGCGCCCGCTGCCGGCGCATCGCCGTAGCCCTTGAGCACGTCATCGACCATGAGCTTCACCGAGGTCACGCTGGCCGCCGTGACGTACCAGGCCTCTGAATCGACGAAGACCACGCGGTTGTTCTTCCAGGCGCTGGTCTGGCGCAGCAGCGGGTTGTCCATGCCTGCGGCGTCCATGCCGGGGCGGCGCTGCATGATGGCCGTGCGGTCGATCACGTAGAGGATGTCCGGGTTGGCCTGCTGGATGAATTCGCTGGAGATGGGCTGGCCGTGCAGGTCGGCCTCGGCCGCCGTGCTGGCGGGCCTGACGCCCAGCGCGTTGAAGACAAAGCCGTAGCGCGACTGCGGCCCGAACGAGGTGAAGGCGCCGTTGTTGTGCATGACGATGAGGGCCGTCTCCTTGCGCCCTTCGGTGGCGCGCCGGGCCTGGGCCACCTTGTCGTCCATCTCGGCCGCCTTGGCGCGCGCCAGGTCCTGCTTGCCGAAGATGCGGCCCAGGGTCAGCAGGTGATCGCGCACGGTGTCCAGGTGCCGGGTGCCGCTGTTCCTGAAGTCCACGTCGAAATGCACGGTGGGCGCAAAGCCCGAAAGCTCCTGGTAGGCGCTGGCCTGGATAGGCGAGATCAGTACCAGGTCGGGCTTGAGCGCATGCACGCGCTCCAGGTTGGGCTGGACGATGGAGCCCAGGTCCTGCACGTTGGCATCGTCCTTGTACCGGGCCAGGAAGTGGGGCACGAAGTCCTTGGGCATGCCGGCAATGGGCACGCCGAGCTGGTCGAGGAAGTCGGCCTCGTTCATGTCCAGCGCGGCCACGCGCTGCGGCGGGCGCTCCACCACCGTCGTGCCCAGCTGGTGCTGCACCGTGACGGGCTTGAACTCGCCGGCGCCCGCCGCCTGCGGCGCTGCGGCCTGGGTCGACGGGTTGGCGGGCCGGTCGCAGGCCGACAGGGCCAGGGCAGCAGCCAGGGCCAACATGGGAGCGTGATGGGGAACGCGGAACAGACGGGTCACGGGCTTTCTCTCCTGAAAAATGGGATGCATTGCGTTGGGTGTTTTTGGGAGGCCGGGGGCCGGCTCAGGCCCGGCCGCGCCCGCGCACCATGAGCGCGAGGAAGTAGCTGCCGCACACCAGGTTGACGAGGATGCCCACCGAGGTGCGGTAGTTGAAGACATGCTCCACCGCCAGCTGCGCCGCGAGGAAGATGGACACGGCCACGGCACAGCCCAGCGGCAGCGTGACGCGGTGGCGCGCCGTGCCCGCCAGCGCATAGCTGATGTGGGCCACGAAGATGCCCATGAAGGCCGTGGGCCCCAGCAGGCTGGTGGACACCGCCACCAGCGCGGCAATCAGCGCCAGCTGCAGGCGCAGCTGGCGCTGGTAGTGCACGCCCAGCGAGATGGCCTGCTCGCGCCCCAGGGCCAGCACATCCAGCACGGGCAGGCTGCGCCGCACGATCACGCAGGCCAAGGCCACGATCAGCGCCGACCACAGCAGCTGCGCGGGCCGGGCGCGGTTGAACGAGGTGTAGCTGTAGCCCTGCAGCACAGAGAACTCTCCGGGGCTGATGCGCAGCTGCACGAACTGCGTGAAGGTGCCTATCACCATGCCCAGCACCAGGCCCAGCAGCAGCAGGAAGTACACGTTGTCCCGGCCCCCACCCAGCAGCCAGCGGTGCAGCGCCCAGGAGTAGCCCAGCATGCAGGCCACCGACAGCCAGAAGTTGCCGCTGGGGCCCAGCACCACCAGGCTTTGCACGCCCATGGCCAGCACCAGCAGCGCCTGCAGCAGCAGGTAGACCGCCTCGTAACCCATGATGGCGGGGGTGAGGATGCGGTTGCCCGCAAGTGTCTGGAAGACGATGGACGACAGCGCAATGCAGATGCCGCCGATGACGATGGCCGACAGCCGCGTCAGCCGCCGTGCAATGACGTAGCCGAAGTCCAGCCCCGAGCCCAGCAGCACGAAGCAGGCCGCCAGCGCGACGGCAACCACGGCAGCCGCAATCCATGCAGTTGTCTGAGGCAAGGCCTTGCGCATCACGGCCTCCTGCGCAGGATGAGCACGAGGAACAGCACGCCGCCCACGCTACCCGCCGTCAGGCCGATCGGCACCTCGAAGGGGTGCATGATCAGCCGGCCCACGATGTCGCAGGCCAGCAGCAGCGAGGCGCCGCTGAGCGCGACGATGGGCAGGGTGCGGCCCAGGTTCTCGCCGCAGCGCATGGCCACCAGGTTGGGAATGACCAGGCCCACGAAGGGAATGGCGCCCACGGTGATGACCGTGGCCGAGACGGTGACGGCCACCAGCACCAGGCCCAGTGTGGCCAGGGCCGGATAGCTCAGGCCCAGGCTGGTGGCCATGCCCTCGCCCATGCCCAGCACGGTGAAACGGTGCGCAAACGCATAGGTCAGCACCACGATGGGCACGATGAGGTAGATGATTTCGTAGTGCCCCTGCACGATGCGCGAGAAGTCGCCCAGCAGCCAGCCCTGCATGCTTTGCAGCAGGTTGTGGCGAAAGGCCCAGAACTCGGCGATGGCGCTGAGCACGCTGCCGTACATCAGGCCCACCACGGGCACCAGCACCAGGTTGCGCAGGCGCATGCGGCGGATGATGGCCACGTACAGCAGGCTGGCGCCCAGGCAGAACACCAGCGCGAACACCATGCGCCAGGCCACGCCCCACGCGCCCGAGGTGAAGGCCGAGGCGGGCGCCACCGTCAGCGACACCAGAATGCCCAGCTTGGCCGCATCCAGCCCGCCGCAGGTAGCAGGCTCCACAAAGCGGTTCTGCACGATCTGCTGCAGCACCACGCCGCACACCGACAGACCTACGCCCGTGAGTACCAGCGCTGCCAGGCGCGGCAGGCGGCTGGCCGTAAGGGTGAGCCAGGCATCGCCCGACAGCGACAGCAGCTGCCCCCAGTCCACCTGCCGCGCGCCGATGAGCACGGACGCGCAGCACAGCGCGGCAAAGGGCAGCAGCCACGGCGCCAGGCGCGGGGCCTGCGTCCCTGTCTTTGGCTTCGCAAGCTCGCTCAACGGAGGTCCTCGCCCGTGCCTGTGGCCGTTCCCGTGCGCGTTCCCGCAATGCGCCAGCCCTTGGCGGCGCGCCGCCGCGCCAGAAAGCGCGCATACAGGCCTTGCGCCTGCGCCAGCTGCTGCGGCGTACCCTGCTCGCTCACGCAGCCCTGGTCCAGCACGATGATCTGGTCGGCCATGGCCACGGTGGACAGTTGGTGGGCAATCACGATCAGCGTGCGCCGGCCGCGCAGCCGCGCCAGCGCCTGGGCGATGGCCGCCTGGTTCTCGGCATCCAGCGCGGCCGTGGCCTCATCGATCAGCAAAATGGGCGCATCCTTGATGAGCGCGCGGGCAATGGCGATGCGCTGGCGCTCGCCGCCCGACAGGCGCGCCCCGCCCTCGCCCACCGGCGTGTCCAGGCCCTGCGGCAGGCGCTCGATGATCTCGGCCACGCCGGCCTGGCGCGCGGCCTCCATCACATCGGCATCGCTGGCCTGCGGGCGGCCCATGCGGATGTTGTCGGCAATGGAGCCCTGAAAAAGGTAGCTGTCCTGAAAGATCTGGCTGATCTGCCCGGCCAGCCGCTCGCCCGCGATCTGGCGCACATCCATGCCGCCCACCAGCACGCTGCCCTGCTGCACATCGAAAAAGCGCGCGATCAGCCGCAGCACGGACGACTTGCCCGAGCCGGAGGCGCCCACCAGCGCCGTCATCGAGCCCGGCTCCACACGCAGGCTCAGGCCGCGCAGCACCTCGGGCTGGCCCGGCGCGTAGCGGAACACCACATCGCGCAGTTCCACCGAGGCATCGCGCGGCGCGTGGGGTATGGCAGGCTCGGGCAGCGGCTGGACCGCGAGGATGTCGCTCACGGCATCGAGCTGCACGCGCGCAGCGCGCAGCGAGTCGGCGTAGCCGGCCACCTCCAGCAGCGGATCGACATGGCGGCAGGCCAGCAGCAGGGCCACGATCACCGGGATGGTGGCTTCCATTCCCATGCCCTGTGCTGCAACGCCGCCCAGGCGCTCGTCCAACCACAGCGCGCCGGCCACCAGCAGGGCTGCAAACACGGCCTGCACGGCCCAGCCATTGAGCACGCCCGACAGCGCCGCCAGGCGGATGGATTGCGCGCCCGATGCGCGCTGCCGGCCCAGGGCCTGCTCCAGCCAGCGCGTGCCGCCGCCTTCGCCATTGAAGGCGCGCAACACCGACTGCGCCTGCGCAAACTCCACCATGCGCTGGCTGGCGCCGGCCATGCTGCGCTGCAGGCGCTCGTCGGCACGGCGGCCCAGGTGCGCGGTGACCAGCAGCACGCCTGCCAGCAGCGGCAGCGCCAGCAGTGCAATCAGGCCCATGCGCCAGTCCATGGCAAACAGCGCAGCCACCACGGCAACGGGCGCCACGGCGCCGCTGAACACGGGGGTGAACACATGGGCCGGCAGCTGGGCCACTTCCATCATTCCCTGCGAGACCACGTGGTTGAGCCGGGCCGTGTTCTCGGGGGTGAACCATCCCACGGGCAGGCGGGCCACATGGTCGCCAAGCCGGTGGCGCGCCACGCGCAGCACGGCGGCGCCCAGGCCCAGGCCGGCTTTTTCCACCTGGCGCTGCCAGGTCCAGCACAGCACCACGCCCGCCAGCAGCACGGCCAGCCAGGCCGCGGCGCCGCGCACATCGCCTGCCAGCAGGCGCGACAGCACGGGCACAAGAGCGGTGACGACCAGGCCGCTGAGCAGGCCATGCAGCACGGCCATCCAGGCATAGCGGCGGAAAAGCCGGGCATCGTCGCCCAGCAGTTGCATCAGGGCCTTCAGCATGGGGGCAGCTCCGGGGCCAGGGCGGGGGAGGAAGGCTGGGCTTGCGTGGGCGGTGGTGCATACCCGCCCAGCGCCCACAGCCGCGCGTAGCGTCCGCCCAGCGCCAGCAGCTCGGCATGGCGGCCGCGCTCGCGGATGGCTCCGCCCTCCACCACCAGGATCTGGTCCGCATGCATGACGGTGTCCAGCCGGTGGGCGATGACCAGCAGGGTGCGTCCGGCGGCCAGGCGCGACAGGGCTTCCTGGATGGCGGCCTCGCTCTCGGCATCGGCAGCGGCCGTGGGCTCGTCCAGCACCAGCACGGGCGCATCCAGCAGCACGGCGCGCGCAATGCTCACGCGCTGCTGCTCGCCGCCGGACAACTGGGCGTCTTCGCCGATCACGGAGTCATAGCCGCGCGGCAGCGCCACGATGCGTTCATGGATGTGGGCGGCGCGCGCCGCCTCTTCCACCTCCTGCGCGCTGGCCGAGGGCCGGCCCAGCGCGATGTTCTCGCGCACGCTGGCGTGCACCAGGCGCACGTCCTGCAGCACAAAGGCCAGGTGGCGGTACAGCTGCCGGGTCTCGATCTGCCGCAGGTCCACCCCGCCCAGCGTGATGCGCCCTTCGTTCGGGTCGAAGAAACGCAGCAACAGCCGGGCGAGCGTGGACTTGCCCGCGCCCGAGGCTCCGACCACGGCGGTCACCGTGCCGGGCCTGAGCGTGAAATCCATGCCCTTGAGCACGTCATGCCCCGCCTCGTAGGCATGGCCAACGCCTTCGAAGCGGACTTCGCAGCCTTGGGGCAGCCTGCATTGATCGGCGGCCGGTTGCTCCAGCACGGGCGTGCGCAGCAGCGCCTGCACGCGCTGGGCGGCGCCCGTGGCGTGGTTGAGCGCATGCAGGTTGAAGCTGAGCAGCTGCAGCGGCGCGCTGATGCCCGGCGCCACCAGGGCAAAGGGCAGCACGTCCACGGGCGCCATCCAGTCCAGGGCCGTGAACAGCGTGCCGAAGGCCAGCACCACGCCCAGCACGGCCACGGGCGCGATCAACGCATTGGCATTGGCGCGCGCCGACACCAGCGGGCGCGCAAAGCCGAGGAAGGCGTCGGTAAAGCCATCGACGGCCTCGCGGTAGCTGCCATGTGCGCGCCCGCTGGCACCAAAGGCCTTGACCACGGGAATGCCGTTTACGAACTCCACCACGGCGTTGTTGATGCGCGCCAGCCCCGCGCCAAAGGCCGGCATGTGGGCGCCGCTGGCCTGCATGGCATGGCGCATCACCAGAAAGAAGATGCCGAACGGCAGGGCCGAGACCAGGGCCATGCGCCAGTCCATGGCCACCAGGTAGACCGTAGAAGCGGCCACCGTGCCCGCGCCGCGCCCCACCGTGGTGTAGAAGTGCGCAGTCAGTTCGTGCAGGGTGGCCACGTCGTCCTGCATGGCCTGCTTGACCTGGCCCGAGGCCCGCTCGGTAAACCAGCCCAGCGGCACGCGCGCCAGCCGCTGCATGGCCGACAGGCGCAGCCCGTGGGTGAGGCGGTTGTCGGCCAGATGGGCAACCAGCTCGCCCGCCGACACCAGGGCCATACCCGCGAACAGGCAGACAAGGCACAGCGCGATGACGCGCCAGGCATCGGCCGCCACCATGCCGCCATCGGCCAGCGCCAGCCGCGCGATGTGGGCAATGCCCGCCAGCGGCGCCAGCGCCAGCACGGCGCCCGCAAACGACAGCAGCGCGGCAAGAACAAGCTGCGCGCGGATGGGCTGCAGCGTCTGCGCAATGGGGCCGAGGCCGGCCTGGGGGTCATCGGCATCGGTGGAGTGCATGGGATTTCCTGGAAGGCATGGCGGGACAGAAAACAAGGGCTCTTGCCTGTCTTCCGAACGAGAACGCCAAACCCTCAATCCGCAGGGGCAGGAAGTTGAATCAGCCGGTAACGGGTTTCGAGAGATGGGGAAGACGCCGCGATGAAAGGCGCCTCAGCCCGCCGCCTGCACCGTAACCCAGTAGCGCGTGCGCACGACCACCTGCACGGGCAGGCCCAGCGCCAGGTTGTGCAGGGCTCGGTCGGTGTCGCTCAGCGAGAACACGCCCGTGACACGCAGGCCGGCCACCTGCGGGTCGCAGCGCAGCAGGCCCGTGCGGTAGCGCGCCAGTTCGGCCACCAGCTCGCCCAGCGGCATGTTGTCGGCCACCAGCACGCCGCGCGCCCAGGCGGCGGCGCTTTCCTGCGCGGCCACTGGGGGCTGGGCCAGATCGCCGGAGAAGACGGCGCCCTGCCCTGCCTCCACCCGCACCACCTGGCCCGGCGCCCGGGCGGGACGCACTTCCACCGCGCCCTCGAACACGGCCACGCGGGACTGCTCATCTTCCTGGCGCAGCGTGAAGCGCGTGCCCAGGGCCTGCACCGTGCCGTGGCGCGAGCGCACGCGCAGCGGGCGCGGCACGCGTTGCGGATCAGGCGCAGTGGTCACGAGGATTTCGCCTGCGCGCAGCAGGATCAGGCGTTCGGCCCCGTCAAAGCGCAGGTCGATGGCCGAGGCCGAGGCCAGCACCACCTGCGTGCCATCCGGCAGCGTGATCTCTCGGACTTCACCGCGCGCCGTGCCATGGCTGGCAGCGGCGATTTGCCAGGCATCGGTGCCGCGCACCACATGGGCAATGCCACCGGCCATGGCCATGAAGCCCAGCAACTGCATGGCGCGGCGGCGGCCACGGCGTGGCGCCGGCGACGCAGCGGAGGTGTCCGCCAGCGCATGCTGCGCAATGCCGCCGGGCACGCTGCGCAGCTTGTCGTCAAAGGCCTGCAGGCGGCTCCAGGCCAGTTCGTGCCGCGGATGCTCGGCACGCCAGCGGGCGCAGGCGGCGCGGTCTTCGTCGCTGGCGTCATCGGCCCACAGCCGGGCCATCCATTCGGCGGCGCGCTGGACAATGGCCGGCTCCAGCAGCTCGCTGGAGGCGTCGGGCGATGTCGATGATGAGGACATGCGGGCGGGCCGGTCGTTCAGCACACCGGGCCGTGCAGCGCCTGGTAGCAGGCCAGCAGGCCGGCGGCGATGTATTTCTCCACCGAAGACACGGACACGCCCAGCTCGGCCGCGATGTCGCGGTAGGCCATGCCGTCGAGCTTGCACAGCAGCAAGGCCTTGCGCGCCTTGGGCGGCAGGCCGTTCAGCGCGGCATCGATCTCCACCAGCGCCTCCAGCGCCAGGGCACGTGTTTCTTCGGAGGGCGCCATCTGCTCGGGCAGCAGGGCCAGCGCTTCAAGATAGGCCGCCTCCACGCGGCGGCGCCGGTACAGGTCGATCACCAGGCCGTTGGCGATCTGGGTGAGATGGCGGCGGTGCTCGTCGGCCGGCGGAACACGGCCGGTGCGCAGCAGTTGCAGGTAAACGTCGTGCGCCAGATCGGCCGCATCAAAGGCATTGCCCAGCTTGCGGCGCAGCAGGCCGCGTAGCCAGCCGTGGTGATCGGTGTAGAGAATTTCGACTTGTTGCTGAAGCGCAAACTCGGCGGCGGCCACGATACCCCTCCCTGTATCCCAGGGCGCAGGCAGGCCAGGGACGAATGACAAATGAGAACCATTTGCATTTTATAGGGAGACAGCCCCGCCGCCGCCAACGCCACCATCAACGCCACCGCGTGCAGGCGCGGCTAGCGCGGCAGCAGGCCCGGCAGTATGGCGTTCAGATCCACCGCATCGGCCATGGCGCGATTGCCTTCGTCGCCAGGATGCAGGCGATCGCCCGAGTCGAAGCGCGCCGCCATGCGGGAAGGATGGGTGCCATCGCGCAGCACGGCATCGAAGTCGATCACCGCATCGAAGGCGCCTCCCAGGCGTATCCATGCATTCACCTGCCGTCGCAGGTCGTCCTTTTCGGCCTGGTAGTAGTCGTCCAGCGGCGTGCCTGGCAAGGCGCCCTCGAAGGGCGGCAAGGTGGCGCCGATCACGCGCAGGCCGTGGCTGCGCGCCCTGGCAACCAGCTGGCTATAGCCCTCTGCCATGTCCTGCAGCGTGGGACGCGGCGCCTGCCGCGCAAAGGCCGTGCCGGGCCAGGAAATATCGTTGATGCCCAGCAGCACGATGAGGCTGCGCACACCGGGCTGGGCCAACACATCACGCTCCAGCCGCGCCAGCGCATGCTCGCCCATGCCATCCGACAGCAGGCGCGCGCCCGAAATGCCGGCATTGACCACTGCCGCGCCGTGCGGCGCAAGGCGCGCGGCCAGGAAATCCGGCCAGCGGCTGTCCCGGTCCAGGCTGGCCGTGGCGCCGTCGGTGATGGAATCGCCCATCACCGCTACCACGGGCGCCGCGGGCGACGCGGGGTTGGCCTCGACCTGAATACCCGCCAACAGCGGGCGGGCCGTGCTGCTGATTGCGCCAGGGTCCGAAGTCCGCAGCGCCGCAGCAGCGGACTGATCGCCCGCCACGATCCAGCCGGTCTGGCGCCCATCCCAGTGAAAACTCTGCACAGGCATGGCGCCGGGCAGGTACAGGCTCACGGCCACCTGCGACAGCGAGGACAGCGGCAAGGCCACCGGGTCGCTGACCAGGGATGCGCCTGCGGCAATGGTGGCTTGCGCGCTGCCACCAAAGGTCACGGCCTGCAGGCTGCCAGCGTCAATGGCGCCCTCCGGCAACGACTTTGCCACGGTGGCCCTGCCCACGGTCACAGGCTGGCCGCTGTAGGCGTTGGACAGCACGATGCGCAGGCGCGGCCCGCCCAGGCTGATGCGCGCCACCTGGCGCACGGTCTGGTCCTGCAGAACGGCGGGCAGGTTGGTGGGAAAGAGGAAGTCCGCCCCCCAGACCGGCTGCGGGCTGGCCTGCCACGTGGCAGCCCAGTTGGAGGCTTCAGCCGAACCCGCCGGCACCGTCGAACCCGCCATGGCAGGCGTGGAAATCACAAGCGCCAGAAGGGCCGCGCCCGAGGCCTTGGAAAGCGATGGAAAAAGTTGCCGCATGCAAGGAATCCGATGTCTGTCGATGGCGGGATCATGGATTCAAGGGCTGTGCGGGACTAGACGGTCTGCTGGAACACCATCTGTGAATTTGATTCACGATGAGGCCTGTGCTGTGCTTTGGTAGCGAGGATTGGGTGCGTATTCAAGCGCTTTTTTATAGGAGCGATGCAAGGCTGAGGCGGTCTTCTGACGGCAAAAATCACATCCTAGAGATTCACCCGCGTCAATTACCTGATGTCCAGATATTGCATTTCAGGCTTGAAATCGCCATGCTCACAATATTTCTTCGCCATTTCCGAAGTGTATTCAGTCGAATTCAAATTATTAGCCGTTGTCGCCTTCGTCACATAATAAATTTCTTCACTAGAGCTTACTTTTCCCACCAGATATAGATTTTCACCAAATCCATTCGAAATGTCCTGAAAAGCGCACCACCCTGATTTTATTTTCTCAACGCCCTTTTGAAGCAGCGCCACTCCATTTTTTGATGCTTTCATATTCATCTTTTTCTGAAAATCAATAGATTGAATTTTTTCCAGCTGAAAGAACATATAAAAATGATTAGTTTCCACATCAGCATATATTCTGATATTAAAGGCAGTTTTTGGTAAAAAAACGGGAACCCAAGAGATATATCTTTGCCCATCTTCATCCAATAGATCATAGGAAGAGAAGAAGCTCTCCTTTTCATTCTCGACTGAAGAAATAAGAAAAATAAATCCCAAAAGTGCAACCACAACGAATGATCCGAAAGATACTTTTATTATCTTCTTCATGGACATATATACTCAATACTCATAAAACAAGCGCTTATTTCGCAAAATCCAAAAATGAAAATCAAAAAATTCCTGTGGAGCCTTTATCCCTTACAGCCTAACCAATCTACGTCCGCCACCAAAAGCACCGTGACTTGGCGGGTGTCCCTGCCGTGCTGCATGCGTTCGGCGTGGGTGAGGCAGCTGCCATCCCTGTCGTAGTAATGGATATGTTTAGTACTATATGCGTGATACGCATGCTGCCGACAGTCACTCAGGTGCTGAGCTTAGGCGAGAAATTCATCATGCGTCCTAGAGAAAATCATCCTTGGTGGCTTTTTCATGCTACTGTGAATAAGTATTTTATTTTTTAAAAATCTTTTCGCACAATAATTTCGTGACCAGAATTATTTCAATATTATCTTCTTTGCTTTCAATGATTATCGCATTTTTTCTATTGAAATTCTTAAAAAATGATCTCTCATTTAATCCAATCTTCTCTCCATCTATTTTTTCTTCTTTTATATAATCAAGAAATGGTTTAATGGTTGTTGTTTTATATTTTTTCTTCACCTCACTAAATATTTCACTAGGAGTTTTCTTTTTATTCAGATATTGATACTCAAAATACAACTCCCCCAATGATATGCATCCATCGGATCTACTCAGCAACATCCATTCTTTTTCATCTGCAGCCATGGAATTTTGAGCAAAAGTTAAAATAAATAGACTTATAGTTAATGCCAATTTTTTCATGTTTATTTGCTATCAATTTCAGGAAATAAAATTCTCTAATCGAAACAACAGCAGTCAAATCTTATTCCATTTTTGAAATCAATAATTTTATCTACAGCAGATTCTACCTAGCTTTGCCCAGGATCGTTTTCTATTGATTTTGGGAATGGGCCATGTCTATGAAAGTCGCGCTTAATACAGCCCGTCTCCCTGTCATGGTGCTGCCCTCGTAGCCAGAAGGCCTGGTGGATCTCTTTCGGATTGTATTTCTGGAAAGAATTGCCTCAAGGGCCAAGTTTTGCAGTCCGTATCACATATCTAACCCAGTCCGTCAGGGCCTGCAGTGCGCTGCCCAGAGTACGCAGTTGCAGTGGAGGATGGCAATGCTGCGCTATTACTACCATTGTGCCTGTACACCACTCGGCATGCGCGCGGTGCTTCCGGTCTGTTCGCTCGGGGCGGGTGCGCTGGGTGCCCCATATTTTCCGAGTTTATGTCATATTTCAGCTTATATATTTTGCGGGAAATGTCTATAGAAAAACAGTCTATCAAACCTAATGAAGTTGTTATTTTTTATTTGAGGGATTTTTTTCAAGAAATAATTTATTTATCTCAACATTGTCTTTCCATTTCTTAGCTAGCGAATTTGCTTTCTTTTTGTTTCCGTTGTCATAAAAATGCTTTACATAGTTGAATTGCGCCAGTTCATGCCCCAACAAGGCAGCTTTTTCCAGCCAAGTCATGGACTCTTCTTCATTATATTCAGAAAGTGTATAGTACTCGTAAAGCCTATAAGAAGCCTTGGAATCAATTTCGGCCTTCTTTTTAAGATTAAGGATTTCATTTGGATTTAAATGATAAATTGACCCGGATGATTGATCTGAATTGGCTATGTTGGTCATTGTTATGAGCATGAATAGTATAAAAATGTACCGCATCATTTCCCCTTTGACGAAGGGTTGAAATCTATCATCTTTCCAGGGGCGGTCTTATCTTGAGCTCCTGCCGATGTCATTCCCATCGGCGTAGTGCTTCCATCACTGGAATACCACATGTATTGATCCGGTGCACTTACTTTTGCGCCCAATTCGTTTGCTAGTTTTTTCGCATATGGATCATTTCCTTTTCCAGTGTTGCAAGAAAGTAATTCCACAGGTGTTCCACTTTTATAGTTTGGGTCGCTCTTGATTTTCTTCGCCAAGTCTGAGGGGGACAGAATTTTCCCCTTGTCATCAACGATCAAGCTAGGGTTGCCATGTGCTCCTACTTGATAAACCCCTGACTTAGGTGGAACCTTGTTTGCAAAACCTCGAATATTTTCAGACTCCGGAAAGAGATTTAAATCGACCAGCCCCCATGGATCTATGCCAATATTTGGATTTTTGGGGTAATTGTAATAATTAACGCCTCCATTCAACCCAATCGGATCCTGATTCACATAACTCCCCACCACCGGATCGTAATACCGATGCCGGTTGTAATACAGCCCCGTTTCCCTGTCATGGTGCTGCCCCGGCAGCCGGATCGCCTGGTGCAGGCCCTGCGGGTTGTACTCCCGCAGCACATTGCCCCAAGGGTCCAGCTTGGCGGCCCAGGCCACCTGGCCTGTCTGGTCCGTCAGCGCCATTGGCGTGCCCAGGTGGTCGCAGTGGTAGTGGTGGATGGCGATGCGGGCGTGCTGTTCTTTTTCCTGTGCCTGCAGCTTGGCCTGCATGCCGCTGAGCAGGCGTGTAGTGCTGTCTGCCTGTTCGCCCAGCATGGCCTGGGCGCTGGGCGGCAGGCCGTGCTCCAGGGTGTGGCGCAGGTGGCGGGCGGCGTCTTGCTGCATGTCCCTCGGCATGGCGCTGAGCATGGTTTGCATGAGGGCCAGGGCCGGCCTGTGGTTGGGGTCGTCCTGGTCGGGCAGGCCTGCGGTGATGGCCTGCACCAGCAGGTGGGGTTGGTCTTGGGGGTCGCCGCTGGCCGTGGTGCTCAGGCGCACCAGGGGCGTGAAGCTGCCCGGTTCGTAGATGGTGTGCTCTATGTGGCGCGTGTCATCGCCATGCAGCAGGCGTTCGGTGTGGATGAGGCGGTCGCCGTCCCAGCCGTAGTAGTGGGTGCGGCTGGATCCTGTGGAGTCCGTGCTTTCCACTTGCTGCTTCAGGCGCCTGCCCAGGGCGTCGTAGGTGTAGCGGCTGTGGTGGCGCAACTGCTCTGCGTTGCCCTGGAGCTGGCTGCTGCGCACCGCTATGAGCTGGTGGGCTCCGTCGTAGTGCAGTTGCTGCTGGCTGTGGTCCGCCTGCATTTGCGCGATGCGGTTGCCGCAGGGGTCGTAGCGCCAGACGCGGTCTTCGGTGAAGCCGATGCTGTTGTCTTCCCAGCGCTGCACGGGGCCTTGCCGCTGGCCTGCAAGGTGGCCCAGGCCCATGAGGTTGAAGTCGGTGTGCCGCCAATGGGCGTGGACCTGGGCAGCCCAGTTGTCCTGGGTGTTTGTCTGGCCCGATGCACCGGCTGCACCGGGTGCTGGCAGGCGGTTGCCTGCAGGGTCGATCTGCCAGCGGGTGGTGATCTGGGGGTCCTGGCTGTCGGTGGCCGCTCTCAGGCGCCCGGCGCTGTCGTAGCCGTAGCGCAGCAGCTGCGCGGCCTGGCCCGGGGCGCCGGCCTGTTCGATGGCGACGAGCTGGCCCAGGCTGTCGTAGTGGTAGCGACGGCCGAGGATCTGGCCGATGAGCGGCTGGACCAGGTGGTCCCTGCCTTCCTTGCTTTGCAGGCCCGTGGTGCCCAGGGCCGTGAGGCGGCCCAGGCTGTCCCATTGGCGTTGCACCTGCAGGGGGTTGTCTGCGTCTGCTGCAGAGGTGGGTGGGTGCAGGCTGCGGCGGACTTCGCGGTGCAGGTTGTCGCGTTCGAAGTCGATGAGGCTGGCTCCGTTGAGCTGCAGTCCGTGCACATGGCCTGAGCCGTAGGTGAGCCAGGCGATCTCTCCCAGGCCTTGCAGCTGGCTGTGCTGGCGTGCGCCCAGGGGGTCCAGGGTGTGGGCGATGCGGTGTTCGTATTCGATCTGCTCTGTGCCCCCGTTGCCGCCCCCGTCCTTGCCGGGGCGGTACAGCTGCTGCACTTCTGCAGTGATGCGACCCAGGGCGTCGCGCTCCAGTGCTATGCGGCTTTGCAGTTGGATGGTGTTCTCTGCGGTGTTCTCTGCGGTGTTCTCGCCGGTGTGCTGCCAGACGCTGGCAGCCGTGAGGCGCCCGGCGGCATCCCATTCGTAGCGGTGGGTTTGTGCGGGCGCATGGGGTGTGGCGGGCAACTGCCGTTCGACCAATCGCCCGCCTTCGTCCCAGCGGTAGTGGCTGCTGCTTTGCTGCGCGGCGTTGCCATCCGTGGCTTCCATGAGCTGGCCTGCCGCGTCCCAGCGGTAGCGCTGCAGCCGTTGGTCAAACCCTTCTTCCTGCACGAGCCGGTCCAGCGCGTCCCAGGCAAAGCGGCTTTGCGCTCCGTTTTCGTTGACGAGGCGCAGGAGGCGGCCTGCGCTGTCGTATTCGAAGGCCAGGGTGAGGCCGCCATGTGTTCGCTGGACCAGCCTGCCCCAGAGGTCGTAGCGCAGGTGGATGCTGGGGTCGGCGGCCTGGGTTTCGCTGGAGGTGCCGGCAGGCTGGGCTGGATCGATGCGCGTGAGGTGGCCTGCGCTGTCGTAGTGGTAGCGCTCGATCTGGCCGTTGGGCAGTTCGCTGGCCACGATGCGGCCCTGGCCGTCGCGCTGGTGGCGTTGGCGCTGGCCCAGAGCGTTGTCCACTTCGATGAGCGCTCCCCAGCGGTCGTAGTGGTAGTGCGTGCTGTGGCCCGAGCAGTCGGTGTAGCTGAGCAGTTGGCCCGCGTCGCTCCAGGCCAGCTGTTTGCTGCCGCCCTGGGCGTCTTCGATGCGCCGGGGGCTGTCGCAGGTGAGCGGCGCCTCCTGGGGATCGGGGTAGTGGTAGCGCTCGGTGCTGCCGTCGGCCTGGGTGATCTGGGTGAGGCGGCCCCAGGCGTCGTATTCGTAGCCGGTGGTGGCCCCTGCGGTGTCAGTGCTTTGCAGCAGGCGGCCGGTGGCTTTGTCGTGTTCCTGCTGGGTGCTGCGCCCGTCGGGCAGTTGCACGCCGATGAGCCGGCCCTGGCCATCACGCCTGAGGTGGACGCTGCGCCCCAGCGGGTCGGTGCGCGAGGCCAGGCGGCCGAAGCTGTCGTAGGCCTGCAGCCAGCGGCTGCCATCGGCCTTGTGGTGGGCGATGAGGCGCGACAGGCCCGCTGCGCCTTCGAAGTAGTAGGTCTCGATGCGATCCAGGCTGTCGCTGACGCGGGTGGCGGCACGCGGCTGGCCGTCCGGGCCCGGGGGCTGGGCCAGGTAGTCGAAGCGGTAGCTGAGCCCTTCCTGGTTGCTGTGCTCGATGACGCGGGCGCCGGGCTGGGCGCTCTCGTAGCGGTAGCTGTGCCAGGGTCCGCTGGCATGGCGGTGGGCGCTGATGCGGTGGTGGTCCCATTCGAATTCGCGCACGAGCTGGCCTGCGCGGTCGTGGACGGTGATGAGGTCGCCTGCGCTGCTGTAGCCGTAGCGCACGAGGGCGATGGGGGTGGACAGGGGGTTCAACGGGTCCTGTGTGAGGTCCACGCCTGTGACCCGCCAGCCGTCGTCGGCGCCCCACAGTCCGTTCAGTCCCTGCGCATCCCTGCCGCCATGGATGCGCTGGTGCAGCAGGCGGTAGCGCCGGCCTGTGCCGTCGCTCAGCGAGACCAGGCGGCCTGCGGGGATGGGGTCCTTGCTCGCGCTGTGGCCGGCCTCGGGCGTGGTGCCGTCGCTGTAGTGGTAGAGCTGGCGGCGCCCGAAGCGGTCGATCTGGGCCATGAGGCGCCAGGGGCTCTGTGCACAATCCCGGGCAGGTTCACCGGGCGCAGGACCAAAGCCCCAGAGCGTGTCGCCATCGCCGCTGACCGCAAGGATGGCTTGCGGGTTGCGCACCAGTGCCTGTTCCACATGGCTCCAGCGTGGGTTCGCCGCCCAAGGCGCTGTGCCGCCTTCGGGCTCCGGGCTGCCGCCGCGCAGCAGCCAGATGTCTTCGCTGGCACTGTGCAGCTGGCCGCCCGGCACCAGAGGCTGGTCGAAGGTGATGACGCGGCCGCTGGCGTCCAGCAGCAAGGTGGACTCTTCCTGCAGGCGGATGCTGAGCTCCTGCAGCAGGTGCCAGCCATGGCCCAGCAGGCCGCAGGCCGCGCCGTGCTCGGGGTTGACGTAGCTGCTGTACTGGCGCTGCCAGGCCACAGGCAGCGCAGCCGACGGCAGGGCGAAGTCCAGGTCTTGTGCGCCCCGCAGGACCTTGGCGCCGAGCTGGGGGTTCACAGGGGATCCGACGGTGATGCCGTCCGGGCAGACGGAGCAGGCCAGGCCGCCCTGGCTGCCGATGAGCACGGTGAGCGAGCCGGTGACGATCTTGCCCTTGACGACGCTGTCGGTGATGCGGGCTGCGGGTTTGCCACTCATGCGAGGCTGCTCCTGGAGAGATGGGGGAGAACGGGAATGCGGATACGGGGAACGCGGTACGGGCTGTCTGCCTTCAGCAGTTGAGCCGGTCCGTGGGCGAGAGAATCTGGATGTCGCCGGGCGTGATGCGGATGGTGCTTTTGCCGCAGGTCAGCAGGATTTCCTGCTGGGCTTCGAGCCGGATCTTGGCGGCGTTGAGCTCAATGCTTTGCCCATCCATGGTGAGCTGGGAGGCCTTGCCACCTCCGCCCCCGCCGCTGCCGCTGCCACCACTACCGGGCGCCGTGATGTTCATGGCCATGCCGCCACCGGCTCCCGCGCCACCGCCACCGCCACCGCCACCGCCACCGCCACCGCCACCGCCACCACCGCCCACGGTCAGCGAGTACTGCGAGCCCACTTCCGTGCTTTGCTTGCTGCCGACCTTGACCTGGCGCTCCTGCCCCACGGTGAGGTTCTGGCTCATGCCGACCGTGGTCTGCATGGCCACACCGATGTTCTCCATGTAGTTGACGCCGATGTTCATCATCTTCATCACACCCACGTTCTGCATGTAGGCCATGCCTATGGTCTGGGTCTTGAGCAGGCCCACCGTGACGTGCCAGTTCTGGCCTATCTTGTCGGTCTCGGTCTTGCCAACGGTCTTGCTGCGGTTCTTGCCGATGGAGATGTTCTCGTCGATGCCGACATCCTCGTTGCGGTTGTCGCCGATGCTGATCTTCTCGTTGTGGTCCACCCGCTCCGTGCGGTTGTTGTGCACGGTGATGGTCTCGTCGCGGTCCACGGTCTCGGTGCGGTCCCGGTGGATGACGTTGGTCTCGTCCCGGTCCACGGTCTTGCGCCGGTCATTGCCCACCCATTTGTCCTCATCGTTCTCGACTTCGGTGAGCTGGTCCTTTTGCGCGTGCAGCCACAGCTGTTCGGCGCCTGCCTTGTCCTCGAAGCGGATGGCGTTGGCGTCGCCCGGTCTGTTCTTCATGCCCGCGCCTGCGGCACCGCCCTTGCTCGATCTTGTCTTGATGCCCGATTGCGTGGCGTTGGCCGGCAGCGCCCAGGGCGGCATGTTGGCTGCGTTGTAGACGCAGCCCGTGACCAGCGGGTAGTCCGGGTCGCCGTTGAGGAAGTCGACGACGACTTCATGCCCTATGCGGGGAATGGAGATGGCCCCGAACCCCGGGCCTGCCCAGTTCGTGGCCACGCGGATCCAGCAGCTGGAGTTCTCGTTCATGCCGCCCAGCCGGTCCCAGTGGAACTGCACCTTGATGCGGCCGTATTCGTCGGTCCAGATTTCTTCTCCGGCCGGGCCCACGACGACGGCGGTCTGCGGGCCCGTGGTGCGCGGCTTGGGCGTGGTGCGCTGTGGCGTGTAGGCAAGACTCGTGGGCTGGGCCTGCAACTCGTAGCGCTGGAAGGAGCCGTCTTCCGCGGCGCTGCCCTTGGCGCCCGGGGCCACGGCACTGATGGGACTGATGGCGCTGACGCGGGGGTTCTCCTTGAGGTGGTAGCTCAGGCCCGTGATCAGGTACTGCTGGTTCTGG